>NZ_JBFUCX010000001.1:0-1041540 GCF_056405015.1 Mucilaginibacter sp. P2_A4 | reverse complement strand
GTATTGGTTTGATTGAGATGGCCGGGGTAATCTTTTGGTCCTTTTTCTTTTTTACAACCAGACAGAAAAAAAAGGCAAATGCCCGCAAGCAATATCCAGCTGGTGGATGTGAGCTTAGTTGAATTTTCCATTTTGAAAGTTTTAAAGGTGAAAGAATTTGTTTTTATTTTCGTAAGAGTTATTTACATGCTTATTGCTGCGTAAATTGTATCCAACTGTCAATGATGTGGTAGCTAATAGATAGTATTAGTAATTAGTGGCCAGAATGGCTTTGATCGAAAAAAAGTCCAATATATTTGATTTTAAACATCATTAGGGATTGATGCTCATGTACTTATATTTCAATGCTACAATCTTCTTTGCATCTTCAATAAAAGAATTCGGAATTTGTACTTTTGGGGTCACATTAACACCAGAGCCATTTGTAAATACACAAAAGGTATTCATATTCTTTTTAGCCTTTTATGTGTCTGTTCCCTCAGTTTAATTTGCAACTGTAGTTGTAATCGCCATCCGGGTAGAAATTTGCCGCCATATATACCGAGATTAAATTTATAGACCCGGGCTATGGTTCTATAAATTTAGATTATAAATATCAGATTATCAAATCTTAAAAGAGAATATTTAATTTATAAAGAAAATATTAATTCTTTAAAGGAATATTTTAATTTCAGCCCCCCCCAGTACAATTGGTTGTAATTATTTTAAAATGATAATTGTTTACCCATTGATTAAAACTATCCTTAAAACACATTGTTAATCAGGTTCATCTAAAAACATATCCTATGGCAACAAAAGGCGCAAAGGTGGAAAAAGCTTCCGTATAGGAACAGCCACATGAATTAAAACACGAAGCTAAGAAAGAAGGAACTTCACCTAAAACAGTAGAAGAGGCTAAAAAGGCTACTGGTAGTAATAAACGAGCTGCGCTTGAAAAGAAACTCGAAGGAAAGAAATAGCAAAAGCCCTGCGAGGGATTTTAATGTCCCTGAAATTAACTCAGCATATGAACAGAAAAATCAAGGCTAATATACAGGATACCCGAACGATTGACATCGATGATGTCTATGCACTGGAACTTTGGGCGAGTGAATTCAATGTTTCCCAGGATAAAGTAAAAGCGGCTGTATTGATTGTCGGAAATGCCGCGCCGGACGTAAGGCGTGAGTTAAAAAAATAACATTATGGGCCTGACCGAATACGCCAAAAAGCGGGATTTTAAAAAGACCGCCGAGCCGAAAGCTGGGAAGAGCAAAGACAAGGATCATCTGATTTTTGTCGTGCAAAAGCATGATGTCTCCAGGCTGCATTATGATTTCCGTCTGGAAATGAATGGCGTATTAAAAAGCTGGGCGGTGCCTAAAGGCCCTACCCTTGATCCTAAAGTCAAGCATTTGGCGATGATGGTAGAAGATCATCCCTTCGATTACTTAAACTTTGAAGGCATAATTCCGAAAGGAGAATATGGTGCAGGGACGGTCATCGTTTGGGACGAAGGCACCTATGAACCGATAGAGCCAATCAAGGGTAAAAAAGCCCAGGAAAAACACTTGCTTAAACAACTTGCTTCCGGACAGCTAAAGATCAAACTGTACGGTGAAAAACTCAATGGTGAATTTGCCATGGTTAAAACACATGGCATGGGAGAAAATGGCTGGCTCATGATCAAACATATGGATGAGTTTGCCACCAGTGACGACGTTACCAAAATGGATAAATCCGTGCTTTCCGGGAAGACCATTGAAACGATGGAAAAAACCAGTGAAAAAGTATGGCAGAACGGACATGAAGAAGATGTGTTGCCCGATGAAGAATTGGCGGAAGATATAGAAACGGAAGATGCACCGGATATCGATGTAAAAGCTATCCTGAAAGCCGCGCCCAAATCTAAAGTGCCGGCAAACATCAAACCGATGAAGGCCACCTTAGTGGATGAACCGTTTGATGAACCGGGCTGGTTGTTTGAAGTAAAATGGGATGGTTACCGGGCGGTAGCCGTTCTCGATAAAAACGAAGGCGCACAGCTGATCTCCCGCAATAACCTCCCTTTTGAAAAATATTATCCGATCAATGATGCAATGAAGAAATGGGGCATAAACGCCGTACTCGACGGAGAGCTTCTCGTGTTAAACGGAAAAGGTATTTCCGATTTCGGGGCGATGCAGAACTGGCGCAGCGAAGTTGACGGTAACCTCGTGTACTACATCTTTGATATTTTGTGGTATGAGGCGAAAAACCTGATGGGCCTCCCCCTGATTGAACGGCAAGCGATCCTGAAAGATATAATTCCAACCGATAACGATCATATTCGCCAAAGCAAAGTGTTTGATGCGAACAGTATTGACTTTTTCGCGGCTGCTGAGAAAATGGGGCTGGAAGGCATTATCGTGAAAAAAGCGGACAGCGTTTATACCTCCGACCTGCGCAGTAAAAAATGGCTCAAAGTTAAAGTACAGCGCAGGCAGGAAGTTGTCATTGCGGGCTTTACCAAAAATGAAGGAAGCAGCAAATCATTCAGCGCCTTGGTGCTCGGCGTTTACAAAGGCAAAGAATTGCAATTTGTGAGCAGGGTCGGCACCGTCTTTTCAGACAAACTGCAAAAAGAAATGATGGTACAATTTAAGTCGCTCATTACGGATGAAAGCCCGTTTGACTATGAAGTTGATGTTGACAAGCCCACACGCTTTCGTCCAAAAAGAATGGGTGTTAAACCAACCTGGTTAAAACCAGAACTTGTCTGCGAAGTAGAATTTGCTGAGGTGACCAGTGAAGGCGTATTCGCCAGGCCTCGTTTAAGGGCATGCGAACAGATAAAAATGCTAAGGATGTTATAATAGAAACTGCTGCCGATATCTATAAGATGGCCATAAAGTTTGCTTTGTGATCTTTAAATTGCCTGCTAAGTTATCCAGTTTAGTGAGTTCTGATTTTACAGCGTTTCTGGCCCATGCAAAATCTCCTTTGTCTAAAAAACCATTATTTTTTTGTGATAAGGTCATTGATAAAGGTATATGCTTATTGTTAATTGTAGCTGACATGATACAAAATAATATTCATCCTGCGCAACCTATTTGCGCAGATCAAGCAAATAAGAATACCCTTATTGCTAAGGGTAATATCTAAATATACTTATCCGAGATGATAAATTAATTCTGAATTGGATTTGATGTCTTTATTTGCAACATGCCAGGTTCAAATTAGGATCAATATATACTATTGAAAATCAACAATTTACCTATCTTAAAAACCTAACTAATTGTAAATCAACAGGTGTTCGACAATCGAACATTTTTGCGGTGCAGTTTTTTATAAAATTACAAATGGTAACGATTAATTAGTAAAGAAAATAGTTAGATAAGTATACAAATCTCACTAAATATAAAATATAACTAATTGATTTTCAATTCACTAATCAACAGTAAAAGAGGAATTAAGTGTTCGACCTGCCCCCCACCTACTCCACTTAAGGGGATAATCATTTGATTATCCCCTTTTTTTTCATATATTAATAAGCCTTTTTTCCTTATTATCAATTCATTACGTTCGAACACATTCATCATTGTGTGTGTTCAATAGATGCCATCTTTATAGTATAAATCGCTGTCGAACACCTGATTCTGATTTAAAGTGGCGGTGCCAAAAAGCATTGAATCTTATCAATCAAGCGTTAAAGGCTTGATTGCATTTCGAAGGATACATGAAAAACCTTTCCTCATAATCCAGCAGGCCCGTTGATAGCCTTCTATTTACTTTTTGAGCGTATTTTTCTGTGTAGTGAAGCGGATCAGTCTTTTGAATCGTTGGGACATGATGGGTTGGTTTACAAATACGACCAAGCTTCCTGTAGTCGCGTTTGTTCAATTGGAGAAACGCTCAAATGTTTTTTCTGTACCATTTTTAAGGGTTTTGTTTGCAAGCAAAGGAGCGGAAGCAATAAATATTTGAAAACTATTTAACCTAACAAAAAAAACAAAAACACTATCAGCTGCTTCTTAGGAGATAAAATTTATTCAACAAACAATGGTGCTGACAAACACTTGCTGGATAAAGGTGGGCTATCGGTGCTTGACCTGCCTATCCAACAAGGTAACTTAGATGCAATTAACTTATTAATTTAAAAGCGCATTAGTTAAATTATTTCCATATAATGAAACAAAGGGGATTGCCAAAGGTTATTTGTATTCTCACCAATAGAACCAAAATGGCAAAAACACCGGCTCCTCTCGAAAATTCAAACAGAAAACTCGAAGACTTGAACAGTGACAAAGAGACCAGTAACGGCGAGTTCATGACTACCGACCAAGGACTAAAGATTAACGACGATAATAATTCTTTAAAAGCCGGAAAACGCGGCGCAACCTTACTGGAAGATTTTATTCTTAGAGAAAAAATCACCCACTTTTACCACGAACGTATTCCGGAAAGGATTGTACACGCTCGTGGTTCAGAAGCATACGGTGTATTCCAGGTTTATGAATCGATGGCAAAATATACTAAAGCAGGATTTTTACAGAACCCTTCGGGCGTCATCATGGGCAAAACACCTAAAGATTTCATACATGCTATTGCCCAGCACCGTTTTTGGGAAAGGCAAAAGAAGGATAAAGTGCCTGCTTAGTGTTTATAGTTACCTAACTAAAGTAACCAGGTCGCCTTCGGATAATCTGATTACATTACCTTTAAGAAATAATTAAAATGAAAAAAACTTACCCATCATTCTTATTGCTGTTATTACTAACCTGTCTCAATAGCTGCACAATAATTGGCGGCATATTCAAAGCAGGCGCCGTTGTTGGCGTGATCGCCGTAGTTGTTGTAATTGCTATCATTATCTGGATCATCTCCATGTTTCGGGGTAAAAACCAATAATCCCCTATCACGCTTATGGATATTCAACAATTTAAGGGACTGCCGTTTTACCTGAAACTGGCTTCGGTTTTGTTTAGCCTGATCGCGATAGTTTATATCGTAATCGTTGCCAAAGAGATCCTGTCTCCCATCATTTTTTCCTGCTTATTCTCGATCCTGTTATTGCCGTATGCTGCCTGGCTGGAAAATAAACTGCATCTGCCGCGAAGTGCAGCTTCGATGTTAGCAGTGCTTTGTCTTTTGGCTTGTATCGGTGGGTTGGTATATGTGATCGGTTCACAAATATCTAATTTAGCCAGCGATTGGCCACAGTTCCAGGATCAGTTGCACAAATCACAAGATGACATTATGGGTTGGATTCGTTCCAGCTTCCATGTAACCAAGCACAAGCAACTGACCTTTGTAGCCAATACCACTAACAAAGTGGTCGCTTCCGGCGGATCGGTGGTGGGCGCCACCCTCCTATCCTTATCGTCAATCTTGCTGTTTCTGGTCTTTACCTTTATTTATACATTCTTCTTTTTACTGTACCGCAAACTTATTATGCGGTTCTTTGAGTCCGTTTTTCAGGAGGACAATAAAAAGTTGGTGCATGACATCATCGAAAACGTCCAGTATATTATCCGCAAATATATTATCGGCCTGCTGATCGAAATGGCTATTATCGCCATCGTAGTCAGTGGGGCTTTTATGCTGCTGGGTGTAAAATATGCCATTTTGCTCGGCCTCATTACTGCCTTATTCAATATCATTCCGTATATCGGTATTTTCACAGCGCTGGTGATCAGTGCTGCCGTAACACTCGCTACCGGACCCCAAAGCACCGTGATCTATGTAATGATCACCCTGGTTGTAACCCATCTTATCGACAGCAATATTTTATTACCGGTAGTTGTTGGATCTAAAGTCAGGATCAATGCCCTAATCACAGTATTAGGTGTGATTATTGGCGAAATGGTTTGGGGGATACCCGGTATGTTCCTGTCTATTCCGGTAATAGCTGTCCTTAAGATCATCTTCGACCGTGTAGAAAGTCTGAAATCCTGGGGAATTATCCTTGGTGATGAAGATTTTAAACAGAACCGGTTGGCTAAAAAGCTCAGGGTTAAAAAGAAAGTGGTACTGTCCCCATAATGGAGGTAGTCAGGCATTTTCAAATTTTAAGTTATTTTCCATCCTAACAGTCAATAAAATATCTAACAATTAGTTTATTGATTGTTAGCTACGATTTATAGTTCAATATCCTGGAATACCTAAAGCTTCTTCAATGTGTCCGGGCCTGTAAAGAGGAGTCCTCTCCCCCGATCTATCAAAGCATCCACCATTTACTATCGTGCGATATATTAAACAATAAAGTAATTTAAGTGTTTAAAAGTTAATGAATTTGAACGAACCACAGCCCACGATCATGCTTATCGATGATGTTGAACTTGATAACATAATCTTTAAAATGGTGCTTCAGCGCTTACTTCCAAACCCCACCATTGACACATGTGCTAATGGCCAAAGGGCGATTGAAAAACTAAGATTACTTACGGATAATTCATCTTCATTGATGCCTGATTATATTTTTCTCGACTTAAGGATGCCGGTTATGGATGGTTGGCAATTCCTAAAGGAATTCGCGGAATTAGCGATTACGCCTGAAAAAAGAAGTAAGCTGTTTGTACTATCCTCCACAATTGATAAGAATGAAATCCAGGATTCCATTGAGAACCCACTTGTTTCTGATTTTTTGTCCAAACCAATCGGACTAGACAAGCTCAAATCTATTTTTACTACCTAATTTTCGCGATATTTATGCCAAAACATATTTTAATTATTGAAGACGATGCCGATATTTTAAACGTACTCGAACTTGCATTACGCTTCAGCAATTTTACAGTAAGCGGAGTTTCCGAAACACATGATATTTTTAAAACCGTTGAGAAATATAAGCCCGACCTGGTGATAACAGATTATATGATGCCGGGATTAAATGGCGGCCAGATTTGCAACCTCCTCAAAAGCCAGGAAGCTACCCGCCAACTACCGGTAATATTGATATCAGCCTATCATAAAATGGCGATATCACTGGGGAATTTCAGTTATGATGCTTACGTCCCTAAGCCGTTTGACGTCGATAAATTGATCTCTGTTATCGACAACCTACTTATTAAACAATAATTCGATAGCGCAATAAAAACACGTTATTGAAACTATGTAGAAATTGTACTAATAGGCATATTTATCTCCCCCTATTGTTTTAAGAAATGTAGAAAAGATGATTTTTATATCAAGGTTAAAGCGCCAGTTCTCCATATACCACACGTCAGCTTCAACACGTGCCTTCATATCTTCCACCAATTTTGTTTCGCCGCGATGCCCATTGATCTGGGCCCACCCAGTAATGCCCGGTTTTATAAAGTGGCGCACCATAAATTGATCTATCAAATTAGAGTATTGTTCTGTATGGTTTAACATGTGTGGCCTCGGCCCCACCACCGACATATTCCCAATTAATACATTAAAAAATTGCGGCATTTCATCTAAGCTCGACTTTCTCAGGAACGCACCAATTTTAGTTACCCTTGCATCTCCTTTGGTGGCTTGTGACGAATTTGCATCATTGTTGATCCGCATACTTCTAAACTTATAACAATTAAAAGGAACATTATCTCTGCCTGACCTGGGTTGTACAAAAATGGCCGAACCTTCTGACTCCAGTTTTATCAGTAAATAAATGATAGGATATAGCCAGCTTAGAATAAATATAATTACGAATAATGAAAATGCGATGTCAAACACACGTTTCACCAGCCGGTTTACTAAATTTTCAAGCGGTTCAACCCTTATAGCATATGCATTAGTTCTGTT
Source organism: Mucilaginibacter sp. P2_A4 (assembly GCF_056405015.1). Lineage (NCBI taxonomy): Bacteria > Pseudomonadati > Bacteroidota > Sphingobacteriia > Sphingobacteriales > Sphingobacteriaceae > Mucilaginibacter > Mucilaginibacter sp. P2_A4. Next base: position 1,033,815 of record NZ_JBFUCX010000001.1, on the reverse strand, counting down.
TAAACTTTGTTCTAATAAGGTACCCTGTAAAAATGCGTAATGCTCCGGCACTAATTTAAACCTAATCATATTTTTGTCCGATTCTTTAATCAATTTTTCGATAATATGTTTCTGGGAAAAGGGAAGCGTGCAAAAAATTTCTGCAACGCTATTCTTACGCGAAAAATTTATGCAATCTGCAATACGGCCAAGATGTAACTCTTTTACTGTTTCTTCTAAGGGACTGTCATGAAAAATTCCCAATATTTGGTAGCCTAAACTAGAATCGTTTTTAAAACGATTGTAAAGTTCAATTCCGGTGTGGCTACCGCCAACTATTATTGCAGTTCTTAATGGCTGACGAAAAACATTTAAATGGGCTACGGTTTTTACCAAACTGATTTTCCACAGTCCTAACAATACTCCATATAAACACATTGACGCTAACAAATACTGACTGTTTGTATTGTATGAAGCGATATTGTTCAAGTACATGACAATGTAGGATACCAGAAAAACATATAGGAAATATGCTTTAAATGATTTTTTATAAATATAACCGAATGCTGTTATACTGTATAAACGAATAATGTTGGTAGCCAGTAACCAAACAAGATTAAAAATAAGGATAACATGTACATAACTTTTATCGCCTGCCCAATTTAAATAACCGTTATGAAATAGGTTATAGACTGTTATTAACGAAAAATTCAGAAGCAAATAATCGACAAGAGGATTTAGTGATCTGATTAAGTTAGTACGAGTTTGCTCCATATATTAATTTCGTCAAACAAATGCAAAAACAGTGCTACAATTGTTAAAGATTAATTAATCATCTTTTTTAATTAAACAGATAGCTGTTTAAACATAAAAACGTATTGATCTGCCGCAACATAATCCATACGTTCGTAAAAATCGAATACCGGCAGGTACTTGTTAGTCATTAAACCCAGCAATTCAATCTGATTTTTGATGGCGTAGTCTTCAAACAACGTTAATAACTGCTTTCCGTACCCGCTTTTCTGAAACGCTGTTGAAACAAATAATTCATCAACAACTAATTGCTGATTAGTCCACCATGTTTTTTTATGTCCTAAAATGGCTCCAACGGCGTTGTTATTTTCATATACTATAAGGCCAACGAAATCGGCATTGGTAACAAGTTCAGACAAATATTGATTTGCTTTCTCTATAGTCCAATGGCAGTTCCACGGGGGAGCGTTGTAAGCGCTCACAAAAACGCCCACACAATCATCCAAATGTTTTCCTGTAATAAAAAAGCTTTCCATAATAGATCAATAAATTTTAATTGAATAATTTCTTCTGCGGTATTGTGCTACCTGTATAAGCTGTTAAGAGTTGCTGCTTAAGCACATCCTGATCGTAAACTTGCAGGTAGTATGACGTCCCCTCAGCTTTAATCTTTTCAATATCTCTTTTTTCCAGGTCCAAAATAATTTGTATAAGGGCTTCCGGGTCATTATTGCTGAAACTAATGCTTGTTATATTATCTACTATAAATTCTTTAAAAAAAGCAATATCAGAAACCAGGGATGGAACCTTGAAATAATATGGTATTGATAAAATCCCAGATTGTGTACCTGAAATGTATGGAAAAACCACGCAAAAGGCGTTGATAAATAAATTCCTAATTTCTTCGTCATCTATATACCTGTTAACAAAAAATACATTTTGTTCCTTTGTTAAGTCCCTTTCGAAATAGATATGACCTTTTCCAGCAATTACCAATGGCTGTATTAACCCATCACGAGTATTGTTAATATAAGCATTATATAAAAATGCTATCCCTTTATATTGTTCTATCTGCCCAAAAAATAAAATGTAATTATTTACGCCGGCTAATTCGGGGACGGTAGCTTCGCCAGATTTTATACTATCTGTAACAAGCGTTGGAAAGTTATGATAGTATAATTGCTTTTTTTTGAACGATTTCAACATCCACTCATATTGGGATACACTGCATGTTACCAGATTATCAGTGTGCTTTATTAAATGGGTGACCCTCATCTTTACAAGTACCGTTCTCAATAACCAGCTAAGGGCATTTTTATAAACCTTTTCATGAAAAAAAAGGTCGTGAACGGTATAATAGACCTTAGCCAATCTTTTTAGTTTTTTTACATGTAAAGCCAGTGAAGAATCTTCGGTTAAAAGGTGAATAACATCAATTTTGTTGGCTTTACACACCTCATCAATTGCTTTTAGTAATTGCCTGGGGTATATATTATGTAATAAACCGTTAATCTTGCCTTCGGGAAAATCTAAAAAAACATAGTTATCCCCGTTAGGGATAATGGCCTTTCTATAATCGCATTTTGCAGTACAAATAAATATGCCATAGCTATCATTGTCGCGCAGGGCATTTACAATGTTTACTGCAAAAGGTAATAATCCGGCGTAAAATTCCGAACAAACAAATAATTTTTTCATTTTATAATAGTCAATGGCTGTTGGCTCAATGGTTCGGCGTCGGGTTTCCAGCTATTATTAATTTTATTCAGACGGTAGGATTGTCTTATAATAAGAAGTCTCGTACTCATAGCCATATCCAAATTTCTTCACATTTACGCCGTTAAATACCACCTGTAAATTGGGTAATTTGTTTTCCTTTACAAGGCCTTTAATAAATTTCAACTCACTTTTCCGCGTTATTCCCTGCCTTACTACATACAGGGTTACATCACACTCCCGGGCTATCACATAAGCATCGGCAACCAGGTGAACGGGCGGACTGTCGATAACTATATTATCATAGTTTTTCTTCAGTTCGGCAATTAGCACAGCCAGTTTGCCATTCTCTAACAATTCAATTGGATTGGATACATAGGAGCCACTACCTATAACGTCTAATAATGGGTTAGCCCCAGATGGCTGAATAGTTTTTCCGAAAGTTGTTTTCTCATTTAAATAATCTGAAATGCCAGGGTGTTTTTTTGATAAATTAAAAACGTCTTTGATAGTAGCCCTCCTTAAATCCAATTCCAATATCACCGTTTTTTTTCCTGCGCTGGCCAACGCCAACGCGATATTACTGGCGATAAAGCTTTTACCTTCATTTGATACGCTTGACGTTACAAGGGTTACATTCGATGAGTTGGTAGGTAAAAATATACTATGTAACTGAGTCCTTAGACTTCTGAACTGTTCAATTAACAAACCATTTTGTGACTTTATGCCTTTAGCATTACCATCAAAAGCTATTTCGCCAAAAACAGGAGCATTAAGCACGGTTTCAACATCTTGCGGGTCTAAAACTATTCCTTTTAATACATGTACTATGTAAATGCCAATTGCAGGCAATAAAATACCTAATATAAATGCCACCAAATAGATAACTTTATTATTTGGCCATTTTGAGGGCAGTGCATGGGCGCCGTCAAGCACCCGGTAATTTGATACTGTTGAGGCATAACTCAATGAAACTTCTTCACGCTTCTGAAGTAGGTATACATACAAATTCTCTTTTATAGACTGCTGCCTTTTAATGCTAATGAACTGCCTTTCTTGTCCGGGTAAATTTGATATAGAGGACTCGGAGTTTGAACTTAATGATTGGAGTTTTGTGTGGGCATTCAATAATGAAGATTTTATATTTTTGACATTATCTTTTATTGCGGCTTTAGTTGTTTTTATCTGGGAATTTATTTCTTCAAAGTCAGGATTTGTTTCTGGTGTAGTAGCCAGCAACTGATCGTGCCGTAATTGTAACTGGGAAAGTTTCTCAACCGAGCTAACCAGGGAAGGGTCATTGATGCCAATAATGGCCGGAGCCTTGTCGCCGTTTCCTGCCGAGTTAACGTATTGCTCAATGCCATTAATTACACTCAGCTGAACATTAATTTCATTTAAACGGCTATCGTTGGTTTGCAACTTATCAAGTTCAAATTTAGCATCCGACGTCATATCAGTTAGCCTGTTTGAACTTTTAAAGTTTGCAATGTTTTTTTCTACGCTGTTAAGTTCCCCGGTTAATGATGATAATCGCTGGTCGATAAAATTAATAGTATTTTGTGTTTCCTTGTTTTTATCTTCTATTTCGTCGGCATTATATACTTCAATAAGGCGATTAATAATATCTTTCCCTTTTTGCTTGTCGGTAGTACTAAAAGAAAGATCAACAGCAGTTGCCAGTTTATCTTCTAAACTCGCGTCGATACTTTTTTGGTAATAATCGGTTAATTTATCAGGATCAAGCTGCATTATACTTATAGTTGAGCCTTTAAACGCTGATAGATCATCGGTAGGTGTTAACTTCCAGGTACCGATAGTTGTATGCATAATATCGGTGAAAGAGTACTCCTTATATTCGCCATCTGTTTGCATTAAAAAGGTTTTATTGTCCTTTACCCGGATGTTAATTTTAGTTTTAAAATCCTGGTTTGACTTAATGACCGCTATTTTAAATGGTAAACTGGAATACAGATCTTTATAAAACAGCCCTTCTTTTTTTTTATAGCTTACGCTAAGCTGCAGATCATTTATAACCTGGTTGATTAATTTTGCCGATTTCAACTTGGCAAGTTCATTTTCAACAACATCCGAAGTATTTGGTAAGTCTATCTTATCAAGTACTGATTGGCTTTGCTGCGGTTTATCGGCCACTTTATCCGTATTAACCAGGAGGGTTGCTTTAATTTGATAAACCGGATCTGTAATCTGGATATAAAAAAAAGCCAAAATCAGCATTATTATGATAGTTGCTACCATAACTGGCCAGTTATAAATATACTTAGCAAATAACGACTTAAAACTTACTGAAGAATTCTTCTCCTTTTCAGTCGCAAAAGCTAAAAATTGCGGGGAATTTGTACTCATTTAATTAACGGGTTAAAACAATTGCAACAACAGACAAAGCAGATATAACTATACCCATAATAGGTATCACATTTGCGGCCACCTTTGATCGGCCGGGAGTTACATATATTTCATCGTTGTTTTTAAGATAGAAGTAAGGTGAATCAAATATTTTTTTAGAAGTCAGATCGAGATTAATATATTTTCTCTCTCCATTCTCGTTCCTGATTAGTAACACTTTTTTTCTCAAAGCGGTTACGTTCAAGTCACCGGCCATTGTAAGCACCTGTGTAACAGTTGGATGTTCATCGGTAATATTATAAGAGTTTGGACGGGCAACATCGCCATATACATATACCTTGAAATTTACTATCCTAACATTCACCACCGGATCTTTTAAGTAAGTAAGTAGGGTTGTGTCCAGCTTTTCGGTAACCTGTGCGGTAGTAAAACCGGCCACATTTACTTTGCCAACAAGCGGTAAGTGTATATTACCATGTTCGTCAACCGGGTACCCAATTACAGGATTATCAGGAGATGTGTTGTAATTATTGCCATTTACCCTGGCCAGGTTATAATTAAAAACAGCCGCCGATTCGGGGTTTCTGCTGGTTATGTTAATCCCTAATATGTCACCAGCGTGGATCAAGTACGAAACGGTGTTATTAATTTTTTCGGTAGTAACCTCCTTTTTATTTATATCCTGGTAGTATGGTACATTTTTGTACGATTGGCAGGAAGCAAGGGTAAAAACGGTAAGCAGAACTAAAAGATATGGAAGGTTAGTTTTAAATTTCAACATAAAGTTATTTTTTATTTTAATGATTGTGAAAAGATGGCCTTTAGAATAATTCGGAGTTAGACCGTACCTCGCCTTTAGACTCTATTAATGCAACACCGCCCAGATCTTTCCCTTTCAATACATTATTTATAGAATAAATATTTTGGTATTTGTAAAAAACAATTCCGTTACCCGGAATGGAGGATTTTATATAATTATTACTAACTATAACATTTTCGAGCCCGGTGGTAACTCGTGCTTCTGATACATTTATAGCCGGAGTTGTAACATAAAGTACCCCTTTAATGTTTTCAAAGGCATTAATTATTGTATTGCCAGTAATTTTAACATTCACGTGCCCAAAACAATCTATCTGTCCCTGGTATATTTTGTTATTATAAATGCTGTGATGGCCACTAAGTGAATCGGCCGCGCCATTTTTGTATCCGGAGTAAAAGTATCCAATGGTTATTGCCCTGCGGTATTTTATAATTTTCCCTCTTTCAACCGGACCATAACCATATCTAAAGTTGAATATATTATCATGCACCGAAACATTTAATACGGATTCATTGGCACTGTGACGTTCAATGTCCACCCCTCCTACCAAATATCCACTCCCATAAACTTTGTTATTGTAAAACGATGCACCGTTAACACAACAAAACATAACTCCCTCGCGGTATATGTTTAAAAAAAAGCAATTATGTACCGATACATTTGAAACTATCCTTGCATTAAGTGTTGGTTCAAACGTATCGCCAAATAGCAGGCCGTCACCCCGGAAGTTTTGAAAACGGCAGTTCTTTACTTCAATGTTTTTACCATTATTAATACTCAGTGCATGGCAAAATTGATATCCCGGGTCAAATTTTTGTTTCCTGATGTTCCCATTGAAATCAATGCCATCTATAACAATATTATCTATAGACGGCTCTTCCCACCAGGCCTGGTAAAAAATAGAATTAGGGTTTATTCGCCCGCCCGATAAAATAATGTGGCATTTTTTTGGACCCGTTCCAACTAAGTTAATTCCTGTTAACAATTTTATGATCCCGGGCTTTTCCCCAATCTGTTTTATTAAATAATTGCCGCTGGGAAAAAAAACTGTGGATATACCTTTTGATTTAGCCTCACAAATAGCATTAGTTATCGCTTTAGTATCATCGTCAATTCCATTACCTATTGCCCCCATGTCTTTAACACTAACAAATCTTTTTGGCGGCATTGTATAAGCTAATGAAATCTGATTACCAGGGGCAGCAAACTCCATTTTTGCCGCTATCATCGAAAAAAGCATTATCTTAAATAATAGGATATTAGTCATAAACCAAGTGGATAACAAAAGCGGCAAATGACTGGCATGCATCATTAACCATAGAAAAAGCAGGTAAGTAAAACCTGTTTAAAAGATATTTGATCAAACTGAGCTGAATAATTAGTTGGGCACAGTATAACTAAAACTTCCTGTGGAACCGCTGTCAGTTTTTTTTATAACAACTGCATCAAGGTAAACCCCCTTATACATCACATTTGATGAAATTAAACCCTTGGGGCTTTGTATGGTTACCGATATTCTATGGCCAACAACAGGCGTAAAACCATAATCAAAGGGACCGGTTTGATCTGCGTTTTGTGTATTGTATGGAGTGGTTCCATCCTTATCATATTCTACAATTTGTAATGTAAAGGGTGCAGTTGAACTCGCTTTTACCCTAAAGATGCTATTATGCGTATCATAATTCGCATCAAAATTTGCAGGTGCATTTGCTGATAGGCCTTTTTTACATCCTGCAAATATTAGCGCAAACGCCATGATGATAAGAAAACTTTTTTTCATAGATATAATTATTAAATGTGGTATTTTTTAGCTTTCAAGAAGTTACAGCTTGAAAATCGTTAAACCTAATGCTACAAATCACCCTACACAATATCTATGCCATGGATATATTTAACCTAACAACCCAAGGATAGAACCAAGAATAACAAATAGACTTTGAGTAAATAGCCAGAGGCGCGGTGTGCAGATATATCAGGCACCACGCTATTTTATTAATTCATTACCGGAAAAGGTTAGAATCATATTAACTTGCAGCTAAATCATCGATGTTGTTTTGTAATACTGTGCCAAAATTTGTTACGTAAGGTGGTTGAAGCATGGAAAAATGATCTCCGGGGATTTCAAATAGTTCAACACCTTTGTTAGCATATTTTTCCCATCCCAGAAACTTACCGTACTCAACATAATGGACGCTGATTTTGGCTTTATATAAATAAATTTTGCCGTCAAATGGCTCTAAATGATAATTTCGGAAAGCAGTGATATGTTTACTTTTAATTTTCTGAACTAATTTATAAAAGTCTTTAGTGTCTCTTTTTTGTTCATTATGAATTGTATCGGCAACGTTTTTTCCTTTCAAAAGCTGATTTAAAGAGAATTTTAAAGCTTGTATTATTCTTGGGAAATGCCTTTTGGCTTTCTTTGGTAATAAAGAATACCAATCTTTATATTCAGTTTTTTCCGCGTCTGTATCAAAAATAATTAACATCTTAACTTCTTTTTTCATTGCAATCATCTGTTTCCGTATTTCCATAGCAACATACCCCCCGGATGAATATCCCGCTAAAAGATATGGTCCCTCGGGGTTATGTTGAATTATTTCCTGCATATAGTGGTATGCTATTACCAGTAAATTATCAATAGGCTCGTCCTTTCCGTTAAGCCCTAAGGCTTGAAGGCCATATACAGGCTGTTCGGGACTAACGTGTTTAGCCAGCTCGCTGAAATTAAGCACATTAAGGCCATCGCCATGAATAATATATAACGGGGGGTATGAACCGGACGGTTTTATCGGCACTAACGATTTGAAATTGTAGTCGCTAACTTCCTTGTCAATAAATTCAGCCAGGAGCTTGATTGTTGGAAATTTATATAGTATGGAAATTTGAAAGTTTTTACCTGATATTTTTTTTAACCTGGAAAGGATTTGAACAGCCATGAGCGAGTGGCCGCCAATTTCGAAAAAATTGCTACTCGCTTTAATATCTGTTTTTTTGAAGTATTCGCGCCAAATATTAATCAACAGTTTTTCAGTTTCGGTTTCAGCTTCTACGGCAACCTCATCGGGAGATTCAAAGTGAATAATGTCGGGTAACGAATTTCTATCTATTTTTCCGTTAGACGTCAGCGGCAACCTGTCAAGCTTGATCCATACGGATGGGACCATGTAATCGGGAAGGGTTTTTTTTACGTATAAAATCAACAATTCCTGATCTAATTCCGGGCCGGCGGTAACTATATATCCAACAAGCCGCTTGGTGCCTTCCTTATCTTTTTTAGCCAAAACCACAGCATTACTAACTAAAACGCTATTGTTAAGAACGCTTTCAATTTCGCCCAGCTCAACCCTGAAACCTTGTATCTTAACCTGATTGTCTTTCCGCCCTATAAACTCCATGTTATAATCGGGCATCATTCTGCCAAGGTCCCCGGTGCGATACATCATCCCTCCACTATTTGCATGAAAAGGGTCGGGAATAAATGAATATCGCGTTTTTTCAATATCATTTGCATACCCCCTGGCAACCCCTACTCCACCAATATACAAATCACCGATGGTGCCAACCGGTACAGGTTGCAAACGCTCATTTAAGATGTAAAAAAAGTTATTGGCAATTGGCTTACCGTAAGGAATACTGCTCCATAATTCATCTGTTTTTTCAACAATAAGATAGTTTGACCAAACTGTAGCTTCCGTTGCTCCACCTAAGCTTACAACCTGTGTTTTCGGAAAAAATACTTTAATTCTATCGGGCAAATTAACCGGAATCCAGTCGCCACTCATGAATACCGTTTTCAATCCCTCGTAACGATATTCAGTTTTGTCCATTTCTAAAGTCGTAACCAGGTAATCGAGAGTTGTTGGCACCGAATCCCAAAACGTTATTTGGTGCTTAACCATCATCGCAGATAAAGTTTGCACATTCTGAATTTCTTCTTTTTCTGCTATAACCAGTGCTCCGCCTGAGGCCAGCATACCAAAAATATCATACACCGAAAGATCAAAACACATCGAAGTAATAAAAAGCAATCGGTCATCATGGCCAATGTTAAATTTATTATTTACCCATAAAATGAGGTTCACTGCCGAGTGATGTTCTATCATAACACCTTTTGGCCTGCCGGTTGATCCTGATGTATATATGGTATAGGCAAGCTGTTTGCTGTCAATTTTCAGAGATGGGTTTGTATCATCAAATCCGGCCAGCGTTTCCTTATTGATCAATTTAAAATTGTCATCGGTAATAATGGATTTTAACGGATAACGATCATCAGCAACAACAACTTTTATTAAAGATTGATTGAAAATATATTCCTGTCTTTCAAGCGGATAATCAGGGTCAATTGGCACATATGCACCTCCTGCCTTAAGTATGCCCAGCATACCAATTATCATATAAAAATTGCGGTTTGTTAATATGCCTACATTGTCGCCAGGTTTTACTCCTTCTTTAATTAAATACCAGGCTAAACGATTTGCCTGCCTGTTTAATTCGTCGTAAGTCAATTGCTTTTCGCCTTGTATTAAGGCACAAGCGCCTGGCGATTTTGCAACTTGCTGTTCAAAAAGCTCAAACAATGTTTTTTCTTTGGGATAGAATGTAACGGTATCATTAAATACATTTATCAGCATGTCCAGATCTGACTGGTCGAGTATATCGTAAGCGCCCAATTGACAATTATCGTCATCGCAAATAGCCTCTAATAAGTTAATTAAACTTTTATTGAATAACGATAAAAGAACTTCGCTTAATTGACTTTTATTAGAAAATAAGCGAACTTGAATGTTGCTTTCCGTTTCAGTTATGCACAGGCTTAAGTGTAGGTTATTAATTTGCGTAAATAAGCGGCCGATGTGTTGGCTATTGTTTTTTGTAGTTTCCAACAGATCGGCATCATTCCGCTTTTCAGAAATAAATAAAAACTTAAATGGCTCATCAATTAATAATGCATCCGGCAAATTCCCTTGCACTTCTTTGTTATTAAGCGCATTAAATCCGGCGGTAGTAACAATTTTTGTATTAATACCATTTAACACATCCCTAAAAAAATCAGCACCATTAAATTCAGTTACTATTTCTGCTATTTTAAAGTCGTTGGGGTCATCGATCCTGTTATGCCCTATTTTCAGGAAGGCCTGCTTATATAATACACATTCCTGTCCCGAATACCTTTGCAATATGATGTTGACCGCAGCGACTAAAATCGAACTTAATTCTATCTGGTTGCGCTCTTTAAGCCCCATAAGCGAATCAACCAGGTTCTGGTTAATTTCAAATTCGTTTAATTCATAATCAAGTGCCCCCATTTCGGACAAAGAAGATTGAATGGTTGACGAGACTTTTAGATTAGAAACGCTTGTTTTAAGGATAGAATTAATGTTTAGTGGTTCAGTTTCCGCAGAAGGTAGAAGGGACATGTTAGATTTTATTTTATAGTTATTATGTGCGTGGTATCTTTTTACAATTAATTTTATTAATTATTATGATGTAATTACCTCCCAGATAATAAAAAAAAGCAGGAAATGTTTTTAATTTAATAATGAAATTATAAATCGCCCATTAGATTTATTTTTTCGTTAAGATATTCATTCTTAAAGTCGCAATTAAATGAAAGCCTTTACATTCAACTTTGGCGTTTGTTTTAAAACCAATAATTAATGCGACAATAGACGGTAGTTGTTGTTAATTGCCATTCATGAGGAAAAAGATGCTCTTTACGGGCGAAAACGGGATTCTTTATCACACTTACTTTAATGAACATCCCCACCACCTGTAACAATGAAAAAATAAACGATCCAACAATAAAATAAATGTTCGTTTATTAAAAAAGTAATTTCCTCGCGATTATTATTATTCATTTCCATACAAAAATGTACTGTATTTATATCATTGTGTCCGCAATTTGAGAAAAAATGGGCTAAAAAATTTCTAAATAGTAGAAAAAAGCTCGTTGTGGGAAAAAATGTTCTATTATAAGAGACTTTATTTATTCCTGATGGTTGTGGCGTCTGCAATCAGTAATCAAAATCATAAGCAGCAAATAGGATAATCAATAAGTTGGCTCTTGGTTTGAGTAGGCATAATTATCAATGCTACAATTCATCAGTATAATAATTTAACTCAGTATCGCCACTTTAATGGATATTTATAACATTTTTACCTCAAAAATCCCTCGCACGATAGAAGATTTCGATCCACGTAATAAGAAGCTGATCACTTTTTTAAATCCACATTCCTATACACTTGCATTTAAAAGAGCCGAATTGTTTGAGGACTTTGATTTTATAGCACCCGATGGAATATTGATTGTGCATGTGCTTAATTTATTTAAAGCCGTTACATTTAAGATAAAAAGATTTTCTTGTGACATGACATCTGTAGTTCCCTATGTTTTTAATATTGCTATAGCGGATAATTTAAGTGTGTTTTTCTTAGGAACTGACGAAAGCGGGATTGAAGGGTCTGTTAACGTTTTCAGAAACAATTTCCCTGCGCTGAATATTGCTGGATTCAGAAAGGGTTATTTTAGCAGTAAAGTTGATCGGGATGAAGCTATAGATCACATTGTAAAATTAAACCCTGATATGATTTTTGTAGGAATGGGAACAATTTTGCAGGAAAGCATGGTGCTGGATTTAAGAAAGGCCGGTTATAATGGTGCAGTTTATACTTGCGGTGGATTTTTACACCAATCAAAACTCGAAATTAATTTTTACCCGCAATTTATTGATAAATTAAATTTAAGGTTTTTTTATAGGATGTTTAGAGAGAAAGGCTTTTTGAAAAGATCAATAAAAACATACCCTATGTTTTGCTATTTAATTTTAACACAATTGTTTAATGTAGAAAAACAATCAGACGAGGTTTATATTAACGACGATTTAAAAATTGCTGCGGCGCGAAAGAACATAAAAGTAGTTTCAAAAAACGACGATTTGGCAAGTTTTGATAGTGATTTCTGTACTAACTCAAAATAAAGCAAGAGCGGGCTCTGGTAAAACGGTTTATTAATAAACCAACAAATACCGGATGAGTAGCTCCAACATAATTTGCTTTAACTAACTGGATTTAAAGATGTTTTAACAACAGGCTTGAATTCTGAAGAGTAAGATTCACTCTTTTTTTTTTTGAAAACGAGTTTAACGCCGTTTTTCCAAAATTTTTCTAATGTGATAGTACTAAAGAAGTTAATCAAAGTAAGCAATATACCAAACTTTTTATTATCCATATTATAAATCTGTTACTCCAATACACCTGTATACGGATTGCTCACGATAAGGTTTACGTTTACGTTATATTTAATGTAGGTTTATTACCAGTAGAAATACAATTTACTATAAAAGCCTGAATATAAGCAATTAAACCACTCCTTTTGTAGGTGCAATAACTTTATTGCCGACGGTAATTAACGGATAGTTTCTCTACCAAAAAAAATCAAGTCGACACCCTAAAATATTTAAGCTATTTGAACTTTAATATAGATTAAGCTGCGTTAATAATGCGATTTATTTTATACAGTCGGGACTTGGCTTTCCGGGCTATATTTATTGAAGAAAAATGTGAATAGTAAAAAGATTGGAAATGTTGAATGTGAAACCGGTGCCCAATCTGTAAAACCATAAATAATATAAGTCATGATCAATGATATTTGAGTTAATGACAATATGGTATTAATATTTTGAGACAAATTGATCTTGGCTTTCCTAAACCCTGAGATTATAAAAATAATCCATAATGAAAAGCCCACTATGCCGGTTTCTGCAAGGATAATTAAGTGTGTGTTATGGATAGGATTTGACGTTAAAAAGTCATTATGGACAATCCTGCTCAAACCTGGGGATCTGTTTACAAATTCCAGATGACTATTTATACCGACACCAATTATGGGCGAAGTATGAAAAATTTCTAAACCCATTGTCCAGTGATCGAGGCGTGCCTGATACATATCATCGGCATCGGTTTTAAGAAAGGTAGCGCTGAACGGCGAAAGAAACACCAGCCAATATAAAACCAACAAAGCTGGTACCATCCCCAAAAAAAAGCTTTTTAATGAGAGCAGAGGTTTATTGGCATTTTTGTATATATAAAACATGGCGAATAGTATTACTACCAATGTGATATATGACGTTCTGGAATAGGTAAGAATAATTGTTATCGCTGTTAATATTAGGGTTAACAGACTGATTTTTTTTTCGAAACCATTTAAATAACTGGCAAAAAAGAAACCTGATGCTATTACTGAAAATAACCCAAGATTAGCAGGAGTTACAAAAATGCCGATCGCTCCGGCTCTGGTACCATTCCTGGTAGCCCATATATCTCCGCCTGCCTGAAAAATTGTAGTAACAAAAGTAACACCCAATACGGGATACAAAATAGCCAACACAAAATTAAGGACGCAAAGGATCAAAAAACTTGTAAAAATTCCTCGAAGAATTTGAAGCGGATTGAGACTGTTGTAAACCAGGCGAAAGTAAAAAATGTATGAAAACATGGCCACTGCAAAAGCTACGGTTCCCCATCTTGCTACGTTAAAGGGATTTATAAAAGAAATAAAGATTAAAATCCCCACCCATAGTATCCATCTCTCATTTTTATATATGTAAAATAAGTTTTTATTTTTCTGTATCAGCAACAAAATAACCGAAGCAATTAATGGCAGCATCAGGAATATTTTACCTGTAAAAGATCCAATACCATCGGTTGACACGTATTGCGGCGTAAACAAAGGAAAAGACATCTGGAAAGGAATGCAGGTAACAATAAAACTAAAAAAAAGATGCGACGTATCTTTTTGTTTAATTAAAAGTGTTGAGTACCAAATTAAATAAACAATAACGAGGGCAAAAAAAATTAGAATTTTTAAAAGCATAGTTAAGGAAACAGCAGGATATTATTTTTAGACGCTTTCTTTTAAGAGGCTTTCCTGTTAACCCATGGTATAATCTTTTATTCGTCAAAAAGTTTTGCTTTTTTTGCTTTCTTTTAAACAACGAGTAATTCACAATCTGCTTAAGCCCGAAAGGGAGCTGCTTTCGCACCTCCCCTTTTTCAATCTGGAATGTTATATTTAATTTGCAAGGTTATTAAGTAATTGCGCAAATGTAGGTTGAAGCCAATACATAGAAATTACACCAGATAACATATTGCGACCTTTGTTATTCATGATTTTTGGGACCACTTTACCATTATTTGCACTTACAATTTTTACCACATAATCCATAGTTCGGTTTTTTCCCGATGTTGTGTTAATGCCCTGGTTACCAGAAATGATCAATCCTGATGAATTGCCGCTAATAATTATACCAGCGGCCGGTTTGTTAATTGCACCAACATCACTGATGGTATTATTACTGACGTTACCGGAACTGCCCAACAGATTAATAGCATCTGCCAAAGTTCCAGTAATAATATTTGCGTTACCTTGTATTTGCGAATAATTATTAAACAAAATCCCATTGCCCATCATTGCAGAACTTATGGTGTTATTATTAACCACTACGTTTATAAGTCCTGTTGTTTTAGCAGCATCAGAAATATTAATGGCCGGGGCGGTTAAAAAATTTACACCACTTATGTTTTCGTAAGTGTTTTTGATAGCGTTGCCTGTTATGCTCACGTTTATCATCCCCCAACAGTCAATTTGCCCTTGATATATTTTATTATTATAAATTTTATGATGGCCGCTTAATGAGTCAGCGATCCCATTTTTATATCCGCCATAGAAAAACCCCATGCTCACTGCCCGCCGATAGCGCACTTTTGAACCCCCACGCTCAACCGGGCCATAGCCATCACTAAAATTAAAAGTGTTATTGTATACAGAAACATTTAACACACTTTCATTAACGCTATGTCTTTCAATATCCACGCCAGCCACCAGGTAACCATCGCCATGTACGTTATTATTATAAAATGCAGCCCCATTTACTGCGCAAAACATGGTGCCTTCACGATAAATATTAAAAAATTCCGAATCATGAACACTTACGTTGGCAACCGTCCTTAAATTTAACTTTGTTTCAAAACAATCGCCAAATAATAAGCCATCCCCCCTGAAGTTTTGAAACTTGCAGTTTTTAACTTCAATATTTTTACCATTGTTTATACTTAAGGCGTGGCAAAACTGGTAATATGCATCATATTTTTGCAGAGCGAGATTGCCATTAAAATCTATACCCTGTATTACCAGGTTACCAACAAAGGGTGTACCTATATATTCCTGATAAAAAATAGAATTAGGGTTGTATCGTCCTCCCGTTAATTTTATATGGCAAGTTGTTGGTCCGTTACCAATCATACCCACACCATCAACAAGTTTAATAATACCTCCACCGTTTCCGGTTTCACCTATCATGTATTCGCCATCGGGGAAATAAATATTGGCTATATTATGTGATTTTGCGTAAATAAGGGCATTTCTAATCGCCTTGGTATCGTCTGTTATGCCATTTCCTTTTGCCCCCTGATCTTTTACATTGATAACAGCTAAAGATGCAACAGCCAGGCTGTTTGCATTGGTACTTATTGCCACCATGTTTTCAGGCTGCGAAGGCGTAAGCTGATCTTCTTTTTTACATGAGCAAATAAAAAAAACCGCAATAATTAGTAAAAACTGTTTCATTAGGGAGGGTTAAATCAATACGTCCCTTTTTACGCCAATTAGATATTTTTGTTACAAACAATTAATATATTTTCATGTTATGAAACTTCGCTATTTTTCAATCTGTAAATTGAAGTGGATATTACTTTTTTTGGAGATCCCGTTTCGATCACAGGAAATTTAAAAGCCAAATGAACATTACCTCTTTAAGTAATGTCTGCAAAAAAATAAAAGTAAAAAATAAAATTTTTAAGACCTCGTTTTATTATTGCGACAATTTAAGTAGCTAATAGCCTAAGCCATCATTATATAGCAACATTATTTAAGCTGGTTATATAATTTAGCTGGTAGTAATACTGTGAAATTACCCCTTTAAGGGCATTCTTAGCAGTGTTATTAACTATTTGGGGTGGCACGGCGCCGTTATTGGAGCTACCTATTTTAACAACATAATCTGTGGTACGGCTGGTGCCGCTTGTTGTATTCACAGCTATATTTGATGCCACATACAGGCCAGAAGAATTACCATTGATAAGAATGCCGGATGCAGGTGTAGCAACTGTGCCTGCATTTGTGATGTTATTGCCGTAAAAGCAACCGCTTGTTCCTAAAATATTTATGCCATCAAGTGGTGTGCCTGTAATTGTATTTGCATTAGCCGTAACTTTTGAGTAGTTGTAAAACGATATACCATTACCCATAGCCGAGGTAATGATATTATTATCAACATTTACATTAATTAACCCTTTGGTTGCGCCTGGGTCTGCCACGTTGATAGATGGGGCAGTTGTAAAGTTAACACCCGCAATGTTTTCGTATGCATTGGTTATGGTATTGCCAGATATACTTACGTTAATAATTCTGAAACAATCAATTTGTCCCTGGCAAATTTTATTATTGTAAATTTTATGGTGACCGCTCAATGAATCGGCGGTGGCGTTGGCGTAACCATTATAAAAAAAACCCATGGTTACCGCCCGGCGATACCGAACCTTTGGACCTCCGCGCTCAACCGGGCCATATCCATCAGTAAAGTTAAATGTGTTATTGTATACAGAAACATTTAGCACACTTTCATTTATACTGTGTCTTTCAATATCGACACCACCTACCAGGTAGCCATCTCCATGTATATTATTATTATAAAACGAAGCTCCGTTTACGCAGCAAAACATAATGCCTTCTCGGTAAATGTTAAAAAATTCACTGTCATGCACATTCACATTAGTAACTATCCTGGCATTCAAGGTTGGTTCAAAAGTGTCGCCAAATAATAGCCCGTCGCCTCTCCAGCCTTGAAATTTGCAATTTTTTACTTCGATATTTTTGCCGTTGTTAATTTTAAATGCGTGGCAAAACTGATATGCGGCATCATATCGCTGGTTAGCAATATTACCATCAAAATCAATTCCTTGTACCACCATGTTGCCGACAGAAGGACTACCGATATAGTCCTGGTAAAAAACAGGATTGGGGTTGTACCTGCCGCCAGTTAACTTGATATGACACGTTGCAACTCCCGTACCCATCATACCTACGCCATCGACCAGCTTGATTGTGCCACCACCATCACCTGTTTCACCAATCATGTATGTGCCATCTGGAAAATAGATATTGGCAATCCCATTGGCTTTTGCATACAGCAGGGCACTTCTGATGGCTTTTGTATCGTCGGTTATTCCGTCGCCTTTTGCGCCCTGAGTTTTTACGCTAACATAAATTGTGGACGTTGAAAAACTTTGTGTACTGTTAACCGGAGTTAAACTGCTTGATGTTGGGGTGTTTAAAATTACACTTTCCTTTTTGCATCCAAAATTTATGAAAATAGCAGCGATTACTAAAATCTTCTTCATCAGGGTGTATTTTTAATCAATATGCCCCTTTGTACGTTATCGTAATTAATTTGTTACAAACAATTAACTAAGTTATCTGTAGCAAAAATTTTATGCTGGAGATTTGGAATCAGAAATACACATGTAAAGTAGTATTTACTTAAAAAAATACCGCCTCAATAAAAAGAAGATTAGGATTCCCTGATTTTTTCAGAGCGTGAAAACGATCTCAATTAACCGTTAAATTGTCAATATCTTGTACGTAGTTTTGCTGATAGTAATATTCGCTAACAACTCCCTTCAGCATTTTTTTCCCCCTATTGCCAATTATTCGGGGTGGCACTTGCCCGTTATTTGCGCTCGCTATTTTTACTACATAGTCCATAGTCTGATTACTACCGGCTTCGCTGTTTGTTGCTTGATTAGTCGACACGAATAAACCGGACGAATTTCCGTTAATCAAAATTCCCGAACACGGTGTTGCTGCTGTTCCTGCATCAGTTATCAGGTTGCCATAAAAGCAACCACTGGTACCAAGCACGTTGATTCCATCTGCAGGTGTTCCGGTTATTGTATTTTTATTTGCGGTAACCTTTGAATAGTTTTTGAAAGCTATTCCATTGCCCATGGCAGAGTTAATGACGTTATTATCTGCATATACATTTACAAGACCGCTAATTGTTGTATTATCTGATATTTTAATTGCCGGCGCTGTTAAAAAACTAACTCCTGCTATATTTTCATAGCTATTGTTAAAACTATTGCCGGATATGCTTACATTAATGATGTTCCAGCAATCAATTTGCCCCTGGTAAATTTTGTTATTGTAGATTTTATGATGTCCACTTAAAGAATCAGCTATTCCGTTATTGTAGCCGTTATAAAAGAAACCCATGGTTACTGCCCGGCGATACCTCACTTTGGGGCCGCCACGCTCAACGGGGCCATAGCCATCGCCAAAATTAAATACATTATTATAAACTGAAACGTTTAATACAGCTTCATTAACACTATGCCTTTCAATGTCCACACCGCCTACAAGGTAGCCATCGCCATGAACGTTATTATTGTAAAATGAGGCACCGTTAACGCAACAAAACATCGTGCCTTCACGGTATATATTAAAAAATTCACAATCATGTACCTTTATGCCTGTTACAATTCTGGCATTCAGGCTTGGTTCAAAGACATCGCCGAAAAGCAAGCCATCCCCCCTGAAACTCTGAAATTTGCAATTTTTCACTTCAATGTTTTTGCCGTTGTTTATACTTAATGCAGTACAAAACTGGTAGTCGGCATCAAAAGTTTGACTGGCCAAATTTCCGTTGAAATCAATACCCTGTATCACCAGGTTACTAATAGATGGGGTGCCTACATAATATTGATAAAATAACGGATTGGGATTGTGCCTTCCGCCGGTAAGTTTAATATGGCAGGTTGCCACCCCTGTACCTATCATCCCAACCCCATCAACCAATTGAATTATGCCGCCTCCGTTTCCTGTGGCGCCTACCATATAACTTCCATCGGGGAAGTAAATATTGGGGATACCGTTGGCTTTCGCAAACACCAGGGAATTTTTAATGGCTTCGGTATCGTCTGTTACGCCATCACCTTTTGCCCCATGATCTTTAACATTTACAGAGGGAGATGCCGCCGCTGAAATAGATGAATTAATTGTTAATGAATTGCTAAATGACTCTGATTGAAAAGCTTTGGAAGAAGTGGCCTCCTTTTTGCATGAGAATAAACATAATGATGCTACAAAAACCAATAGTTTCGTCATAAGCGGGGGTTTAAATTTAATTAGTAAATAAAACAATTAAATAAATAGAATTAAAATGTAAAAATTAGAAAACATTTTAAACAATAGGTTGTTCTAACGAAAAAATACATGAAATATTACAAGAATCTTCTTGAATTAAGAGCTTATTGTAATTAATAAATAACAATGGCTTTAGAAATATTGTCCACCACATCTGATCTTAACGAATATGGTGGCGCCCAAAAAGTCCTTTTAGATCTGCACAATGGAATAAAAGGTAAATACAATTGTAAAATATTAGGTTTTACACCATTTGAACAATTACATCCTAAATACAGAATTGAAAAATGCGAATACGTAAAGTTTACTAATCCATTTTATTTAAACAATAAAGTACTTATTGTTCACGCCAGGAACATCATGGCGTTAATTATGGTAATTAAATGGGTTTTCTTTTTAAATACCAGGATCATATATGTAGCACATAATGTGTATAGCACGCATAGCCGGTTTTCATTTTTCCCAAATGACATCGTATCTATTTCAAAAAAGGTTACCGAAAATCTACTCGGTTATTTTAATTTAAAAAATCGAAAAATAACCCTGATTTATAATGGCATTATAGATGAGGGTACGAATCAAGAGGTGCCTTCATTCAAAAAAAACAGGAAAATAAAAATATTATATTCAGCAAGAGTAATTGATGTTAAAAGGCAGTTGATGATTGTCGATTGTTTAAAAGGCAAATTGCACGAGGATATTGAAATTTTGTTTGCCGGCAAAGGCCCGGATTATACACAATTAGAAGAAAAATGCAACAACACCACAAACTTTAAAGCCCTCGGTTTTGTTGAGAACGTGAATAATTTGGTGAAGGAAGTTGATTTTTTAATGCTTTTTTCTACCCAGGAAGGCCTGCCAATATCTTTAATTGAAGGTATTATGCTTGGAAAACCGTTGCTGGTTAATGATGTAGGCGGAAATTTAGAAATAGGTGTACCCGGCTTAAATTGTATTGAACTAACTGAAAACTGGGATACTTTGGCCAGTCAGATAAATAGTATAGTTAATTTATCACAACTGGATTATCAGCAAATGAGCAGAAACAGCAGACAGCATTACGAAAAAATGTTTACCTATGATGTCATGATTGAAAACTATACACGGCTCATTAACTCTTTATAACACTATCATTCGATGCCATTTTAAAAAGCCGAAAACAACGAATGATATTAACCCCACAATTGACTCAGCTACGTATAGAATGAAGATTGCTTATAATACACTTACGACAAAAATTTCAGGTTTAATTCAAAGTTCGCTATTTAAAAACAGTAGTTGGGGCATCATATCACAAATGTCGCAAACGTTGTTTCTGAGCTTATTTTTTGTGATCCTGGCCCGAAAGTACCCTACAGCAATTTTTGCTAAGTACATTGTTGCCAATGCCATTTATCAATTAGTTACGGCGTTTTCAACCATGGGTTTAAGCCAATGGTTTATAAGGGAATTTATTCATACCGAGGATAAAGAAACCCTGATAAGCAAGTTTATAAAAATGCAGATCTATTTTGGAATGGCATTTTACGTTGTCAACTTTGGGTTGGCATTTTTAATATACGATGATCAATTTACCCGTATTCTGATTATCTTATTAGGTGTTAACGTGATATTTGACAACCTTATAAATGGCATAAAATCATTAAACATTGCCAATTTTGAGCAAAAGAAAACCTTTATAATCCTAACTATCGAGTCAATACTGAAATTTGTTGCCGCTTGCCTACTTTTTGTTTACCCTTTATCTATTATAACTTTATCTGTTATTTTAATTGGTATCCGGTTTTTAACGCTTAATTTATTTCTATCCTTTGGCTCATCTAATCTTGTAACTGCAAAAACACTTTGGCGATGTAAGGTTACTTATCTTGATATGAAAATGTTAGTGATCCTTAACTGGGCATTTGTAATAATAGGAGGAGTATCAATCATTAATTGGCGAATGTGCAACATCATAATTTCAAAAGTATTAACAGCTTTTGATGTTGCGAACTATGAAATATCTTTCAAGATTTTCTCCATAGCCCAAATATTGCCTGTGGTTATTTCCACCTCAGTTTTTCCGCTGTTGGTAAAGCATTATTCAAAGCCAGATAAGGCAGATTTTTTTACGTTTTACAAAAAAATGCATGTTTATTACCTTTTATTTGGTTGGCTGGCCTATACATTCATATACTCTTTTTCAGATAAATTAATTCCTATAGCTTTTGGCAATACCTACCTAAGTAATCCCTATTATACACGGCAAATGTTTTTAACCATATTGGTTTTTCCAACAGCATTATTGCAGGCCAATATTTTAATTGCCATGAAAATGGAAAAACAGGATATGTTGTTTAACATTATAGCATTGGTGGTTAACCTCACCATGTGCGTTGTTGGCTTCTTGTACATTAAATCATTAAGTGTTGTAAATTATTCGATTTTCGCGTCCTTCCTGATTTTTCATATCTCGCAGGATATATTGTTACTAAGGCGTAAAATGGTGACAATACGGTCGGTAATGCAATATTATGTTATTACCACCATTTTCGTTTCGGCTTACATTTTCTTCAGCAGATTAATTAACCCCTACCTGCTTTTTTCAGTAACCTGGATCATTACACTGCTAATAGCATTTGGCGGTAAAAAAATACAAATGGATTTCACCTCAAGAAAAGCGGCATTACGCAACAATATCACGGGTATATAGCCGGATTTAATCAGGGGGACTGAACGCAAAATTTTTCCGGATCTTTGTTACGTCCGGGCCAGTTTCTTATTGTTTGCAAACCCAAAGAGAGCTGCGCTCTTGATATAGTCTATTTGTTTTACAGGCTTTTTATAGCTAAACAACCACCAGAATCCATATCTTAAACAAAAGTTATAAAAGAATATCGGTAATACGATACCAGATACCCAAATCACCAATATCAAAGCGGGTACATAGGTAATGTGAAGAAGACTCAAACAAATAATGCGCATTACTGTCATTACAATTATTTGTGCGCAGTAAATATAAAGCGAATGGTAACCTACGATCCTAAGAAAGGACAGGATATTTAGTTTTTGCAAGAAGAAAGAACAATTAATAGAGAGCGCGCAACCAATAGCAGCTTGTAAAAAGAATAAATAGGGCTTATTTATCTCTATGTTTCTGATACCTAAATCAGAAGCTTGAAGGTTTGTTGGGGTACAATAATATTGTATAACAACGAACGATATCAGCAGTGGAACAAAAAACCTCCACGACGTATAAATTTCAATTTTTCTGCTATCTAACATCACTTTTGACAACAAATCGCCCAAAGCAAAAAAAAGATAGTATTCAAAAATGTCTGTAAATAATCCCGCTTTTAAACTATACATCAGCGGGAACAATGAATATAAAAGTGCACCAATGGCGACCTGTGCAAGGGCCGGAACTTTAAGTTTAACATGTAAGAAAGCATAAATTACGCCTATACAATATAGCGCATTTAAATACCAGAAAATACCTGTTCGTCTCGGGTTGATAATTAAATTGAAATAATCTACCGGCGTAAAACCATTATGGGTAAAATGGTTCATAATAATCTGTAAGGTAACCTGGATAACGCCCCAAACAAATAATGGCCATAATATATTGTTGCTTCGGTTACCTATGTAGGTGGCCAAGCCCTTTTTATTTAAACTTTTAGCAATAAGCAAGCCCGAGATGATGAAAAATAAGGGCATCCTGAAGCCATATAAGAAGACACCTATGTAATTAAAAAAAGGATATTTATCTAATGCCAAACCATGTTCTTTCAAGGTTTCGTAACAATGACCATAACCAACCAGTATTATACTGATGCCTTTGTCATAATCAATCCATTTCCATCGTTTTTCCTGGCGTATAAATGCAGCGTTAAAGGGATCCATCAATAATTAATTTCTGTTTTTTAGGTATAGTATCCTTCCAACTCAATCGCCGTGCCATTAATTTCTAAGATATCCTTAAGATCAATGAAAGACGTACAATGGATGTACACTATTTAAGAAGAAAAACCAGGTAAACACAATGCTTTGGCTTAAAACACCAAACGGCATTGGATTTGTATACAGTTTATAAATTTAACAAGTTTATGATGTGCCGGCTTTTAATGATTGATGACAACCCTATTGAACATTTTATTGTGCAAAGGATGCTTGATACCTATAAATTATTCCCAAATGCTGTGCACAGTTTGGATGGCAAGTCAACAATTCAATTGCTTAAAGAAAACATCAATCAATCTGATCAAATTCCCGACGTTATATTTTTAGATCTGAATATGCCGGAGTTTAGCGGGTGGGAATTTCTTAAACATTTTAACAACTTAATTCCTGGCTTTAACAAAGAAATAGAGGTTCATATAGTGTCGTCTTCGATTGATCCGAGAGACATATTAAAATCAAAAAAATATTCATTCGTTAAATCATTTATAAGTAAACCGTTCAAGAAGCAGATGTTGGAAGATTTGTTTTTAAAATGGTCCCATTAATCAATATTCGCACTTAACAATATAGCTCTGTTGGAGATATGGAATTAATTATCTTTATTTTGACAATACAACATTGTATGTTGAACTGCTAATAATAATGCGATCTTAATCCAACGGGAGGTTTAAAAGACGGATGATCGACAGCTGCCATTTGTTCAACTTTTTATCAAATTCAACTACCTTCAATTCATTAAGTGGTATTTTAATTTTTATCTGCGCCCCCCCTTTATTTTCTATGGAAAGTTGTCCCTTGAATTTTTCAACTCTCGATGCGATATTTCCAAGCCCCATACCGTGCCCGGCTTGTTTTACACCATCAGAGTGTATGCCCACGCCGTTATCATTAATGGCGAAATAAAGATTTTGCTCGTCAGTAAGCATTTTTAATTCTATAGTGCTTGCCTTTGAATGTTTAATGGCGTTGTGCACAACTTCTTTAACCAACAGATAAACGTTTCTGCGGCTTTGAATGCTAATTTTCACATCAGGAATATCATCAGGCACCTCCGACACAAAATCTATATCAGAGTGTTCAAATAGCTTATTAATTTGAACATAAGTATAGTAAATCAAATTTTCCAGATTATCATTACCCACATTAGTGCTCCAGATAACATCACGAATTTTTTCCGACAGCTCGTTCACCATCTGTTTGATCTGATCTATCTCGGGGCTTCCATTTCCATTTTTACTGGCTTTATTGGCTAATGACTGAATGGCAAACACCCCTGATCCGATATCGTCATGCATCTCTGAGCTTATCCTTTGTCTTTCGGACGAGATCAACTGCTGCTGCGTCTCAAATGCCTTTTTCAATGAGAGTCTTTTACGAAGCATGATTACATAACCGTAGAAGACAAAGAGAACAAAGGCCATAAATAAAATTATTTTAAGGCCTGTTCCACGCCACCATGGCTCTTCTATTGTAAAATCATATTTTATCATGGCGTCCGCCATTCCCAGGCGGGGGTCAACTGCGGTGGCTTTTAATGTATACTCACCTGGCATTAATGACGAGAAATGAATAGTTCGTTCACCGGGCTCGGTAGTTAACCAGGTACTATCTGTTTTGGTTACCAGGCAATATTTTATATAAATTTCCCTTGCTTTAGAATAAGCGGGGATACCAATATTAAATATTACATTATTTTCGGAGTAGGATAATTTGTGCCCGGCATTTCCTGTTGATACCTGATTATTTACCTTAACATATAATAAATAGTTCTTCAATTTTTTCTCACTTGCAGTTTTCACAAGCGGGAAGTTATCCAGTCCAGATGACGTAGCTAAATAGATTGTTTGTTTTACTCCGTCAATATCCAACACCTCTGATGCGCTACGGTCTGGAAACTCATAGTTATCAACTAATGCGTTTTTTTGTGTGTTAAATATTTGAAGCGGACCCGAACCTAATATCCATAAATTTTTATCGACAGGTTTGATCTTAAATATTGACTTTGAAGACAGGCCATTTTGGACGGAAATATGTTTTACATCGCTTTTTTCCACTACCAACATGCCATTGCTGATTGTTCCGATAAAAAGCCGGTGATCAATGTAAGATAGAGAGGCCGCGTAAACTTGCTCATTGTTAAATAAAAATGGCTTCATGCCCTTTTTATCAATTTTGAATAAGCTGTTTTTGAAAGCAACAAACAAAGAGGCCTGGTCTGGAAAATAGGCTATGGAGCGGCTTCGTAGCCTCAGGTAAAAATAGTTTTCAGTAGCGTCATATTTAAACACATGGCCAAATGCATTTATTATTTGGTTGTTCAACTGCTCTGATCGTTCTTGCGGTATCACAAACAAGCCGCTTGTTGATGCGATGTAAATAGCTTTTTCATCATAACAGAGCTGCTTTACCGTTTTAATAGCAGATAGCTCTGTGATCTTTTTCGTAGGTATATTAATTTTGTAGGTAGCAAGCGAAGATGCCACAATATACTCATCCCTGCCAATGGCAGCAAGGTAATTTATTGACCCCACGTTAGGCGCCACCTTTATCTTAAAACTTGTTTTTTTTGTAACCGGGTCATAAAGCAACAGGAAACCCTTTTGTGTGCCCAACAGTAAGTTGTCGTGATAGTTCTTCACGCTCACTATAAGATCATCACTATTCAAGTCCGGTATTCTTGTTTTGTTGGCTATATCCTTTTTGTATTGTATCAATAACCCATAGTATAAACTGCCAAACCAATTATTGCCTTCGTGATCGGTTGCAATGGCAGATATGTTTTGCCCTTTTATTTGCCCGCCATTTTTTAAGGAGTAACTACTGTAGTTTGTGTTTACAAACTGATCATCTGGCGTGATGGATAGGGTGTTTATAAAATTGTTAAACACAATTTGCGCGCACTGTTTTACGGTATCGTGTTGCAGCAGCAGCTTTTTAACAATACCTGTGGGGTTAACCATCATATATACGGTATCACGATACGTATCCTTGGTGAGCAGGTAAACATTACTGCTAATTTCGTTATCGCCTTTATAAGTTAGCTTTTTTAAGCCTGCCGCTTCAGTATATGAATACCAGGCTTTGTCACCACGAACCAATACCTGCTTTTTTAATACTGCCAGGCTGGCTGTATAGGTATTACTATTGACGTATTTCCCCGTTAAGGTTTTAGTATCCAACACAAAAAGTCCATGGTCTGATGTTGCCAGAAGCTCATTTTTAAATAAGGCCATTCGGGGAAAATTACGCTCTTTTGTATGATCATAGCCTTCTACCAGGGTAACCGTTTCACGATCAATATAAAAAATTTGCCCATTGAAATTATTGAACCAGATGCGGCCGAAATTGTCTTCCAAAAGATTGGTACAACCTAACGAAATTTGCCGGGGATGACTGAAATGAACAAAGCTAACACCATCGTAACGGCTTACGCCGAAATCACTGGCTATCCATAAAAAACCATGTTTATCAACATGGAGGTCATATATCTCCTTAGTCGGAAACTCCAGTACTTGTTTTATTGGGACATCCTGGGCTCTCAAGCCTGCCCCGGAAAAAAGAAAAAAAAGGATAAAATTGATCTTAATTAAAAATGACCTGTTCATTAAAAGTAAATGTAGTTTTTTAATTCTAAATATAAATATTGTGAATAGGACGCACGATAATTTAATGTAGAATGCGACAGGTGTAAGCATCCAAAGTAGTTGGAAATTTCATATTTTTTACTTTGGCGCCTTTCATTTGAGAGTCTTGCAGTTTTTTATAGTAAAGCCGGTGCTTTCTAAATTTGAGTCAGTAAAATCTGCTTTATCAACAAAAGCCCGGTAAAAATTTACGCATTGCAGAGTTGCTTTTAAAATTCACGTATCAGCATCTGCTTTCTTAAAAATTACATTTTTCAGTTTGCGCTTTAAAAGCACGGGCCAACTTCACTATGCCAATAAATGGATCCCTGTCGGCCTGCAAATCTGACTACAACAATTACCAGCCTGGTTACTTTTTATTTAGAAATGGGGCTGATCTTTGCTTCCTAACTATTGAATTATATGGAAAACGGAATCAAAGGTAAAGTTGTTGCCATAACAGGCGCCAGCAGCGGAATCGGCAAAGCCACAGCATTTGCATTGGCAAAAAGCGGAGCAAAAGTCATCCTGGGAGCGCGAAATGAAACGCAGCTGGAAATTATTGTCCGGGATATTGTGGGCGATGGCGGAGAGGCCATAAGTGCAGCGATTGATGTTAGAAAAAAAAACGATTTGGAAACATTGGTGCAGTTGGCTATTAAAAACTACGACAAACTGGATGCTATCGTTAATAATGCGGGCGTCACACAGATCAATCGGATTGACGAGCTGGACATAGAAGGATGGGAAGACATGATCGACATCAACATCAAAGGCGTATTGTATGGCATGGCAGCAGCAATACCCATATTCAAACAGCAGCAATCGGGTCACATCATCAATATTATTTCCACTTCAGGCATAAAAATTGTTCCTACTCAGGGTGTATATGCGGGAACAAAAAATGCAATCCGTACTATTACGGAAGCATTCAGGCAGGAGTCAGACGGTTCTATCCGAATTACCGGCATTTCTCCGGGGTATGTTAAAACAAATCTGATCAATAACGTTAAGAATGAGGAGATCAGAGCTGCGGGGGCAAAGAACATGGAGAAATTAGGTATCAGCCCGGAGGCCGTTGCAAATGCGGTCATCTACGCGTTAAGCCAGCCCACAGATGTAGAGGTGGGCGATATTGTCATCCGCCCAGCGGCACAAAATTAAATTAGACAAAAGATTATCGGAATGAAGGACAAATCAGACATCAAGCATTACAGCAGCATTTCGCAGTTAACACGAGAACTGGGGCTTCCGGTACCCGCCCATCCCCTGGTTGCGCTTGTTGACTATGCAAATATTTCTAAAAGCCTGTTTGAAACTGAGTTTAAGGTTAGCCTTGATTTTTATAAAATATCCTTTAAAAATAGCTTTACCGGCCAGGTGAAGTACGGACAGGGACATTACGATTTTGATCAGGGAGGAATGGCTTTTCTCAAGCCAGGGCAACTGGTGATCGCGCCCACTGATAAAAGCAGCTATGAGGGGTTCGTGCTATATTTCCATCCTGATTTTATCCGAAACTATGCTTTAGGTACAGCCATAAATCAGTACGGGTTCTTTTCATATGATGTGTCAGAGGCATTGTTTTTGTCTGCTGGTGAAAAAGAGACCATTACCCGTCTTTTTGGCCAGATAGGCGATGAACTGAAGAACAATATTGATCATTTCAGTCAGGACATCCTCGTTTCGCATATTGAACTTTTACTCAACTACAGCAATCGTTTTTATAACCGCCAGTTCATCACCCGGAAGGCGGTCAATCACGAGGTGACTGTGTCTTTGGATAAGTTACTGAACCGGTACTTTGAAAACGGGCGGGGTCTGAAAGACGGCATCCCCTCCGTGCATTATATCAGTTCTGAACTGCAAATCTCACAGCGATATCTGAGTGACCTCTTACGTTCGCTCACCGGACAAAATACACAGCAATATGTCCAGCATTATGTGATTGACATATCGAAAGATTTGCTGAGCGGATCTTCCCTTTCGGTAACAGAAATTGCGTACTATTTAGGGTTCGGACACCCGCAATCGTTTAGTAAGTTGTTCAAAATTAAAACAGACCTGACGCCACTGGCGTTCAGACAATCATTTAATTAGAATGTTGATTCTCTGATTTAAATGATACAATTCCAAGTCCTGGCAAAGAATCTCAATTACCTTTGGCTTCTTTACTTGGATATTTCCATTTCAGAATTTAACAAGATTATGGTTACAAACAATTTGATCAGGCAGCTTGATTTTATCAAAGAAATTGACAAATTAAAATACATTCAGCGCAGGACCAAACTATTTGGGTGAGTTAGATAGACCATTTCTTATTGATCAAACTCACATGAGCCGAGCGTATCTTTATAGTGATATCTTTATTTATACAACAGACGGCTCATTGCGCAAAAGGCCATGGGTAAAAGCAACCTATGCGCCAACTATTAAATATGCAAGGTTCAAATTTCTACAGACTCAGACGATTGGTCCATCCCGGGAGAAATTTTTCCTTGCTTTTTCTTTGTCAGGTTTTGCATCATTGCTTCGGCCACTTCTATAAAAACCATCAATTTTTCTTCGCTGATGCCGCTGTTCGCCATTTCATTTACTTCCCTAACTTTCTTTTCGATGTATGGAATTGTATTAAGGGCGTTTGGAGACAGCGAAATAAGATGCTGTCTCCTATCGGCCGGGTTAGTTTTCACCATAATTATTTCGCTTTCTTCCATCGAAAAAATGATATGAGCAACCCTCGACTTATCGATGTGCAATAGTTCTGCTAATTGATTTTGGGTGATGGGCTTTTTCTGGTTGGCCAGCGTAAGCAATACCTCAAAATGATGATTCACTTTAATGGAAGAGAGCTCCCGGCTTAGGTTCCGGGTGTAAAAGTAATTGATCAGCCTTAAGTTTTGCGATAGCAGTTCTGTATTCTTCATCATTTGCTACTTGTTATTTTGTTTTACCGATGCCTTGTATTCATTATGCTGAGCATGTGCTTCGGCAATATCATATTCCAGCTCAGGATCAATATTTTGTGCTTCTACTTTCCGCGCCTTTTCCATCAGTTCTTCATGGTGTGCCTGTAAATAGGCAAGCTGTTTTTTTCCATAGGAGAAACGGGTAAACAAAACAAAAAGCACCGGCACAATAAATATGGAAATGGTTGATGAGGCTATCATTCCGCCTAAAACAGTAACCCCGATCGTATTGCGGGATTCGGCACCGGCACCGGTTGCTAATACCAGCGGCAATACACCTAAAATGAAAGCCAGCGAGGTCATGATGATAGGCCTGAGTCTCAGACGTACGGCTTCTAACGTCGATTTTACCAGCTCTTCGCCCCTATCAACCCTGATCTTGGCAAACTCTACAATGAGGATGGCATTTTTTGCCGAAAGACCAATTAACGTGATAAGCCCTATCTGCGCGTAAACATTATTGGTGATAGTGGGCACCACTGTAAGCGCCAGGATAGCGCCAAAAGCGCTTATCGGCACAGCGAGCATCACCGAAAAAGGTACCGACCAGCTTTCATACAATGCCGCCAGGAACAGGAATACAAACATGATCGAGAACATGAAAATGTACACTGTAGTCGACCCTGCCTTTAATTCCTCATAACTCAGGCCCGAAAACTCGTAGGTGTATCCGCGTGGTAATGATTTGGCAGCTAATTGCTTCAAAGCTTCAATTGCCTGGCCGCTGCTGTATCCTGGCGGTATGGAACCATCCACTTCGGCCGAGCGAAAGATATTAAAGTGGGTAATCAACGGGGCAGCCACTATCGGCTTATAGCTGATCACGGCGCTTAAAGGAAGCATTTGGCCGGCCGAGTTGCGTACATAATATTTATTCATGTTGGAGATGAGCGCCCGGTAAGCAGTATCTGCCTGTACCACCACGTGGTAGGTTCTGTTGTAAAAAGTGAAGTTATTGACAAATAAACTACCCATGTAGGCTTGCATGGTAGAGAAAACATCTGAGATATTGATGCCCAGCTTCTCGCATTTTTCCCTATCCACATTAAGCTGATAACTTGGTGTATGCGCCGAAAAATAGCTGTAGGCCCCAGCCGTGGCGGGGGTAGCTTTTGCGGCAGCCACAAACTTTTTAACCACCTTTTCAAAAGTGTAGATATCATCTGTAGAGTTGCCCTGCTCAATTTGCATGCTAAAGCCGGCAGCCTGCCCAATACCCCTGATGGGTGGCGGCTGCGCAACCACTACGTTGGCATTTTTGATACCCGCTTTGGCAATTTTTTGTTTAATCACATTCATCAGCCCCGGCACCCTGGTATCCGGAGTTGTGCGATCGTCCCAGGGCGTAAGCATGCAAAACATAGAACCATTGTTGGAATTGGCGCCACCGTTCAGGATATTAAAACCCGAGATAGCTGTATAATGTAGGATACCTGGTGTTGAAGCCACAATTTTCATGAGCTTGTTCATCACATTAACCGATTGAATGGTTGACGAAGCTTCGGGCAGTTGGTAGGTTACGTACAAACGGCCACCATCTTCTGCCGGCACAAAGCCCGATGGTTTTACCATGAACAGCAAATAGGTCCCCACACAAATACAAACCAGCAGAACAACGATATACCGTGCGCCTTTGATGCTGCGATGTACGCCATTGGTATATTTGAAGGTTATCTTTTCAAATACCTGGTTAAAGCCCCTGAAAAAACGATCGAGCCAGTTTGATTTATCAGTTACAGGCTTGGTAGGCTTTAATAATAAAGTACAAAGCGCCGGGGTTAATGATAAAGCTATAAATGCCGAAAGGATAACCGAAATAGCAATGGTGATGGCAAATTGCTGGTATAAACGCCCTACTATCCCCGGAATAAAACCTACCGGCACAAATACCGATGCCAGAATAAGTGCTATCGCGATAACCGGCGCCGAAATCTCCTTCATGGCATGATAGGTAGCCTCTTTAGGAGACATGTGTTGCTCATCAATATAATGTTGAACGGCCTCTACCACAATAATGGCATCATCAACCACAATCCCTATCGCCAGTACAAAACCAAACATGGTTAAAGTATTAACGGTAAAACCTAAAGGGATAAAAAAGATGAATGTAGCTAATATGGATACCGGTATGGCTAAAATAGGAATGAGTGTTGAGCGCCAGTTTTGGAGGAACAGGAACACCACAATAGCCACTAAAATGAGTGCTTTAATCAGAGTGCCTATCACCTCCTGCATCGATACCTTTATTATGGTTACCGATTCAAAAGGCACCACGTAATCAACATCTTTAGGGAACGATTTTTTTAATTTGGCCAGGGCTGCATACACGTTTTCGGCGGTTTGCAGGGCATTACTTCCCGGCGATTGATAGATTTGGATGGTAGAAGCCCGGTTGCCATCCACAAAGGCATTACTTGAAAAAGTGAATTTACCCAGTTCTACCCTTGCCACATCTTTAAGGTGCACCAGCTGACTGGTGCCTGGGATGCTTTTCACAACTATGTTTTCATAGTCTTTTACCTTGTTGAGCATCCCATTAACCAAAATTCCGGTTTCATAAGTTTGTGAAGCATCCTGCGGAGGGGCGCCAACTGAACCCGCGGCAACATAAACGTTTTGCGCGTTTAAGGCAGCGGTTACATCGGCGGGGGTTAAACTATAGGATGCCATTTTATCGGGATTCATCCATATCCGCATACTAAAATTATCTGTCCGCGCACTTACATCACCAACACCCGGAACACGCAGTATAGCATCCTGGATAAAAGTACTGGTGTAGTTATCCAAAAAGGTAATGTTATGGCTATGCTTTGGCGAATAAATAGCCACCAGCATCAACTGATCGGGGTTACTGGCACGTACGGTTAGCCCCAATTTACTTACCACAGATGGCAGCAAGGGTGCTGCTATCCCAACGCGGTTTTGAACATTTAGCGCAGCGATGTGTACGTTGGTGCCTATTTTAAAAGTTACCCTGATGCTCATGCTCCCGCTGTTGGTACTGGTGCTGGTCATGTACTCCATACCCGGTGTACCGTTTACCTGCTCCTCAATAGGTGTGGCTATATTTTGTTCCACGGTTTGGGCATCAGCACCGGTGTATGAGCCGTTTACCGATACGCTTGGCGGCGATATATTGGGGTACTGGTCAACCGCGAGGTTAACAAGGCAAATTACCCCAGCTATCATCAGCACCAGCGATATCACAATGGCGGTAACGGGCCGTTTTATAAATGTATTTGAAATCATCCTTAGTTAGCTTTATGTAATGCACGGGATTTTTCAATCTCATATTCCAGTTCGGGATCGATGTTTTGAGCTTCCACCTTTTTAGCTTTCTCTGCCAGATCTTCTTTATGGGCCTGCAGATATTCCAGTTTCTCTTTACCGTATGAAAAGCGGGTGATTAGTACAAACAATACCGGCACAATGAAAATAGCCAGTGTTGATGCCGCTATCATACCGCCTAATACAGTGAAACCTATAGTCCTGCGGGCTACCGCGCCTGCGCCTGTTGCCAGCACCAACGGCAGTACGCCCAGAACAAATGCAAGAGAGGTCATGATGATGGGCCT
This sequence comes from Mucilaginibacter sp. P2_A4, assembly GCF_056405015.1. Taxonomy (NCBI): domain Bacteria; kingdom Pseudomonadati; phylum Bacteroidota; class Sphingobacteriia; order Sphingobacteriales; family Sphingobacteriaceae; genus Mucilaginibacter; species Mucilaginibacter sp. P2_A4. The sequence continues at coordinate 999,811 of NZ_JBFUCX010000001.1, read as the reverse complement.
TAGACGGAGGCTTACCGCTTCAAGGGTTGATTTGATGAGCTCCTCGCCCATATCTACCCTTACTTTGGCAAACTCTACAATCAGGATGGCGTTTTTGGCCGCAAGCCCGATGAGCGTGATCAACCCGATTTGCGCGTACACGTTATTGGTTAAGCTTGGTACCAGCACCAATGCCAATATAGCTCCCATGGCCCCTATCGGTACAGCTAAAAGTACCGAGAATGGTACCGACCAGCTTTCATACAATGCTGCGAGGAACAAGAATACGAAGGTGATGGAGAACATAAAGATGTAAATGGTTGTTGACCCAGCCTTAATCTCTTCATAGCTCAGGCCCGAAAACTCATAATCATATCCCTCCGGTAAAACTCTCTTAGCTAACTCCTGCATGGCTGCTATGGCCTCGCCGCTGCTATGACCTTCAGCCGCTGATCCATCCACCTCAGCAGTACGGAAAATATTAAAGTGAGAAATAAGTGGTGGCGCATCAACCGGTTTATAACTCATCAGTGTACCCAGGGGTACCATATCGCCGGCCTGGTTACGCACATAGTATTTATCCATATTGGCAACCACTTTACGGAAAGCCGTATCTGCCTGTACTACTACGTGGAAGGTGCGGTTATAAGTGGTAAAATCGTTAATGTACAAGCTACCCATGTAGGCTTGTATTGTTGTAAACACATCTGCCACGTTTACGCCCAGTTTTTCGCATTTCTCGCGATCAACCGTTAAACTGTAGTTTGGGGTGTGTGAAGTATAAAAGGTGAAGGCTTTTGATATTACCGGGTTTTTATTGGCCTCAGTCACAAATTTATCAACCACTTTTTGAAAGTCCTGCAAATTATCTGTCGAGCTGCGCTGTTCTATCTGTAAGCTAAAACCCACAGTTGTACCAATACCCGGTAATGGCGAAGGTTGGATAACTTCTACATTGGCATCCCGTATCCAGGCATCGGTAATCCGTTTTTGCAGTTCGCCTATGATGCCCGGTACCTGTTCGGTTGTTTTACTGCGTTCATCCCAGGGGGCAAGCTGGCAATAGATGGTGCCGTTATTGGAGTTGCTGGCGTTGGTTACCACATTTAAGCCCGATAGCGCCGCGTAATGGGCCACCCCCGGTGTTGAGCCGATAACCTTCATCAGTTTCGACATCACCTCAACCGACCGCGCTGTGGAAGATGCAGGCGGTAACTGGAAGGTGACATATAGATTGCCGTCATCCTCTGAAGGGATAAAGCCCGATGGTTTATGCTGGAACAAAAAGAACGTGGCTACGCAAATACACACCAGCAGGATCACGATAAAACGGGATGCTTTGATGCTTTTTTTAACCCCCTCGGTATACCTGTCAGTTACCCGTTGAAACCAGCTGTTGAATTTGAAAAACAACTTGTTGATACCCTTTGCGTCAGCATCAATATGTGATGGTTTTAATAACAGCGTACACAATGCAGGTGTTAATGATAAAGCGATAAACGCTGATATGATCACCGAGATAGCAATGGTAATAGCAAACTGCTGGTATAAACGCCCAACAATGCCGGGGATAAAGCCTACCGGCACAAATACCGCTGCCAATATCAGCGCGATAGCGATTACCGGTGCAGATATATCTTTCATGGCCTGGTAGGTAGCTTCTTTGGCCGACATCCCTTCGTGATCGATATAATGCTGTACCGCCTCCACCACAATAATGGCATCATCAACCACAATACCTATCGCCAACACAAAACCAAACATGGTTAGGGTATTGATAGTAAAGCCCAGCGGTATAAAAAAGCAAAACGTACCAAAAATAGATACCGGGATAGCCAGAACCGGAATGAGCGTTGACCGCCAGTTTTGCAGGAACAGAAATACCACCACAGCAACCAGGCCCAGCGTTTTCAATAAAGTCCCCACCACATCTTCCATAGAAACCTTAACCACCGTAACCGACTCAAACGGAACCCGGTATTGCACATCAGATGGAAAGTTTGTTTTTAATTTGGCAAGGGCAGCGTATACGCCATTGGCCGTTTCAAGCGCGTTGCTACCCGGTGCCTGGTAAATTTGCAGGTAGGATGCCTTATGCCCATCAACAAAGGAGTTACTGGAGAAGGTGAACTTGCCCAACTCAACCCGTGCAACATCTTTCAAATAAACCAGCTGCCCGGTAGCCGGGATGGTTTTTACAATCACCTTTTCAAATTCTGATACTTTGCTCAACCGCCCATTTACCAGGATACCCAGCTCATAGGTTTGGCTGGAAGCCTGCGGTGGCACACCTGCCGTACCCGCTGCTACCTGCACGTTTTGGGCGTTGAGCGCGGCAATTACATCAGATGGGGTTAAACTGTAAGCAGCCATTTTATCCGGGTTCATCCAGATGCGCATACTAAAATCATCCGTAAAGCGGTTAATGCTGCCTACGCCCGGCACACGCAATAGCGCGTCCTGTATAAATATATTGGTATAGTTATCTAAAAAGGTAATGTTGTGTGTGCCTTTGGGCGCGTAAATAGCCACCATCATCAGCATGCTTGGGTTTACAGCGCGTACAGTTAGCCCAAGCCTGCTTACTACGGCAGGCAACAACGGGGTTGCAATACTAACCCTGTTTTGAACATCAAGCGCGGCAACATCTATATCCGTACCCATTTTAAAGGTTACGTTCATGCTCATTTGCCCGTTATTGGTATTGTTGCTTTGCATGTATTCCATGCCCGGCGTTCCGTTCACCTGCTCTTCAATGGGCGTGGCTACGGTTTGTTCAACCGTTTGCGCATCGGCACCGGTAAACTGGCCGTTAACCTGTACAATAGGCGGCGTAATATCGGGATACTGATCTATCGGTAACATGAGGATACTCACGGTACCGGTAATGATCAATACAATAGATATCACGATGGCCGTTACAGGTCTTTTTATAAAAGTATTAGCGATCATAGGATGTCTTCGTCTAAAATTTTTTGTTTGTGCTTTAACGTTACCACTAACGGGCTTTACCACCGGTAGATGGCCCTACCTTATTGGCAGTGGTTATTTTTGAGCCATCATGCAGCAATTGCACGCCGTCAACAATAACACGTTCACCATCGTCGATACCGCTTTTGATGATCATGTTGGGGCCAATGGTTTCGCCAACCTGTACCTTTTTCTGAAATGCCACCAGTTTTTTGATCTTGTTTTTGGCAGAATCGGCACCTGCTTTAGGGTTATTCATCAGGCTGTCTTTGGCGGTGTACACAAAGTATTCGCCCATTTGCTCAACAACCGCCTTGCCCGGCACCACTATTTGCGGCCCCGGCTCCTGGTTGTGTACCCGTACCACGCAGCTCATGCCTACCCTTAACATCCCTTTAGGATTGGGGAACACCAGCCTTATGGTAATCGCTCCCGTTTGTGAGTTTACTGCCCTGTCAATAACAGCTATTTTACCGTTCACCGGGTATAGCGAATTATCTGCCAGTAAAATGGTGAAAAGCGAATCGGTTGGCTCATGCTTGCTTTGCTGCAGGCGCTCAAATTTGGGCAACTGCTTTTCGTTGATCACAAAATCAACAGCCATAGGATCGTTAGTTGATATGGTATTTAGCACGGTAGTTCCTGCTGTAACCACATTACCCAATTTTACCTGGCTAAAGCCAATAGTACCATCAAACGGGGCGTATACCTCCGCGTAGTTTAAATTGGTCTTAGCAGTTTTCACAGCCTGATCGGCCGATTTTACCTGGCTTTTAGCATTATCAAGGGTGATGATGGCATGGTCATAAAGCTGCTTGGCCACAGCGTTATATTTATTCAGATACTCATAGCGGTCGGCATCCTGCTGAGCTTGCAAAAGGGTGCCTTCATTAACTTTACGATTGGCTACAGCGGCATCATAACTGTCCTGGTAAATCCGCCTGTCAATTTCATATAACTTTTGCCCTTTTTTCACCTCGGTTCCTTCGGTAAAAAATATGCCTGTAATAGCTCCTTGTACTTGTGGCAGCAAGGTTACCTGGCTAAGGGCCGCCGTTGTAGATGGGTACTTATCATAATACAAAACCCGTTGTGCTTTCACCTTATACAGGTTTACGGGTACTTCGTTATTTTCGGGCGGTTGCTTTTTTTTGCAGGCGGCAAAAATTACGATACTTATAAAAATGGCATTTAAAAATACGCGCTTCATGGAGTTTGTTTTTAGTATTAATAGGTGATATCTCCCATCGCTTTCTCCAGGTCAATTTTGCTTGATAGCAGTTGGAAAAGCGAGTTAGTGTAATTGATTTCGGCCGTTATCAGGTTTGATTCCGCGGTGATCACGTTAAGATAAGCTACGATGCCCTGTTTGTATTGCAGGTTTACAACGAAGTAAACACGCCGGGCCATAGCCACATTTTTGCGTTGAACATTAAAACTGAACAGGTTACTTTTGTAACCGGCCAGCCCCGTTGTATATTCCTTATACAGTTGCGATTTTAGGTCGACCTCATCCCAATGAATCAGTTGCTCCTGTAATTGCGATTTGTGTACATTATGCACCCTTGCCAACCCAGTAAATATGGGGATGCTAAGCGATACACCTACAATGGAGCTGGGGTACGATTTTGATAGCAGGTTTGAAAAATTGTTATTAGCATATTGCAAGCTGTAATTAAAAAACCCAGACACCGTTGGCAGGTAAGCATACTTGTAATAATTGGTAAGCTGTTGCTGCAAATCCTTCCGGGTTTCAACCTGGCGGTACTCAATGCGCTTTTCGTATTGTAACTGGCGTGTAGTATCAATTTGAATATCGGCCATCATTTGGGCGGTATCTATGCTCACATTAAAATCCTTTTCTGGTTCGTAACCCATTAGCTGTTTTAAGGCCGCGTATTGTGGGATGATGTTTTCATTGGCCTGCTTTAACTGGGCTACCGAATTATTAAGGGTAATGGTGGCCTGCAGGTAATCGGTTTCGTCCACAATACCACCTTTGTATTGGTGATAGGTATCGCGCAGGTTTTTGCCAAGCCGGGCGGTATCTTCCTTTAAAACATTGATCTGTTGCAAGGTGAGCAGCACATTATAAAAGGATTTGCTTACCGCCGAAAACAGGTATATTTTGGTGCTATCGGTAACCTGTTGTGCCTGCTTTACTAATAAGGGTGCACTTTTAGCCGCATATAAAAGGCCTGGACTTAAAATGGCCTGCGATACTGCCAGCTCCGGGATAAAAGTATTGGTGAAGCTGCTACGAACCGTATTAGTAGAGCCGGTACCCGTGGTTGTGCCGGTATTGGTAGAAATATTTGCATTAGACTGCTGTATATAGTGTACAACATTTCCATTAGCGTTAACCTGCGGCAACCAGGCTGCCAGATTGATGCTGTTGGTAGTGTGAGCAATATCTACATTGATCAGGGCTTTGTTTAAAGCCGGCTGATGTACCAAAGCGTAATCAATACATTGTTTGAGTGTTAAATACTCCCCGCCGTTTTTTCCTGCATCGGTAGCGTTAGGCATTATGAGGAAACCGACGGTACTGGTGTCAGGTACATTTTCAGGTACAGGAAATTGCTTCTTCTTATTATTTTGCGCGGCAGCGGTTAATGATAAAGAAAGTAAGCCTGCAAATAAAAACGGCCTTAAGCCATAAATATTTATTGGTATGCGCGTCATGGCAAAACAGGTTGATGTTATGATGAATGACGTTTAACAGTCATTCTGATTAAATTTTTAAGAAGAAAATGAAATTTGAGAGCATCGAGAATCTAATGGCCGGTAAAAGGCAATGAGATCGACGCGACATTTACTGACGCAGTTAAGTAACCGATCAGCAAATTCAAAAGACGAGTAAACTCAAATCCTGAGCGTGCGCAGGTTGAGATAAGAAGAGGGCGTATGTGAATATACCGCAGCCAAAGTGCCATCCGGCCTTTTTGCAGGGATCAAAGCTGCGCCCCCAATAAGCAGGAACGCGAAAAACAGGACCAGGATCTTGGTCGGGGTTGTTAAATCCTTTCTACTTTCAAAAGAATAAAAGCTCCTTTGAAACTGAACCCGCGGTAAGTTGCTATTACTGTTTTTATGAAGAAAATCTATGGCAGAAGACGAGTGCGGGGCCCTCGCATCATTTTGTCGCGGGAGGTAAGCAATATGAACCAAACCAATAACCTGGTATATCACTAAAAGCGATAGTACTATATATTGCTGTATGGTTTGCTTATACCTTTTCACTTTAGTTGCGTGATTTAACTAATGCAAAAATAGTCCATCGCGCTAAAATGTTTTGTAATGATTTGGATACATTATTGGGGGCCTTGTGTTGGTAACGGTGCGCATGTAGAAAGTACCGTAGGTTTCAAATCCTGAGGCATTTTTGACATGCAGTGAAATTTGAAATAACGTTTCCATAATTCCAGCTATGCAAACGTTATTCCAATCATTTCGTTACTTCGCCGTTGTTATTACAATATTCCTGTAATCAATCGGCCCATGATCTCCCTGGATCAATATCGGGCCGGGCTCGCCTTCCTGGCTGTTTATCGCCCCGCCGGTTATGCCGGGGATTACCTGATCGCAGATTACAGTTTTTCCGTTAGCTATAATAGTTATCATTCTGCCAACCAATGTGATATCATAATATTGCCACTCACCCGGATTTTTCGCCATCATTTTATTTGGCGGCAGGAAGCCATAGATTGAGCTGAACTGGTTATTGATAGGCTCAGGATCGCCACTTTTTGTATCGATGATCTGTAACTCATACCGGCCCCTTAGGTAAACGCCGCTGTTGCTTCCCTGCGGGTACCTAAATTCAATATGTAATTTAAAATCAGTAAAATTTCTATCTGTTATCAGGTTAGCGCCCGAATGAGGGCTTCTCAAAATCCCACCCTCTGCAATCCATTGATTCTTGCCGTCGGTATGCCACCCCTTAACATCTTTTCCATTAAACAATTTCACTGGCGCACCCCAAACCGGGCTTTTAGACCTGATAAGTAGTGGCGCACGGACGCCCGTAAATTCATAGGTCACTCCATCAGTATAAACCATGGTGCCTTTGATTTTATCGCCGCTAACTTCAAATTGAAAATCCATGTTCCTGTTCCCTTCTTCCCATTGCGGAGGAATAGAAAAACTATATTTACCATCATTAGGCTTAACTTCTGAAATAGGGCGTGCGCTTCCAAAAGCATACACAAAACGCCCAATCAGCGTATGGGTACCTGATTTTTGCACCTCTAACCAGGAAGGTAAACTTTTACCAGCTTTGCTGATAGTGAGATCCCACCGGCCAATCACATCGGGGTCTTTCGTTGGTTCTGTTTCACCAGCTGACACCTTAACTACAGAAAAAACAAATAAGAACAGGACAATTTGAATCTGAAAAAAACGGCAAATTGCCTTATTGCCGAACATTGATAAGTTTTTCATATTTTATTTTAACATTTTTTTGTTCCAAACTCTCATATACACTTGCGATGACTCGTTTACTAAAAAAGCTTTTGTCATCCTGAACGACAGTGAAGGATCTACTCTCCGCTATGCTTCTTCGACCTGTACAGTCTGCGAATAGATCCTTCGTTCCTCAGGACGACAAACTTTTCAAACGTCATTTTCCTTCCAGTGTCCTCCGGATAGTAAAACTTGCAATGACAGATTGAAAGGTACTTTTTTTATTTTTCTTTATCTAAAAAATTATCTGATTAGTGCTTTCTATGGCCTATAACCCACTGACAATTAAAAATTCACGTCAGGATTACTGGTAAATCAGTAAACAGCTCGACAGATATTTGTTCTGTTTAGGCTTGTGCCGTTTAGAAGTTTGAGCACTTTGATTTGCCAGCCCGGCAATGACCAGCACGACTGGTTTTAGTTTTTATCGGCGTGACCTATGAAGTACCCAATGATCAATACGATAAGGAGCAGCGCCCAGTAGATATATTGCCGTATTTGCAGTGCATTGATCTTTTTCTGAAGATTGCTGATTTCCGTTTGGTTAGCAAGTTTTTCATTTTGCAGCCGAAGGTTCTGTTGCTGCAATTTGGCCAGTGTACCACCAACTTCAACCGGCTTTTGCTGCGCTAACTGGTAGCGCCGCGTAAAGCCACCTTCTTTGAGGAATTTTTCTCCCTTTGGCTTTAAAATGAGTTTCTCAGGAAGTTCATAATCCCCGTGTTTGCCTGATTCGGCAATTAGTCCTTCCCTAGTCAGCGCCTGTACCATGGCAAAAGCCGAGGCTTCATCCTGATCAAAAAGTGCCAGCAATTGCACGCGCGTAAGGCTGTCTGGTATACCAAAGGCCTCCAGCAGGGTATCCAGCATTTCGCACTCATATTCGTTCAGGTCTGTCATTACCGCTAATTTAGCAATATCTCCTTTACTACTAAATAGATTCAGGATCTATTTAGTAGTATTTCAAAGTCAGTTTACCACCAACCGGCAGTATTTTTGAAAATCAGTCTGTTTTATTATTTTCTAATCAAAGCCTCGCCTTCAAAAACTACCCCCGGCCATCCATGAGCCATAAACTGCCTGATATTTTGATGATCCGTTGCCTGGGGATGAGCCAATACCGCCCGGTAATGTTCTGCAAATAAGTAAAGGGTATCTGCTGCACTTAAGTGATGAAGTTGGGCGAAAGCGAAAACCTTCGCGCTGCCTTGATTTTGCGTCGCCTCATTATAGACATCGCCATTATTAAATGCGGTAGGTTGATGTTGATAGTAGGTATCTATAAATCCAATAACTTCATTAAATATCATTGAATTTTCTTTCAGGGCTTTAATTACATTAAGCAGTTGTTCTTTCATTTAGCATTATTTTTTGTCGAAAATAAAATTAAAAAGCCAGTTCTCCATAAACCTAATGTTTTCGATTTATCAGGAATTTCCAGAGTCCTTAAATATTAACAGTGATACTTTTGATCTTCATTACCCTGAAACCTTTTAACAAATCGCCGATGTGTTAAAAAGTTTCAGGGCCAATTTTAAATCAAAAAGCTTGTTGCCCGTAATAATTTTCTTCTTTAAGCCTGCGATACAGTAATTTTTCCTTAAATTGTTCAATACTAAAAACTAAAACACAGATTTCATTTTATATAAGCGGACCAATAAGTATACGATGTAACTAATGTGCCAATTTTTTTGCAGACGTGAGAAATAAACCAGGTCCGTTGCACCACAGGAATGGCTCAGAATCCGCGTTAAACGTGCCGGGTATAAGGAATGGATCAAGACTTGTGACCCCCAATTGTGGTAGTAAGCTCAAAAATGGAACAGTTACCGTCTCCCTGGTAAAGCGCCCCCAGACTTAAATCAGATCAGACGTTAATTGTACGAGATATTAAAGAAATAAGCTGTTTATCTATAAACCGGGAAACAACAGCCAATGCCATTTAATAACAACGTCATGAGAATAATTACTATTAAGCTTATTATGAAGCTAACAGGAATTTCTTTTTTACTGATTCTTGCTTTGCAACTCGCTTCAAATGCCCAGGTAAATACCGACTCTGGTAATGTTTACCCGCTTTCATTACAACAGGCTATCAATATCTCAAAAAGTAATAATAATTTGGTTAAGGCCGCTCAAAGTGAAGAAAGCGCCAGTTATTCCGATCTGAAGGATGCGAAGAATAATGCGTTTCCATCCATTTTTGCCGGTGCTAATTATCAGCGTTATACAAGTCTTACTTTATATCACGGACTTAACCCCGCTAAATCTGTACCCAAATACCCAACCTCCAATGGAGCCGATGCAAGTTTATCCGCTAATTTTAATCTTTATGCTGGCGGCCGTCAAAAAGCCTACGAAGCTGAGCAAAGTGGCAAAAAAGACCTCGCGACTGTAAATACACAGGAACAAACCGGCAATGTTGGTTTGCAGGTGGTATCTCAATACCTTGATATGGTAAGGTTAAATGACCAGAAGAGATTTATCAAAGAACAGGTGGTTCGCGCCGAAACCCGTTTAAGAAATATCACAGCCTTATATAACAACCAAAAAGTAACCCGGAGTGACGTGTTGCGTGCCGAACTGAATTTATCGGCCGTAAAGCTCAACCTTGAACAAGCTGAAAATGATTTGGAAATAGCCAATCAAAAATTAAACGTATTGCTCAGTTTATCCGACTCTACTAAAGTAGTTCCCCTGGATTCGGCTGCTATGCCAAAGCCGGCTACCGAAAGCTTAATACCCATAGTATTGGGCGCCTCAAAAGATGCCTACGCCATACTCAAAGCCAATGAGAATATCAAAATTCAGGATGCCAGGATCAGGGAGGTAAAAAGTGGCTTTTTTCCTACCTTGTCATTATATTCTGCTTACGGCATCAATTATCCTAATAATATATTCTACCCTCCTGTTGACCAGGCATACTCAATTGGTTTTGTAGGAGTGCGGGTTCAGTACAATATATCATCCACTTACCAAAACAAGTACAAAAAAGCCGCGAGCCGTATCAGGTTGCAAGAGCTGCAATATATTAAGCAGAACATCAACGATAACGTACGCCAGGAGGCCGCGAGCTTGCTCATAAAATACAAGGAAGCGCTTAACCGCATTATCGTAACCGAAAAATCAATAGAACAGGCAAGGGTTAATTATAAAATAGTAAGCGCCAAGTATTTTAATCAGCTGGCCTTACTTACCGACCTGCTTGATGCCGACAATTTATACGAAGAAACACGCTATAACCTGGTACAGGCACAAACCAACGCACAGTTTATTTATTACAGGCTATTATATACATCAGGAAACTTGTAAAAACTCACCAATCCCAACAAAATTATATGTCATGGAAACTTCAGCAAATAAAAAGCGTCATCCGGGAAATTTAATTTTATCCATACTGGCTTTATTAGTTGTGATTGCAGCCGTTGTATACTTTATCAATTATTTTTTAACTGGGAGCAGGTATCTCGAGACGAATGATGCCCAGGTAGAATCATACATCAATCCGGTATCTGCAAGAGTAGGCGGCTTTATTAAAAGCGTTCGCTTCAATGAACACCAGTTAGTTAAAGCAGGCGATACCCTGGTAGTATTGGACGCCAGGGAATACCGTCAGCGTGTAATAGAAGCCGAAGCCGCAGTAGATGATGCTCATGCGCAACTTGGTGTGCTAACCGCAAGCATAGCATCGGCACAAACAAGTACATTGGTGAATAAGGATCAGATAGCCGGCGCAATGGCTCGCCTTGTATTGCAGCAAAAAGATATTAAACGCTATAAAACCCTGATGAAAGAAGAAGCCATTACCGGCGCCGATCTGGAATCTGTTCAATCACGCTATGACGTTTCTTTAAGCGATTATAGTGCCACTCAAAACAACCTTAAAACCAGTTATGCTAAAATAACCGAATTACAATCGCGTAAATCCCTGCTGGCTGCAGACTTAAAAAGAAAGACAGCTGAGCTGGAGCTTGCACGTATAAATTTAGATTATACGATCATCACTGCTCCTTATGCTGGTCGTTTAGGGCGTAAAACTATATTGGAAGGCCAGCAGATACAGCCCGGACAGCCGCTGGTATCCATAGTAAATGAAAAAGATAAATGGGTTACAGCCAACTTTAAGGAAACACAAGTATACGGCATGTACGTAGGGCAGCCGGTTGAAATAAGGATTGATGCTATTGATGATAAAGTTTATAAAGGTGAAATTGAAGCCATCTCCGCATCAACGGGCGCAAAATTCTCCCTACTGCCTCCTGATAATGCTACTGGCAACTTTGTAAAAATTGTTCAGCGCGTGCCCGTAAAAATCAGATTTATAGATACCAATGTAACACCTATAAAAGCGGGTATGAACGTTTTAGTGTCTGTTAAAAAGAAAACAATATGAACACGCCAACCTATTTTAAGCCCTGGCTGGCCAGCTGGAACCTTGGGGGTATCATCGTATTGTTTATAATACTGCTTTCAGGAGTGGTGCAGTTTGCAGCACTTGGCTTTAGCCAAAATTATGTTATCGCTTACTTAGGAGCACAACCAGAAGATATCATTTTTGCCATACAATTAACTTATATAGGCATTATAGTAACGCTGCCTGTTCAGTTCAGGTTTTTAAGGTTCTTTGAAATAAGGGATTATCTTACTATAAATATATTTATTGGTATCATACTCAGCATTGTTTGTATGTATACTACCAATATCACCCTGTTTTTTATCATCAGGTTTTTGCAAGGTGTCATGATCTGTATACTCTCGGGTAGTATATTGGTTTTAATCCCCAGCTTTTTAAAACCAGAATATCGCCAGGCTGTAGGGCCAACCGTTTTTTATGGTACAGTGTTAAGCAGCAGTGTGCTAATTGGCATTGTGGCTGCCAATATATCACTCAATGCCGATTTTAAAATCATATATAATTACCTCATCATATTCCAGGTGTTTGTTTTAATTTTGATAAGAGTAGTATTGAACGCAAAATCAAATATCAAACCTTACCCTTTATATCAAATAGACTGGACAGGTGTGGTGTTTTTTATTACCGGTGCAGTTGCTTTTGCTTACACCATTATTTACGGGTCAAAGTACTATTGGTTTTCGGACCCTCGAATTAATCTTGCTGCTTTTATTACAGTAATAGCCTCCATAGCTTACCTAGTACGCGAATCCATAGTAAAAAGGCCACATGCCGATATCACTGTTTTTAAATATAGAAATTTTTGGATAGGGTTAATACTCCTTGCCATATACTATGGATCAAAGGAAACTATAAATATTATTTTTGGTTATACTGCTTCTGTATTGCAATGGAGTCCAATTGAAGTGGCCTTACTGGGTTTAAGTAATATCGCGGGCTTGATAATATTCATGGTAATTTCGGCAGTCATTCTGGTGCGTCATAAAAATACGGCTATGTATTTTTTAATGGCTGGTTTTGGCATGTTACTATTATACCAGTTATGGATGTACTTTATATTTACACCCGACTTATCATTTTTAGATCTGGTGTTGCCAATGTTTTTCCAGGGCGCAGCTTCAGGATTGCTATTTGTGCCCATTATGATATTTACATTGAGTTCAATACCTGTTACCGCCGGTGTAACCGGGCTTGCAGCTGCCGCTTTTACCCGTTTTGCTTCCTTGCTTAATGCAGGTGCAGGTTTTTATAACATCCAGCTTTACTACAACCAGTTATATAAAGAAAGCTTTTTAAACCACTTGACTGGCGTTGACCAGCAGGTATCTGAAAGACTGGCAGCTTTCAAACAGCTATTCCTGTCAAAAGGATTTAGCGCCGATCAGGCTGCTGTTGCAGCTAATATATCATTAGCCAAAGCGTTAACCATCCAAAGCCAGCTCTTAACCAACCGGGCCTCTTTCATGTTTATTGCGATAATAGTAGCAATAATACTGGTACTGGTAGTGCTGGTATTTATATATCAAACATATACTAAAAGGAACCAGATGAACCTTGCGGTTTAATATAAGGGGAGTGAGATAATACTATTATTTATTACAATTGACCAATCATTCTGATTGCAAGGATCAAGCTTTATGCCGCAAGATTAATGTCCCCTGAATTGCACGCTTAAATTCAAGCCTTCTCTTTAACAAGATAAACAGGCTGGAGTGACAATTCATGCGGAGCAGTGATATCAACGTTTCGTTTGAATCCATAGCTTTCGAAAAAATCCAAATAAGGATTATTTTCGTATTCGCTCATCCAAATCACTTGCTGCATAGTTGATATCGAAAGACATTTTTCAAATAGCGATTTACTAATTAAAGGGTCGTTATACTTAGCTAATACCCCAAAATCAGCTATTCTTACTAAAGTTTTGTTATCAAAAAAGTGCGGTCTTTCTCCTTTGGATGTTACCCTGGCATACCCAGCAGGTTCATCGTCTGCGTAAACGATCAAGTACTGATTGGACATACTATTTAGTTCCACCATCAATGCATCTTTATTAAAATTTACATCGATGTAATCTTCAAGCTCCTGATCAGGAATCTTTCCGGCAAACTGCTCTCTTGCGGTTGCCGCAGTCAGAAAAAATAAGGCATTAATGCCCTCTTCAGTTCCGATTGTGAATTTCGTTACAATTTTAGTTGCCATTTTAATTTTATTTAGATGTTTTTAATCCGGTTAGGTAACGTAATATCTAACGCTACTAAACCGGTATTAATACACTTTTCAGATTTTTAGCCGTCAATCTTTTCGACTTCTGTGCCTGAATACCATATATCTTTCCGGGAACATTACTTTCTGCCTCTTCTATCCGATTCTTTATTTAACAGACGAGAGCGCTCATCGGACGAACATCATATAACCCTAACCAATGCCTAACACTTCGGTAGTGTATAATCGTATTTTTCCTGCAAGCTCTGCATCCTTCGCCAAATTTTTTCCGTAGGATGGTATCATATTTTTCAATTTCATTTGCCAGGCTTCGCTTTGCACCTGGGATGTAAAACAGCGTTCAATAAGATCAAGCATAATGGAAACCGACGTTGAAGCACCAGGCGAAGCACCCAACAAAGCTGCGATACTCCCATCCCGGGACACCACGACTTCTGTCCCAAATTCCAGGACACCGCCGTGCGTAGGGTGCTTTTTAATTACCTGAACACGCTGACCGGCAACTTCAAGCTTCCAATCGGTCAATTTCGCCTCCGGATAATAACTTTTCAACGCCGCAAGGCGGTCATCAGGAGATAGTTTTACCTGATTGATGAGATACCTTGTCAGCGGAATATTATCCAGGCCTGCTCTCACTAATGGATATATATTATTCCATTTTATCGACTTAAATAAATCCAGGAATGAGCCTTTTTTGAGAAACTTAGTAGAGAATCCAGCGTATGGACCAAATAGCAATTTGCGTTGGCCGTTGATAAGCCTGCTATCCAAATGAGGCACCGACATCGGCGGGGAACCTACTTCAGCCTTCCCATATACTTTAACCGTGTGCTGTTGAATTACTGAAGGATTATAACAAACCAGCCACTCACCACTAACGGGAAATCCACCGAAGCCCTTACTTTCAGGAATGCCTGATTTTTGCAACAGCGGCAGAGAACCACCTCCCGCACCGATGAAAACAAATTTACTTAGGAAAAGTTTATTAACTCCGGTCTTTCGATCCTTAACGGTGATGAGCCAATTAGCATTACGGCGTTCAATTTCTGTAACCTCGCTATTCAAACTCAATTTAACTCCGTTTTGTGCCGTTAAAGATTCAATTAAGTTGTTGGTCAGGGCGCCGAAATTTATATCCGTTCCCAGATCCATCTTAGTAGCAGCAACTTTCTCATTATTATCACGGCCGCCCATAACAAGCGGTATCCATTCCCTTAAAAGCGTTGGATCTTCGCAATACTTCATTTTATTAAAAAAATGATGCCCGGTTAAGGCATCGTAGCGGGCCTTCAAGAAATTTACATTGTTTGAACCCCAAACAAAACTCATATGCGGCACTTTCCTGATAAACTCTTCAGGTGAATTTATTAATCCACTTTCTATCAGAAACGACCAGAATTGTTTCGAGATTTCAAATTGTTCGGCAATTTTGATTGCCTTTGTTATATCCACCGATCCGTCTGTTTGTTGGGGTGTGTAGTTCAGTTCGCAAAACGCGGAATGTCCCGTGCCTGCATTATTCATGGCAAAAGAGCTTTCTGCACCAACTTCATCCAGACGTTCAATTACATCAATTGTAAAACCAGGCTGTAGATTTTTGAGCATCGTACCCAAAGTAGCACTCATAATACCCGCGCCAATCAAAACGACGTCTGTCAGCGGGATCATAGATTTGGCATTTTTCATAAAAATAATAGGTAGATGACGAGTTGCTTCTACTTGCACACCCGAAGAAAGATTCGCTTAAATTAAAGTTTATCTAACGCCTGTAAAGTCCAGTTAAAATACAAGTAATATACTATAAATCAACTAGATATAAGCAAATACAATCGTCTTTAACTCCAGCTATCAGCCCGTTTCTACTTTTTTGTTCATACAAAGTTAAGCGCATATGTTTCCTGGTAGCGTACCTAAAACGCCAAATATTTGATGATTCCAGCCAACCCGGGTTTCTTACTTTAAGATGATATTGTAAGGCCTTTTATCAAATTATTAATAGCCGCGTTCAGGCACCAAAACTACCATGTTAGCAAGCTGATCATCAATGGCGACACAGCAAGCCAATACCGCCTTTTTATAATTTCTTTCTTTATTGGTCATTTCAACTAAACAGGTTCCGCAGCTCCCCATACCACAACATAACCCAAAGCCGGGCACTTGTAATACATCTGAAATCAAGACCATCAGGATGTAGTAGCCGTTCCGTTTGGTGCGGATGATATGATCTTCACCTTGAAAATGAAGCGTAAAAATTATCGTTGATTCTTCTGTTATCATAGCTCCTCCGTGAGGATTAGTTTTCAATATGTTTGCGTTGTTCAGGGCTTTCAGCTAAATGAATCCATTCTTAGCCTGGAACCCCATCCTCATTCAAAAAAGATAAAGGCACCATCATTTTTCGCAATAAAGATAAACCATCCGGTATTTTTATGTTTGATACTTTTTATTTATCCGACTTGTCTGCTTTCAAATAAACTTTGACTGGATTAGTAATTAATTTATGTAAAGACCACATTAACTTTGCTGCGAATTTCCACAACGAATGTTTATATCAATCCAATGCAACCAACGCTAACTGATCTTATTGCCAAAGACCTAACGGTTATTTTTTGCGGGATTAATCCTGGCTTAAAATCCGCGTGGGACGGTCATCACTTTTCCGGGCGAAGCAACCGTTTTTGGAAGACTTTGCACAAGGCCGGTTTTACACCCACCGAAATTGAACCTGTAAATGACGCAACTATCCTCGATTTCGGTTATGGCCTCACTACTGCTGTGGAAAGAGGAACAGCCCGCGCTGACGAGCTTTCAAGAGATGAGTTTGACAACTCCATCGAAGTATTCAAAACCAAAATGGCGCATTTCCAGCCGAAATATATCGCGTTCCTGGGCAAACCGGCCTACATAGCCTTTTCCGGGAAAAAGCAAATTTCATGGGGGCATCAACCCGAAGATTTTTGTGGGGCGAAAGTTTGGGTACTACCTAACCCAAGTGGTTTAAATCGGGGATTTATCCTTAATGACCTTATTATCCATTACCGGGAATTATACCTGGCTATTCAATAAAAGCGGGCTACAGTTTACCGATATAGAATTGGTAAACATCTTATTTTCAATTACAAAAGAGCTGTGAGATTTAATGGTTTTTTTTGCGCTTACACTTTTAATAAAGTATTTTTAACTATTTAGAAAATAGGCGAGCAAAATAAATTCCGGCGGAGCTATTTCTGGTATTCGGTCGCAAACAGGAGGTTGCTAATACCCCGTAATCGTGTGAAACGAATTTTTAAATATTGACTAACTGGAAGAAACGAGTAATAAACTGCAGTATGAAAGTCATATCCGTAAATGTAGGCCAGCCACGAGAGATTCCGTGGCGGGGCCAAATGGTTAGAACGTCTGTATATAAAACGCCTGTTGCCGGACGTGTTCGCGTAAGAAAACTCAATTTTGACGGGGACGCTCAGGCGGATCTCATAGGACATGGCGGCGAGCATCGTGCCGTTATGGTTTATCAGGCCGAATCATATCAGTACTGGAGCGACACCCTTCAACGTAAAGATTTTGTTTATGGTCAATTTGGCGAAAACCTTACCGTAGAGGATATGGCCGATAATGAGGTCTGCATTGGCGACCGTTTTCGGATTGGTTCAGCAATTTTCGAGGTCACCCAGCCCCGTGTTACCTGTTGGCGGGTGGGCATAAGTACCGGAGTACCGGAAATGCCTGCTTTGCTTGTTAAACACAAACGGCCGGGGTTTTATTTCCGGGTGATCCAGGAAGGAGAAGTTGGTGCGGGGGATGTGATAGAAAAGATTGCGGATGGGGATGAGAAAATGAGCGTGGCTGAAATTGACGGGTTGCTTTATTTAAAGGACCATCCGGAAGATAAACTGCAAAAGGCTTTAAGAATTCCGGCACTTAGCCAGGCCTGGAATGGATCTTTCCGAGATTTACTGGACGCTGCTTCGAAAGGTTCGGTTAAAGGAAATGCCGGATTGAGCGGGCAAGCCGTTGAACCGCTCGCCTGGACAGGTTTCCGGCCTTTTGTTGTACAGCGTACGCGCATGGAATGTGAAGGAGTGCGCTCCTTTGAGTTGAGTGCAGAAGATGGCACCCCAATGCCTGCTTTTTTACCAGGGCAGCACATCGCAGTCCGGGTACCTCCCACAGAAGACGGTGTTCCGCTGATACGTATGTATTCTCTTTGCGGACCGCAGGATGCACCCAGTTTACGCATTGCAGTAAAGCGGGAAGTTAACGGCGCGGGCGGTATTTATATGCATGAACAGGTGCACGATGGTGATATTTTGGAAATCAGTGCACCACGCGGAACCTTTACCTTGTCCGAAGGTAAAGAGCCGTTGGTGCTCCTGAGCGCTGGAGTAGGTGTTACACCATTATTAAGTATCCTGCACCAGGTCGCCCATCGGGATTCAGCTCGCGAACTTTGGTGGATCCATTCTTGCCGCAATGGGGCTTATGAAGCGTTCGGCGAAGAAGTAAGGTCCCTTGGAAAGCAGTTAACCGCATTTCACCGCGTGGTAGTATACAGTTCTCCTATTGATGGCGAAGCTTGCGGGATTCACTACGACATCAAAGGTCATCTTGATTTACAGCAATTACAAGCGATGCAACTTCCAATGGAAAGTGAGTGTTATTTGTGCGGGCCGCCAACATATCTCCATAATATCACAGCCGCATTGAAAGACATTGGAATAGCCGACAAAAAAATCAAATTCGAGCTATTTGGAAGTTCCTCAGAACCTGTGGCCGAAGGCGGAAAACTCCCTCACCCACCGTCAGATAACACCGGGCAAGGCCCGCTCGTTACTTTCAGTAAAAGTAAAATTTCTTTTCGGTGGCATCCCCGCTTCGGCAGTTTACTGGAAGTCGCAGAGGCTTGTGACATTCCTGTGCAGTGGTCATGCCGCATGGGCGTCTGTCATCGTTGTGAAACGGGTATTATCGATGGAAACGTTACTTATTCGCCAGACCCTCTTGACCTTCCGGCAGATGGAAACGTGCTGATTTGTTGCTCTGTTCCAACAAGCCCCGTTGACCTTGACCTGTAATTAAAAAGCAGGAAGAGAAAATTTAAATTGAACTAAACCAGGGAACTCGTCACTGCGAGATGATCTGAGGGACGGGTTTTGGTAACCTGGTAGAACGTGTTACTAAATGATGATAAACTTTGGTAGCCGCATAAAAAGGCCACATCAGCTAATGAGTGTTCATTTGCAACAATAAGTTGAAACGCTTTCGCCATTCTTAGTAGTTTCAAATATTGTAGAAAAGAAACATTCAAGGTTGATTGAAAGAATCTTGACAAAGTTCTTTCACTAATTCCAAACCTTATGCTTATGCTTCGCAAAGTATGGCTTTCAGAAAGGTTATCTTCCATATATGCCATTATTTTCAACATCCGTTCATTTTCTGTAAACGGTAAAGCAACCGAAAGAATTTGATTACTTACCTGCGGCAAGATGTTTTTTATACTTTGTAAAAAAGCAAATCGTTCGTCACCCGGTAAAACATGCTCATTCCATTGCTCAGTGAATTTGATCATTTGAAAAAGAAGATCACTTATAGGGTAAATCCCCACTTTGGTATAAAATTCATTTTGCGAATCGCCGTTGGTATGAAAAAACAATGTTCTGCACTTAGTTGCCGAATGGCCTATCGTCATGGTATGTTCCACCCCGGCCGGGATCCAAAAATAATGCCGCGCAGGTATAACGAAAAGTTTATCCCGGAATCTTATATATCCCAGACCGCCTTCTACATACGTTAACTGATTTTTGGAATGTTTATGAAACGGAATATACTTTTCACATTTTTCATGCATCACAAATATTGAATCATGGCATAATTCAATTTCCTCAAGAGAAGCTACTAAACTCATTTTATTTATTTCATCTAATTTCCGAATTATCCGCTATTTACCGGTCATATAGCTGTAAAACAATTAAAGCAACTGTTCATTTATTTCAATTCACTACCCGCATGCCCCTCTAATTGCACTTGTGGCTGGAATCATAAAAACTTTGACTATTTCTGAAATGAGATACCAAACTGGGTAGTCTAAATTTGTATTTAACGTTGAAAAGCAAAGAAGTACTTAGATAAGATTAGGCCAATTCAGCGAAATTAAGCCATAAACAGACCGTTTCAAATGATAGTATACTCACAAAGCCAAAAAGCAAAACGTTTTAAGCAACTTTATGAAAGTTCTGTCATTTCTATTGTCGCGAACTCCCGGAATATCGCCCCGGCAAAAATTTTATCCATGGAAAATTACCGGGCATTGGCAACATCCAGCGCCAGGCTTCCCCATTCAAGACAACTGCACAGTGACCGAGTCTAAAAGGTGATGTGTTGACAATTGATAATGAAGATATTATAAGACTTAAACGGGCCGTTAGTCTCAACAAGTTCAATAATACCGATGATCAGCAAGCTGCCTCATTTACGCCGGCTTCTTGTGTTTTCACATCACCCAAATTCAAATAAAAACAAAACCAGGAATTTATGAATGCCCCCTATTTCTAATAGGGATTAAACTATAAACACGTACTCAAATAGTACAAGAATCATACAAAATGGAAACTGCACAACAAAAAGAAGTAACAGAAATATCAACAAGTGAAACAAGGCAAGTATCTGGATCAGTCGCTGTATTAGAAGCCTTGGTTGCCGAAGGCGTTGACGTTATTTTCGGTGTACCGGGAGGTGCAACAATCGCGATATATGATGCGCTATTCGATTATAGCGAAAAGCTTGAACACATTTTAGTTCGGCACGAGCAGGGGGCAATTCATGCCAGTCAGGGATATGCCCGCACATCAGGAAAAGTTGGAGTAGCCATTGCAACAAGTGGCCCTGGTGCAACAAACATGGTAACAGGTATTGCCGACGCCATGATTGATAGCACTCCGGTGGTTTGTATAACCGGGCAGGTTTACGCTCACCTTTTAGGCACAGATGCTTTTCAGGAGACTGATATTATCAATATGTCTACACCGATAACCAAGTGGAATTACCAGATAACAGATGCTAAGGAAATTCCATCTGTTTTAGCTAAAGCCTTTTACATTGCACGCAGCGGGCGTCCGGGGCCTGTGTTGATTGACATCACCAAAAATGCGCAATTGCAAATGTTTGATTATAACGGTTACACTAAATGTAATCACATACGTAGTTACCGGCCAAAGCCAACCGTGCGCATTTCATACGTTGAGCAAGCCGCCGAATTAATTAATCGGGCCAAAAGGCCAATGGTGTTGTTAGGCCAGGGTGTAATTTTAGGCCAGGCCGAGGCAGAATTTAAACACTTCATCGAAAAGTCTGGTATTCCTTATGCATGGACGGTTTTAGGCGCCGGTGCAATTCCATCCGATCATTCACTTAACGTGGGAATGCTGGGCATGCATGGCAACTATGCGCCAAATATGTTAACCAACGAATGCGACGTGCTAATTGCCATTGGAATGCGCTTTGACGACAGGGTTACAGGCCGGTTAGACAAATATGCCAAACAGGCAAAAGTAGTTCACCTTGACATTGATCCGTCTGAAATTGATAAGAATGTAAAATCAACCGTACCCGTTTGGGGCGATTGCAAGGAAACTTTGCCAATGCTGACTGCTTTAATTGAGCAAAAGGACCATACTGACTGGCTGGCGAGGTTCCAGGCATACTACCAGGAAGAACTTAATGAAGTTATCTACCCCGAATTAAACCCTACCTCAGCCGAAATAACCATGGGTGAAGTTATACGGCATCTGAATGATCTTACCAAAGGCGAAGCGGTTATTGTAACGGATGTTGGCCAGAATCAAATGGTGGCCAGTCGTTATACTAAACTCAACAAAACCCGCAGTAATGTAACCAGTGGTGGTTTAGGCACAATGGGGTTTGCTTTGCCCGCCGCAATTGGGGCAAAATATGGTGCACCCGAAAGAACTGTAATAACAATCGCCGGGGATGGGGGCTTTCAAATGACGTTGCAGGAATTAGGCACCATCATGCAAAACAAGATCGATGTTAAAATCATCATTTTAAATAATCGCTTTTTAGGAATGATACGCCAGTGGCAGGAGTTATTTAACGATAGCAGATATTCGTTTTCAAATCTCGAGAGTCCGGATTTTGTGACTTTAGCAGCCTCTTACCGAATTGCAGGAAAGCGTGTATCTGATCGTCAGGAATTACCAGAAGCCTTAAATGAGATGATAAATAGCAAAGGCTCATTTTTATTGGAAGTAATGGTGACAAAAGAAAACAATGTTTTTCCGATGGTAGCGCAGGGATGCAGCTTAAGTGAAATCAGGCTTAAATAATCAAATGAAAAACGAAGAAACAAATAAGCAGGAATTCAATATCACTGTATACTCAGAAAACCAGGTTGGATTATTAACTCAAATAGCCACAATGTTTACGCGAAGGAAAATAAATATCGAAAGCCTGAATACATCGCCATCAGAGATTTCCGGTATCCATCGCTTTCATATCCTGATTTCAGAAACGGAGGATGTTATCGGCAAACTTGTACGCCACCTGGAAAAACTGACAGAGGTAATCAAAGTATACTATCACTCCAATGAGGATGTGATTTGGCAGGAAATGGCATTGTATAAGATGTCAACAAATATTATTAAAGAACATTTAAGCGTTGAAAGGTTATTGAGGATGTATGGAGCAAGAGTAGTGGTGATCCGAAAGGATTATACAGTATTTGAGGTTACCGGGCACAGAGAGGAAACCAATAATTTAATAACAATTTTACAACCCTACGGCTTGATTGAGTTTGTACGGAGTGCAAGGGTAGCTATCATAAAAAATAGCGATGGTTTTAATAGCAAATTAAAACAATTTGAAAAGTTAGATCCATTAATTGATATGATACCTGAAGACTTTTTAAATGAAGTAGCAACCAGCGAAATAATTGTTTAGAGGATAATGATTGAAATGTATCTACCCTGTCATTGGGGTAGATCATTCAATCATGTAGCTTAAAGTTTTAATTTTCCGGGCATCCGCCGGAGAATAGCGTCGATTTTTATGAGAACAGCAGAAGCTTATAAATCTTTCAAAGGTATCATCAGGCGTTTATTCCAATGGACAACCGTCTTGCCAATAGCAGGAATAACGAAGATGAGGACAGCAACAACCAGTGACACAATTGCAAAGATCATAAACAATGCCCGGTTTGTTAGCAATTGACTTTGCTGTGTGAGGTTTTGCCATACAGCGCCATTCGCCAAACTTGATGCCTGTTCAGATGTGAATCCCTTTGAAGCGTATACAGACCGGTAGGTAGTTAAACGTACAATCAGATTTTGGTTATCCGATGTCAGGTAACCAAGAAATCCCTCTTTAAAATATTGATTAAAGTACAATTGCAGATTATAAAATCCGGCGAATGAATTTGCAGTTGCGGTAAAACGTGTACAAGCAGCTATTACCAGGCCAGTAGTACCCGTATATGCGGGCGCTGATGAAAGTACAAAAATCATAATAGGAACAAACAAAAGGCCTGAAGCAGCCCCCTGTATAAATACCGGCAAGAGCAAATCCGTGAAAGATAAATCAGGTGTTAATAAAAAGCTCATCCAGATATTGAATGCTCCCATCAGCACAAACCCTGTTACCAAAAGCACTTTGATAGTAACTTTTTTGGCCAGCATCAGTCGGATAGAGAAAACCAATAAACCTACCATCCCCACTATATTGCACAGGCCTAATGTAATAACCTGAAGCGCACTCCATTTAAGTACTCCGCCTGCATAGCCATAAATCAGGTTCACACTGTCTTTACAGCCGTAATAAACAGCAAGCAAACAAACCCCCATTACAAAATTTCGTATTTTAAAAACACTAAGATGCACCACAGGCCGTTTTACGATGCTTTGCCTGTATAAAAACAAAGAGGCCCCAATCACCGTGGCAATAGCACTATACCGTATGCGTGAGTCGGCAAACCAATAATATTTGGAGCCATAAATAATGGTGTAAGCCAGCGAAAGAGCGCTGAAAGCGAATATGACCATTCCACTCCAATCAATCTGATACAGGGGATAGCGCTTATGCACCGTTTTCCGCTTTAACATCAGCAAGGTAATGGTCAGGGTCAACAGCTGGAACACGATCAGGTAATAATATGTTATCTTCCAATCTGCAGATTCTACAACCACGCTGGCAAGCAAACCGATCAATACAGTATTACTAAGCAGCGTTCCATAAAATACAGCGGGAGCTATAGTTTGCACCCGCTCTGCAGGCAAACGTGAAAACACCAGCAACAGTCCAAATACAATGACATTGCCTGTTACAATCCCTTGCAGAAACCGGATAACAAGAAATAAATTAATATCCTGGCAGTGCAAACAGGCGAAATTCAGCATAATGGCCACCATCATGCTGCCTAATAAGTAGCTTCGGGTTTGAAAGTATTTGAAAAAACGAAATTGTACCGGTAAAACAGTAATAATACCAGCATATGTTGACAATACAGCAAACCCAATATCCTCGGGCTGTGCACCAAGATAGGCAACCATATAATTCTGCGTGAGCACGAACATACCCAACTGCACCAGGCCCGAAAGTAAAATCATGAATAACGCAATACGTACTCCCCAATGCCAGCCTGTTATCCAATCTTTAAAATATACCGGTTTCATGATTACGATTTCTTTTTAACGGCCACAGTCACATTCATACCGGCAACCACATTGCTAGCCTGTTCATCTGCAAACTCAATTTTCACGGGCACCCGCTGGATGATCTTAACAAAGTTTCCGGTAGAATTATCTGGCGGCAAAAGCGAGAAACGGGAGCCAGTAGAACCGGCTATAGCCATGATCCTACCTTTAAATACTTTGCCGTCTATAGCATCTACCCGTATCTCTACAGGCTGCCCCACGTACATGCCAGCCACCTGTGTTTCCTTATAGTTCGCGTTGATCCATTTTTCTTTTTCATTAATGATGCTTACCAATGGCTGTCCGGGCTGGATCTGCTGGCCCTCTAAAATATTTTTACGGCCCAGCCTGCCTGAGTAAGGCGCGCGGATAATGGTATAAGATAAGTTAAGCCTCGCAAGCTCCAGTGCAGCCTGTTTACGCTTGATATCTGCCTGCAAGAGGGCGAAATGAGTTTTAAGCTCCGCGATGCGCGCCTCGTTAGTTCTTAAGCCATTTTTTGCAGCACTATAGTCGCTTTCTGCTACATCATAGTGTGCTTTTACCTGTTCCAAATCAGCACCGGTAGCGGCTTCTTCTTTCACCAGATTGGTGTACCGCCTGATATCCTGTTGCTGTTGCACAAATCTAGCCTCGGCACCCTTGATCTGATCCTGGTTGACGCTTGTACCTGTTTCTGCCGAGTGGATACCTGCGGTAAGTACAGTTAGCTGAGCGCGGGCGTCCTCTATAGTCGCTTCCGCAGCCTCCAGCTGGGCACGGTACTCCCTATCATCAAGCATAACCAGCGTATCGCCCTGCTTAACCAGCTGATGCTCGTTAAAGCGCACTCGTTGAATATAGCCCCCTGCTCTCGCGGAGACCGGATTGATATATGATTCAACCTGGGCGTCATTGGTTTCTTCGTAATGCTCGCTATATTTCCAGTATTGAAAAAAATACACGAGCCCCGTAAGGATCAAAACCACCGCGATAAGCGTGATGGCAATATTCCCAGGATGTGTTTTATGATTCTCTTTTTTCATTTTTTTTATTGTTTGTTTATAAGTTACCGCTGGTATAAAGAATATGATAATAAATAGCCAGTGCATCAGTTTGCGCTTTAACCAAACTGAACCTCGACTCCTGATACAGGTTATCCGCATCCAGCAGATCTGTTAACAAGGAAAGCTGATTTAAATATTTGGTATTTACGATACGGTAATTTACCTCAGCCTGTTGTACGGAGTGCTCATTAACCGAAATCCGGATGAGCGCTTCTGCATACTTGATATAATAGGATTTGATATCCGTACGAACCTCATCACTATAAGCCTCCTGCTGTACCTCAAGTTCTTTTACCCGCAGTTTACCTGCGGCCACCTTACTTTTATTGTGGTACAGCGATGAGATGCTGTACTGCGCTTTCAGCCCCACAAAACCAATCGCATAAGCCTGGTTAACCGGCGGAAAGACCAGATAATTTGGATAATTCAACCCATAAGCGGTATAAAAGCTCAAATTGGGTTTATTACTACTTTGAACTCCTCTAAGCCTCGCCCGCTGTACTTCAACGTTTTCAGCGGCTTTTTGCACGCTATAGGAAGAAACTCCAGCGGCCTCGATAAGCGGTAGCAGTGAACTGCTCTCCGGCTTTGGCATCGCGGCGGAATCAACAGGTGATATCCGCACGGAATCAGGAACATCCATCAAAACGTCCAATTTTTGATTGGCGATACTAATATCATTTTCATTTTGCTGCAAAGAAAGTTCAACGTTTGCCAATGTAACCTCTGCCCGCAGCACATCGCTTTTGGTAACTTTTTGATTTTTGTAAAGCGAGTTAATATTATTCAGCCGGGTTTGCGCTCTTTTAAGCTGGTCAAGGATAAACTTCTGAAGATCATTAAGCTTAACCAGATCAAGGTATTGGTTAGCAGTTTGTAAGGCAATATTACCGGATTGATCCCGGGTGTTCAGCTTCGCCAGCTTAAAATGCGAAGTACTTTCTTTTTGCAACGCCCGCTGCCGGCCGCCGCTATAAATATTAAATGAGGCATCAACACCTATTGCCGCAGCGTTTTGCGTTGGTGGCAACGGTATAGTGTTGGAATGGCTAAGTCCTTGTGAAAACAACGTGAGTTGAGAAAAACGCTGATACGAGGTACCGACGTTAATCGTCGGCAATGCAGCGTTGTAAGCGTCTTTGCGGTCTTCGCCAGCAGCATTTTCTCCGATATTAGCGGCCTGCACCCATTTGTTTTGATTTTTGGCAAATTGTACCGCCTCAGCGAGGGTAAGTTTATAGCTGTTGCCAGCCCGCTCCTGGGCGCTTACAAATGTTGTATTCAACATTAAAATAGCTATTAATAAAACAGTAGCTGACAAATACAGCTTTCTGCCGTAGTAGGCATTATTATACATGATTTTTTTGTTCAAATTGATGATGATCTTCGAGGGTTAGCATCGACATAACGTAGTCCACTATTCGACGGGCGAAATCTTCCTGTGGTGTTTTATTCAAATGGATGCGCAAGGTCAGATAATCAGTAAACACCGATCGTACCAAAGCAAGTATATTCAGTACAAACACCTCTTCGTCTATTTTTTTAAAGTATCCTTTAGATACACCGCTTCCAATGATTTTCAGCAGGAAATTATATACACGGTTTCTTACTTCTGTTAACTGGGCGATAACAAGCGGATGCTGCTCGGCAATCAGTTCATTGCATAACAATCGATGAAAACTCTGGTTAGAAGATACGCGCTTGATATAGGCCGATACATACGCTTTTAGCTTTTCCGCCGGATCAAGATCAAGCTTCTCAAACTGGTTGATTTCTTCAGCGATCTCGTCCAGTCGTAACTTAAAAATATCGAGGTAAAGCGCTTCCTTTGAACCAAAATAATAACTGATCATGGCGGAATTCACTCCCGATCTTTCGCCAATAAGCCTGATGCTGGCGCCAGCGAAACTATACTGAGCAAACACTTCTTCAGCGATCATCAGTATCGTTTCTTTGCGATCATGCAAGCCATAATTTGTTGCGGTTGTCATTTGTCAAACCCTATTAAAATTTTTGATAGGACAAATTTCCGGTTAAACGGCAGCGAAAAGTAGGCGAAACTACGTCAATGTTCGTCGAAATGGCTTAGATAAGCTTAAGTGAAGAGATAAAATTCAATCGAATTTTTTTCGGTATTCCACCGGTGATATCCCGGTACCTGCCCGGAAGAATTTGCCAAAAACAGACTGGTCTGAGAAATTAAGCATCCCGCTGACCTGCGATACGGTGAGTGCCTTGTTTTGCAGCAAAACTTTGGCCTCAAGAATGATGGCATCATCGATCCATTTTCCGGCAGACCTACCCGTTTTCTTTTTGATGGCCGCCGAAAGAGACTTGGGCGTTACATGAAGCTGACCCGCATAAAAATCGAGCCTGCGCTCGCGCATATAATTACGAATCACCAATTGCTTAAATTTTGTGAACAAAGGGTGTCCCTTTAGCAAGCTTGTCGGACCAGAGATATGCTGCCGGTGATACGCATCAATTTCGTAAACCAGGGCGAAAATGTAGCTTCGAATAATATCGGCCTGGTGATAATTTGCTGTGGCTTGCGTCAGCTGGATGAGCTCAAATATCTTGCTGAATTTAATAGCGTTAGTTTCTTTCAGCGGTAAAACATGAAGATCACTATTTTCAAAAAAATCATACCTGGTGAGAAAAAAAAGGTCCGCGTGTCGTTCCAGTAAAAATGTGTCCTTAAAAAATATCACATCCATTTTTAGGAGGTTGCTGCTTTTAGTGAAATACCTGATAACCGAAGGCCCCAAGGTAATAATTGACGGCGCTTCAACATCCCATGATACCAAGCCTGTATTTAATTTTACGCCGCCCTCTTTTATATGAACGATAGCATAACTTTCCGCCCGGTATGGTTCTTCCTGATACGGAGTTTCACCAGATCTCACGAAAAGATAATCCTTGTTATTATCGGGTACAGAGAAGAGCCGACTGTGTCTTGAAAGCGAAAAGGTTTTCATGCCATTCATCAACGTAAAGTTACAATATAGAGCCTGTTTTTAGCTCTCAACAGCATTTTATATACTAATTGCAAAGGAAATGATCTATAAGGCAGATGCTTCTATAAAACCGGCAGATTTTTAATTATCTTTACTTATAAACCTTTCCTGACCAAAAGTACGATTACGTTTTAACTCATTGGATAGTCATGAAAATCAAAAAAAAACTATTGTTGGGGTTTAGCCTATTGTTTATTGTAGTGCTCATTTTTGGCATTGTTTCTATATACTACATCAAAGTAATATCTGAAACCTCCAGTATTACCTTGAAAAATAATTATGCAACGTTAAAATTTACCCGCGAAATGCGCTCCGTTTTAGATGAAAATGATTTGCCGTTAAACTCAGTGGCAATTAACACATTTGATAATGCGCTAAAAAAACAGGAAAATAATATCACAGAACCAGGCGAAAGCATAGCAACAAGTAATTTGCGCAAAGCCTTCCGTTTGCTAACAGGCTCTTCTTCAAATTTAAATCAAACACAGCAGGCGGAACGGGATGCACGCCTGCAATTGAAAAATATCGAAGGCTTAAACATGCATGCCATTGAGCTTAAAAATAATTACACCCATTCAACTGTCGATAGGTCAACCTTTTTTCTTGGTGGCATGGTATTTATCACCTTTTTAATCCTTTTTGTTTTAATTGTCAATTTTCCGGGCTTTATACTGAATCCACTCCAGGAACTGGCGAATGCCTTTCATCAGATCAGTCAAAAAAATTACAATGCCAGGCTGCACTTCCAAACAAGTGATGAGTTTATCCAACTTGCCGACGAGTTTAATATCATGGCAACCAAACTCGACGAAGAACAAAATGCCGACCTTACCAAAATAATTGCGGCAGAATTGCGGATAAAAATGCTGATAGAAGAAATGCCGGATGCCGTAATCGGCCTCAACGAAAAACAGGAAATTCTATTTATCAATGAGGAGGCCAGGAGAATCTTTAACATGGGCAAAAAGCCCGTTACAGGCCAATCTGTAGCGGAGTTATCAAAAAGCAACAAACTGTTAAAAATGATACTGGACAGTAAGGGCACGGAAAATTCTTTAAATGCCGACCAACCAGGTAACGATTTGTATTTCCAACAAAAAACGCTTGAAGTTGTAGTACCTAATTTAAAACCAAATCATGATGTGCTGGATGTTGCCGGTTACTCAGCCGGAACAATCCAGGTTTTTAAAAAAGTAGAAGTTTAAGCGATAAATCCCCTCAATAGATAATGATAGCTTAATCACCTTTTAAGCTATTGATTACTAACACGCAAAATCCAATGCCCTCCTGCCTGAGCTCTCATGCTCATATGTATTTGTTATCAACAAATACACTTCATAATGCGCTGCTCCAATTCAAACTTCACTTAAAGTTAAATTTTATTTTTCTTTAAAAGCAACCCGCTACACCTTTTTAGAGTAGTTACTGATACATCAAAAACTCCTAAATTAAAAAATATGAAAAATCAGAAACTAAGCTATTTCTTTATAGCTGCATCAATGAGTATTATTCTATTGAGCATCTCTTGCAAAAAAAGTTCACACAAGATTGATCCAACACCTGTTTTAACCGGTGTTAAGCTTACCGATAATACCACCTTTGGTAAAATACTTACCGATAATAATGGCTTTTCGTTGTACTTTTTCTCAAAAGATGTAAGTGGCACATCAAATTGCGCGGGAGGCTGCGCCACCACATGGCCTGTGTTTTACAAAGAAAACTTAACTATTGGTACAGGTTTAACTACATCGGATTTTGGGACGATAGACAGGGCTGATGGCAGCAAACAAAGCACCTACAAGGGCTGGCCATTATATTATTATATGAATGATACTAAAGCAGGCGATACAAACGGCGATAAGGTTGCCAACCTATGGGCAATTGCTAAAGCTGATTATTCCATTATGTTTGGTAACACGCAGCTAATTGGTTTAGATAAAGTGCAATATACCGACCAGGGTGTGGCGGGAACTGCAGTATCACAATACATTACAGATGGCAACGGCCTCACATTATACATGTTCAGTAAAGATGCGGCCAATAAAAATAACTTTACCAAACCCGATTTTAGCAATGATGTGGCCTGGCCTATTTACACAGTTAGCGCGGTGGCCAGCATTCCATCCGTGTTTGATAAAAGCCAGTTCACTACCATTGATGTTTTTGGCAGAACACAACTTGTTTATAAAGGCCATCCATTGTATCATTTTGGGCAGGATGCAGCAACTCGTGGCAACACAAACGGCATCAGCTACCCAACGCCAGGTGCCGCTATCTGGAAGATAACCAACAGTACTACCGTTGCATTATAAAAACAATTAACCATTTACAAAAGCGGATGGATTTTAATAGTCATCGAACGCTCTTTGAAAAGCCGCCTAACAAGGTGGCTTTTTTGTTGTTGATAGTAGCACTCCCGTTTAATAACAATCTTCCATTTAAAGTAATGTTAACAAACAGGATAGCAATGGGAATAGCCAATAAGATCATTTGTCTCCTACTTGCGCCAAACAAAGAAATTTCAAGATTATTAGTGGTATTTACTTTATCAAACTAATAAAGCCATTAGCTGTAACTTATCGAAATAAAGTATCTTTAATTTAAATGATTTTATATTTACATCATTAAAATAAACAGTGATGAAACAAGAATTCATGTTATATATCCGCAATGCAGGTGATGCAAAAGCGGCGTTATCAGCAGATCAACATCTTGCGTTTATAAAAAAATGCGAAACTTATATCCAGTTATTAAAAGCAGAAAACAAATTAATAGCAGCCCAGCCAATTGTACGGGAAGGTTATATTATTTCAAAAAATGAAAATGCATGGACACAAATAGCGATCAACCCCAGTAAAGAAGTTCAGGTTGGTTATTATCATATTTCAGCAAGCGACATGGATGAAGCAATTGAAATAGCAAAGAATAATCCCGAGTTTGAGTACGTACCTTCGGCTACAATCGAAGTAAGGCCAATAAAATTAAAGGAAGAGCAAACTAACTTTGTTTATCCAAAATAAGCAGGCAGTAAAATATATTTAACCACAAAAAAGGATAATTATGTACTTACCAACTCTTCCATGTAGCCAATGAATTCACCTAATTGATAATATACATTTCCTTAGTTAGCTCCTTTTACAACTTTAACTCACCCCAACCCTGCCTGTAAGCACGGCGAATGTATTGGTTGGCGGGTTCAAAATTGGTAACCTTCATATTTTCACCATCCCAGGTTAAGCCGGTGTATCTGCCGCTAAATTTGTAGCCTTCCATATTGCCGTAAACAGGGTCGTTACGTTTTATTTTCTCGCGCAGGTTAAAAGTACGCAGCAACAGGTTGCCCATGAGCACAGTTTCCGTAAGCGGGCCCGCATAACCTACAAAGGGCGAATCTACTTCCATTTTCCCATAACCGGCTATACTGGCATCAACCCATTGCCACCAGTGGCCATCCATACCACCGGGTACCCGCGCGTATTTCTCCGGAACGTGTATATCTTTATTTAAAGCCAGCGGTAGCAACCGGGGATGACTTCCACCCCATCCGCAGGAAACTTTGCCTTTGGTGCCGATGAAAAGCGTACAGCCCTCAAAATCATTTTCGCCGGGGAAATCGCCCAGAGCTTCATTCATATTTAAAGCGGGGTCAAGCTCGGCAAGGCGTTCGGGCGTTATGCCGCCATCCATCCAGTGCAGATCAAGGTTATTACCGTTTTGTTGTTTAAATTTAAATTTGATAGAACTTGATACCGGTCCGCTTTCTGGGTAAATGCCTTCTTTAAATATTCCCTGGTAAACCGTACTGGCACTGCCCGAGACCTCGGTTGGGTAACCTAAACCCAACAGTTTAAACGGCGGCCCCATGATGTGGCAGCCCATATCGCCGAGTGCACCGGTACCAAACTCCCACCAGCCACGCCAGTTAAAGGGTACCAGATTATCAATATAATTGGTTTGTTTGGCGGTACCCAGCCACAGGTCCCACTTCAGTTCTTTGGGTATGGGCGGTTTAGTCTTTGGCCACGCTATACCCTGCGGCCACACGGGGCGATCCGTCCAACAGTATACTTTTTCAATATCACCTATCAAACCAGCTTCAAACCATTCGCGCATGGTGCGCATACCATCACACGATGCGCCCTGGTCTCCCATTTGGGTAACCACCTTGTATTTTTCTGATGCCTGGGTTAATATGCGGGCCTCGTAAATATCATGTGTTAAGGGCTTTTGCAGGTATAGGTGTTTTTTTAACTGCATGGCGCTTAGACCAACCAGCGCGTGGTTATGATCGGGGATGGCCACGGTAACGGCATCAAAGTTTTTGTGCTGCTTATCAAACAGTTCGCGCCAATCGTGATAAAAGGGTGCCTTTGGAAATTCCTTACGGCGCGGGGCGGCCTGCCTGTCGTCAACATCGCACAAAAAGGCGATAACTGCGTTCTTTTTGGGGGCAGTTGCAAAATGATGAATATCGTTCTCGGCCTCGCCACCACAGCCAATGGCGGCAATATATAACTTATCGCTTGGTGCGGTGTAGCCTTTGCCACCCAGCACAAAACGAGGTACAATATAAAATCCTGCAGTAGCAATAGCTGCCTTTTTTATAAAATCGGCCCGGCTTATGCCATTGGTGGTGGTAGTTTCCTCTGCTTTTTCCATCATATTATTTATGTAGTGGCTTTACAGATACCTCTTTAAAAAACACGACATCATCATTTCCATGATTTTGCAGGCCGATATAGCCTTCATTGGGGCGGATGCCGCGGAAAGGCTCAAAATCAAACTTGCGTTGTGGGGTTGGATCGCCTTCTTTATAATCGGTAACTTTTTGGCCGTTTACAAAAACAATTGTGCGCGGGCCGTCCAGCGTAATCTCCATGGTATTCCATTCCGGCCCAGGCTTACCGGGCTTGGCCAATGGTTTGGTTAACGAATACAAGGTACCGGTAATATGGTAATCATCCTCCTTGGATGTTTCGGGGTGATTATCAATCTGTACCTCGTAGCCATAAAATACCGGCATCCACTCCTCCCGCGGTTCCAGCGGAATACGGATGAACACACCGGCATTGCTGTTAAACTTTTGCATTTTGTAAACCACCCGGATGGTGCAATTGCTAAATTTCTCTTTAGTCCAGTATAATAAGCCCATCCCTCCGTGACTTCCGGTTACACCATCCTTCACGTACCGGCTACCCTTCCCTACCTGTTTCCAACCGTTAAGATCTTTACCATTAAAAAGCTGCCGCCAACCATCCTTGCTTTGCGCATAAGTATTGTTTGCAGCAATTAAAAAAAATAAAGTTATACCGCCCAACAGGCATTGTTGAAAGTGCTTTTTGTTCATGACAGACGAGAATATAAATGGTTTATAATTGGTTATACTAATGTATAACTATTTTTTGAAATGGAGTAAGAACGGCGTTAATTGATAAAATTAAGATTATTGCGGCAAGCAGCAGTTTGGGCGGCTAAAAACGAAGCTTAAAAAGCTACTATCACCTGATCGCATCATGAAATAAAAAAAGGCCGAAAAACTCTCGCAGTTTAATCGGCCCTACATCTACCTATGAAAAACAATCCTTTTGAGAAGGACATTAAGTTAAATTCAAATGCTGTGCCAATTGTTAACTATAGCTTAAAACACACAAAATGGTACTTAATTTTTATTTTCGTTTATATTTTGTGGAAATATTTCCACCATTTGGAATCGCAAATCACCACAGTAATTGCAAAGCTGCAAATTGCCTGTTTTAAACCGTTTTCGTCGGCACATTTTGCCTTCTTGTCTATTCTATTTAACACATGGCTTAAATGCTATTACCTTAGCCCGTATGTTTAACCGTATAAAACCGGCGCTTATTATTGAAGTGTGTATCCACCTTTTGTTTTGGGCACTTATTATATATACTCCCATTATTTCCCGGCCAGATATGCGGGGTATGCCCCAGCATATGTTTTCGCCGGGGCGCATCATCACTTTTAACGTGGTATTGGCCGCAGAATTTTACCTCAATGCTTTTTTATTGATCCCTAAGGTGCTAACAAAAAATGCTTGGCTTTATTTTTTAGCGTTATTAACCTCCTTTGCTGTTTTTAATATATTGCTCTGGTACCTGAGGCCACATTTCCCAATGCCGGAGTTTAGAGGAATGGCCGGCCACATGCCACCCCGCGGACCTAATTTGATCCTGTTCCCATTATTGTCCATTACTGCCGGCAGCTTTGCCTACCATTACCTTGCCGATCAGTTTAAGGCAATGAACAAAAAGAAGGATATCGCCAATGCCTCACTCCTTTCCGAGCTGGCTTTTTTGCGTTCGCAGATCAGTCCGCACTTTATATTCAATGTAATTAACAGCGCGGTTGCCCTTTCGCGTTTAAATCCTTCGGCAGTTGAGCCTACGCTGATACAATTATCCAAATTATTGCGTTACATGCTGTATGTTACTGATGCCGAAATGGTAACGGTACAAAAAAAGGACGATTACCTGCGCAGTTACATCGAACTGCAGCAACTGCGCTTTGGCGATCAGGTGAAAATATATTACCACTCGGAAATAAAGACACCTGATAAAACCATTGAGCCTATGCTGTTAATCCCCTTTGTGGAGAATGCCTTTAAACATGGTACCGGCGATATTGACAAACCCGATATTGCGGTAACTCTTATAACTGATGAAAAAAACCTGCGGTTTAGTGTACAAAACGTTTACAATGCCACCGAAATACAAAAGGATAATGACAGCGGTATTGGCTTAACAAATGTTAAAAGGAGGCTTGAGCTGTTATACCCTGATAAACATAATTTATATATCAATAAAAACGAGCAAAACTACATTGTAATGCTGCAACTGGAACTTAAATGATGCGATGCCTGATTATTGATGATGAGCCACTGGCGCTTGATTTGCTGGAAGATAGCTTAAGACATGTACATGCCATACAAATAGCGGGGCGATGCCGCAATGCGGGCGAGGCTATCCTTGCCATGCAAAAGGAGCATATCGATCTTATTTTCTGTGACATATACATGCCCGGAATTAATGGTTTACAGCTTATCAAGAGCCTTACCAACCGCCCAATGGTGATATTTGTAACCGCTTATGAAAAATTTGCTATTGAGGGTTTTGAGCTTGATGTAATTGATTACCTGGTGAAACCGGTACCGCTGGATAGATTTTTAAAGGCATGCCATAAGGCGATAGACCTATTTGAGCTTCGCCGGAGTTATGTGCCGCAACCTGTAGTTAAAAACTATTTCTTTTTGCATGCCGATTATAACCTCATTAAGATATGTTTTGACCATGTGGAATATATTGAAGGGCTGAAGGATTATGTAAAGGTTCACTTTGCCAACCAGCAAAAGCCGGTATTATCGCGCATCAGTCTTAAAGCGGTTGAGCTGCAATTACCTGCCGAGCAGTTTTTCAGGGTTCACAAATCATACCTGGTAAACCTGCAGCATGTATCCCAGCTACGCAGGGCACGCATTAAACTCATCAATACCGAAGTCCCCTTAAGCGATAGCTACAGAGACGTAATTAACCGGATGATTGGGAAGGTACAATAGTGAGTGGTTGATTAAGTGAATGGTTGACCAGTTTAAGAAACTTGGTTGATTGTACGCAGTTAGTCAATTTGAGAAGTGAAACTACCATTCACCACTCACTTAATCAACCACTCACTATTCACCACTCGCCCCACTACACATTAACCTCCCTTATCTACACAAGCTCTGCTAACGTCGCTTTTATTTTAGGGCATTAAAAATAGGGTGCATTTTCGGCTCAAAGAAAATGTACCCCCTAATGAAGAGATTTTCCTTATTGTTATTTACTATTATTGGTTTAGGCCATTCGGCCGTTCAGGCGCAGCAAACGCAGAAAAAGTTGAAAAATATCATTGTCAACCATTTTTTTGCGTGTCCGCTTGATCAGATGTTTGATACACTGGGCACGACTTACCAGGTGCGTATTGTTTTTGACCGCGAACCGCTGAACGCGATGGATGTGGTTGAACACTTTTTTGAAGAACCTTTAAAAGATGTTATTGCCAAAGTATGTAAAGAAAACGATCTGAAATACTGGATCGAATCTTCCGGCACCATTTACATTCTGCAAAACACCGACGACCTCAGCCGTCTTAAAAAACTTAACCAGCTATCGTTACAGGCAGCCAACGCCAAAGTAAAACGCCGCCAGCGCGATGAGGATGATGAGCCAAAATTGGTGCCCAAGCACTTTATGGTAAGTGTTAACGGGCGTGTTATTGACCAGCTAACCGGCGAATCACTCCCCTCGGCCACCGTAAAGGTGCGCAACACCGATCTTAATACCATGACCAACGCCGAAGGTTATTTTACTTTTCTGCGGGTACCATCCGATACCTGTATCGTGGACGTATCGTATGCAGGCTACCAATCAGACTTTTTCAGGCTC
The DNA here is from genome assembly GCF_056405015.1 of Mucilaginibacter sp. P2_A4. Taxonomy (NCBI): domain Bacteria; kingdom Pseudomonadati; phylum Bacteroidota; class Sphingobacteriia; order Sphingobacteriales; family Sphingobacteriaceae; genus Mucilaginibacter; species Mucilaginibacter sp. P2_A4. Next base: position 962,554 of record NZ_JBFUCX010000001.1, on the reverse strand, counting down.
AACAGTGAGAAAATCAACACCACGCTTATATGCGGCATGTACTCATCGCTCAACACCTTAAATGAGGTTAGCATCACCGGCAAAAAAAGCGGGGTAATGAACACCGATAGCCGGCAGGTAGGTGTGTTGCAGCTTTCGCCCGCCAATTTGGATAAACTGCCAACTATGGGTGATAAGGACATTCTTCGGGCTTTCCAGCTGATGCCTGGTGTAAGCGGCACCAATGAATCGTCGTCGGGAGCCTACGTGCGTGGTGGCACGCCTGATCAGAACCTGGTACTACTTGATGGCTTTACCATTTACCAGGTAGATCACCTGTACGGTTTCTTTAGTGCCTTTAATGCCAGCGCGGTAAAGGATGTGCAGTTATACAAAGGGGGCTTTACCTCCAAATACGGTGGCAGACTATCAAGCGTTACCGAAATTAACGGCAAAGAGGGTAATAGGAATGAAACAAACATGGGCGTAGACCTAAGCTTGCTGAGCGCGAGCGGTTTCCTGGAAGCTCCGCTATCAGATAAATCATCCTTACTATTGGCCATCAGGCGATCATACCAGGGACCATTTTATAACAAAATATTTAACCAATTTAATCAAACTACTACTTTCCAGGGTGGCGGTGGAGGCGGCCGGGGTTTTGGAGGCAGATCTGGCGGCGGTTTTGCCAACCAGGTAACACCAAGTTCTTTTTTTTACGATGCTAATGCCAAATACACCTATAACATCAGCCAAAAAGATAAAGTATCTGTGAGCTATTACTCAGGCACTGATAAAACTGACAATAGCCGAGACCTGGGCCTGCCGCCGGGATTATCATCATCGGGCAGCGGCATAGGCATTACCGATTATACTAAGTACGGCAACCTGGGCAGCAGTATCAAATGGTTTAGGCAGTGGAATAAAAAACTCTACTCCAATAATTACATCACCTACTCCTCTTATTTTAATGATCGCAACCGCGGCAGTTCCGGCGGATCATTATTGGACAGTAACGGGATAGCACATACATTTAGCAACACCACCATCGAAAACAATAACCTGAAGGATGTTGGCTATAAATCTGAGTGGGAATGGCAGGCCAGCAATACCTATAAATTACTGTTCGGCGGGTTTATTTCCTACAAAAAAATAGATTATGAGTACACCCAGAATGATACCAGCAAGCTCATCAATCAGCATAACAACGCCACACTGGAAGGTGTGTATGCCGAGCTGGCTATCGATCCAAATAACAAACTTCATATTCAACCCGGTTTACGCACCAGCTATTACGGCCCTACCGGGAAACCTTATTTTGAACCCCGCTTATCGGCCAGTTATAACCTCACCAATAGATTTACCATAAAGGGTGCCACCGGTCAGTTCTACCAGTTCGAAAACCAGGTGATTCGTGAGGATATACTCGCCGGCGACCGTAACTTTTGGGTGTTATCCAATAACAACAATATCCCGGTAGGCAGTTCAAGGCATTTTATAGGTGGCGTAAGCTATGAAACCGACGAACTTTTGATTAGCGTTGAGGGTTACTACAAAACCCTGAGCGGACTTACCCAATACACCGTAAGGCAAACCCAAACGGGCGGAGGCAGTTTCAGGATGCCGGGTGTGGGAGAAACGCAAACCGTGACCCAAGATTTTTACGAAGGCACAGGCCGGGCCAAGGGCGTTGAAGTATTGCTACAAAAAAAGATGGGTAATTATACCGGCTGGATTAGCTATACCCTGGCCAAAGCCGAAAACAAATTCAGTGCCTTTGGTAATGATTACTATGCCGCCAACCAGGATGTAAGGCATGAGTTTAAATCAATCAACATGTACCATTATGATAGGTGGAACTTTGCAGCCACATTCCTGTTCAGTACCGGCAGGCCGTATACCGCTCCCCTATCTACCTACACCATTAAAACTGCCGATGGTAACAGCACAACCTACCTCAACATCAGCGATAAAAACGGCGAGCGTTTGCCAGCCTATCACCGTTTAGATATGTCGGTATCATACGACCTGCTAAAGATAGATGGACATAAGGTAGGCTCCATTGGTCTTTCGTTTTTTAATGTTTACAACCATACCAATACCTGGTACCGCGAGTACCAGATGCAAAATAACCAGGTGATAACCACCAATGTTAATTACCTGGGCTTTACCCCCAACCTTACTTTAAGTTTACGATGGAAATAAATACATACCCCCGCCATATCATATTATGTTTAATAACAGGCGTGCTCCTTATGGCATCCTGCAAAAAAAACCAGTCGGATATTTTAGCAACCAACAAACCGGTGGTTGAAGCCTACCTTATACCCGGCCAGGCCTTAAGCGTGAAGGTTTACCAGCAAAAAGATCTTGCTGATACTACAACTTATGGCGCTGCACTAACCGGCTTAAGCATCAGCGTATCTGATGGCAGTCAGAGCGTTAAGCTTACCGAGTCGGCAAGTGGCACTTATACTTACGCCAGTTCATCATTTGTAACCGGCGGTAAAACCTATACCATGCAGTTTAATTATGATAATGTGACTGTGAGCGCCACTACAGTAATGCCGGGCAAGCCACAAAACTTTGCTATATCTGATAGTGTTTTTCATGTACCCAGCGCCATCAACCCGTTGTATGCCGATGTAGTAAGGGCAACCATCAGTTGGACAAACTCCGATTCGTTGTATCATTTGCTGGTATTTAAAAATCTGGATAATGATCCATATTATATATCTTATGTCCGCAGTAATAACAAGCCCAGCTTCCAGATCAATACAGAACAAGCCTCCTATTACAACCTGCTTCAATCATCCTTTAACTATTATGGCCACTACAAAGTGATATTGATGAGGGTGAATAAGGAATATATTAACATCCTCACCACCAACATATCGCGAAATTCGCAAACCCTTGTTAATGAGCCCACCAACGTTACTAATGGTTTGGGGATTTTTACAGCCATGCAAACAGACACCTTGAATTTGAGGGTAACTACGCAGTAGTCTGCATACTTATCTTTTTAGATTTCACTGTGGTTAACAAGTACTCATAACCAAATGGCCTTGAGCTAATATTATAGGTTGCTATATTAAATTACCTTATTTAATATAGCAACTTTTTATTTACTCATTTCGTATAGATTCCTAAATAATCGTTTCTTAATAATTAAGAAAAATCATTCATTTACCTAAACCAAAGTTATGATGTAAGTCCACCTTTTGCTACTTATTGTATTTGAAGTTGTTTAGGCTATTTTTAAATCCTCCACTATAAACAGCATATAAAAAACTCATGGAATCTACTTTTATTTTATAAAAACAGGTAAAAACACCTGTTTCACAAAAAGGGATTTTTCACTTGTAATCCGGCGCAGTTAATTAAATAAATTTGTACTAATAGTTAATAAATATTAAAATAAACTATAAGTTTAAAAACCAATTACAGCAAGTATTAAACATTCAAAATCATTAAAAAATGGGACAATTCGCTTCGGTTACTAATTTAACCATGCCAGAGATTGTGGCACTGGTTACGCAATCAGTTAAAGATATCACACTGGCACTTTCTGATTTAAATATTATTGTACAGGGGCTCACTCCCCGTTCGTCCGATGCTCCCCCACCAACATATACCAATCTGGAGCTGGCAGTACCCGCAGCTATTTCGGCGGCCGAAAGCGATTCTACTTTTATTTTTAATGCGATATATCCTACTATTACACTGCCCTCTTCGTCGCAGGATGCCGGCGTTGTATTGGGCTATAATGTAAATGGAAACATTCAGCCTTTAACAACGCAAATAATGGTCGACCTGATTAACTGGGGCATCCAGATACCCAGCGATGATGTTGCTTTATTAGCGGCCCATATACAAGGCCAGGTTGATAATAGCGACCTTACACCATCAACAACATATGGACAAATAAATATAAACAACCCGCTTGATGAAGTTTTAGGCTGGGTAGCATCATTTGGCGTATTCCGTACCGGCTACAATCCTGATGGTACCATTAACCAGGCTGTTATTTACAGCTTTTGTGCAGCAGTTGGCGTGCCCGAAGTTGTGACAATTTAAATGAATTAAATACCATCATGCTTTAAACATTTAACTTAAAATACAAACCTAAAAAACATAATTATCATGAATAACGTCGAAAGTACAACTTCCGATCAAAGCGCTATCAGCAGCAGATCATCATTATCCAATAAACCCCGTATCCCGTTGGCAGAGGCAGTATCAAGAGCCGAAAACTGGCGTAACCTGGTTGTTAAAATGCCCGCAGGAAGTACATCAAATGTTTTGGGGGCAACTAATGGCACAGATGTATCCAAGCAGCGCATTTTCAGAGCTATTAATATAAACATTGCCGATGTAAAAGATTTGATGCAAGATCATCCGCAAGCCAAATCAATCCGCCTGTATTTAAGCTTGCAGGATCCCGCCTTCCCTTACCAGATTACCGGTATGCTGGTACCGGTTGATGCCAACAACCACGATATGTTAACCAAAAAATCGGTTAGTGAAGGTTTGATGAATGAGGGTGAAATCGTAAACAGCGCAAGTGCCTCAACCATTTACGATTTTACACAACCTTGCCCGGCCTTGTGCGATACCTCAAGTCCGCTATTTAATAGTACCAATAGTTTAGAGAATTATATATAAACTAATAAGCCTGTTATGCCTTCAGCCAAATTAATTTTTGTGGGCTTAATTGTTCCGGTTTCAGTTTTAATCCCTATCAGTTTCGCTGTGTCAAAATATAAGCGCGCTGATAGGGCGCTTTTGCTCATCTTTTATTATCTATTATTGGATGGTTTGGTTAATCTGCTGGCAGCAGCTCTCGCCGATAGGAAGATAAATAATCTTCCCTTATTACACATATTCACCATATTTGAATTTTTGCTGCTTTCGTATTTTTATATAAAGATTTTAAAGGAAGCATTGATTCGTAAAGTCATAGGTGCATTAATGGTGATATTTCCGTTGGTCTGTATACTAAATTTTACTTTCTTCCAGAGCATTTTCCGTTTTAATACCTATACAAGGCCCTTAGAGGTATTGATTGTGATGGCTTATAGCCTGGCTTATTTCGCCCAGATAAATGAGGCCGACAATGAAAAACGATGGGTTAGCAACCCTTTAAACTGGATCAATACCGGGGTACTTCTCTATTTTTCGGGTGCATTATTTGTATATTCCTTTTCTAATTTAACCGTTGCCTATATTATCAGCCCCAAATATTATTCACTCAATTTGTTTATATGGAACATACATGCCGCCTTACTGCTGGCCATGTATCTTTTGTTTTCGTGGGGGTTTTATATATGCAGAAAGACGTAGGCGATAATATATATGTACTGGTAATTATGTGTACAGGAGGTATTGCCTTATTGGTGATATCATTTGTTATTTTGTTTATACGCAATCAAAACAAGCTGCTGCAACAGCGGGAAAGTTTGCACCAGGTTGCTATGGACCATCAAAAAAACCTGCTCCACGCTGTAATTCACTCGCAGGAGGAGGAAAGAAAACGCATTGGCCAGGATCTGCATGATGAAGTTGGCGGTTCGTTATCAAACCTCAGAATGCTCATTAACCGGCTAAATAATAGTAATGTTGCTGAAAATGATGTGCCGCCAGCCGAGTTTTACAAGCAGCTGATAGATAAGATCATTGAAAATGTGCGTAATATATCTCACAACCTTTCGCCTCCCGGGCTTGAGCTGTTTGGATTTTCTGAAGCATTAGAAGAAATGAAGGATGTTATAAGTAAAGGGCACGATTCCCTTATCTCTATAACCAACCATGCAACCATGTCAACAGATACGTTACCTAAACACGTGGCGCTGGCCCTGATAAGAGTATTGCAGGAACTGGTTACCAATACGTTAAAACATTCCCTGGCCAATTATATCGGCATATCGCTTTTTATGAAAAACAATTTGCTATCTATTCATTATACAGATAATGGCATAGGTTATAATACAGAAGATAAGAGATTCAAAAAAGGTATGGGCATGCAAAATATAGAGAGCCGCCTCATGCTAATCAATGCAAGATATTCTGTTAAAACAAGTGCCGGCAGAGGCTTTTCTATGTTTATTTACCTTGACCCTCAAAAAGATATTGGCCCCAATTAATTTGACATGAAAAAGATCCGTATTGTTGTTGCTGACGATCAAACCCTGTTCCTGGAAGGATTGGTTAATTTACTAAGCACCAATCCCGAATTTGAATTGGTGGGCCAGGCCGAAAACGGGCGTGTATTGCTTGAACATCTTAAAAGCCAGGCCACACTGCCGGATATAGCGCTGATAGATATGAATATGCCGATAATGAATGGAGTTGAACTAAACGCGGTTTTACATCGTGAATATCCTTCCATAAAAGTTATTGTATTATCGGTGCATGGTGAGGAGCGGTATATGAGTAAAATGATTGAAGCCGGAGCATGCGGCTATCTCAAAAAAAATTGCGAAACACATGAACTCTTTCAAACTATTATCAATACCCACCAATTGGGTTTTTATTTTAACAGGGATGCTGTTAGTGCCATGAGAAACGCTGCGCATCATCGTAAAGCAGGCATTCAAAATCTGAATAATATCCCCATATCATTAACGGAAAGAGAGTTGCTGATACTAAAAATGATCTGCGACGAATTAACCAATGCCGAAATAGCGGAGAAGCTATTTATCAGCAGCCGCACCGTTGACGGGCATCGTACCAATTTACTTGGAAAAATTGGATGCAAAAATACTGCAGGCCTTGTCATATTTGCCATCAAATACGGCGTTTTTGAGGTGCAGTTTTAGTTACATCCATTGTAACACACCATCCCATGCGGCAAAGCAATATACCAATTGCTTTCCTTTAACCGCTCTATTTTCAATTAAGAACTTCCTCATCCAGCTTATGTCTTTTAAGGCCGTTTAAGGTTTATACACTTTTTTAGAATTTAACCATAGGGAAAAACAGGTAAAAACACTTGCTTTTTAAGCAAAAACACCTGATTTAAATGACAGGGGTTAATACGCTGAAATTGGCCGTTGCATAGGCGTTACTTTGAAATGTCAAAACAAAAAAGAAGCGCATCTAACCAAATGACAAAACGGCCGATACCGAAAAGCCTTAAAAGAGTAGGTAAAAATCAGGAAAGTTTAACAACATGAAAAATTCAGAATTAACAGCTTCAAAGATCCCGGTAAATTCATGCCAGGTGTTCATCATCGCTTTTGTTGATTCAAGCTCTATACAAACCGGAAGCGGGCAGGGCTTGTACTTTGTAGATAACAGAAGCTCGGCAGGCAGTAGCAACGAGGGTACATCCGCGCTACAAACTGTTTGTTCAAAAATGTCAAATGTGGCGTGGAGTGTTATCCCTTTAAATCCAAACGATGGCTTTTTATACTCCATACAAAGCATTGGCAGCTCAAACTCATGGGGACCTGGTGGTCAGCCTGGGAGCGCTACTGCCGGCTACTTTACCGGCCAGGTTCAAAACGGCGGACAAGCCAGCTATCAAATTGAAATTAATGCAATAGGCGGTGGTAACGTATTGCAACCAGCTACCACTCTGGGCATGAATGGTAATTAATTTATTAATCAATCTGTTAAAATTTTAAAGAAAATCAACATGTCACATACACCAAAAGTGCAGCTAATTAAAGCATCACAAACCCCTCAAACTACTATTGGTATTGCTTTAGATACCGCTTATTTAACCAGCCTGTCACCCGGCACACAGCCAAGCACCGGCATTTATATGATTGATAACCGCCTTAATATCGGCAGTTATAATGAAGGCCAAATGGAATTATATACATTTTGCTACCCCGGCGATAATGTTTCTTTTTACGCCCAGCCAATTGACACGCAGCGTGGTGATAGCGTAAGTATCATCGGTATCAATGTTTCTTATGGTAACGTATTCGGTGGTAGTTTAGGCGCCCCACAGCCTACAGATAATGCCGCTTACTGGATTGGCCGGGCCATTAACAGTGGCAGGCAAACCTACCAGGTACAAGTTTTAATAACCGACGAAAACCATAATGTATATGTTATTAACTGGGATCCGTTTATTCAAACTGTAGGCTCCTGATCATTTTAATAAACAATATTCAACTGCCGGTTAGTTTAACCGGCAGTTTTTTTATCCGTAGGTAAACACACCAATCAACATGACCGGCAAATCACAGATCAATATTTTTTATGCTGTTCAAACTCCTCAAACCACTATTAATATAGCGCTTGATACTGCTTATTTAGAAGGGGTTCCGCCGGGCAAGCAAGCCATTACGGGTATTTACTTAATGGACAACCGCATTAATATGGGCAGCACTATGGAGGGCACTCAAAACCTGCATACGGTTTGTTATACAGGCGATAATATATCCTGGCTGGTAATGCCTGTAGATCCTGAAAGGGATGACGTGGTATCTATTATTGGTTTTACTGTTTTAACCGGCAATGTTTTTGGAGGAAATATAGGCGCTCCTCAAAGCGGAACCAATCCCGCTTATTGGGTTGGCAGGGCCATTAATGGCAAAACCCAATCATCCTACCAGATTAACTTTTTAATTGTTGATAAAAATGGCAACCTGTTTACCTCCCACTGCGTTGCTGCTATATCTACCATTTAGTATAAATTAAAAAGCAACAGACCACCGGTTATTTTATGAAAAGATGGGCCAATAGTGTTTAATTGCAATGATTATTCCATGTTATTGCATATATAAATATCTAAAATATAAATTGTAGCTTTAGGTAAAAAAATATCAATACGTCGGGCAGAGTTATTTTTAGTGATCTGGCCGAATAATTTAAGCCGCCTTGCTATGAAGAAAAAGGAAGAATTAAAGTACATTGATAAAGAGTGGAAGGATATGAAAGCCAGTCTTGAGCAGTATTTAATTAATGAACGCCCTGAAGATCTTCATCATTTCAGAGTACAGGTAAAAAAAATACGTGCTTTTGTAATCCTTTCTGATAGTGCAAAACATCATCCCCAATTAGCAAAACACTTTTTATCTGTACGGAAAATTTTTAAACAGGCCGGCGAGATAAGGAACGCGTACATAAACCTGGAATTAGGGAAGGCTTACCAAATAAATAACCAGGACTTTTTAAACACCCAGCAAGCGCTGTTTGAAGAAGCAAACAAAAAGTTTAAATCTAACGGCGACAAATATTTAAAACAACTCAAAGAGTCGCACCAAAGGCTCAACGGAAAAATAAAATCCATTAGTGATTGGCATATCAATCAGTATTATCTACATCAGTTACATACAATTGCAGGATCGCTTATCATACCAGAATTTGATGATCAGTTACATGAATCCCGCAAACAGATAAAAATCCTGGTACACAATCATAAAATAGTACACACAGCACTCCATACAGGAATAAATGGTGATTATTTAAATGAGGTGCAAACCGCTATAGGCGATTGGCATGATTCCGTGCTGGCAGCAGAGTTGCTTTCAAGTGATGAAGAAAAAGGTAACGTCACGGTTAACAAATTGAAAAAACAGCTTGTAAAACTTAAAAATAAGGTAACTGATATTATTAATGATTTTTATAACCGGGCAACAACAGTGGTTGACTTACCTGTTGAACAATTAAGTTAGCTATATAGCTATCGGTCTCCCCGTCACATTTTCAAATTAAACAAACTTAGCGCCCTGGTCCTAAAACCAAAGCCGATCCGCGCTGCTTTCCAATTTTTCGTAATTTAGCGTTTTATAAAAAACAGAATATATATGAGTATGGATGAATATGTTTCGTTTGAACAGATCCCTTTTGGTTCGGATGATTTCGCCAACAACCCCGAATCGAGGTGCCCTTGCCTTTTGCTGTTGGATACCTCTGGTTCTATGGGTGGGATGCCCATACAGCAGCTTAACGAAGGTGTATTAACTCTGAAAAACGAATTGATACAGGACTCTTTGGCATCTAAAAGAGTGGAGGTGGCTATTGTTACCTTCGGGCCGGTTAACCTGCAGTCTGACTTTACTACCGTTGATAACTTTTTTCCCCAGACCTTAACTGCCGAGGGTGATACCCCTATTGGTGCAGCCATTACTATGGGTATTGATATGATAGCCAAACGTAAACAAGTGTATAAAGAAAACGGCGTGGGCTACTATAAACCCTGGATTATCCTGATCACAGATGGTGCTCCCACTGATAACTGGTCGCATGCAGCACAGCTGATCAAAGAGGGGGAAGAAAAGAACGCTTTTGCCTTTTTCGCTATTGGTGTAGAGGGCGCAAGCATGGATACCTTAACCAAACTATCGGTTCGCAGCCCCATCAAATTAAAGGGACTGATGTTTAGGGAGTTTTTCCTGTGGTTATCCTCATCAATGAAAATGGTATCCAGTAAAAATCCGGGGACTCCAACCAAATTACTGCCACCATCGGGCTGGGGAGAAGTATGATCTGGAAGGTAATTGCACAAAGCGTTATCGGTACATCACACATCGCGGCAGGAAAAACCTGCGAGGATGCGGTACATTTTTGTTTGGCAGAATTGCCGCAAGGTGGTGAAGCCCTGATTTGTTTTGTAAGCGACGGAGCGGGTAGCGCCACCTATGCCGCTGAAGCATCTGCTGCGGCGGTACAACAGGGTACAGATATTATGCACGACTGGATCCTGGCTGAAAAAGAAATTGATGACGCCGCTTTAATAGAACTGGCCGAAATAATATATGACGGCCTGGATGCACTGGCAGCAGAAAGGGAAGTGATGCTGAATGAGTTTTCATGCACCCTCCTGGGTTTTGTGATATTGCCCGAAAAGGCTTGCTTTATGCAGATAGGCGACGGAGCTATAGTACGCGATGATGGCAGCGGTTATTTTACGCACCTGTGGTGGCCGCATAATGGCGAATACCAGAACACCACTACGTTTTTGATAGATGATCCCAATCTGCGGAATCTGAAAACCAAAGTAATACATGAAAGCATTGCCGAAGTAGCCATTTTTACTGATGGACTGCAAATGCTGGCCCTGAACAATGAAACCGAAACGGTTCATCAGCCCTTTTTGAATGATTTGTTTAAAGTACTGCGAATGGTTGAAAATCCGGAGCACATAGAGATCCTGAACAACAAATTAGCTGGCTACTTAGCTGGCGATACCATTAACAGCCGCACCGATGACGATAAAACGTTGCTGCTGGCTACCCGATTAACTCATGGCAAACCAGGCATATAAGGGAGCGAAAGACACCCCTTACCTGGCAGGCCGCCAGATTGGCGAAGGTGGCGAAGGAACGATACACGAGGTACAGGGCAACCCGGCACTGGTGCTTAAAGTGTACAAAGAAGCTGTTGATCGTGATAAAGCAGAAAAGCTGCTGCACATGACCTCCATTACCGACCCCGAACTGGCCAAATTTGCGGCCTGGCCCGTGGATGTGATCCGTGATGGTACGGGCAGGGTATCGGGCTTTGCGATGAAAAAACTACTTGGCTTTGTGCCTCTGCACATGCTATTTAGCCCTATGGATCGTAAAAAGCTGTTCCCTGATAAAGGTTACAACTTTTTGGTACATGTGGCCCGTAACCTGGCAACGGCTTTCCATAAAATACACCAACTGGGTATAGTGGTTGGCGATATTAACGAGGCTAATATATTGGTGAACGGAACCGGTATGGTGGCACTGATAGATTGCGATTCGTTCCAGGTAAAAAACGGTAAGCGTTACCATTTTTGTGAGGTGGGTATTCCCCGGTATACTCCACCGGAGTTATTGCAGATGGGGTCTTTTGAAAACGTTGTGCGTACAATAAATACTGATAGCTTTTCACTTGCCACCCTCATTTTCCAGTTGTTATTTATGGGGAGAGCTCCCTTTACAGGGGTTAACCGCAGTAAAGAGGATTTTGACGAAGACAAAGCAATTAAATTAAAAGAGTTTGCATACTCTTTGCAACGGCCCAATAAAAAACTTACACCGGCACCCAACAGCCTAAATCTAAAGGATTTTACACCGGGTCTCATCAGTTCTTTTCATGCTGCGTTTGATGGCAGCACACCAAGGCCCACGCCCAGGCAATGGGTGCTCGATCTGGAAGAGCTAAATAAGGAGATGGTGAATTGCAACCGCTCCCGGCTGCATTATTATTCAAAGAGAATGCAGCAATGCCCCTGGTGTGCTTTCAGAGACAGAGCTGGTATAGTTTACTTTATGGAGGATGCCCATCTGAAAAACATCCCCGAGCTACAGGATATTGAACAGTTTGTAAATGGTTTTAAGCTGGAGAACCTGGAAATAAGAAAACTGGCAGATACCTACACCTCCGGTACTATAAAGGCAAGGCCAGTTGAACAGAAATTTAAAACACTTTTTTACATCAACATCACCGTACAGATCATTGCCTTATTAATTACCTTAAGTGTAAGCATGACGGAAAGCTGGTGGTTTGCTTTTGCAGGCGCATTGTTCCTTTTGCTGTATAACACGCTGGCACCCGCCCAAAAACAACTTAAGGCTGAACTTAAAAGCAGGAAAGCCGATCATGAAGTTTTACAAAACAGGTTCCAGGCGCTGGTAAAAAAACACAACCAGCCAACCGAACTGAACCGCTATAACCAATCGGCAAAAAAACTTACTGACCTGATCACTGCCTTCCGATCATTACCCGCAGATTTCGCCAGTAAAAAAAGACTGATCGAGGAAAAATACTACAACATTAAATACCAGGTTCACCTTCTGCAATTTGATATCCGTAACTACCCTATCCCCTCCTTTGGCGCCGCGAAAAAGCAATTGATCTATACCAATGGTATCCACACAGCGGCAGATATGTACAAACTGAAAACCCATAAGATAAGTGGCATAGGCCCAAAAAACATCCAGGTGCTGTTGGATTGGCAAAGGCAAATGGGATCTGGTTTTACCTATACACCAGATACGGAGGCCATTGACCGCGAGATCAATTTCATTGCCAACGAGATCTACATCAAAAAACGCAAACTGGAAAATGATATCAAAGCTGAGTACAAAGGTTTGTCTACACTAAGAGCAGGCATCATAACTGCCACCGAGCTATTGGAGCGCCAATATGTGCAGCTTGGAACAAAGCTATACCAATCCAGGGTTGACGTTGAAGCTTTTGAGAAGATTGCCGGTAAGTGGTTTTAATGGCTATCACCCGGTAACATGCTTAACCAAAGGCAATTTACTCATGGCATAAATTAATAACCATGACAGCAAAAAGCACAGCAACGCTATAAGTGGAATGCTTAGTATAGGTGTAAAAAGCGTATAATTAATTCCAGCCAAATCGAGCAGAGTTAATATTAAAGCATGGCTAAGGTAAATGCCCAGTGTATATTTCCCGGCATTATCAAAAACGCGCCTTATGGCAGGGTTTAATTTTACCATGGTATATTTCGCTATTAAAAACGCGCTTGCCGAAAGCACCACTATAAATGGTCCTATGGGTTCATAAAAAAATGTGCTTAATGCATGATCCTTTATTTCCAGGTAATAAGTCCCCCAGGTAATTAAAGCAACAAGACCAATAAATACTAAAGCTGCAATAGCAGGCAACGCACGCAATTTAAAGCGTTTGTAGGTTAAGTAATGCCCTAAGACCAGGTAACCAATATACCCGGTAAAATTATGAAGATCAACAGCGGTGTTGAAAATGCCCAAATAGGGTGTGCTTAACAGCATAGCCAAAAACCAGATGGCAAGGAAATATAATAGCTCGTTTTCGGTAGCATTACGCACAAATTTACTCAAAACCGGGATAAACAGGTATAAACCGATCAACAGGTATACATACCACAGGTGATAAAAACTACCGGTTTGCAGCTGATGTAATACCAATTTAAGATCGGCCCAAACATCGCTGGTAAAAGCAATCTCTTCGTTGTATAACTGGTAGCCTATGTACACCAGGCTCCAGAAGATAAAGGGGAGGATCAGTCGACCGATGCGTTTTTTTAAAAAATCGCCCAACTCATATTCACGATGAAGCAATAATGCACCCGTTATCATCACAAAAACGGGCACAGCAAAACGCACCAATGCGTTATAGATATCGCCAAAAAGCCAATCGTGTAAAGGCGTGCCTTTATAGGCAAAAAGTAACGGCGAGGCTGTATGTAGCACAATAACAGCAAACATGGCTATCAGCCTTAAATTATTTATCCAGTTAATATTTTGTTCTTTATGCTGCAAAACGGCCTCGCTAAATTTCATCGGATAAACATATACAATATTTTGGTTCGGTTATGTTTCATTTTTATTTTGACATTCCGTTTTACCATAAAATACAATTCCCCTTCTTATAAGCGAAACCCTAATCCCCTCTCCCATTTTAAAAATCCTATCTTTGTAAAATGCTGTCAAAATTCGTCAGATCTGTAGTGGTAATTACCCTGTTCTTCGCTTTGCAAATAAGCGGCGCTGCAAGGGTATATGCTGTTACGGGTAAATCGAAGGCCGCAAAAACTCCCGAAAGCGGAATTAAGCAAAGCACACATCGTGATCAGCTGATTGCCGAAACTGGAGATACTATCCATTTGCCGGTATTGCAGTTGACTGTGCAGCAGGCAGCTTTTTTAACCACGGGTAATCTTGTTGAACCTAAAGATGGCATTGGCCTTTATTTAGGTGCGCCATTAAGTGTTCCCGGGGCCCGGTTTTACCGGCTCATCCTCTTCCCTTTTCATGGTTTCTGGTAAATCCAACTGATTCTATTTTAATTTCTCCGCTTTTTAACAAAGCGTATTTAATCATTTTTTTAATTATCAGCATGAACCATATAACGGAAAATGCCCTGGTTGCGGGCATCCTATTATCTATATTTATCATACCGGTGGTGATCATCACCCGGCGATCTAAACAAAAAAGAATTGCAAGCTTAAATAAGCACCTGCAAAGCATTATAAATGAACAACAGCTTAGCCTAACCCGCTCTGAACTTATTGGTAATAAGATCATCGGCTGGGCACAGGCCGGTAAAACACTATTGTTTGGGGCAAGCGATGGAATGATGATCAACGATTTGAGTACTGCTAACCGCTGCTACGTGCTGAAAAGCATGAACGGCAAAGCAGTAAAATCCATCATCCTGCAAATAGCAGATCCTACAAACAGGTTGGTTTGCAGCATACCGTTTTACCAACAATTTATGGATAATGAACAAAAGCTAAAACAGCTGGAGGCTCAGGCAAAAGATTGGGAACAGCTGTTAAACAGTCATTTTCATAAGTAGTTTATTAATGAAGCTGCACATAAATCATGATGCAGCTTCTTTTTATTCAAAAAAAGGAGGCTATCATTTCGACAGCCTCCTTTTTTTGTTACCTAATTATTTTATTAGTTTAACTAACCGATATTTAAAACCCGGTATTGTTAGGCAATAATTTAGGGTTTACATCTGTTTCTTGTTTTGGTAAAGGGAACAATAACTGCTTTTCGGCAAAAGTGGCGCCAAAAACAGTTTTATGCCCAACAAAATTATCCCAGTTGCCCGTAACGTCATTGTGCACTTTGCGGGTCCTGATCATATCAAACCACATTTTATTTTCAAAGCAAAGTTCATAATAGCGTTGTAGCCAAACTTCCTGCTCAAATGCGGCTTGTGATAATGCAACAATTGGCACCAGGTTTGCTCTTGCCCGAATATTATTAACCATTTGAATAGCAGTAGCATTAGGGCCGTTCTCTGCCTCATTTGATGCTTCTGCATACATCAATTCCACATCGGCCAGGCGGTACAGTGTATAGTTCAAATCAGATTTTACTGTACTTGTTGCAGCGGTTACATCAAACCATTTATAAATGTAGTGCCCTTTAAAATTAACGGTAACACCTGTTTTAATGTTAGGATAATTGGTATAAAAGAATTGTTTTTCCTGTACCCTTTTATCGCCAGCAGGGAACGAATTAATAAACTGCTCAGTTGGATATACTGATCCGTATTCGTCGGAGTATTTTGAGATACCCGAGAAGTTTGGAATAGTAAGCGGAGTTAGCGGATTTGTTGAAGGTACCGACGCAGCATATTGTACCTGGAAAATAAACTCTCCGGTATTTTTGTTGCCTGGTTTTATCATATCGGTATACTCAGGAAACAAGGTGTATCCACCATTCTGGATCACATCAAGCGACCGTTTTGCCGATTCAGCATAATATTGCTTACCACCGTTTATGGCAGCGCCAGCATAGGTAAGATATACATCGGCAAGTAAAGCCTTAACAGCCCCCATAGACACTTTACCTGTATTATCTTTCCACGGCAGGGTTGATTTTTCTGCTAACAGTAAATCCGGGATAATTACTTTATCATAAATATCTTTTGCAGCTGTACGTGGTATATTAAGATTCAGATCCTTAGGCGTTTCTGTAACCATGGGTACAGCACCATACATCCTTACCAGTTGAAAATAGTACAGAGCCCTTAATGTATGTACTTCGGCAAGCATATTTGTTTTAGCTTCATCAGTTAAACCAGCTGCGTTAATAGCAGGTATTTTGGAGATAGCAAGATTGGTAGCGCCAATACCCAGGTACATTTGCTGCCACCAGGTATCAAAGTAAAATGACGTAGGACTGTATGACAAATTTTGATAATTAATAAATCCGGTTTGTCCCAGGTCGCTATTTGATTTACCGGTCATAAATTCCATTAAATTCCAGGTGTTACCACCATATGAGCCGGATTGACCTGCCAGGAAACCCTGCAAATTCTGATAACCTGAATTTGCGAATGCCCGGGCTACTTTAACGCTTGAAACATTAGATTCGGGCGTTAAAAAGCTGGTGGGTTTTTCTTCTAAAAACTTCTTGCAGGAGCATGATAATAGTATTGTGGCTGCAAGTAATATATTTCTTGTTGTTTTCATTTGAATATCATTTAAAGTAAAACTTATAAATCGTTCCTTTTTTGCGTTATGCTATTTTATCTAATCTTTTATCTTACGCAATTACTTAAAAGGTTACTTGTAAACCCAGGTTCCAAACACGCGGACGTGGGTTTGAGAAGAAATCTAAATTTTGTGAGAACGAACCGTTTGATCCGTAACCTGAGTTAAATGTATCAACCTCAGGATCGTAACCGGTATACTTGGTGATGATGAACAAATTTTGAACGCTGGTGTAAACCCTAAAACGGTTAATGTGTAATTTTTGGGTTACCGATTGCGGTAAGCTGTAACCCAGGGTAAAGTTTTGGCCACGTATGAATGAACCATCTTCAACCCACCAGGTATCAAAGTGCGAATCCTGCGCAAATTTGTAATTACGCACCTGCGATATGTAAGTATTTTGATGAGAAGGTGTCCAACCGTCAAGCACAGTTGCAAGACTGTTTGATAATGTTTGCCTGTCTTCTGTAGAGTGCTTAAAGTTAGCAGCGGTATTTACACCTTCAACAAAACGGATATCGAAAGAAAAATCAACATTTTTATACCTGAAACTGCTACTGAATGTACCAGTCCATTTTGGATAAGCCTGCCCTATTATACTGTAATAGTTACTGCCATCCGGGTTATAAATATATTTCCTGTCACCTGCTTTTAAGCTATGCTTAGCAGCTTCGGCAACGTCAGCAGGCGAATCGCTGTATGTGCCCAGTCTGGTCATTCCATAAAATGAACCAATTGGCTGGCCTACACGAATCACATAGTTTTGACCAAGGAAGTTAGGGCCAGGGAAAATGTCGGCACCATTATCGTTCAGTTTTAATACCTTGTTTTTGTTGGCATTAAATATAAAATTAGTGCTCCATTCAAAATCAGTTGATTTTATATTTACAGTATTCAGGCTGATCTCGACACCGGCATTTCTTACCGAACCCACGTTTTTGTATACGTTGGCGTTGGTTTCACCAGCCGACCATGGAATAGGCGCCTGCAACAACAGATCCTTAGTTACACGGTTGTAATAATCAAGATTAAGGCTAACACGATCATGAAGCAAGCCTAATTCAACACCGGCATCAAACTGTACAGAACGCTCCCACTTAAGGTTAGGGTTGCCAATGTAGCTTGGTAAAAGTGTTGATTGAGTAGCTCCGCTCAAAACTGTTGTACTTGGCTGTATTTGTGCCAATGAACGGTAATTACCTATCTCCTGGTTACCTGATACACCATAGCTGGCCCTTAACTTAAGGTTTGATATGGTTTGATTGTTTTTAAGGAAATCTTCCTGAGATACACGCCAAGCTGCGCCTACTGATGGGAAGAATGCGTATTTATTGTTCTTACCAAACCTTGATGATCCATCATAACGGCCGGTAGCTGTAAACAGGTATTTATCATCAATATTATAAGTTAAACGGGCGTAATATGAACTCAAAGAAGATTTTTCGTCCTGAGTTTCGTTGGCGCTTTTAACAGAACCAGCCTGCTCATAATGATATTGGAATATATCATCAATAAAGTTCTGTGTTTCTGAACGTACTCTTTCATATCCTTTTTGTTGAAAAGATACCCCCACCAAAGCAGTTAACCTTTGTCTGTCACTTATTTTTTTGTTCCAGGTTAAATAATTTTCTGTTTGCCAATAATAGTTGGTGTAAGCATTTACGTTGGCTACACCTCCCTGATCCTGTGATAAGTGAGGCAAATCTCCGGCAGAATAAAAATTATTTTTTTGTGAGCTTAAATTATAACCAAAGTCTGTTTTAAAATCCAGTTCCTTTGTTATGTGGAATAAAGAATAAACGTTTCCAAGCATTTGCAGGTTATTGTTCAATGTATAACGCTCATTGGCAACCTGCACAGGGTTTGGAGCTCCTTCAAGACCAGCTATATCATAGTTACCAGCCCAGGTACCGTCTGGATATTTTACCGGTACAATAGGCACTTCCTCAGATACATCGCGGGGAACGTTTAAGCCACCATTTCCGTCGGTAACCAAACGTTGCCTGCTGCTTATCAGGTTAATGCTACCACCCATTTTAAGCCAGTCTTTAACGTCATTATCCATGGTCATTTTTACAGAATATCTTTTAAATGCCGATGTAGGCGCTAATCCATTTTGATTAAAGTAACCGAATGATAAACTGTATACCGATTTTTCGGTTCCGCCCTGGATGCTTAATTGATGACTCTGCGAAAAAGATGGTTTATAGGTTTCCTTTTCCCAGTTAGTATCATAAATAGGATTATTGCTGGCATCAAATAACTTAGGGAAGTTAGCATGATTTAAAGCAGCCGGAGGTGTCCATACGGCCCCTGTAGGATCAAATTTTTGCCCGTTAGCAAATGATTCATTATAAACCTTTACAAATTCGGCAGAGTTAAGTGTGCGCAAATGCCTGTATAATTGGCTTTCATTAAAATTATCATCATAAGTGATGGTTGCAGTACCTGCACGGCCACGCTTGGTAGTAATCATGATAACCCCGTTTGCACCGCGTGATCCATAGATGGCAGTTGAAGAAGCATCCTTCAATACCTCGGCAGAAGCAACGTCAAGTGGATTAATAGTGTTAGGGTCAACACCAACTACACCATCAACCACATATAAGGGATCAAGGTTGGAGTTAATTGATCCAATACCCCTGATACGTACCTTTGCACCTGCACCAGGAGCCGCGCTGTTAACACTTACCTCAACACCGGCAACTTTGCCTTGCAAGGCTTGTGTAAGGTTGGCAACAGGCCTATCGTTTAACTGGTCGCCTTTAATACCGGTAACAGCCCCCGTAAGATCTGATTTTTTTACTGTACCGTAACCTATTACAACCACCTCGTTAAGGGCACTTGCAATTTCTTTTAACTGAACGTTAATAGTGCTTTTACCAATCGCATTTATTTCCTGCGTGGCATAACCGGTATATGAAAATACCAGTATAGGGTTAGCCTCTGTTAATTGTATACTGAAATTTCCTTTCAGATCAGTTTGGGTACCGCCCTGGGTACCTCTTATTTTTATACTTACACCAGGTAAGGCAGAGTTATCTTTGGCATCGGTAACCTTTCCGCTGATTTTAAGCTGCGCCATAACGTGTAGCGATAGCAAAGTGAACAAAATTGAATAGATAATTTTTTTCTTCATAACATTGATTTTAGTTTTTTTAGAGAATTAATTCTTTGGGGATGATCGACATGCATCCTGCATTATCAAGGTGGCTTAGCACCCCGGGTTTTACTGGTATTTGGCCAAAAAAATGACAAAAAAATTCCAGCTACCTTTATGGCATTATTTTTTTTCATGAATTATTGTTTATAGGTTGTTTTTAGTAGTTGTATTTACTTTTATTAACTAATTATTCTTAATGGCCCATTGCTTCAAAACAGTAATGGCATCATACAAAACACCAGCCTCGCCCCTGAAATCGCCAGATCCCTTCGGGGCTCCGGTTTGCACATCATACCATTCAAAAAAACCTTTGTTAGCAAGCGCCCTGTCAAGCATGGGCGATAATTCGGTATATGCGTCGTTAACATAACCATAGTCTATTAAAGCGCCCATCATCCTGCCGCCAAACCAGGTCCAATCGCCACCATTCTGATAATTATAAGGTTGCATATTGGGGTACTGTTTTGCCGGATATGGGGGATAGACCGTGATACCTATAGTGGCATGCTTTTCCTTAGCTGCGGCGGCTACCATTTGCCTGTTTATTTCCTTAACCTCCGCAGCTGTATTAAAACCAGCTAAAATGGCGCACACAGAACCACCTGTATATAATATCTCTTTCTCGTTAAAATCTGGCGAAAAGGGGCTGCCATTTAAATAAATATGAGGGATATACTTTTGGGTTTTAGCATCCCATAGGTATTTACGTACATTTTTGGTAACACCGGCTGCCACTGAAGCCCAGTCCTTTTGCGTTTTATAACTTTTGGGTTTCATGGCCAAAAAATCATGAATGGCCTTTACATACATGGCGTTGTCATAAATATCAATTGCCCACTTGGTTTTATCATTGATAGCTACACCCCAGCCTGTTTCTGATTGCACATCGCCCCAATCTATAGTAGTTGCACCTGTAACAAGACCGTATTTTGCCGACCATCTGTCCTTTTGTATATAACTAAAGGCATCTTCCATACGCCGCAACACGGTTTTATCGCCGATAACTTCGTTTAGGATAGCCTTATCGCCTGTTACATCAATATATTTTTTTACAGCCTGAACTAAAGATGATTCCTGGTCTGTTTCAACCGTATTTTTATGAGCCGCCCATCCACGCAGCAATGGCGAATAGCGGTATTTATAACCAACATTCGCTTTCGCACTATCCACTACTCCATCAACTATATTGCCGTCCTCGCCCTGAATTTTAAAAAACATCAGGAGATTGGTTTTTACTTCTTCTTTTGGATGCACTTTAAGCGACCCTTTAATAAAGGTATTAAAATCACGGATCCACACTTCGTTATAGGAGGTGCCTGCAGAAAAGCCCGAAAGCAATTTTAAAGCCCTGGCCTGGATAGTATCCAGCCGCTGATCGGAAATAATCGATTTAGCTAATACCGGATTGACAGATACCTGTGCACTGGCATTTAAATTGATAAAAATGGATAAAGTAAAAAAAGCAGGTAAAAGTACTTTCATGCAGGAATAAATGTTAACGTTAGGTATTACGATGTAAATTAGGTACTAAGCATCTGATACATAGCATCAGATCTGGTTTATATGTACAAACATAGCAACATAAAAATATAATGCAAATTTTTTGTTACATATTTTTTTAAAAAAAACGGCCTAATTTTAAGCCCCCCGGCTTTTGACATAGAAACCGTATAACGGCATATAAATTATCAGTATATACATATAAACATTATCATGTTTATATATTAATGATTTAATTTGCAGTACATATAGTTTGTAAAAACTAAAAAAATACCGAGATATATGAAACTTTCCATTGATCACAAAAGTGCCGTACCTCTTCATATACAGGCCGAAAACCTGTTAAGGGAACTGATTAAAGATCCTGAATATCAGTCTGGTAAATTATTGCCAAATGAAGTAGACCTCGCAAAAATATTGGCTATATCCAGGACCACCCTGCGCCAGGCCATTAATAAATTGGTTTATGAGGAGTTGCTGATCAGAAAAAAGAGGCTGGGAACAAAGGTAGCTCATCCCAAAATGAGCTCAAAATCAATGAATTGGTTAAGTTTCACTCAAGAAATGCAGGCGCGCGGCATTCCTATTAAAAATTATGAATTACATGTTAGCTGGGTATACCCAGACGAGTTCATCGCTAATTTTTTTGATATAAAAGCCGAGAAAAAGATCATGAAACTGGAGCGGCTGAGAGGCAATGCCGAAGAGGCCTTCGTTTACTTTGTATCTTACTTTCACCCCAGGATAGGGCTAACCGGTGATGAGGATTTTAAAAAGCCATTATATGAAATGCTGGAAGTTGACCACTCGGTAGTAGCCAATCTATCAAAAGAAGAAATTAGTGCCAAAGCAGCCGATAAACTAATTGCAGGCAAGCTGGAAATTGACCCCGGCAGCCCGGTGCTTTTCAGAAAACGTTTTGTTTTTGACCAGGGAGATCGCCCTATGGAGTATAACCTGGGTTACTATAAAGCCGAAAGCTTTATATATACTGTTGAAAGCAGGCGCACCAGCTAATTTCATGTAAAAATATATAAGCGGTGTTTGGAATATAAGGTAAATACAATATGTTTGCACATTATAACATATAACATTTGTATGAGCAAGAATTCTGCTTCCCCAAGCGATTTCAAAATTGACAACCGGGAATTGAGGTCGACTAAACAGTTCCTGATCCCGGCAAAAAAAGAAAGCGCCTTAAGTCACCAATACGATATTTATCCTACTTTTAAAATCGACCAACAAATTTATAACGGTTTTGAAAGCTTGGCGGTATGGATAGCAGCACAAAAAACAAACATCACCATAGATGGCTATTCCGGCGTTTACTGGGACATTTTTTTAGATAGCCTTAATGCGGAATTTATAAAAAAGGGCATTCATGTAAATTGGGTAAACATCAATGAAGCACTTAAGCCCGAAAATGTTATTAACGAAATAATAGCCCCTGCAATGGGTGGAGATGATCCACTCTTCGGCAAGATATATGAAGGTGACATCAGCGATTTTTTCGACGCCGGAAAACTAAACTCATTAAAACCAATTGAAGGCGGCATAAACATAATTTATGGTTGTGGCGCTACACTTGCCGGTTGGGAAACCCCGGTTATATATATTGATGTTCCTAAAAACGAGATTCAATTCAGATCAAGGGCAAACAAGATCACCAATTTGGGCGATAATCAACCTGCCGATCCAAAAGTTCAATACAAACGCTTCTATTTTGTTGAATGGCCCGTATTAAATAAACACAAAAAGCAATTGATCCCCATAATTGATATAATTGTTGACGAACAAAGAATCAACGAGATAACATGGACAACAGGACAAACGCTTAGAGATACCTTAAAAACAATGGCTCAAAATATGTTCAGGGCCAGACCATGGTTTGAGCCCGGCGTATGGGGCGGTGAATGGATAAAACATCACATTAAGGGTTTAAATAATGACGTTGTAAACTATGCATGGTCATTTGAACTGATAGCACCCGAAAATGGTATTATTTTACAAAACGGCAGCGAAATGCTGGAAGTATCTTTAGATACGCTGTTTTTATATAATAACAAAGCTGTTTTAGGTAAAGCCGCCGAAAGATTTGGCGATGCCTTCCCTATCCGTTTTGATTTTCTGGATACCTATAACGGGGGCAATCTTTCTCTTCAATGCCATCCTACTGTTGCCTATACCAAAGCGAATTTTGGCGAAAATTTCACCCAGGATGAAACCTATTATATCCTTGACGCCGAACCAGGTGCCGAGGTATACCTTGGTTTCCAGGAAAATATTAATAAGCAGGAATTTAAAGCTGTTTTAGAGAACAGTTTCAAAAACAATGAGCCTGTTGAAGTTGGAGATTATGTGCAAATATTGCCGGCAAAGAAACATGATTTGTTCCTGATCCCCAATGGCACGGTACATTGCTCTGGTAAAAACAATATGGTGCTTGAAATAAGTGCCACCCCCTATATTTTTACTTTCAAAATGTATGACTGGCTGCGCCCGGATCTGAGCGGAAACCCACGAACATTAAATATAGACCGGGCATTTGAAAACCTGAATTTTGAGCGAAAAGGAAAAGTAGTTACAGATACCTTAATATCCCGGCAAACCATAATTAAACAAGGTGATGATTGGCAAATCATCAATCTAACCACACATCCGGATCACTTTTATGCTGTGGAGCGCATTGAATTTGATACCACTATTGAAGAATTTACACACAACCAATGCCATGTACTTAGCCTGGTTGAAGGCGAAAGCATCACCGTTACCACCAACAATATGGAACAGGTAATAAACTATGCCGAAACATTTATTATCCCTGCCGACGCCATAAGTTATACCATCACCAACAAAGGCAACAGCCGGGCAAAAGTGATAAAGGCATTTGTTAAAGATGAATGCTGCTAATTATTGGCAACTTCATTAAAAGATTAAGCAAACCAATAAGCAATCAACTTTAAACAGTTTTAGCAATTCAAAAAAAAGTTAAAATTGTAAGAATAAAAAATAACCAAGCCACCTAAAACTGTTTTATGAGTCAGGAAAATTTAAAGTCGGTAAATAGCGGATCCACCGTGTTTTTGGTGGCAATTACTTTGGTAGCTACACTGGGTGGTTTACTTTTTGGTTTCGATATGGCGGTGATTTCCGGCGTGCTGCCTTTTGTTAAAAACCAGTTCTCGCTTTCGGCTGCAACAGAAGGCTGGTTTGTATCTTCGGCATTGGTTGGCTGTATCATCGGGGTTTCATTCTCGGGCGATCTGAGCGACCGTTTGGGTCGAAAAAAAATGCTGATGCTCTCTGCCATATTATTCCTGGCATCGGCAGTTGGTTCGGCATTATCATCTGGTTTTACATTACTCATCTTGGCGCGTATGCTTGGGGGGATGGGAGTTGGGGTTGCCTCAATTGTAGCTCCATTATACATCTCAGAAATTGCACCGGCCAATGTAAGGGGGCGCCTGGTTACATTTTACCAGCTGGCTATTACCGCGGGCATATTGGTTGCCTACTTAACCAACGCGGGTTTACTAAGCTTCTCTTTAAATTATAAAGGTACGGGCATGGGTCATATTTTAAACCTCATCCTGGTTAAAGAAGTGTGGCGCAGTATGCTTGGTTTGGGTACTATACCGGCCTTGCTATTTTTCACCGGCTTATGTTTTGTACCTGAAAGCCCGCGCTGGCTAATCCAAAAAGGACAAATTGAAGAAGGTATCTCGATTTTAGCCAGGATCACCAACCTTGCTACTGCCCAAAGCGACGCCCTCATCATAAAAAGCACCATAACACAGGAAAAAGGTTCATACAAAGAGATTTTTGCTCCGGCTATGCGCAAACCTTTGCTTATTGGTTTGTTACTGCCTTTATTCTCTCAATTTAGTGGTATCAACGCGGTTATTTATTACGGTCCGCGCATTTTGAGCGATGCGGGAATAAATATTACAAATGCCTTATTGGGGCAGATCATTTTTGGAATTGCCAACTTCCTGTTCACCCTGATCGCTATATGGAAGGTGGATAAAATGGGGCGCAGGCCTTTGTATATAGTGGGTGCCTTAGGTGCTACTGTTTGTTTGTTTTTTACGGGTGTTTGTTTTTACACAGGTGCTACAAACAATATCGCATTAGTTATCAGTATTATATTGTTCCTTGCTTGTTTCGCCTTTTCCATTGGCCCGCTTAAGTTTGTTATAGCTTCCGAAATCTTCCCCACTAAAATACGCGGCCGGGCACTGGCTTTAAGTATTATGGTGATGTGGATTGCGGATACTATTGTAGGGCAGTTAACGCCGATGTTTTTAGGATCTGTTGGACCGGCTGTTACCTTCTGGTTTTTCTCTGCTTGTTGCCTCCTATCTTTCTGGGTGGTATACAAAATGGTACCCGAAACCAAAGGGAAATCGCTTGAAGAGGTACAGGAGATCTGGGCGGGACACTAATTTAAATGCGGGAGTATAAATTATACGGATTTTAGCTACCTTAATCCTGCACTATAGCTAAAACATTCTACATAAATGATTAACAGAAAAACGCTGACTATCATAGGCATAGCCATATATTTTGCTACCGCCGCAAATGCGCAAGTATACAAAAACCCTAAAGTTCCGGTTCAACAGCGCGTTGCTGATCTTTTAAAAAGGATGACGCTTGAAGAAAAGGTTGGTCAAATGAGCATGTCATCCCTCGGCGAAGCAAAAAATAGCAAAATTGGATACGGCGTTTTAGAAAGCCCGTTTACCAATGTTAAGGACATTGCCCTACAATCGATTGCAGCTAAAAAGTACGCCCGCGAACAAACCAGGCTGGGAATCCCTCCTATCCAGATTGGCGAATGCCTGCACGGCCAGTTGGCTGCCGGCGCAACAACATTTCCGCAAGCTATAGCGCAAGGAAGTACCTGGAACCCGGCTTTGATTGAGCAAATGGGTTCTGCAATTGCTTATGAGGCTTCAACCTCAGGGATTGATGAAGCGTTATCACCATTGTTTGATCTTATCAGGGATGCCCGGTATGGCCGTGTAGAAGAATGCTTTGCAGAAGACCCTTACCTGGTTGGCCAGTTGGGCTCTGCTTTTGTAAAAGGCATGCAGGGCGATCCATTGAAAACCCGTACCAGTTTTGCCTTTGATAAAGTGATGTGTACAGGCAAACACTTTGCCGCTTACAGTAAACCCATAGCAGGCATTAACCTTGCACCTGCCGAAATTGGTGAACGAGAATTACGCTCCATGTTTTTGCCACCTTTTAAAGATGCCGTGCAAGATGCCAATATTGCCGCCATTATGCCATCATACAACGAAATTGATGGTATCCCGGCCCATAGTAACGAGTTTTTGCTGAAACAGGTTTTAAGAGGAGAATGGGGCTTTAAAGGATATGTTTTTTCGGACTATGGAGGCTTGAGTCAATTATACAATTTTCATAAAGTAGCAAAAACGGCTTCGGATGCTGCGCTCTTAGGTATAAAAGCAGGTGTGGATCTGGAAGCTTCACGTCCCGATGTGTATGCCCACTTAATTGAACTGGTAAAAACCGGAAAAGTAAAGGAAAGCCAGGTTGATAGCGCAGTATCAAGAATACTGACAGCCAAATTTAAAGCCGGACTATTTGAAAAACCATTGCCGGATACTTCACTTTTGAACAGCAGGTTGCATACACCCGATCATATCAAACTATCGCAACAAATAGCCGAAGAATCCATCATCCTGTTAAAAAACGAGAAAAGCTTATTGCCTTTGAATATCAGCAAGCTTAAATCAATAGCAGTTATAGGCCCAAATGCCAACAAGGTGCAATATGGCGATTACAGCTTTACCCGTGATAATCTTTCGGGCGTTACGGTGTTGGATGGTATTAAACAATTTGCGGGTAACAACATTAAAGTTAATTATGCACAGGGCTGCGAACTTTCCGGCTTAGATAAAAGCGGTTTTGATGAAGCTGTTAAAACAGCAGCAAACAGCGACGCCGTTGTTGTGGTGTTAGGAACCACCAGCGTGGTATTTTCTGGAATTGGCTGGAATGGACATGCTCCCGGCAATGAACCTAAAGATCCATTTACCTGTGGTGAGGGATATGATGTTACAGATATTAACCCGCAAGGTGTACAACGGGAGTTATTACAGGCAATTTATAAAACCGGCAAACCTGTAATATTAGTAATGGTACATGGCCGCCCATGGAGTATCAGCTGGGAAAAGGAAAACATCCCGGCTATACTGGAAGCGTGGTATCCCGGCGAAAAAGGTGGTACCGCAATAGCCAACATCCTTTTCGGCAAAGTAAATCCTTCCGGAAGGTTAAACATGAGTGTGCCGCAATCTACCGGGCACATCCCGGTATTTTATAATTATGTAAACTCATCAAAAGGAATTAACCGCCAGCATGGTAGTATAGAAAAACCAGGGCAGGATTATGTATACTCATCAACCGATCCTTTGTTCGCTTTTGGTTACGGCTTAAGCTATACATCTTTCCAGTATGATAACCTGAAAGTGTCCAAAACCGTTTTTACTAAAAATGAGCAGGTGACTATTTCTGTCGATATAAAAAATACCGGAAGCATTGCTGGTAAAGAGGTTGTACAGCTTTACTTAGGTAACAAAATAAACTCTGTAAGTACTCCCGAAATGAGCCTGAAACGTTTCAGCAAGATCGCTCTTGAACCGGGCGAAATTAAAACCATCAATTTCACTATCAACAGTAAAGATCTGGCCATCTGGAACAGGCAAATGAAACTGGTTACAGAGCCGGGAACTTTTGATGTAATGATTGCTAAGGCTGCAGATAATGTGGTATTAAAAAAACAACTCGAGTACAAATTGTAATGATGCATCAGGGCCTACATTATAACCTAAAAACACAATCATTTATTTTCTATCTGATTTTTACCAAAAAACCGCCATTGAGTAACGATGGCTTATTATATACAAATGGTTCGCCGGCCGAATTACACATTACAGCGCCGCTATAAGTTGCTATTGCCTGGCCTGCCGCTGTATCCCACTCCATTGTTGGCCCATGCCTGTAATATATATCGGCTTTACCTTCGGCAATTAAACCAAACTTGATAGAGCTGCCAACAGATACCGTCTCCGCAATAGGATATTGTTTCAACATAGTGATTTCTTCTGCCGATGAATGCGACCGGCTGCCTACAGCTATCCAATTCTTTGTTTTTTTATTGGCATGAAGTTCCCGGGTTTCACCGGTAGCACTCTCCTTCCAACTGCCAATACCTTCACCTCCATAATAAAGTTCGCTGGTAACAGGAACATATATAATACCTAAAACAGGTGCGTTTTTATGAATGAGTGCTATGTTAACGGTAAATTCACCGTTACGTTTAATAAACTCTTTTGTTCCATCTAAAGGGTCAACACACCAAAAGTATTCCCAATTTTTTCTAACCTCGTAAGGGATATCTTTCCCTTCCTCGGAAATTACAGGTATGCCTGGATTTAAAACGGTAAGACCTTGCATTATAATTTCATGCGAGATCTGGTCGGCAAGTGTTAAAGGCGATCTGTCGTCCTTTAAAGTTACCACTATATCACCGCCGTTATAAACAGTAAGTATCCCCCTCCCTGCCTCCTTTGCAAGTGCTAATAAAATGTGCAGATCAATAGTTGGTAACCCTTCAAAATTCAATTTCATAAAAGCAGATCAATAGCAATACATATTTTCCAATAATAGCTATTGCTATCAATATTTGCACCTTAACTTAATTTTTATTTAATGGTAGCATGTGTTATGGTATCAGATTGATTTAATTTTACCTTAGATACCGATCCTTATGAAAGAAGAAGAAAAACTGATCTTCAATAATCTCAAAGAACAATACATTCATTTTGGTTTGCCTGCTGATTGCATTGATGATAAAACCGACTTTGTAATTCACAATTTGAAGGATATCCATAAGAATTTGCCTTATCAGTCGCTGGTGTTCAGGCCAAACTTCTTTTCTTTTGTTTTTGTTAAAAATGGCTCGGGGAAATATACTACCGATGAACTGGTGTTTGATACCGTACCTGGAACCATTTATTTTACAAACCCGGGGCATTACAAATCATATAACTGGTATAATATAGAAGAGGTATACTTGATTACTCTTAGCGAATCCTTCCTGAAAGAGAATGTTCACCCGGATATTTTTGAGGAGTTTCCGTTCCTGCTTGCCGAAACCGTACAGCCACGGGTTTTGGCTCCGGCCGCCTTTGCAGAATTTGAGCAGCTTTATCTGCAGATATCAAAGGAGTACCAGGCTCAAAGCGCTTATCGCAATCGCATTATCGGGAACCTGTTTGTTGTATTGCTGTTAAAAGTAAAGGAGTATTTTTGGAAAGATTATAACCCTATTTATGAAGGGAACCGCAGCTCGCAGATAGTAAAGGAGTTTAAACGCACGCTTGAAAAACATTACCGGGACCTGAGTAATGGCCTTGTTGAAAAAGCTTACCGTGTACAGGATTATGCCGATGCCCAAAGCTTGCACCCTAATTATTTAAGCAACGTTATCAAAATAAAAACCGGGAAGGCAATTGGTACCTGGATAGCCGAAAAAACAATATCAGAGGCTAAGGCGCTGTTACAAAACTCGGCCATATCTATTAAGGAAATTGCCTACCGTTTAGGCTTTACCGAGTCGACACACTTTAGCAATTATTTTAAAAAACATACCCAGCTATCTCCTGTTTTATTCAGGAAACAGCATGTAAGTTCCACATTGTAGATATTTCAACATTTGCCATTCAATGACAGCGTATTAATAAAAAAAACTCCATTCGCGATAAACAAATGGAGTTTTTTATGGTGAGATTTTTTTGCTGATTTAAGATGCTTTTGCCAACTTAAAGCCGGGTGTAACCTTTAAAGTGTTTTTTACTACCGGCGTTACCGGTTCAATATGTTTTTCTTTCAGTTTCTTAAATATCTCAAAACTAAAGGCATCCTGCATAGGCAAGTTATATTTTGCTATAGTAGCCGGATGAAGCTGTAAGGTTTCTGAGGGAACTTTAAGATTCATATGGTTGATATGCGTTAAGCCGGTTACCTTATCCGTATCAAATACAACAAAGGTATCTATCAACCTTCCTTCGGCATCGGTATAAATCACTGATTCATGTTCTTTAAAGGTTTTCATAATTAACAGATATAACCAGATAACAAGCACCTGTTTTAAAAGTTTGATAACTATTAATTAAATGTTACAGGAATTTAACTGACAGATTATTTACACCTGTTTAAAACCTGCCGATAAGCGCCCTAAATAAAGAAACTGTTGATGGCGTGCATCCTAATGCGGCCGGATAGCAAATTATGGCCACCATTACAGAGCAGGCAATTGCCAAGGCTTTTAAATAATACTGTAACACAGCTATTTGCATTTACATTATCTTATATGTAACTTTAGGATATCGGTGTAAATACTGATAAGTTTTATCCAGATCCTTTAAACTTTTAAATTCACAGTTATGCCTAATCACCTATCCCCGCTCGGAATTTTCCATACTGCTGTTAGTATCCTCGCTGTTCTCATTGCATTATACGCTTTAATCCGTTATGGGAAAATAGACCCCGCAACTGCTGTTGGTAAGTTATATATA
Source organism: Mucilaginibacter sp. P2_A4 (assembly GCF_056405015.1). NCBI lineage: Bacteria > Pseudomonadati > Bacteroidota > Sphingobacteriia > Sphingobacteriales > Sphingobacteriaceae > Mucilaginibacter > Mucilaginibacter sp. P2_A4. The sequence continues at coordinate 931,407 of NZ_JBFUCX010000001.1, read as the reverse complement.
ACTTTAACAGCAATTGCCTGCCTTACGGCATTGCTGATCATGAAAACCGGGCATTTAAGTGCCGGACACGGCCTGGCAGTTATTGTTTTAGTATTGCTCCCCATTGGCGTATATGCCAAATCAATCAAATTTTTGGGGAAGGGTGCCGATTATATTCAAACTATAGTAATGTCATCAACCTTGTTTTTCTCGATGATTCCTGCAACTATTGAAACTTTAACCAGGCTACCTATAAGCCACCCGCTGGCCGCCGACCCAAATGACCCGGTAGCAAAAATGGGACTGCTCATCCTTGTTGTACTTTACATTGTAGGCGTGCTATACCAGGTTATAAAAATCAGGTCGGGAAGAAAGGCTACCGGATCACCGGATAGTACAGTTACTTTGAGTTAATTTATCACAACTTAATGCTCTTTAAAAGCGTTGCTTTGATTTGCCATTATCAACTTGAGCATTTGCTGGTGGAATTGATTAAGCAAATTTAAGCCTCATTCAATGCATTTATCCAAACCATTTTATTGTAAAAATGGTTTGGATGTTGCTTAACGATTAAGCCGCATGCTTTACATAATGGCCGACCAGGTTGGTTAGTGCAGTTAATTCAAATGGCTTGCTTAACCAGGCATCAGCCCCACAGGCTTTAGCGATATCTGCAAGATCAGGATATCCCGATATTAGTATAACCGGGATATGACTGGTTAACGGATGCTGTTTTATTGCCCGGCATAGTTCGCTGCCAAAGCCGTCCTTTAGTTTATTATCAACCAAAACAAGATCTGGCATATGAAGAATCACTCCTTTGATGGAGTTTTTATCAAGAGATGCAACGGTGCAATACCCCTCTTCTCTAAGGACGATCTGTATAGCTTCAGACAAGTCTGAATCGTCTTCCACAACAAATATTTTTTTGCTCATAGGTTTGGTTTTAAGTAGATACACAAATTTACTCAGCAAAACTATCAATTACAAATTAACTTATTTACACAAAAGGCAACCATAAAATTCAGGTTTCACATTGATTATCAACATGAAAAAACAAAATATGGTATACCGCCAAACAAATCAACCTGATTTTAATTTAATTGGTGTAATATGAAATTTAATATCCCCTAATCGCATATGAAAATTACAACATACCCCGGTAAATCATTCCCGCTTGGCGCTACATGGGATGGTAAGGGCGTCAACTTCACACTATATTCCGAGAATGCTACTGGCGTTGAACTTTGTTTGTTTAACGCTCCTAATGACGAAATTGAAACAGAAAGAATAAAAATCACCGAATACTCTGAACTGATATGGCATGTTTATATACCCGGTTTAAAACCAGGACAGCTTTATGGCTACAGGGTGAGCGGCCCATATGAACCCGAAAATGGGCACCGCTTTAATCCTAATAAACTGCTGCTTGACCCTTATGCCAAGGCAATTTCCGGAACTATTAATTGGGACGATTCGTTATTCGGATACCAAATTGGCAGCCCGGATGAAGACCTTAGTTTTAGCGAAACCGACAATGCGGCCTATGTACCAAAATCAGTAGTTATTGATCATAATTTTGATTGGGAAGGCGACACACCTCCTGACATTGAATATTATAATTCGGTTATTTATGAAGCTCATGTAAAGGGCTTTACCAAAATGAATCCTCAAATACCTGAGAGCATCAGGGGTACGTACGCAGCTATCGGGCATCCGGTAACCATTAAATATTTAAAAGATCTGGGTATAACTGCCATTGAATTAATGCCGGTGCATCATTTTTTAAGTGACAGGCACCTTGTTGAAAACGGACTTTCCAATTACTGGGGCTACAATACAATGGGCTTTTTTGCTCCTGATTGCAGGTACTCTTCCTGCGGAGTGCAGGGTGAGCAGGTAAGGGAGTTTAAAACTATGGTAAAGGAATTACACAAGGCGGGTATTGAAGTGATACTTGATGTGGTTTACAATCATACCGGCGAAGGTAGCCACATGGGCCCTACCTTATCTTTCCGCGGCATTGACAACTCCTCTTATTACCGCCTTACCGAAGACAAACGATTTTACATGGACTACACCGGTACAGGCAACACACTTAATGCCAATTTGCCCAATGTGCTGCGCTTGATGATGGATAGTCTGCGCTATTGGATCCTGGAAATGCATGTTGATGGTTTCCGCTTTGACCTTGCCGCTACACTTGCCCGCGAATTGCATGAGGTGAATCGCCTGAGTGCTTTTTTTGATATTATTCACCAGGATCCGTGCATATCGCAAGTAAAACTAATTGCCGAGCCCTGGGATGTTGGCGAAGGCGGTTACCAGGTTGGCAAGTTTCCGCCGGGATGGGGCGAATGGAACGGCAAATACAGGGACAGCATCCGGGATTTCTGGAGCGGTACGGAAAGTTCACTGGCTGAATTTGGCGACCGCATAACAGGCAGTTCTGATCTATACAAACTATACCGCCGACCGACAGCAAGTATCAACTTTGTAACCGCCCATGACGGCTTTACCCTAAATGATCTTGTATCATACAATGAAAAGCACAATGAAGCCAACGGAGAGGATAATAATGATGGCGAAAGCCACAACCGCTCATGGAACTGCGGCGTTGAGGGCCCAACCGACGATGAAAATATCAATGAATTGCGCGAAAAACAAAAGCGCAATTTTTTAACAACATTATTCCTATCGCAAGGGGTGCCGATGCTGGTGGCAGGCGACGAAATGAGCCGCACCCAAAAGGGAAACAACAATACTTATTGCCAGGATAATGAAATTTCATGGATCAACTGGGAAACCATGGATAAAGATTTAATGCAATTTACCCGTAAACTCATAAAACTTAGAAAAGAGCATGCTGCATTTTCAAGGAAAAACTGGTTTAACGGCGAGGTTGAAACAAAAAGCGGAGTAGCTGATATTGCCTGGTTTTTGCCAGATGGATCTGAAATGAGTGAAGACAACTGGAATCATGATTTTGCCAAATCAGTTGCCATTTTTTTAAACGGTTTAGGACTACATAGCGTAAATGCCGAGGGAAATAAAGTAATTGACGATAGCTTTTACGTAATATTTAACGCTCATGACGAACCACTTAGCTACAAGCTACCAGCAAAGGAATACGCCAAGGATTGGGAGTTAATTATCGACACACATAAAAACCCTAACGAAAAGGTAAAAGGCAAATTTAAAGCAAAAGATACCATACAAGTTGAAGGACGATCCGTTGTATTACTTCAGCATCAACTGATTCACAATGGCGAAACAAAACACCAATAACAGAACATTAGGTATTAACTTTAATGATCCCGGATTTGCAGAAGTAAGGGTTTGGACTCCAAATGCAGGTGAGGTTTTGCTAAAGTTAGATGCGCTTGAGCATCCTTTAGTTAAAGAAGAATACGGCTATTGGACATTGAAAACCAATCACCTTAAGCCCGGTGATAACTATTGGTTTAAGGTAGATGGCAAACAATTACCAGATCCGGCTTCGTTACTTCAACCCCAGGGTGTACACGGCCCATCAGAAGCATTTGATTTAAAAGCTTTTGACTGGACTGGTACTCAATGGCAAAACATCGCGCTTGCCGATTATATTATTTATGAGTTGCATACCGGCACATTTACCCAGAATAGCACATTTAAAGGCATCGAGGACAAACTGAACTATTTGATTGAACTGGGCATTACAGCAGTTGAGATTATGCCTGTTTCGCAGTTTCCGGGAGAAAGAAACTGGGGTTATGACGGTGTTTTTCCCTTCGCGGTACAAAATAGCTACGGGGGCCCTGCGGGTTTACAGCAATTGATTAATACGTGCCATAGCAAAGGTTTAGCTGTTATTCTGGATGTTGTTTACAATCACCTGGGCCCGGAGGGTAATTATTTTGCAAATTTCGGACCCTATTTTACAGATAAATATCATACCCCCTGGGGCAGTGCTATCAATTTTGATGATGCAGGTTGCGACGAAGTAAGACGATATTTTATTGAGAATGTATTGATGTGGTTCCGGGATTTTCATGTAGATGCCCTGCGCATGGATGCCGTACACGCCATACGAGACTTTAGTCCGAACCATATTTTACGGGAGATCAATCAGCACGTGGCCCAACTAATGGAAGAATCGGGAAGAACCCATTACCTGATAGCCGAGTGCGACCTGAACGACACCCGTTATATTAATCCCATTCAAAAAGACGGCTATGGCTTTAACGCGCAGTGGATAGATGAGTTTCACCACGCCTTGCGCGTAACGGCTGGCGGTGAACGTAATGGTTATTACACAGATTTTAATGGCATATCCGATTTAGCAACCGCTTACCAAAACGGATATGTATATCACGGACAATATTCCCATCAACGACAAAAAACCTTTGGCACACCAACCAAAGGTATCAACGGGCAACAATTTGTGGTGTTTTCCCAGAACCATGACCAGGTGGGAAATAGGATGCTTGGAGAGCGATCAAGCCAATTGTTTAGTTTCGAGATGCAAAAGCTAATGGCAGGCGCTGTTATGATTAGCCCGTTTTTACCGATGCTATTTATGGGCGAGGAATGGAGCGAACCTAACCCATTCCAGTTTTTTGTAAGCCATACCGATGAAAAATTGATTAAAGCTGTGCGAAAAGGCCGTAAAGAAGAATTTGCCGATTCTCATTCACAAGGGCAAGCTCCAGACCCGCAGGCATTATCCACTTTTGAAAGCTCCAAACTAAATTGGGGATTATTAGATAAGGGATTACACAATGTAATGCTGCGGTATTACAAAAGCCTTATCAAACTAAAAAAACGACAGCCAGCTATTAAAAGCACCAATCGTGAAAATATGAGTGTAACGGTTGATGAAACAACTCAAACATTAATGATTGAACGATGGACCGAAGAGCAAAAAACACTTAGTCTGTTAAACTTCTCCAGGCTATATCAGGATATAAAAATACCCAACGGGATAAATCAATGGCAAAAACTGTTTGATTCCGCCGAGCCTAAATGGAACGGACCAATAGCCTCTGCAGAGATTATAAGTACAGGCAATATGCAGCTACCCCCAGAGTCTATACTCATATATACTCAATATTATGCATAACCCCGTTGCAACGTATAGGATCCAGTTCAATAAAAACTTCACCTTTAATCATTTAAAGGCCATTATTCCTTACCTCCAACAGTTGGGGATCAGCACCTTATACGCCTCCCCTATTTTTGAAGCCGTGCCGGGCAGCACACATGGTTATGATGTGGTTAATCCCTTGGTCATCAACCCGGAGATTGGCACCTTGCAGGAATTGGAAGCAATCAGCAAAACACTTAAAAAACACAACATCAGCTGGCTGCAGGATATAGTGCCTAATCATATGGCCTATCATCAAAACAACAAATGGCTGATGGATGTGCTGGAGAAAGGTAAACGATCTGAATACGTTGATTTTTTTGACATCATTTGGTCGGCTCCCATCTATAATAGCCGACTAATGGTTCCTTTTTTAGGCGAACCGTTTGAAGATGCATTAAAAGACGGGCAGATTAAAATAGTTCTTAAAGAAAATAGTTTTGCTTTTACATACGGTGAACAGTATTACCCGTTGAATCTGCATGCCTATATAACCATTCTGCAAATTGCCGCAGAACCTAATAAATTGATTACGCTGTTAATTGCAGAGGCAAAGGAACTACAGCAAGCAGATGATAATATTTCTTTCGGTATCCGGTTTACGGAATTGAAAGAACAACTGGCTTCCATTTATAAACATGATGATACAAAAAAATCCATCCAGGCATCTATTGATAAAATAAATAAGGATACATCATTATTGCAGCAAATATCAAGCGAGCAATACTATCAGTTATGCTTTTGGCAGGAGACGGAAAAGCAGATCAATTTTCGCAGATTTTTTACGGTGAATGGACTTATCTGCCTCAACATGCAACTTCCAAAGGTGTTTGATAAATACCATGAACTGATTAAATCATTGCTGGATAAAGGCATTGTACAGGGCCTTCGTTTAGATCATATCGACGGATTGTATGATCCCGCCGAATACCTAGAACGCCTGCGCGCACTTACCGGCAGCGAAACCTATATTGTAGTAGAAAAGATATTGGAAGACGGCGAAAAATTTCCGGATAGCTGGCCGGTACAAGGCAGTACTGGGTATGATTTCCTGGCGGCAATAAACAACCTGTTTACCCAAACAGAAAATAAAAAAGCTTTTGCAGATTTTTACCGCGAGCTTACTAAAGAAAAACAACCTATAACCAAAGCGATTTTTAATAAGAAGTCACTCATTTTACATGAGCACATGGCCGGCGAACTGGAAAACCTGTACCAGTTATTTTGTGATCTGGAACTTGCAGATCAGGATGCAATAAAAACAAATGACATCAAATCTGTAATAGCCGAATTTTTGATCAGGTGCCCGGTTTACAGATATTATGGCAATAGTTTCCCCCTGCCACTTGATGAACAAAAAGCGGTTACAGAAATATTTAAAAGTATCCGTGATGCTAAGCCGGAACTTGAAAAAGGCGCAGATCTGTTGCAAAACATATTGATTAAAGAAAATGATGATGGTGTGAGCCAGCATATACTCCAGTTTTATCAACGCTGTATGCAATTTACAGGCCCGCTGATGGCCAAAGGAGTAGAAGATACCCTAATGTATACCTATGACCGGTTTATCGGCCACAACGAAGTTGGTGATACGCCACAAACTTTCGGACTATCGGTAGATGAATTTCACAGTGCAATGATCCAAAGACAGCAGCAATATCCCCTGGCTATTAATGCAACATCAACTCATGATACTAAACGAGGTGAAGGTGTAAGGGCGAGATTAAATGTTTTAACTGACCTTGCTGAGGATTGGTTAAAAATGGTCGCGCACTGGCAAAATATTAACAGCAAATTTAAAACTGATGGTGCACCCGATGCCAACGACGAATATCTTCTTTACCAAAGCATAACCGGAAGTTTCCCGATGCCAGGGGAAGATGACGACTTCTTGAACCGCCTGCAAGAATACCTGATTAAAGGTTTGCGCGAAGCTAAACGCCACACCCAATGGGCAGAGCCAAATGAAGAATATGAAGAAAGTTGTAAAAGATTCATTGAATCAATACTGCAACCACAAAGCGATTTCAATTATAGCTTTCAACCATTGTTAAATAAAATCGCTGATTACGGCATTATAAACTCATTAGCGCAAACTATTTTAAAATTCACTTGCCCAGGCACCCCAGATATTTACCAGGGTTGCGAATATTGGGACCTGAGCATGGTTGATCCTGACAACCGCCGCCCGGTGGATTATGAATTAAGAGCCAATAATTTAAACCAACTAACTAAAGATAATGTCTCCTTTGATGAGTTATGGAATAAAAGGCAAAATGCCAATATCAAACTCTGGCTTACTCAATTGTTGTTTGGTGAACGAAAAAAGAACTCCATAACTTTTGAAAAAGGCTTATATATACCCTTGACAGTTACAGGGAAATATGAGAAAAATATAATGGCCTTTGCCCGGCAATATCACGAAGATTGGTACATAGTGATTATACCCCTTCATTTGGCTCAAATAAGCCCAGACCACCGCAACCCAGGCTCCATCAATTGGGAAGATACACATATAGAATTGCCTGTTAAGGCCCCACTAAAATGGCATAATCTATTATGCGACAAAGCATCAGAGCATAATTTGGTTATCAAAATGACCACCATATTGGACCAGGTGCCCTTTGCCCTGCTTAAAAATATTAAACTATAAAAAAAGCCGGATGGAAATAAATCTCCATCCGGCTAAATCACTCTAAAACAATCACCTCTTATTAAATAGGAAGTTATAACAATAATATATAGATGCTTTTACAAGAGCCTATTAATTAAATGTTTAAACAAAGGTATCTATAATATACTGGGACTTTATCGACCACCCATCATTTTTACGGGGTACTGACACAGCACAAATTGAATTTAATCGATTGTATTAGCAATACATTAAACCCTTTATGAATATATCAGTAAGCAATAGCTTTTTGCTTCTAATTTCTTCGAGATGTTCCTTACGCGGGAAACTGGATTTCTTTTGAGACACAGCCCCCACCCTGATACCATGCATAGCATCTAAAAGCAGGTCAACAACCTCTTCGGAGTTTTCAATAGGTTTTATAGTGCCCTTTTCAATTTCAACTTTAACGGCATTACTCAACAAAGTAAGCTCCGCTTTGTGCACTTGCTCAACAATTTCCCAAATGGTATCCGGTAAATTTTGTTCATTAAGCCTGAAAAAATCGAAGAAATTATAATTCTTTACAATAAAATCATGATGTGTATTGATCTGGAAAACAAAGGCTTCTTTTAAATTATTAAAAGTATCAATGTTATCTTCAAGCAATTTTAAGTATTCATTAGCCAGCTTACGCATTACAGCTATATATAACTGGCTTTTATCAGGGAAATAATAGTACAGCAAAGCTTTCGACATAGAGAGGTCACCGGCAATTTCATTCATCGTGGTTTTTGAATAACCATAATGTAAAAATCGCTCATACGAGGCTTCTAATATCTTTTCCCTTTTTATATCCTGATGGTCATTCACTGCAGCCATTTGTTATATAAATTATACAATCTGTAATCAGCAACCTAAATTCCTGACTTTTTAAACAAATCTATCAAAAAATCTACATATAAATATGGCAACCCCCATTTCGTTACGTGTTGTTAAAACAATTTTACATTCGTAGTATTTAACTAATGTTGATTAATATAAAATAACATGAATATCGAAAACAGGTTACCCCCTGATCTGCTTGACTTTTCCCAACAACTTCCAGCCATAGTATGGAATCTCCTGATAGCTGTAATAGCTATCCTTGCAGGGCTGATTATAAAGTATATTGTTACCCTCTTATTTAAATTTTACGCTAAAAAGGAAGAATCCTACTCCTTTTTCAGGTCGGTGATAATCAATTTAGGCCCTGCTATAACTTATTTTATCCCATTGTTTTTGCTAAATCTCTTTATCCCCATCATGAGGATGGATAAAATTTATGTTACTCCGCTTGATAAAACAATTGAAATTTTACTGACAATATCTTTTGCAGGCATTCTTGTACGCTCTATCCGGATTTTAGAAGATTACATCTATCACACCTACGATCTTAATAAAGCCGATAACCTGGTGGAGCGCAAAGTGCGCACACAAATTCAATTTATACGTAAGTTTTTAGTGGTTGTAATTGTATTTGTTACCATAGCTATCATCCTGCTTAGTTTTGAAAGTATGCGTAAAATTGGCACGGGCTTATTAACAGGTGTGGGAATAGGTGGTATTATTGTAGGTTTCGCGGCGCAAAACTCTTTAGGAAATTTGCTGGCCGGTTTCCAGATAGCGTTTACGCAACCCATCAGGATTGACGATGTTTTAGTGGTTGAAGGCGAATGGGGGCGCGTGGAGGAAATAACCCTAACTTACGTGGTGCTGAATATATGGGATAAACGCAGGCTGATTCTTCCCATTAACTATTTCATTACAAAACCCTTTCAAAACTGGACAAGATCTTCGTCCGAAATATTGGGAACAGTATTTTTATATGTGGATTATACCATTCCGCTTGAGGCTATCCGTAAAGAGTTTGACCGGTTGATTGAGCTATCACCACTTTGGGATAAGAAAGTTAAAGTGGTTCAGGTTACCGATACCAAAGAAAACAATATTGAAGTACGCGTACTGATGAGTGCACACAATTCATCCGATGCGTTTGACCTGAGATGCTACATCAGGGAAAACCTGGTAACCTTTATCCAACAGAATTACCCGGGTAGTTTGCCAAGAATTCGTACCGAGGTTAGCAATCTTGAAAAATACTTGCAGCCTAAAACTGATAATTAAGCTGCATTTGATAATTCAACTCCACTGCCAATTACAAGCGCATCTTCAATAGCGCCAACAATCGGGTCAATAACATGACTGGTTTTAACCGCATTCTTACGCAGAAAATAACTGCCAAATGTGGAAGCAAAAGCAGCGGCCCCACCCATGGCAACTTTGCCTCCGGTTGCTTTATAAACACTTGCCCCGGCAAATGCTCCTGAAAGCATCCTGAAGGCAAGTACGGCAGGCTTGATCCGATTGGGTGCCGAAGGTAATTTATCGCCTATTATTTCGCCTATGGCTAAAACCTTCAATGCAAGTGCCACATTTTTTGATTGCATAAACCGCAAAGGTGAATGATCAAGTTTTTTTGACTGGTGATGACTTAATATATGACTAACAATAACCGGTGCCGATGTTGAGCGCATACCGGCCAGGGCTCCAAGACCAATAACCTGCCAAAAGGGATGTGATATTTTGAGTTCCATAATTGACGTTTGATGTTTGTTATACATATAAAACTACACACATCTTATTATGTTCTAATTAAAAACATAAATCAGAGCCCTTTAAAGCAAAATAGCCGCACACTTTTCAGCATGCGGCTATTTGTTTATGATTTTGCCTATTAAGTTAAACCGTTTCGGCTTCTAATACTTCTATATGTTTCTTTTCTTTTTTACCAAAAAGCCTTGCTTTAAGGTTGTGACGGATAAGATACATACATGGCACAAGAATTAAAGTAATAACGGTTGCAAAACCTAAACCAAATATCATTGTCCAGGCCAACGGTCCCCAGAAGGCAACGTTATCGCCACCAAAGTGGATATGTGGTTTAAAGTGTGTGAACATCTCCACAAAATCGATATTAAAGCCTACAGCTAATGGTATTAAACCTAATATGGCTGCAGTGGCCGTTAATAATACCGGTGTCATACGGGTATGCCCTGCCTCAACAACGGCGTCATGAACGTTTGCACCCTGCTCTATCAACATATCTGTAAACTCTACAAGCAAGATCCCGTTTCTGACCACCACACCGGCAAGAGCGATGATACCTACCCCGGTCATAACGATAGCCATGGTCATGCCAAAGATACTTACACCCAATAACACCCCAATGATACTAAAGAAGATCTCACTGATGATGATGAATGTTTTACCGATGGAATTAAACTGGATCATTAAAATGATCAGGATCAATCCAAAAGAGGTAGCAAGTGCACCACCAAGGAAAGTAACCGCTTCCAGCTGATCTTCCTGTCCACCACCCTGCCTGATGATGATATCATCAGATTTTTTAAAGTTGGCTATAGCCTTTAAGATATTAGCATTTACCTCGTTGGCATTATACGGTTTTATTACGCTTGAACCTAAAGTTAATACCCTGCGCTGTTGTTTACGCTTAATGTTACTATAGGTATTGGTATACCTTATATCAGTAAATGCCGATATGGGCACCTGGCGTATAGCACCACCGGTGGCAAGGTCACGATAAGTTATTTTCATGTTGCGTAACTCATCTATATTACCACGCTGTTGTTCCAATGCCCTTACCTTTATCTGGTAATCATCTTCTTTGGTGTTCCTGAAGTCGCCTGCTTTGGCGCCAAATATGGCCGTACCAAGCGCCTGACTTATCTGCGATGTACTGATACCTTCGCGGTTAGCCCTTTCACGGTCAATATCAAAAACAATTTCTGGCTTATCGTTTTGAACGTCGGCAACCAGGTTTTCAATACCAGCAATGTTTTGCTTAGCCAGGTAGCTCTTTAAACGATTGCTGGTGTTTACCAACGAATCCAGGTTATCACCTATTAGTTCGATACTAATATCTTTCTGTACCGGCGGACCACTATTTTCCTGTGCTACAGCAATTTTAGCCCCCGGCACGCCTTGAACAGCTGCGCGGATCTTTCGCAAAACCTCCTTGGTATCCTTACCATTACGTTTACCAAATTCAACAAATGCAACGGTTACTTTACCTTTATTTTGATAATCGCCCTGATCTTCATCCGTTGGGTCGGTTACGCCCTTGGTAACGTTTGATATTACGGATGATACAATATCCTTATCAGGTTCAACAACCTGTGCAACACGCTGTTCCAGCTTTTTAGTTACCTCGTTGGTAGTAGCCTGGTCAGTACCTATAGGCATAGTAATGTAAACGTATGCAAAGTTTGGATCGCCAGACGGGAAAAACTCAGGCGTTTTGCCTCTTACCACCATCAATAATATAGCAAACACAAACAGTGCAAATGTACCCAACAGCACTATTACAGGCCTTTTAACAGCACGCTCCAACCATTTGGCATACCATTTTTGAAAACGCGGCCATACATTGTTTTGAAACTTGTCTATTATCCTTAATAACACAAAGTGGTTTAACAGGTAAAGCACAATAGCAAGTGCGAGTAAATTGCCCATACCCATAGTCCAAATACCCGCGAAGAACAATCCATAACTTAGTATGGCAAGTACGGCCAAAATGAGCAGTACACGTAAGGTTTTCTTATCAAATTTAGGATTATCATGTTCGCCTTTAAAGTGTGGTTTCATAAAATCAACCGCAAAAACCGGGTTCATAATATAAGCCACCACTAACGATGCCAATAAGGTAATAATAAGTGTTATCGGCAGGAAGAACATAAAGTGCCCAATCAAACTATTCCAGAATGCCAAAGGGACAAATGGAGCCAATGTGGTCATGGTACCTGAAAACACTGGGAGAAATACCTCACCTGCTGCCATTTTAGCCGCTTGTTTAATGGGTATTTTTCCGTTATCAAAAATACGGTGCGTGTTTTCAATTACTACAATGGCATCATCCACCACAATACCTAAAGCCAGCAGGAACGAGAATAACACGATCATATTTAGTGTAAACCCAATGGCCGGCATTATTAAAAATGCAATAAAGCACGATAGCGGTACAGATAATGCCACGAAAATAGCATTAGTTGTCCCCATGAAGAACATCAGGATAACTGTAACCAATATAAAACCAATTACAATGGTGTTAATAAGATCATTAAGAGTGGTACGTGTCTTGTCCGACTGATCACCTGTTACTGTAATATTTAATCCTTTAGGGAAAACTGTTTTTTGTTTTAGTTTGATCAGCTCATTGATCTTATCAGATGCCTGGATCAGGTTCTCTCCTGCCCTTTTACTTACGTTAAGGGTAATTACATTTTTAAATTTAGGATTTTCTGGCGTTTTTAAACGTGCATAACTCTCCTGTTCTAAAAACGAGTCTTTGATTTCGGCAATATCGCGCAGATAAACTGCTTGTCCCTTGGGGTTACGAATAGCCATTTCAGATACCTCCTGGGCATCTTTAAAATCCTGTTTGATATCAATACTACGGCGAATACCATCAGTTTTTACTGTACCTGCCGTTGTTAAAATATTTTCGTTACCAATTGCCTGGGTAATATCATTAAAACTAACCTGTGCTGCGGCCATCTTATTCAGGTCGACATTCACCTGTATCTCGGGCGTTAAAGCACCAACCTCATCAACTTTTGAAATCTCCTTGTAGCCTTCAATCTCATCCTTCAAAAGATCAGCATACTCTTTTAATTTCTTAAGATCGTAGTCGCCGGATATATTGATATATAAGATTGGAAGATCGGCTACGTTTATATCAGATATAACAGATTCCTTAAGGTTATTATCATTTTGAGGCAGATCCTGTTTGGCTTTATCCACGGCATCTTTTACATCAATTTTGGCATCTTTAATTTTAATATTGGCCTGAAATTCGGCTGTTATTATAGATACGTTTTGTACCGAGTTTGAAGTAACCTTTTTTAGGCCCTTTAATGATTTTAACTGCTTTTCAATTTGCCTTGTTACCAGGTTCTCGATGTTTTGAGGAGATTGGCCTGCAAAAGTTGTGGTAACAAACACTTTAGATTGCGCTATATCCGGAAAGTTCTCCTTTGGCAGATTGTTATAGCTGATCAACCCCAATACTGTGATCAAAAATATGAGCACATATATGGCAGTTTTATTATCAATGGCCCAGCTTGAGGGCCCGAATTCTTTAGTTGAATCTTTCATAATTGACAGATCAATTGTTAATATAATTAATTAGCACTCTGTAAAACTTTGATCTTATCGCCATTTTCAATATCTGAAGCCCCTTCTGTTATCAGCTGATCGCCGGCTTTCAAGCCTGAAAGTATTTCAGTCTGCCCGCCATAAGTAGTTCCTGATTTAACATTAACCCTTTTAGCAATTCCGTTTTCATTAATGTAAACAAAATCTCCATCTTCTGATTTTTGGATGGCTTTAACAGGTATGGCAATTGCATTTGCCTTGGCATAATTAGCTATTTGAATAATGGCTGTCATATTAGGGCGTAAGGTTTTACGCACAGGCAACTTAATTTCAACACCAAAGCTTCTTGATGTTGGATCAATCACCTTGGCGGCAAATGTCACCTTGGTAATTAATGAATCCTTTGCATCGGGTACTAAAATTTTCACTTCATTGCCAGTATTTACACTTCCCGAATAAGATTCAGGCACATCGGCCTTTATTTTTAAAACATCAGCATTAACAACGCGGATACCCGTTTGACCTGGGCTTGCTACCTGGCCCAATTTAAGATCCATTTGGTCAACAGTACCGGTTATTGGTGACACAATACGATATAAACCAGCCTGTTGCTTTAAACCAGCCAAAGCCTTTTTGCTACTTTGCAATGTTGTTTGGGCCTGTAAAAACTGTACTTCGGTACCTATTTTTTGATCCCAAAGATTTTTTTGACGATTGTACAAAGTCTGATTTAACTCCACCTGCGCTTCAGACTGCGCTACATTTTGTTGCATTACGCTGTTATCTAATTGCGCAAGTACCTGTCCTTTAGTTACATGCTGCCCGGGCTTAACAAACAGGCCAGTAATAATTGCAGAAGCCTGTGGATACGCGGTAACGTTATCCTGCGCATCAATTTTACCCTGCAATTGTACATAGTTAGTAAAAGTGACTTGTTTAATAACAATAGTACTTACATCAGTAGTTTTACCCGAATCAGCCGAACCAATCTCCGATTGCAGTTTGGCTACTTTTGAATTTATATCGGCCTGTTGTTTCTGCAGGTCGGCAAGCTCCGTTTTTTTGTCTTTTGGTTTGTTGGTGCAAGCTGCCGCTAAAAGAACGAGGACCGGTATGTAAAATATTTTTTTCATGTCTTTTTTATAATAGTGAGTTTAGTTATATTGTTTTATTGAATACGTCCGTATGCCTGGTCAAGATCAACTTTACTAACCAATGCATCATATAATCCCTGTATATACTTGTTATCTGCATCTTCAAGTGCCGTTTGGGCTTGTGTAACTTCAATACTTGAGCCTACACCTTGTTGATATTTTACTTTGGATACCCTTAAAACTTCCTGGGCCAGCGTTTGGTTACTTTTTTGATTATTTAAAGATTGTAAACCGTTTATATAGGCAACAGAGGCCACTTTGGCATTCAAGTTTAGTGAGTTCTTTAAATTCACCAGGTTGTTTTGCGACTGCATTACCGAAATTTTCGCCTGTTTTACCTGATTGCTGCGCTGACCACTGCTAAAAATAGGTACGTTTAATGACAGGCCTATATAACTTGATGGAAAAGAGTTTTTATATAAATTTCCAAAACTATTGTCCTGATATGATGCAGCATAATTGCCGTTAAAATTCAATGTAGGTAAATACGCCGCCTTTTTATTTTGTAGCAGCAGTTCATTTACCTTTTTATCAGTTTCCTGCAAAGCATACTCAATGCGTTTATGATAAAAGGCTGTGTCAGTGCCCATTTCTGCTATATTGTTATCAAGCTTAATATCCACCAACTTATCTTTAAGGGTTAAGCCATACTCAATTGGCATACCCATCTGAAATTTCAGCATCTGATAATTCAGGGCAAGCGATCTTACCACATTTTCGCGGTTAGTTACCAGGTTATTGTATTGAACAGTTATGCGGTCAACGTCAATCAATTCAACAACACCCTGCTTGTTTTGCGCTATTGTTTGATCAAGCTGTTGCTTTAACTGGATAATATTTGCATCGTACAATTTTATTTGCTCATTGCTTACCAAAACCTGGTAATAAGCCTTTGTTACAGCTACGTTAGCAGCAATTTTGGTACGTGTGTAACTACGCTCAGATAACTCTTTATAGGTTTTTGACGCTTTTAAACCAACAAAATAGCTGCCATCAAATATCTTTTGCGTTAAACTCAAGCCCAGATTTGAATTGTACTTTACACCAAACTTCACTGGGACAAAGGTACCCGGGGCACCAAAAAACTCACCAGGTAATAAACTCGTCGGAACTTTAAGGTAATCAGTAAATGATGCGCTGCCACTTAACTGCGGCAAGCCGGTACCTGTGGTTTCCTTAATTTTATATTCGGCACTATTAACATCAAGCCCTGCATTAACTACGGTATTTTGATGTTCATAAGCATAATTAATACAGTCCTGTACACTAAAATTAAAAGTTTGGTTATTAGGTGGCGTTTCCTGGGCATAGCTTTTAATGGCTATGGCACAAAAAAATGTTGCCGTAAAAAGTAAATATTTCATTGTATATATTGTTGTTGTTGATTTTTTATTTAATACATATTACTGCCTCAAATATCCCGGCCACTTGTGACAGCCGTATGTCAGCAGACTTTTATTCTTCCTTTATATTTTTATATTGATTTAAAAGCTTGTAACCTTTAAGTGTACAAATACCATAGTTAAAATGATCTAAAAACTGCACCTGCACCTTCCAGGTATTAAATTCGGCTACAGGGAAAATGGTGGTATTAAAACCCAGCTCAACTGTATTTACCCTCATCCGGGCAACTATCCTTACGTCAATTTCAGATCTGATGTAGCCCTGCTTAATTCCTTTTGTTAACAATTCTTCCAGCGTACTTATTAAAACTTCTGATTTAAACCGCTGAAATTCGGCCCAGGCCTCCGGATGATATTTTTGCATATCATGGATCACTATCGGGTTGATCCTTGAAAACATCTCTTCTGAGCATTTGGTCATGGCAATCATCTCCTCAATCACATTGGCAGATTTGCTGATGTATTCAACCATTTCCTCTTCATCCTCTTTTAGCTTCTTTTTTACCAGTGCTGTTACAAGCTCATTCTTATCTTTAAAAAACTGGTAAATGGTTTTTTTCGACATACCCAAATGTTTGGCTATATCATCCATGGTTACGCTTTTGATGCCTGCCTTTAAAAACAGCTCCTCGCCCCCGTGTATTATTCTCTCTATTTGACTCATTGACTTTCTTGGTCAAAACTAAGGAAACATTTTATGATTTCAAAGTTTCCAAACGAAATTACTTTTCTCAGACAAAAGGTTACAGATGTGCAGATTTTAAATTCCAGATGTACAGATGATTGCCGCACGATTTTATTCTATTAACTATCGATCATCGGTAAATTGGACAGCCAAACGCAAATTAATTTGTTCATTTAAAATCTGCATATCTGTCATCTGCATATCTGCACATCTATTTTCTTATCTTTGCAAAAATTTATATTTTATATGACCCTTACTCCACTTTCAGCAATTTCGCCAATTGATGGCCGCTATAGAAACACCACTGCTGAACTTGCCGGTTACTTTTCAGAATTTGCCCTCATCAAGTATCGTGTATTTGTTGAGATAGAATATTTCATCACATTGGTTGAATATCCTTTACCTCAGCTACAACAATTTGATAGTAATCTAACAGAAAAGTTACGCGACATTTACAGAAATTTCACTGAAGCGGATGCTGAAAGCATTAAAGTGATTGAAAAAACAACCAACCACGATGTTAAAGCGGTGGAGTATTTCATCAAAAATGAGTTTGATAAATTAGGTGGTCTTGACCCTTATAAAGAGTTTATACACTTTGGATTAACCTCGCAGGATATAAACAACACAGCTATTCCTTATACTTTTAAGCTGGCCATCAACAATACCTACTACCCGGCTATAACCGAATTGGTTAGTACCTTAAAAAGCTACGCAGCCGATTGGGCGCAAATTCCCTTGCTTGCACACACCCACGGGCAACCGGCATCGCCTACACGTTTGGGTAAAGAGATTGAAGTGTTTATTGAACGTATAGAAGGACAATTGGCCTTGTTAAAATCGGTTAACTATTCGGCAAAATTTGGCGGAGCTACAGGTAACTTCAATGCACACCATATAGCTTATCCGGGTAAAGACTGGAAAGCTTTCGGTAACCATTTTGTTAATAACATTTTAGGATTAAGCCGCTCACAATTCACCACTCAAATTGAGCATTATGACAATTTTGCCGCCCAATGTGATGCCCTGAAAAGGATTAATAATATATTGATTGATCTTGACCGTGATATGTGGACGTACATATCCATGAATTACTTTAAGCAAAAAATTAAAGCCGGCGAGGTTGGCTCTTCAGCCATGCCACATAAGGTAAACCCAATTGACTTTGAAAACTCCGAAGGTAACTTAGGTATCGCTAACGCCTTATTTGAGCACCTGGCTGCTAAACTGCCAATATCAAGACTTCAGCGCGATTTAACCGACTCAACCGTTCTGCGTAATATAGGCGTACCTGTCGCGCATACATTGATTGCGATAAAATCAACTATCAAAGGCTTAAACAAATTATTACTTAACCAGGACGCCATCACTGCCGATCTTGAAGCTAACTGGCCCGTTGTTGCCGAAGCCATTCAAACTATTTTAAGACGTGAAGGATATCCTAACCCTTACGAAGCACTGAAAGACTTAACCCGTACAAACCAACAGATAAATGCTCAAACAATATCGGAGTTTGTTGATACGTTAAATATAAGTGATGAAGTTAAGAGTGAATTAAAGCAAATAACTCCATTAAATTATACCGGGATTTAATTCTAAAAACCCGTCATTGCGAGGTACGAAGCAATCTCTACACAGGCAGATCGAACTTCCATTTCTCCTCTGTACAGCATAGAGATTGCTTCGTACCTCGCAATGACGCGCTTTTTTTACATGTCTGCACATTTGCAATCTTCCCGTCATAACACGTTAACTATTGCATTTAAACAAAAAAGCTACTTAAATTTGTTAATTCCATTTTAAATATAGAATTCACGATGAATATCAACGTATATACAGAATCAACGCCAAACCCGGCAACTATGAAGTTCATAGTGAACAAGTTGCTAATTAATGGCAGTGCCGACTATGCTACAAAAGAGAGTGCCGAAAAATCACCTTTCGCTAAAGAATTATATAAGTTTTCTTTTGTAAACGGTGTTTTTTTCGCCAGCAACTTTGTTACTATCACCAAAACTGATGATAGTGACTGGGCAGATGTTGAGCCTATTATGAAAGAATTTGTAAAAGGCGCGGTTGAATCAGAACTAAAGATCCAATTAGAAGAGCAATCTGAAGAAACAAACTTTGAAGGTTCTGAAACTGAAGTTAAAATCCAGCAGATTTTACATGATTACGTTCGCCCGGCTGTTGAGCAGGATGGTGGCGCTATTTCTTACCGCTCATTTAACGAGGGTGTGGTAACTGTTGAGCTGCGTGGTTCATGCAGTGGCTGCCCGTCATCAACCATAACTCTTAAGGCCGGTATCGAAAACCTGCTTAAACGTATGGTGCCCGAAGTTACCGAAGTGGTATCAGAAGCATTATAAGATATACACAAATTATACTGATTTATTCGAATTGCACGAATTGATCAGATACATGAAAGGCACAAACTTAATCGAATTACACTAATCTGTGTTCGATTAAATTTGTGCCTTTTTCATTTGAGAAAATTCGCTCTTATTCGGGAAATTCGTGCTTGTTAAAATTCGTTCTTATTCGTGAAATTCGTGTTTATTAAGATTTCTACTCCTCTTTTACTTGAAGTACTTTTGAATAGAAGTTAACAGTTCTTCGGTTATCTTTCCGTTAGTTGCCAGCAACTCTCTTGTTTCCAGCACTTCGCTTCCACCTTTAAAATTTACTACCTGGCCTCCGGCTTGCTTTACAATTACTATACCTGCCGCCACGTCCCAGGCGTTCAAATTATATTCATAAAAAGCATCAAACCTACCGCAGGCGGTATAAGCCAGATCAACGGCTGCAGAGCCTATCCGTCTTAACCCATGGCTGCTTTTCATAAGCTCGGCAAATAGTTCAATATATGCTGCCTGCTTCCCAAAATCATAATAAGGGAAACCTGTTGCCAATAAGCTGGTGGCTACTGTTGTGTTTTTGCTTACGCTTATCTCCTTACCATTTAAATAAGCAGGTGCATCTTTCCAGGCATAAAAACATTCATCCTGGTTTATTTCATATACAACCCCTAACACCAGTTCGTCGTACTCCTTCAACGCAATACTTACCGAAAACGCGGGTAAACCATGTATAAAATTGGTGGTTCCATCCAACGGATCTATTATCCAGTTATAACGTTCTCCAATTGTGGTTGTGGTTTTTTCTTCGGTAATAAAGCCCGCTTCGGGCAATACTTTCCTTAGGCCTTCAACTATTATTTGCTCGGCGGTTTTATCAACGTATGATACCATATCGTTGAGTCCTTTATACTCAATTTTATCAGAATCAAAAGTTTTACGTTCCTGCCTTATAAAATCGCCTGCCTGTTTAGCAATTTCAATTACCTGGTTCGCTATGTTCGTGAGTGCCATGATGTCTTAATGATAAGCTAAATGAAAATACCTTGTGTATAAAAAAGCTTGCAAAAAACAAGCTTAATGCGGCACCTATACGTGCTAAAGGCGGATAGATCCCGAAAACCTGTATCAACACCTTAATTACAAACAAATTTGCAAAAAAACCAATGCAGGCCACTGATGCAAAGCGGAAAAACTGTTTATATGCCGATAGTTTTGACTCCGTGAAAACTAGGTAACGGGTAACCAAAAAATTAACGATCACTCCCAACGCAAACGATATGGCTAATGACAATGTGGAATTACGAACTGTAATTGAGCCTATAGGATAAGTGTGCCGAACCAGTAAATTATGATAAAAGAGATAGAACGCAGATATATCAACCAAAAAACCGGCACCTGCCGAAAGTACAAACCTGAACACCTGGTTATCCAAAAGCCTGTATGCCTGCTTTGTATTAGCCATGCTGCAAAGTAGCTGTTTTTTTGTTTTTTAACCCGTTTATAATTAAAGCAGCACCGCCAATTACCATAATCAATGAAATCATTTCTGCTTGCGTAAAACTGACGCCGGCTACGTGGTATTTTGTATTTACACGGATTAGCTCAATAAAAAAGCGTTCAACACCGGCCAATATCATATAAATACCAAACAACACACCTGAACTTTTTATTCGCTTGCGGATGCTCCACAAAAAAGCAAATAACAACAAGCCAATTATGCACTCATAAAATGAAGTAGGGTATACAGGATATTGTAATTCATGGCAAAACTTGCCAACGCAATTAACCATGGCCACTCCCTCATCATTAACGTTATGCGGAAATTTGAACGACCACATCCAATTTGGCGCCCAGCTTAACCATTGTGGTTTTGGATTAAGGTTAACAACACCCCAATCGCCATCGCCAGACATCTGGCAGCCAACACGCCCCAGAGCATAAGCCAGCATCATACCAGGGCCACCAATATCCAGCATATCCAGTGGTTTAATACCATGTTTCTTGGCTATGTAAAGTACCGCAGCACCGCCACAAATAAGGCCCCCATAAAAGGTTAATCCGCTAAAGCCAATCAGCATACCAACCGGGTCTTTCATAAAATCGCCCCAGTTTTCAAGGGCATTAAATAATTTAGCGCCTGCAAAGCCAAACACTGCAGCCCACAGCAAAATACTGCCCATTAATTCATGCGGATGAGCTGTTACTTCTTCTATTTTGGGTTGAGCCAGCTTTTGTTTATCGCTCTCATAATAGGCCCAGTAAGCAAAAGCGGCCGCACCTATGATACCACCCAGCCAATTGCCACGTGTTGATAAAAGAAACTCCTGTGGATTATCTAAAAGCAGATGATAGTTTAGTACAGCATCAATAATTTTGTAACCTAAAATAAAGCCGAATATCCCATTGCCTATCAACTCATTAACAGTAGCCGGCTGGCCAATGGTAACAGTTTTTTTAAAGCTATGAATTACGCCAAGTTTCTCTTTTCTATCAAACTCCTTTGCAAAAGCCCAATAAGCTGCCATAAAAGCTATCGCCACAAAAAAACCAAAAGTTTGAATAGGTAATGGTAAATTAAAGCCAAAAAGGTATTGAAGAAGCGATGTTATGGTAGGAAACATAGGTTAAATTTTGAAGCGAAGATAATGTTTTAATGCATTAATATTTCCTGGCCTTCTGTTATTTCGACGTCACCATCGGGTGAAATATTTGTTAAGTAAACCGTTTTCAATTCATTAACCAATATAGGATCATACTTAACTTTTACCTTTACGTAGTTACGGGTAAACCCGTGCATGTACCCCTCTTTTATATCGCGCTCAAACAAAACTTCTTCGTTTTTATTGAGTTGGGTTTCGTAAAAAGCCCTGCGTTTTTTATCAGATAAAATATGCAGCATTTTACTCCTGTCGTTACGGGTTGAGCCGGGTACTACCCCACTCATTTCGGCTGCCAGGGTGTTTTCCCTTTCAGAATAAGTAAATACATGCAGGTATGAAACGTTTAGTTCGTTCAAAAAATTATAGGTATCGATAAAATCTTCCCTGGTTTCGCCCGGGAAACCAACGATCACATCTACACCAATGCAGCAATCTGGCATCAGCTCTTTTATTTTGGCTACGCGGTTTACATACAAATCGCGTTTATAACGGCGGCGCATCAAACCCAATATTTTATCTGAGCCTGATTGCAATGGGATATGAAAATGCGGAACAAACCGTTTTGAAGTAGCAACAAACGCAATAATCTCGTCGGTAAGCAGGTTTGGCTCTATAGATGATATGCGGATACGGTCAATCCCTTCAACCTCATCCAATGCCTTTACCAAGTCAAAGAACTTATCTTCACGCTGACCGTTTCTGATCCCGAAATCGCCCAGGTTAACACCTGTAAGCACTATTTCCTTTACTCCTGATAAAGCGATTTCCTTTGCCTGCTCAATTACGTTTTGGATAGTATCACTCCTGCTGGAGCCGCGAGCTAAGGGAATGGTGCAAAAGGTACATGAATAATCGCAGCCATCCTGAACTTTCAGGAAAGTACGGGTACGATCGCCACCAACAGAATAAGCCGGCACAAATTGGTTAGCCTCACTTACCGGTTGGTTATAAACTACAGCTTTGGGCTTTTTAGTAAGATCGGTAATATGATCAATGATCATGAATTTTTCTGCAGCACCAAGCACCATATCAACACCAGGTATTTCGGCAATTTCCTGGGGTTTTAATTGGGCATAACATCCCACAATAGTTACATACGCGTTAGGCGAAATCTTAAGCGCTTCTTTAACTATCTTTTTACACTTTTTATCAGCGTTTTCGGTAACCGAACAGGTATTTATAACAAAAACATCGGGAGTATCGGAAAACTCCACCGTATCATAACCAGCCTTGCTAAACAGCCTGCCGATAGATGAGGTTTCTGAGTAATTCAGTTTACAGCCTAAAGTATAAAAAGCGACTTTCTTATTCATTTCAAAGCTGCAAAGGTAAGCAATTTGTGAATTAGTGAGTTGATGAATTAGCTATTTTTACTTTGGGCTTAATTATTAACCAGGTAAATCCAATCACAAATTCGCTAAATCGCCAATTCATTAACTAAATTCCTTTCCACTCATAGCTCTTGTTCTCCAGCCCTATCAGATCAATAACCCGGTTCACAACCGTCATGGCCAGCTCTTCTATGGTTTGCGGTTTGCTGTAGTATGAGGGAATAGCCGGGCAAATAATACCACCGGCTTCCGTAACTGTAGCCATATTACGGATGTGGATGAGATTAAACGGCGTATCGCGCGCCACCAGGATAAGCTTCCGGCGTTCTTTGAGGATCACATCGGCAGCACGACTGATCAGGTCATCAGAGATCCCTCCCGCTATCCGGCCAAGGGTGCCCATGGAGCATGGAACAATAACCATAGTATCAAACTTAGCCGACCCTGACGCAAAAGGGGCCATGAAATCATTTTTGGCGTAAAACTTATAATTGTATTTGCTGTAGTCCTCATTATCAAGCTCAAAACGCCAAACATCCTTCGCGTTATCAGACATTACGACTGCAACTTCCTGTATTTGATCTTCTAACTGACTTAACTTCTTTAATAACAGATCGGCATAAATAGCGCCGCTTGCACCCGTAATAGCAACTACAATCTTCTTCTTCATGACTCATCAATAACTACCCAAACAGATAAAAGTTACGGGCATAAAAAAGGGTCGAATAACTTGTACCCGACCCTACATCTACCTATGAAAAACATGCCCTTGAGAGGGCAATACAAATGTACTAACAGTTTTTATATAAAAAAACAAATTTGTAAAAATAATTTTACGTTATTTTTCTATTAAGATAAATTCTTTTCTATTAGAAGCTGTATAATTCCATCAACCATACCTACCCGGGGAACATAGATCTGCTTTATACCGGCGTTTTTCATCACAGTCATATAAATTTCACAGGCAGGAATGATTACATCGGCCCTATCCTGGTTTAAACCAAGTACGTTTATGCGGTCTTTTAGTGAAAATGAATTGAGATAAGTATAAAGTGATTTTAGCTTACCAAATGCCATTGGCGCATCGTCACCTTCTTCGGCCAGTCTATGTATTTTGTTGATATTACCACCGGTTCCTATGCCTAACAATTGTTTGTAGCCACGTGTATGTTCCCGGATAAAATCTTTCATCTCGTTCCAGGTTTCTTCAGAGTCCTGGTTATCCAGTATCCTGATAGTACCAATATTAAATGATTTGGAAGCCATCAGTTCCCCTGCCGAAAAAAGTGAAAGTTCGGTACTGCCACCACCAACATCTATATATAAATAGCTTTTGCTTTTGTCAATAGTTTGCTCGGCATGACTGGCATATATCACTTTAGCCTCTTTTGAACCATGAATGATCTCCAGATCAATATTGGCGTCCTGTTTTATCAGTTTAACTACATCATCGCCATTTTTAGCTTCACGCATGGCCGATGTAGCATAAGCCAGGTAATCCGTCACCTTATAAACATCCATAAGATTGCGGAATGCACTCATTGATTTTACCAGGTCGCCGGCTTTTTTATCAGAGATGTGTTGCTGAATAAAGGCATCATCGCCGAGGCGCAACGGCACCCTGATTAAAGTGTTTTTCTTGAAAGAATAAGAACCATGATTTTCAATAATATCGGCAATAAGCAGCCTTACTGCGTTGGAGCCAATATCTATAGCTGCGTATCTCAATTTTGTTTGTTTTTAGTTTTAAGGTAAGTATATATCTCTATCTGCGCACGATGAGAATCGGCCGAATTAGTTTTATGATATTTGTTGCTGTTGGTGCTGTTTATTTCGCGTGCCTTGGTATTATCCTGCAGTTGTATGTTGATCATATCCTTCACTTCCTTACGCAAGTGCTCATCTAAAATCGGGAAACCAACCTCTACCCTGTTATCAATATTCCGGCTCATAAAATCGGCCGATGTAAGGTAGATCAACTCGCTACCACCGTTGCAATAAATGTGTACACGTGCATGTTCCAGATATTTATCTACAATGCTTATCACCTCAATATTTTCACTGAAACCTTTTACACCGGGAACAAGGCAGCACATACCACGGATGATCATTTTTATTTTAACACCGGCATTGCTGGCCTGGTATAATTTATTGATCAGGCTTTCATCGGCAAGGCTGTTCATTTTTAATATCATGTAGGCCTTTTTGCCTGCTTTAGCATTCTTTATTTCGTTATCTATCAGTTTGTAAATGCCCGGCCTTGAATCAATGGGCGATACAATCAGCGTCTTTAGTCCTTTCGGCAGCACATTCCTTTTAAGGGCTTTAAACACATCAGCAAGATCATCAGTTATCTTTTTGTTAGCTGTAAAAAGCGTATGGTCTGCATAGATCTTAGCAGTTTTTTCATTAAAATTTCCTGTTGATAAACAGGCATAATTTACCACCTTTTGTTTTTCCAAACGGCTAACCAGGCATATTTTTGAGTGCACTTTGTAGCCTGGCACTCCATAAAGCACATTTACACCCTCTTCTTCTAATCTGTTGCTCCAGAATATGTTGTTTTGCTCATCAAACCGTGCACGAAGCTCTACCAGGCAATTTACTTTTTTACCGTTTTTGGCAGCGTTTACCAATGCGTGAATAATCCTTGAATTCTCGGCAAGGCGGTAAACCGCTATACTGATTTCTTTAACCTTAGGATCAATAGCGGCCTCGCGTAAAAAGTGAATAATGTAATCATATGACTGGTAAGGTGTGCTTACCATATAATCCTTTTTAGCAATCAGTTCAATCAAACTTTTGCCAAAAGAAAGATCCTCAACAGGCAGAGCAGGGTATTTAACAAACTCCAGTTCGGGCGAACCAACATTAGGAAATGATATAAAATTTTTAAAGTTATGATACCTGTTACCGGGGATCAGGCTCTCGCCATGCAGCCCCATTTTGGTTACCAGGTACTTTAACATATCCATCGGCATTTCGGTATCGTAAAGCAAACGCATAGGTGTCCCTTTCTTGCGTTTTTGAAGGCTTTTGGATAGCGCGTCAATAAATTTTCCGCTTAGTTCTTTATCCAGATCAAGCTCTGCATCGCGGGTAAGCTGCAATGAATAGGCCTCAATACTGTCATGATCAAAAATGAAAAATATATCCTCCAAACTGTACCTGATGATATCATCCAACAGGATGATAAACTTCAGGTTATTGGTTTCGGGCAATACCACAAATCTTGATAGCGTATCAGGAAACTCAATAAGCGCGAACCTTGATTTTTTATTTTTGGTGAGCTTAACAAAAAAGTAAATGGCTCTGTCGCGCAGTTCGGGCAGCGGCAGGCTATCATCCAACATAATTGGCACCAGCGTAGCCAGTAATTTCTCTCTGAAATAGTTTTTAACAAACGCCCCACGGGATACATTAAGCTGCTTATCATTCAGAATAAAGATCTTTTCCTCGGCAAGCTGTTTAACTATAATGTTTTCATACAGGTTGTTGAACTTACGTTCCTGCCGTACAACGATGTTTTTTATCTGATTAAGGAGTTTTTTGGGGTTATATCCTAAAATCTCCTTCGATTTTTCGTTCAAAGCGGCAAGGCGGCTCATGGTTGCTACCCTCACCCTATAAAACTCATCAAGATTGGATGAAAATATCGCTAAAAAACGCACCCGTTCAATTAATGGAACAGTGGGATCAGCAGCTTCCTGCAAAACCCTATCGTTAAAATATAACCAACTTATTTCCCTGTTTATTAATGGTGCCTGTTTATCCATAAAAATTTGTGCCCCCGGGCCACATTTACAAAGCTGCTTATTTATTTGTTAACTTAATATTAACTCATCTGCATTTTGAAGGTTTTTATTCATTATTATTTATTACGTTATGTAAACAAATTAATAATCATCATGCGTAAATGTTTACAATACATTAGTTTTGTAAACATTTATAAACACAAACTTATGCCAACATTTGATATAGTAAGCAAGATAGACGGCCAAACCCTTGATAACGCTATCAATACCGCTAAAAAAGAGATATTAAACCGTTATGATTTTAACGACTCTAAAAGCACTATCGACCTGGATAAAAAAACAAACGATATAACCATTGTTACCGAGAACGATATGCGTTTGAAAGCCATCCAGGATTCTATCATAGGCCGTATGGTAAAGCAACATCTTGATCCTAATGCGCTTGATTTTGGTAAAGAACAATATGCATCGGGCAATATGATCCGTAAAGAGATCAAAGTTAAGGAAGGTATTGATAAAGAAACCTCCAAAAAATTGGTTAAAAAAATAAAAGACAGCGGCTTAAAAGTTCAGGCATCTATCATGGACGACCAGGTGCGCGTGCAGGGTAAAAAAATAGATGACCTGCAGGCAGTGATTAGTCTTTGCCGTGGCGAAAACTTTGGTCAGCCATTGCAATTTATTAACATGAGGGATTAATTCTAATTGTGCACCCCTCCCGTCGTTGCAATGACGAATGATTAAAAACAACAAGAGGCGCAAATATGCGCCTCTCTAATAATATCTCCATATAAAACAGCAGGTGTTAACCTGCTGTTTCCATTTCTTTAACTTCATTAGGACGACCATTCTTGAATGCCTTACGCGGCGATAAGCCCAGCAGCTCAAACATTGCCATATCGGTATCAAAAGATGGGTTTGGCGTAGTCAGTAACTTCTCGCCTGCAAAAATTGAATTAGCACCAGCCATAAAACAAAACGCCTGTTCAACCACGCTCATTTCTGTACGGCCGGCAGATAAACGCACTACTGTTTTAGGCATAATAATGCGGGTAGTAGCTATCATCCTAACCATATCCCAAACAGATACCCTGGGCTGATCGGCCAGTGGTGTTCCCTGTACTGGTACCAAAGCGTTGATTGGCACAGACTCCGGGTGCTTTGGCAAGTTTGATAAAGTTTTCAGCATTGAGATGCGGTCTTCAACCGTTTCGCCTAAGCCAATAATACCTCCACTGCATACAGTGATCTTTGCTTTGCGAACGTGCTTCAACGTATCTAAGCGGTCATCATAGGTACGGGTGGTTATAATACGTTTGTAGTCTTCCTCAGATGTATCCAGGTTATGGTTGTAAGCATACAAGCCTGCATCTGCCAAACGCTGAGCCTGGCTTTCTGTAAGCATACCCAGTGTACAGCAAACTTCCATATCAAGGCTATTAACGGCCTTTACCATATCAATCACTTTGTCAAAATCACGATTATCCCGCACTTCACGCCATGCTGCGCCCATACACAATCTTGAAGCACCGCCTGCTTTTGCCTTTTCTGCAGCCGCAATAACTTCATCCTTTGGCATTATCGCATGAACATCAACACCGGTATTATAACGAGCTGCCTGCGGGCAATAAGCACAATCTTCAGAGCACCCTCCGGTTTTGATCGAGATCAGCGAACTGATCTGCACCTCGGCGTAGTCGGTATTTTCACGGTGAATACTTGCCGCTTTATAAACAAGGTCAAGTAACGGGGTATGGTATATTTCGGCTATTTGTTCTTTTGTCCAGTCGTTTCTTACTTCAGTCATAAGTTTTAATTTAATATCTCAATCTTATTGTTAGCTCGCACTAAGACGCAAAGATTCAAAGATTATTTACTATTCTGGTTATTTCTGTTTTATTTTATCGCAAAGGTGCTTAGATGCAGGGCATTAAAAATTATTTGCAATGCGTCCCTTCGTTTCTTCGCGAAATCAATTCTTAAATATCAATGCTTCAACAAAAGCTTGGTAGCAAGATAAAGCGGCAGCAAAAATCCCGCGCAATCTGTAAAAGTAGTTATAATGATAGATGATGCAACTGCTGGGTCAATCCCTACTCTTTTTAACACAAGCGGAATTGATGCGCCGGTAATGCCTGCAATAATTAAGTTCCCTGTCATCGCTAAAAACAAAACCAGGCCCAGCATGGGGTTAGCATCATAAAACAAAGCAATGCAAAAAACTACAAGTCCGTTAGCCGCGCCGTTGAGCATGCCTACTAAAAACTCTTTTATAACAGTATTATATGCCTGGCTATCTGTAAGGTTGCTTAATGAAATACGCCTCACGGTTACCGCGAGGGCCTGTGTGGCAGCATTGCCACCCATACCTGCAATAATAGTCATATAAGCTGCAATACCCTTTACCTGCGATACAGTATCATCAAAATGACGAATTACCGAAGCCGCCAAATAGGCCGTAGCTAAATTAATAACCAGCCATGGCAAGCGGCTCTTAACAGCATCTTTCCAGTTACCGCTCAGTTCTTCATCTTCTGATACACCGGAGATCTTTAAAATATCCTCGGTATTTTCCTGCTCCATTACGTCGATGATATCATCAACCGTAACCCGCCCCAGCAGTTTCATGTTATCGTCAACAACCGGTATGGTGGTTAGGTTATATTGGGATATTAAGCGGGCAACTTCTTCCTGGTCAAGATCAGCCTTTACATAAACAGGATCGCGCCTAACCAGGTCTTTTACTTTTACATCGGCGTGAGCCTTAATTACATCTTTTATGGATAATATTCCTTTCAGGATATCAAAATCATCGACAACGTAAATGGTGTAAAACTCTTCCATTTCTTCAGATTGACGGATGATCTCGTCCAACGCTGCCTTTTTATCAAGGTTGATGTTCACCTTAATAATATCGGAGTTCATCAAACCACCAGCCGTATCCTCGTCATAACTTAACAAGGCGCGAATGCTGCTTGCATCTTCCTGGTCAATATCCTTTAATATTTCGTGTTGCTGATCCTTATCAAGCTGTGAAATAATATCGGTGGCATCATCATAGTCCAGTTCCTCCACAATCTCCGATCTTTTCTCGGGATGCAGGTTAATGAGTAGTTCTTCGGGGTGATGCTCCTCATCCATTTCCGAAATTACTTCTGAGGCTACGTCGGTTGGCAGGATATTGATAATGCGTTCTTTTGCTTCCTGCGGAAGTTGCTCAAACAGCAAGGCAATCTCCGAAGCGTGATAATCTTGCAAAACAGCCTCTAAATCAGCATCATCGCCTTCAAGGGCGGTTTTAATGCGGAGGAGATCGGTTTTATCTAATTCAAAAGATTGCATATGCGACTAAAATAAACATTTAAGCCACAAAACAGGAATTAAAAAGGTATTAATTGAGCGTTAAAATAAACACGACACTAACCAATTAGTAACAACATGAACATAGGTGCCAAATAGGTATTGGTGTGTGTTCCATTTACAAATGGGGAGGAATTAGTGGTTTTTTTTTGATTTTTAACTTTTAACTCGCAATGAACTAACTATCAAAAACTTACAAAGTTAAATTCAAAATCATCTAAGACATTACTTGACGTACTTCTACCATCTGCACTTTTCCATGTTTCCTGAAACAGTATACATATCAATTAAAGACTAAAGTTAAACCGCGATTTTATCCCGCTTACCTTGCTCAATTTGCCCAGCGTTTGTTCAACCTGTGTTTTACGGATAGAAAGCTGGATGCTGGAATCATTATCAAATTGCTGCTCAAGCACAACCAGGTTATCATCCTTAATTATCCTCATTACATCATTCATTTGCAGGTAATCAAATGTGATGGTATAAATGTCATTCACGGTTTTCTGGATAATTACAGCCTGCTTCAGGGCCTCCTCTGTTGCAACTTTATAAGCATTAATTAAACCGGGAACACCTAACAAAGTACCACCAAAATAGCGCACCACTACAACCAGGATATTGGTAAGATCCTTAGATAATAGTGTATTTAAAATTGGCCGGCCGGCCGTGCCAGATGGTTCTCCATCATCATTTACCCTGAATACCGACCTATCGATACTTAAGCGCACAGCCCAGCAATGATGATTGGCTTTGGGATGTTCGGCCTTTAGTTTAGCAACTATGCCTTTAATATCATTTTCTGAACTGATAGGGTATGCAAAGCCCAGGAACTTACTGCCCCTGTCGCGAAAGAGGCTTTCAGTTGGTTTTTCTATAGTTTGGTAAGTATCGTCAAAAAGCATTTTAGAAACTAAAGGCAGAAGGCTTACAGCAAGAGCAATAATTTGCCTTCATAATGTATATCATTAAATGTGCAGAAATCCTAACGTTTGCGGAAAGTAGATAATTACAATAGCTAATACGGCTATCACAATACCTATTTTATTAAGCAGACTTAGTTTTTCTTTAAATACCAGCATGCCAACCAAAGCGCCAACAACAATAACACCGATGTTCATTGCTGAAAATACTGATGACGGATTATTTGCCAGTACTTTATGCGCTTTTAAGTAAAATAGTATGTTACCAAAATTAAACATACCCAATACCCAGCCTATAAAGATATGAGGCCAGGAGAAACGCATTTTTTTGGTAAAAACCTGGTATAACAACCCTATCAACGACAGTACAAACGCAAGGATAAATATGACGAAGATAGCCGTGGTAAACGGTACATTGTTAACCTTTGTTATCTGTTTTAACAATACATCAATAACTCCGAAACCTAAAAACACAATAAGCAGGTAAAGCCAGGAGCCTTTCTCTGCTCTATTGCCGGCACCTTTTTGCCAGGGGATTGAGCATATAATAGCGATGAAAGCCAACGCAATACCGATTATTTTAACTGAGGTTGTTGCCTCGCCAAATAAAAGGAATGCTGCAATTATGGGAATGAATAAGGATAAACGTTGTGCAACATCCGTACGCACTATACCGGCCTTCCGCACCGAGGAGGCCATAATTACAAAAAGTAACGGAAATAATATCCCGAGTGCCAGGTAATTATAAATGGGCGCCTGCTGCAGGTTTGATAAAGATGGTCTAAAAAATATCCAGGTAAGCAATATCGCCATGGAGTAATTCCAGGTGATTGCCTGGAAAACATCGATATGATAACGCTTGGCCAGCTTTAGCATAACCGACACAATAACACTGCAACAGATACTTAAAAAAACGTATAGCATTTTATATAATTGGCTTATTGAAAGAGGCAAGAATTAAGAGTCAAGAATCAAGATAAGAAACTAAAAATCAGATTGCTTAAGCTAATATCTTAACTAATCTGGCTTTTTAGTTGATTTACTGTATACCTGTTTTCTTCCGTCTTGACTCTTAATTCTTGATTCTTCCGACTTGATTTTTATTTATTATGGAGCACCTGCAAGCGGTCTTCTCCTATTAAAGACTCATCCGCAATTATACCGGTTATTTGCGGTGATTTTATACCTTTTGTTAAAACAGTTTTGCCGGTAAAAATACGGGCCTCATCCCAAAGTCCGGCTTCAATAAATGTTTGCAGCGTATGCGCGCCCCCTTCAATTATTACAGATTGAATATCCTGCAGGTATAACTGGTACAAAATATATTGCGGTACATAACGATCAAAATCCTCCAAAGCAATGAACCTGTTTTTTCCATCTACGTTGAACTCAACTTCATTAAAAATGAAT
This sequence comes from Mucilaginibacter sp. P2_A4, assembly GCF_056405015.1. Lineage (NCBI taxonomy): Bacteria > Pseudomonadati > Bacteroidota > Sphingobacteriia > Sphingobacteriales > Sphingobacteriaceae > Mucilaginibacter > Mucilaginibacter sp. P2_A4. The sequence goes on along the minus strand of NZ_JBFUCX010000001.1, from coordinate 898,438 downwards.
GTTTCAACCGATTGATCAAATACATTTGACTGTTTATTTAACTCCAGCCGCCTGTCAATCACTACCCGTTTGGGCGACCGGCCCTCCCAATAGCGTACATTCAACTGTGGGTTATCAATGGCAACGGTGTTCTTGCCTACCAGTATGGCATCTTCTTCGCTACGCCATTTGTGTACCAGCTTGCGCGATTCCACACCGGTTATCCAAAGCTGACTACCATCATCCGGCGCAAAATAACCATCATTGGTTTGTGCCCATTTCAGAATAATATACGGCCGGTGCTTTTGCACCTTGGTAAAAAAACGGCGGTTAAGCCATTGGCATTCGGCCTCTAACACCCCGATAATCACTTCAATACCGGCAGCTTTAAGCTTTTCAATACCCTTGCCATCAACCTGCGCAAATGGATCGCGGGTACCAACCACTACCAAAGGAATTTGATGCTTGATGATCAAATCGGCACAGGGCGGTGTTTTACCGTAATGCGCGCATGGCTCTAAAGAAACATAAATTACAGATTGCTTTAATAGCTCAGCCGAGTCATCAAACTTACTGGTAACCTGCGCAATAGCATTCACTTCGGCATGTGCTTCACCATATTTTTGGTGGTAGCCCTCGCCTATTATTTTGCCATCATGAACAACAACGGCCCCCACCATCGGGTTCGGACTAACCAGACCTGCTCCCAATTCGGCAAGTTCAAGGCAACGCTGCATAAATTTTTCATGTTGAACCATGCTGCAAAAGTAGCTTTTATGTTACTTTGTTGTATGATTACTATCCAGGAAGTTTTTGAAGATTACAAAAAGCTGAACAATATATATAGCTCCAATGAAACTGAGTCACTCAGCTTGTTGGCTATCAGCGAGATAACACAAACATCAAAAGCAACAATTAAAGCTTTTCCTGAAAAAGTGCTTACTGCCGAACAGCTGGAAAGGCTGCAAAATATTTTAGCCGAACTGCTAACAGGCAAGCCTATTCAATATATTTTAGGTGTTACCGAATTTTATGGATTACCATTTAAAGTAAACCCCAGCGTACTGATCCCCCGCCCCGAAACGGAAGAATTGGTGGAATGGATTTTAAGCGAAACGCAAAAGGTGAAAAACAAAGGTTTTTCGGGACGCATTATTGACATAGGTACCGGTAGCGGATGTATCGCTGTCACCTTAAAAAAGAATTTACCAGGCGCTGTTGTTTTTGCAATAGACATATCGGAGGATGCGTTACGTACCGCCAAAGACAATGCCGAACTCAATGAAACAGAAGTTAATTTCCTAAAACTGGATATCCTTAATTTTTTACCAGACAGCACCATTCCAAAGTCCGACATCATCGTCAGCAACCCTCCCTACGTTACCGAGGATGATAAAAAGCAGATGCATAACAACGTTACTGATTTCGAGCCGCATACAGCGCTGTTTGTACCCGAGAATGACCCATTGATATTTTACAGGGCTATAGCTGATTTTGCTTTAGTTAATTTAAAACCGGATGGCTATTTATTCTTCGAGATCAATGAAAATCTGGGTAATGAAACCGTTAAACTTTTACAGCAAAAAGGATTCAAAAAAATTGAGTTAAGGCAAGATATGAGCGGTAGGGACAGGATGATTAGCTCGCGGTTGACAGTTGACATATAGCAGTTGGCGGTGGGCAGTGTGTAGTTTACAGTGGGCAATTTGCAGTTAATAATTGTAGCCAGTTTTAAGCGGTAGGCGCCAACTGTTACAAGCACAATGCTATCTTTCAACTGCAAACTGCCAACTGCTATCTGCCCACCGCAAACTGCTCACCGCCAACTTATGACCGCGGATGAAACTGGCTAATTGTACTCTTTAAATACTCCCTATCCAAATGGGTATAGATTTCGGTAGTGGTGATACTTTCATGGCCCAGCATTTCCTGCACGGCGCGCAGGTCGGCGCCGCCTTCAACCAAATGGGTGGCAAATGAATGGCGGAAAGTGTGCGGACTGATCGTTTTTTTCAATCCCACCGTTTGCGCCAGGCTTTGGATCATCAAAAATATCATCTGGCGACTTAGCCTTGCTCCCCGTCGGTTTAAAAAAACAATGTCTTCCTCACCTTTTTTGATGGGGATATGGACACGCAAACTCCCGGTATATATTTGGAGGGCCTTAATGGCTTCTGCTCCAATGGGTACTAAGCGTTCTTTATTTCCTTTACCTGTAACTTTTATAAATTCAATATCAAGATACAGGTTTGATAGTTTAAGCTCTGTAAGTTCAGATACCCGCAATCCGCTACCATATAAAGTCTCCAGTATGGCTTTGTTGCGGGGACCTTCGGGCTTTGAAAGATCAATAGCTGCAATTAGCTTATTAATATCCTGGTAACTCAGCGTATCAGGCAGTTTACGCTGAATTTTGGGCGATTCCAATAATTCCGATGGATCATTTTTTATAATATCCTCCATCAGCATATATTTATAAAAAGCTTTGATGCCCGATAATATCCTGGCTTGCGAAGACGGGATCATGCCCAGCTCATTAACCCAGTTTATAAACTGGCGCAGATCGCCAAGTGTAACGCTTTCCGGCTTTAGTTTAACTACCTGTATTTCAGAAAACTGGTATAACTTTTCTATATCCCGGCTATAAGCTTCAACGGAATTATCTGCCAGCGATTTCTCTAATTTCAAATACGCCTGGAAACCTTTAATTGCCGAATGCCAATCCAATTGATTTTACTTTTAATGTTTTATAGTTAAGTTTGAACCAATGAAGATACAAATTATTAACGGCCCCAATTTAAACCTGCTTGGCGTACGCGAAAAATCCATCTACGGTAACACCAACTTTGAAAGTTATCTTGAGGAACTGCGTGCCCGTTATGCAAACATCACCATTAATTATTACCAAAGTAATGTTGAAGGCGAAATTATAAACAAACTCCACGAAATTGGTTTTGAATACGATGGGATTGTAATAAATGCCGGTGCCTACACCCACACATCTATTGCAATTGCCGATGCTATCGCGGCCATCAATACACCCGTTATCGAGGTACATATTTCAAACGTTTACAAGCGAGAAGAATTCAGACATCACTCCATGCTCGCGGCAAGCTGCAAAGGTGTTATTGCAGGTTTTGGCATGGATTCATATAGACTGGCTATTGAAAATTTAATTGGATAGTATTTTTTATTCGGATTGAAGGAAAAATACGGTAAATGCAGATTGAAAATTAAAAGATTCGAAACTGTCAAAACTAAACCAGGTCGCCCTGTGGAAGATCGGTAAACTTGATTTTCTTTTTAACAAAAAACTGCCATACAATACTACCTCTGAAGGTACCTTTTAAGTTAGCGGTGAGTGGTGAATCGCCTAAAGTAATTTTTGACTTTTCACTTTTGGTTTTTGATTTAAATAACCCTGCGAAAAAGCTCTGGTGTGCCCTGCTTACCGCCCAGGCGTCTCTGCGCTTGCCTTCTGCTAAAAATCGCAGTAAAGCCAGCAGATCCATCCATATGCGCAGGCTAATCACCCAAAAGGCTCTCCAAAACGATAGGTTATTGCTAAGCAACAGTAAATTATTCCTGAAATTAAGGTAGGTTTTAAAAGGGTTTTCTGCATCTAATGTGCCTCCCCCAACGTGATATACCGTTGATTGCGCACAGTACATCACTTTGTAGCCCATATTTTTAAGGCGCCAGCATAGGTCAATTTCTTCCATATGAGCAAAAAAGCGTTCATCAAAGCCACCTGCCAAATCCCAATATTTCTTTTTGATGAACAAAGAAGCGCCCGATGCCCAAAACACCTCGCCCGACAGTTCATATTGCCCATGATCCTTTTCAACTTCGTTAAATAGCCTTCCCCTGCAAAACGGGTATCCGTAGGCATCTATAAAACCACCCGCAGCACCCGCATGTTCAAAGGTATCTTTCTGCGCATAAGCTAATAATTTTGGCGCTGCCGCGGCAATTAGCTCATCGCTTTCCATCAGGCTGATCACAGGCTCTATCCAGCCGGGTACTACTTCCACATCTGAGTTTAGCAGGATATAATAATCAGCATCAACCTGGGCCAAAATTCTGTTATAGCCACCGGTAAATCCGTAATTTTTGTCGTTTTGAATAATGCTGACAGTTGGGTAATTCTCGCTCACGAAAGCTACAGAATCATCCGTAGAGGCATTATCGCCCATCACAACTTCAAGCCCTGGCCAGGTGGATGCCATAACTGAGGGAAGAAATTGCTTAAGGTATTTAGTACCGTTCCAGTTTAAAATTACTACGGCAACCTTTGGTTTATTAATCATCTATGTAAATCCTCCGGCCTGAATTTCCACCTTCGGTGCGACCATAGCCAATATTGTGGCTCCTTCCTGATCATACCATCCAGGTATTGCACATGCATATCTGTAATCTCATGCTCGGCAGTTTGTTTGGGATTTTCAGTCAATGGAACTAATGTGTAAGTATAATAACCGCGTTTAACGCGTTTCATGTCATAAAAAACAACAGCGGCATCAATTGTTTTAGCTATTTTTTCGATACCTAAAAACACTGCTGTAGGTTGGTTTAAAAATTTGGCAAAATAAGTAACCTCGTGCATTACGGGCGTTTGATCGCCAACCAGCACGCTTACCGTTAACTCTTTCCTATACTCTACCATTTTACGCAACGTTTGCTTCATAGCTACCGGCTGCCCCCCAAAACGCGAACGGATCTGGATAAAAAACTTATCAAAAATTGCATTCGACAATGGTTTATAAACTATCATAAACCTTTTATCGGTAACAAAATTAAAATTAAGCGCCGCCATTTCCCAATTGCAATAATGGCCGGCTACTGCAATAATACTTTTACCTTTGGCAAAGTACTCATGCACCAGTTCGGCGTTTGTGGCTATTACTCTCTTCTGGATTTGTTTTTCAGATACAGTGATCATTTTAACCGTTTCAACAATCAAATCAGCAAGGTAGCGATAGTATTTACGCTCGATATCCTGGCGTTCTTTTGCTGACTTTTCTGGAAAAGCATTGGCCAGATTTTGTTGTACAACATTACGGCGATAATGTACGATGTAGAATATAACTACAAACAAAACATCAGATATGAGATACAAAAACCAAAAGGGCAATAACGATATCAGGTATAAAAATACTATACCTAATCTTAAAAGCCCTTTTTTTACCATTATTTTAACCAATTTTGAACACAAACATAAAATATATGATTGAAAAAGGTGCTGTATTGCCAATGTTTTATCTTCCGCCGGTTGAGTATTTTGTACAATTAAATACTTACAAGCCTGATATACTGATAGAAAGAGAAGAACATTTCCCTAAACAAACTTACCGTAACCGTGCCAATATTTACTCGCCCGAGGGTATCCTTACATTGGTGGTGCCGGTTGTAAAAGGTTCAAAAAAACACACAAAAGTTAAAGACGTTAAAATAAGTTATGATTTTGACTGGCAACGCCTTCATTGGCAAAGCCTTGGTGCCTGTTATCGCCGGTCGGCTTATTTTGAATATTATGAAGATGACCTGGCCGTGTTTTATGATAAAAAAAAGCAGATCCCTTATTTATTTGACTACAATGAACAGCTTTTGCAACTGCTGCTTAAATTTATAAAGATAAAAACGGAAATAAAATATACCGACGAATACCATGCGGCGTATCCATCCCTTCCAGACTTCAGGGCATCAATCCACCCTAAAAAAGATGCAGAGTGGGAACAAAAACCTTACTTCCAGGTTTTTGAGGACAGAAAAGGGTTCCTGAAAAATCTGAGTATTGTTGATCTGCTTTTTAACCAGGGGCCACAAAGCTTAAATTATTTATAAATGGATAATCGTATTAAAAGAGTACGCTATAACGCCCGCAGGCGCAGCGGTAATGTAGGCGATAGTCCGGGCCTGATTGTAGTACCGGAAGGTGCCCTTACACCTCATATAGCTGTTTTTAGTTATAATAAAGATGAGCTGATCACATCTGAGGGTAAAGACATTAAAGTAATCCTCTCCCAGTTAAAAAAGTGTGATAACCATACACACTGGATAAAGATCAATGGCCTCGGAGACGCCCAACTGATAGAGCAGATAGGTGTTCATCTTAATATAAACCCTTTAGTGCTGGAAGATATTGCCAACATTCACCAGCGCCCAAAGTTTGATGAGTACGAAGATTACGTGTTTAGCACCAGCCGCATTGTACATTTTAACAGTGAGGACGAGCTGGTAAATCACCAGTTTTCATCTATTGTAAAGGATAACCTCATTATTAGCTTTGAAGAAGACCACAAAGAGTATTTTGAAGCAGTTAAAGCCCGCCTAAAAGCAGGTAAAGGAGCCATACGTACTGCAGGACCAAGCTACATGTGCTATGCGCTTACTGATACCATCATTGATACTTACTTTATTTTACTTGCACAAATAGGCGACAAACTGGATAGCATAGAAGATAAGGTTTATAACGATGCCGATAAAAGCATCATGTTCAATTCTCAGCAAATTAAACGTACCCTGATCATTATCCGCCGTGCAAGCTGGCCCGAGCGTGATAAGATCAATGATATGATCCGCTCGGAAAGTGTGCTGATCCCCCCCGAAGTAAAACTTTTTTTGCGCGATGCTTATGACCACTGTATCCAGGCGATGGACCTGATTGAAAACTATAAGGAGGTAACTTCCAGTATTATTGATCTTTACCTATCCATGGTGAGTAACCGGATGAATGAGATCATGAAGGTACTAACTATCATCTCGGTTATATTTATTCCGCTCACCTTTATTGCGGGTATTTACGGGATGAACTTTTCGAGGCAAGATGACAAAGGCCACGTTTTACCAGATAATATGCCCGAACTTTACTGGCATCATGGCTACATATATGCTATTGTCTTTATGTTTTTAATAGCGATTGTACAGGTTGTTGTATTTTGGAAAAAGGGGTGGTTTAATAAATTGTAATTCAATTTTTGGGTTTACACAAAAGCCCGACGTTATTTTGCGGCACCCATATTTACCTGCTGTTATTCACAAATTGAGCATCCGCTATGCTTAAAACACAAGAAAGCCGTCTCAAATCAATGAAACGGCTTTTTCATTAGCGCCAAATCGTTATTTCTTAAACTCCGGCTTTAAATCGGCAGCCATTGCTTTCCTGAATTTCATTACTTTAGGTGTAGAAACCGATGCGATGTATGGCTGATCCAAATGGGTTTTATAATATCCCTGGTGATAATTTTCAGCAGCATAAAATACAGTGAAGGGTACAACCTGTGTAACTACAGGGTTGATGTAATGCTTTGACTCATTCACTTTTTTAATGGTGGCCTCCAAAATATTTTTTTCTTCAGGTGTCCTATAAAATGCAATTGAACGGTAATCGGTACCCTCATCAGGTCCCTGGCGATTTAATGTGGTAGGATCATGGGCAAAGAAAAATGCCTCAGCCAGCTTAGCATAACTGATTACTTTTGGATCATAGTAGATCTGCACCGTTTCGGCATGGTTAGTAGTGGCCGTGCTAACTTCCTCATAAGTTGGATTTTTGGTGTTACCACCTGCATATCCGGATACCACTTTGTTAACGCCTTTCAGTTCAGACATAGCCTCGCCCATGCTCCAAAAACAGCCACCACCAAAAGTAGCAAGGGCTTCGCCGGTTTTCGGTTTAGGGAGAGTTGCCATTGCGTTGCCACCTTGTTTTGGTTGACCGTTTGCACAGCCAACAAATAAAAATACACCTGCGATATATAATATTAACTTGTTCATGATTATTATATTTTTAATTACTTAGACGTATATACGCAACAAGCCTTACAGCCGGATGGTCACCGTAAGGTAATCTTGGACTACTTGAGTTTAGGGCTGATACCTGACCCTTTTTGAAGCGATTTTCTGACCATAAACAGTATATCCCCCAGGCCGTTTGTTTTGATCTCGAAAACAGTTGACAACATCATCCCCAGTTTATCTTTAGTAAAACCCTTGCCGGCCATCCATTCCAGGTAACTTATAGGTATATCAGCTATAATAGTGCCTTTATATTTACCGTAAGGCATAGGGGTTTGTACAATATCTATCAGTACTTTAGGATCGGGCTGTAAGTTTTCCACAGAAGCAAAGGTAAAGGAATTTTAGGCTTTTGTTTTAATTGATTACCAGGAATTAACTGTAAATCTTTTCAATCCAAAAGAGGGGCAAACACAAAGCATTGCCATGTGTTACCTTTAAAATTATAAACTATGGAACAGCAAATTGAAGCTACATTAAGTGGCACCGATAGTGAAATTGATGGCATCTTACAATCTATTACATATGGCAACTTTACAAAAGCATATGAATTTAAATCTATTGACGGAACATTACACCTGATTATAGCTAAAGATAACGATGGCGAATGGATCAGGCTAACAGGTACCGAGCCTTACTTATCCAGCTGGATAGATGAACTGGCAGAACAGGTAAGTTCATTAAAATAAACCGGTATAAATTGATTCGTTCGCTCGGGAGCTAAACTCTCCCGAGCAAATGAATTATTGCAATTAAACCCCATTATAAATTAACAGGTTTCATTTTAGGCGAAAGCAAATGCATGATAAACCATGCCAGCAAGTAAGCACAACCGCATATCAGGAAAATGATATTATAGCCCGTTACCAGGTGCCCGCTCTCTTTATAAAATTCTAATATATGCCCAACCAAAAACGGGAACAGTATACCACCTACCGAACCCGCCATACCACCAATACCTATTACAGAACTAAGTGCCCTTTTAGGGAACATATCTGATGCAGTGGTAAAAATATTAGCACTCCAGGCCTGGTGAGCCGCTGCAGCTAAACTTATTAAAGCCACGGCCTGCCATACATTAGTGGCGTACATGGCCGATATAATAGGCACAACACACAATGCAAATATAAACATGGCCGTTTTGCGCGCTTTAAATACAGGCCATCCCTTTTTTATAAGATACGATGATAAATAACCACCACCAATACTACCTATTGACGTAGCAGTATAAACCAGGATTAAAGGAAGACTTGGTTTTTTAAGGTCGAGATTAAAAGTGCTTGAAAAATACGAGGGCAACCAAAACAGGAAAAACCACCATATAGGATCAGTTAAAAATTTACCTATCACAAAAGTCCAGGTTTGTCTGATACCAAAAAGCTGTATCCATTTTATCTTGCTTTCATTTTCTGCTAATAAAGCTTCATCAGCATCACTGTTAATATATGCAACCTCTTCCGGAGTTACCTTTTTATGCTTTGCCGGAATCTCATAAAAAATCCACCAAAATATAAGCCACACAAAACCAATAGCGCCGGTTATTAAAAATGCCATCTGCCACCCATAAACACCCAATATCCATGGCACCATTATAGGTGCAACTACTGCCCCAATATTAGCCCCTGAGTTAAATATGCCCGTTGCAAATGCCCGCTCCCTTTTTGGAAACCACTCTGCTACTACTTTAATTGCAGCCGGAAAATTACCCGATTCGCCTAAGCCCAAGGCGGCCCTAACCACCCCAAAACCTAATGTACTTGTAACAATGGCGTGAAGCATGGCAGAAATGCTCCATACAATCAATGATATCGTGTAACCTAATTTGGTACCTATTTTATCAATAAAACCACCAAAAAGTAACAACCCTAAAGCATATGCGGTAGAAAATGCCATTACGATATAACCGTAATCGGTTTCTGTCCATTTAAACTGAATTTCAAGTACAGGCTTCAATAGGCCTATCACCTGCCTATCGAGGTAATTTATTGTTGTAGCAAAAAATAAAAGTGAAACTACAACCCATCTGTAGTTTCCAACTTTGGTTTCTCTCATTATAATTGGTTTAAATTGGTTATTTGCAGGTTTGTACCATCTCCAGCAACTTTATAGTATCGTTATACAATTGGTTATACAAACGATTTTCAAGTACATTTTTACTAATTAGCTTACTGCCCATGCCCACAGCACAAACCCCTGCCCTAAACCAGGTGCTGATATTATCAATATTCAAATCTACCCCACCTGTAGGTATGAACAATTGACCCGAAAACAGATCCCGGATTGAAGAAACAAACTCCGGCCCCAAAATATTGGCCGGAAAGATCTTGATCAGCGCCGCCCCATGTTGCTGCGCGGTATGGATCTCGGTAGGTGTCATACAGCCCGGTATCCACAACAACTTATGCTGGCTGGCTATTTTCTCCACCTCGGGATTAACAATTGGCGATACAATAAAATCGGCTCCTGCGCTGATAAACGCGGCAGCTTCTGCACCGGTTTTTATAGTACCTATACCCAAAAACAGATCGGGCATTTCATCCTGCTGCGCTTTTTTCAAAACCTTGAAATTAGCCAAAGCGGCAGCGCCGCGGTTGGTATATTCAAACACCCTTACTCCTGCTTTATATAGGGTACGGGTAATTTCCAGGCTCACATCTGCATCTTCATAAAAAAACAGCGGCAACGTACCCTGGGTTAGTATAGCATCAAGTACTATTTCTTTTTTGCTCATGATTTAATGGCTTTAATAATTTCTTCAACTGTTTTATTGGTGGCGTCGCCTTCAATAAATAGTTTGGTGTATGCGGCTGCTGTAGCAAATTCCAGTGTTTGTCGTGGATCCAGGTTATTATAAAACCCATATATCAACCCTGCCATAAAACAATCGCCGCTGCCTACTTTGTCAATTACCTCATCAGTATCGTATTGGTTGGAGTTATATAGCTTGTCTCCGGTGTACAGGGCAGTATAATATTCTATTCCCTTACCTGCGTCAAAGCGGAAAGTATTGGCAACAGCCTTGCATTTAGGATATTGTGCCATGATACTTTCTGATGTTTGCAAGGCCTCTTTGAGGTAGATGCTTTTTTGCCCCGATTCGTGAATATCTGGTGCGATAGGTATACCCAGCATCATTTCGGCAGCCCAGATATTGCCCATCATAAGGTCGGCATATCCTGCCAATTTTGGCATAATATCAATGGGCTCCTTACCGTATTTCCATAGCTTTGAACGGTAATTGAGATCAATAGAGATGGTGATGTTTTTAGCAGAAGCAGTTTCCAGTACTTCTAAACAAACATCTGCTGCATCCTGGCTAATAGCCGGGCAAATCGCGCTAAAATGAAACCAGCTTACACCATCCAAAACTTTATCCCAATCAACCTGTCCCGGTTTCAGGGTAGCAAATGCCGAACCTGCCCGGTCATATATCAGCGCATTGTTCTTAATATCCTTGCCGCGGGTTAAGTAATACAGGCCTATCCTATCACCCGTTGTGAAAACCGAAGATGCGTCAACCTTTTTTTGCTGAAGATAATCAGCTATTTGTTTGGACATCGCATTGCTGGGCAGGGCCGTAAAATATGCAGATGGCAGATCCCATAAAGCTAAAGCGGTAGCTACATTCAGCTCGGCCCCGCCGATAAAAAATGGTAATTGGTTATCATTAAGCCATTCGCCACCAGCATCCGGGCATATCCTTAACAACAGCTCACCAAAAGAAAGTATTTTGCCCTGCGGAGATTTTATTTCAAGTGCCCGGCTCATTTTGACTGATCGAAATTAAAGTAATTCTTAGCGTTATAGTAACAGATATCCTGGATGATCTTACCTGTCCATGTGATGTCATTTGGCAGTTCGCCATTTTCAATATCATCACCAAACAGGTTACAAACTAACCTGCGGAAGTACTCGTGCCGGGGGAAAGACAGAAAACTGCGCGAATCTGTAAGCATACCAACCATCCGGCTGATAAGGCCAATATTGGAAAGCGCATTAAGCTGCTTAGTCATACCATCCTTTTGATCCAGAAACCACCATGCCGATCCAAACTGCACTTTACCGGCAACAGAGCCATCGTTAAAGTTGCCCGTCATTGAAGCCATCAACTCGTTGTCCGCAGGGTTTAAATTATACAATATGGTTTTGGCCAATTGATTAGTGGTATCCAATCGGTTCAGGAATTTAGATAATGCCCTACCCTGCGAAAAATCACCAATGGAATCCCAACCTGTATCAGGCCCGAGTTCGCTTAAACCGCGTGCGTTGTTGTTGCGTAATGCGCCTAAATGTAACTGCATCACCCAACCTTTTTCATGATTCCAAAGGGCAAACTGATGTAGCAATGCCGATTTAAACTTCAGGATCTCATCAGCCGATAACTCCTGCCCGCCCCTTATTTTTAAATATATCGAGGCAATTTCTGTTTCTGTGTAATCCTCCGCGTAAACCTGTTCCAAACCATGGTCTGATAAACGGCAACCATTTTTGGCAAAATAATCATTACGGCTTTTTAAAGCTGCTAAGTAAGCCTCTATAGAATCCATTGGATTGTTAGCTATGGCTTCCAGCTTATCAATGTAGCTATTTAATACAGCCAAATCATCGGCATTCATAGCTTTATCCGGCCTGAAAGTTGGCAATACCTGCACCTCATAGCCATCGGCCTTAATCTGTTGATGATATGACAAATCATCCAACGGATCATCAGTTGTACAGATAACCTCTACATTTTTATTTCTGATGATATTACGAACGCTATATTGCGGCAATTGCAGTTTGTTGTTGCAATCCGTATATATTTCAAGAGCTGTTGCCGGCGAAAGCAATTCGTTTATATCGAAATATCGCTGTAATTCCAGGTGTGTCCAATGGAAAAGTGGATTGCGTAAAGTATACGGAACGGTTGCTGCCCATTGTTCAAATTTCTCCTGGTCTGATTTATTACCGGTTATGTATGCCTCATTAACACCATTAGCACGCATAGCACGCCATTTATAATGATCGCCATTGAGCCAGACCTTTGTGATGTTCTCAAAATTAATATCCGCCGCTATCTGATCGGCCGGTAAATGGCTATGGTAATCTATAATTGGCAAATCGGCAGCATAATCATGGTATAAACGCTGCGCCGTTTTCGTATTTAGCAAAAAGTCCTGATCTAAAAACCCTTTCATCCTATAAATTTATGCCTTATCAAATAAAGACCGTTTAACACCCATTTCCAAACCTCGTAATTCGGCCAAACCCTTCAACCTGCCTATGGCAGAATATCCGTGGTAGGTTTTGTAATTAAAATCATCCAGCAATTTATGCCCATGATCAGGGCGCATAGGTATAGCAATATCCTGGCGACCGTCCTTTTCTCTTTTTTGTTGCTCCAGAACAATGTTCTTCATTACTGCATACATATCAGTGCTTCCTCCCAAATGTTCAGCCTCATAAAAGCTACCGTCGGCCTCGCGCTGTACATTGCGCAGGTGCAGAAAATGAATGTGTTCTCCTAACCTTTCCACAATACCGGGCAAATCATTATCAGCCCGGGCTCCCAACGAGCCGCTGCAAAAAGTTAAACCATTGCTTGGTGATGGGCAAAAGTTTACAACATCCGCCAGATCCTGTTCGGTAGAGACCACCCTCGGCAAACCTAATATCGGGAAAGGAGGATCATCGGGATGGATACACATTTTAACTCCAGCCTGTTCTGCAGCCGGGATAATGCCTCTTAAAAAATAGGCGAGATTTTCCTTTAATCCCGCTGCATCAACATTGGCATAACGTTGCAAATGCTCCTTAAATTCGGCAATGGATAATGTTTTATTGGTACCCGGAAGGCCGGCCATCAGGTTATTGATGAGCTGTGCTTTTTCATCAGCTGTAATGCTATCAAGGTACTGTTTGGCAATCTGCTGCTGTGCGCTGCTATAATCATCCCGGGCGCCATTGCGCTCCAATATGTACAGATCAAAGGCGGCAAGTGCTTTTGCATCATACCTTAAAGCAGTTGCCTGGTTAGGTAGCAGGTAATCAAGATCGGTACGGGTCCAATCCAAAACAGGCATAAAGTTGTAACATACGATTTCAATACCAGCCTTTGCCAAATTTTGAAGCGTACTGATGTAGTTTTCAATGTACTTGTCTCGGTCTGCACCGGCAGTTTTAATGCTCTCATGGATGTTTACACTCTCCACAACCGACCAGCGCAGTCCGGCCTCTTCAATCAATTTTTTGCGTTGGATGATTTCATCCAATTCCCACACCTCACCTACCGGAATATGATAAAGTGCAGTAACGATGCCTGTAGCTCCGCATTGGGAGATTGCTGTAAGTGTAACCGGATCGGCTGGGCCAAACCATCTAAATGTTTGTTCTAAATTATTCACTATAGGTTAATGGTATTGTAGTTTGTAAGGGGCAAATTACACATCATTATTTTAGGATGGAAGCCTTATTTGAAACAATCTACGATAACGATTGCGTGAAATGCGAAAGTAGCAGCGGTGATAAACTGGCGGCACATATCATAACGAGCATCAGAGAAATTTTCATTCATAAAAAAAGAGCGGCAGGAAATTAACCCGCCGCTCTTTTAATATTTAAACAATCCTATCTGCTACCAGAAAACAGAATAAAGCGCTACAACTATTCCTGTTATAATTAACGCGCCAGCCAAAAATCCTTTTGAGGTTTTAAACATAGATGCATCAATTTCCAATCCGTTAGTGGTAATACCTCTTGCCTGGTCAATTTTTGATATTATATACATACCAACAACGCAAATGATGAATACAAAGCCCATACGATCAAGGAAAGGTATCTCATAAAGCTGGGTTACCTTATCATCCTGTAAAGCCAGTTTCGAGAAACCATATGGCGACAGGAAGCTTAGATCGGCAAAGCGAGGTAACAATTTAAAGAAGCACGACATGATGAAACCACCGATGGTAGCAAACATGGCCGCGTTTGAAGTTGCTTTTTTCCAGAAGAAACCAAGGATGAACATGGCAAATATACCTGGAGATACAAAACCTGTATATTCCTGTATATATTGAAAACCTTGCTTACCCTCGCCCATTAATGCCTTGCCAATAAGCTCGGATAAAATGATACCCAATACCATAGCTACCACAACAGACCATTTACCTAAATTCACCAATTTTTTATCAGTAGCACCTGGGTTAATGGCTTTTTTGTAGATATCCAGTGTAAAAATAGTAGCGATACTATTTGCCTTACCTGCCAGTGAAGCTACAATTGCAGCTGTTAAAGCAGCAAATGAAAGTCCTTTCAACCCGGTTGGCAACAAGTTCAATAACGATGGATAGGCCTTATTAGGATCCATAACACCCGATGAACTCATCATTTCCTGGTGGAACATACCTTTTTGATAAAGCAAGTATGCAGCAATACCCGGAAGTACTACAATAACCGGCATCAGCAATTTAAGGAAAGCCGCGAACAGGATACCACCACGGGCAGTTTTAAGGTTTGCACCCAAAGCCCTTTGCGTAATGTACTGGTTACAACCCCAGTAGTTAAGGTTTGTGATCCACATACCACCTATTAGTACCGATAAACCCGGAAGATCCATATAGTTTGGATTATCTTTCTTGAATATCATGTGGAAGTGATCTTTAGCTTCGGTATGCAGGATTTTGAAACCATTCAATAAGCCTGTAGTGCCTTCTTTTTCACTTAATAGCGTTAATGCAAGGTAAGTCGCCATTAAACCACCTAATATAAGCACAGCAACCTGTATAACATCGGTATAACCGATTACCTTCATCCCACCCAGGGTTATAAAAACAGAGAATGCAGCCAATAACCAGATACACAAGTGAATATCCAATCCTGATATACCGCTGATAGCCAATGCGCCAAGGTAAAGGATTGACATTAAATTAACCACAATGTACAACAACAGCCAAAAGATGGCCATGATCATAGCTACCGTGCCATTATAGCGCTGGTGCAAAAATTGCGGCATGGTGAAGATCTTGTTTTTAAGATACACCGGGATAAAAAATACAGCCACAATGATCAATGTAATGGCCGCCATCCACTCGTAAGTTGATATGGCTAAGCCCATCTTAAATGCCGATCCGCTGGTACCAATAAACTGTTCTGCAGATATATTGGATGCGATCAATGAAGCACCGATTGCCCACCACGTAAGCGACCCTTCGGCCAAAAAGTAGTCTTTGGAGGTCGCGTCTGCGTTATGCTTACGCTTGTATACCCACCAGCCATAGCTGGAAACTATAACAAAGTAGATTAAAAATACAGCATAATCGCCGATTGAGAGGGTTTTCAGGTTCATTGGTTGGTTAAATTGGTTTTAATAATGTTAGATTGACAATTATAAGCTATATATAGCGATTTATCAAATTTTCTAAATATTCTTGTTTACCACTTAGCGTTTTAGGTTCGCCATTGGTAATTGCATAGGTACGCAAATCTTCTAATGAAAGCTTACCTTCTTCAAAATCTTTTCCAGAACCGGCATCAAATGATGCATATCTGTCAGTACGGATCTTTTTGTAATCTGATTTCTGCAGGATGCTATCAGCAATAACTAAAGCACGGGCAAAAATATCCATACCACCAACGTGAGCGTAGAACAAGTCGGCCGGATCGGTTGAGTTACGACGGATTTTGGCATCAAAATTAATACCACCACCCTGTAAGCCGCCTGCCTCCAATATGATCATCATCGATTCGGTGATCTCATTTATATCATTCGGGAACTGATCTGTATCCCAGCCGTTCTGCGTATCGCCTCTGTTGGCATCTATCGAACCTAATAAACCAGAATCGGCTGCAACCTGCAACTCATGCTGGAAAGTATGGCCAGCTAAAGTAGCGTGGTTCACTTCCAGGTTAAGTTTAAAGTCGTTCAACAGGTCGTACTTCTGCAAAAAGCCAAATACAGTAGCTGCATCATAATCATACTGGTGCTTGGTAGGTTCGCAAGGTTTTGGCTCGATGAAGAAATTACCTTTAAAGCCTTGTTTGCGGGCATAATCTTTAGCTGTATGTAAAAATTTTGCTAAATGCTCCTGCTCGCGTTTCATATCGGTATTCAGCAGGCTCATGTAACCCTCACGGCCTCCCCAGAATACATAGTTTTCGCCACCCAAAGCAATGGTAGCATCAATAGCCGCTTTCACCTGGGCACCTGCATGGGCCAGTACATGAAAATCGGGATTGGTAGCAGCACCGTTCATATACCTGCGGTGACTGAACAGATTTGACGTTCCCCAAAGCAATTTTACGCCACTTTCGGCTTGTTTTTGTTTAGCGTATTCAACCAATGCCTGTAAACGCCTGTCGTTTTCGTTAACATCATTGGTATAATCAACAACATCCACATCATGGAAACAGTAATAAGGCATGTTCATTTTGGTAATGAACTCAAATGCCGCGTCCATTTTGTCTTTGGCACGTTCAACAGCATCGGCTTTTTCGTCCCATGCAAAAATGTGGGTGGGGCCGCCAAACGGATCGGCACCATTACCGTTAAATGAATGCCAGTAAGAACATGCAAAGCGTAAATGCTCGGCCATAGTTTTGCCTGCTACTACCCTGTTAGCATCGTACCAACGAAACGCTAATGGATTGTCTGATTCGAGGCCTTCAAATTTAACCTCGCCTATTCCTTTAAAGAATTCCTTTTCTCCGGTGATAATACTCATATTTTTAATTATTGATTTACTGATTTAATGAATTATAGAATTTCCCTTTTTTAATCTTTTGCCTTTGACCTTTCACCTCTAACCTTTTGCCTTTGACCTCTAACCTTTTGCCTTTGACCTCTAACCTTTTGCCTTTGACCTTTCGCCTCTAACCTTTTGCCTTTGACCTTTCACCTCTAACCTTTGACCTTTTGCCTTTCGCCTTTGCCCCTTTAACCTCTCACCGCCTTTAACCTAACGTCCAAAAGTTCTTTCCATTCCTGGTAAACCGGTTCAAACTGCTGGGTTGCATGGGGCTCTATTAACTGTATGGCTTTTGTATTACTGAAAGCCTCTGCCGGCGATTTAAAAATGCCTGCTCCTATTCCCGCGCCTAATGCCGCACCTACGCTGCCATCGTTATTATATAACTCAACGGGTACACCTGTGGCGTTTACAAAAGTTTCGGTAAATAGTTCGCTTAAAAACAAATTGCTTTTACCCGCACGGATAACTGTAGGATTCATGCCGTTACTGCGCATAATATCAAACCCATAACGGAATGCGCAAGCAATGCCTTCCTGTACCGCCCTAAAAATATGAGCCTGGGTATGCAGGTTAAGGTCGATATTTTGAAAATGGGCACCCACCTGCTTGTTGTTTAGCATTCGCTCGGCTCCATTACCAAAAGGCAGCACACGCAAGCCATCGCTGCCTAAGGGTGCTTTTTTAGCTTCGTTGTTTAACTGGGTATAGCTTAAGCCCGCACCGAAATTATATTTTGCCCAACGGTATAGGCTGCCGGTACCATTGATACATAATAATACACCCAAACGTTTTTCTTCTTCGGCGTAATTTACGTGCGCAAAAGTATTGATGCGCGACTGCTGATCATAAGCCAATTGATCACTCACCCCATATATCACTCCCGATGTGCCAGCAGTAGCTGCTACTTCACCGGGGTTCAGTACGTTTAAGGAAAGGGCATTATTGGGTTGATCGCCCGATTTGTAAGTTACCGGGATGCCCGCTTTTAATTTCAGGCTTTCGGCAACCGAAGCAAGTAAGGTTCCGTGTGATGAAAATACCGGGTTTATTACCGGGAACAAACTTTCATCAAAGCCAAAGTAATTGATAACATCTTTAGATATGCTGTTGGTTACAAAATCAAAGAAAACCCCTTCGGACAATGCCGAAACAGACGTAGTGATCTCGCCGGTTAGTTTCATGGCTATATAATCACCAGGCAGCATGATCTTATCTATTTTTTCATAAATAGCGGGCTCGTTTTCCTTTACCCAGGCCAGTTTAGAGGCTGTAAAGTTCCCGGGAGAATTTAACAGGTGCGACAAACATTTTTCTTCGCCAATGGATGCAAACGCTTTATCGCCAATTTCTACGGCGCGGCTATCGCACCAAATAATACTATCGCGCAAAACGTTCTGGTCTTTATCAACCAAAACCAAACCGTGCATTTGGTAAGCAATACCTATGGCGGCGATATCCTGCGAATGGTAAGTATTTTTAGCATGGCATATTTCCAAAGCTTTTTGAGCTTGCTCCCACCACATAAGCGGCGATTGCTCGGCCCAACCGGGGTGTACAGCTTTTATTGGCGATTCCTCATCCGGGTATTGTGCCGAGGCAACAGTTTGTTGCGTAGCAGCATCAACAACGCTAACTTTAACAGACGAGGTACCTATATCGATCCCTAATAACAACATAGCTTTTTCTGGGTTATTAACATGAACATTAAAACAGGTTTATTTTTTGGTAACTTAACGCCACGAAATTAAAGAAATATTTGAAATTGCAATCGATTGCGTAAATTTTTTTTTCCAACTTGCACTTTATAATGAAAAAAGTAAAACGCACCACCATTTATGACATTGCCGCCAAGCTGGGCATAACTGCTTCTTCGGTATCAAGAGCGCTGAACAACAGCAACCAGGTGAACGAAAAAACCAAAGAGCTCATCATCAAAACTGCCGATGAGTTAAACTACAAGCGCAATATACTGGCCTCCAACCTGCGTAAAGGACATTCCAAAACCATTGGTGTAGTGGTACCACGAATTAATCAGAATTTTTTCGCGAATGTGATAGCAGGTATTGAAGAAGCTACTTATCAAAAGGGTTATAACTTAATTATCTGCCAATCCGGCGAGTTGCATGATAAGGAGATCCAATGCGTAAACACTTTAATAAACCAGGATGTGGATTGTATTGTGATATCCGTATCGGCCGATGGAAATGATTACCAGCACCTTCAAAATGTAATAGACCACGGTATCCAGCTTATCCAGTTTGACCGTGTGGCCGAAGAACTGGAAACGCTTAAGGTCATCAACGATAATGAGCAGGCATCGTACGAAGCTGTATCACACCTGATTGAAAGTGGCTATAAACGTATAGCGCTGCTGGAAGGCCCACAAAACCTGAGCATTTTTAAACAACGTAAGGTGGGTTATTTACGGGCCTTAAAAGATTATAATATCCCCGTTATTGATGAGCTGATAGTTGAAAACGCCTGGACAAAAGAACTTGGTGCCGAGGGAACCCGCAAACTATTGACACTCCCACAGCCTCCTGATGCCATATTTGCCTCCACATCTGATTTCTCGGCCCTGGGTGTGTTGGAAGTAGCTAATGATATGAAAATTAAAGTACCAGCTGAATTGGGTGTTTGCGGCTATGCCAATGAAAGTTTTTCTGAGATCACCAGTCCGTCCATTACCACCATAGATCAGTTTAGCGTTTATATGGGCAATACCGTTGCCAACCTGTACTTCCAGGAAAAGGGCAATACCGATACCACAGCTAAACCAAAGATCATCAGTATAAAACCAGAATTGATCATTAGGGGATCAACTGCGAGGAATGCTAAAGTTTAGGCTATTTGAGTGCATTTTTGTTCTCTTGCCAAGTTTGAACCGTGTATACACAAGTATATATACTCCGTCAAGAGTTACCTCTTTGTAGAAATAAATAAAAAAAGACGGACGTGCGCCGTGTATATGCACCGTTAGGTGCTACCTGTTTGTAGAAAATAATTAACAAAGGAGAACGTGCGCCGTAGGTGCTACCCTAAATCGACAAAGTAAATAACCTTTTTAAAAGGTAGCCTCTACGAGGCAAAGGTTTATGGCATATTTTTCTACAAACAGGTAGCACCTAACGGTGCAAGCTGCACTTTTTTGGTATCCACACAATAGCCCGGGAAAGGGCGCATTGCATTGCCATACGGCGGGATCTGTTCTCCACTATATCCGCCAAATAACAGGTAGCACCTAACGGTGCAAGCTGCACTTTTTGGGTGTCCACACAATAGCCCGGGAAAGGGCGCATTGCATTGCCATATGGCGGGATATGTTCTCCACTATATCCGCCAAATAACAAGTTCCACAGCCCCCTCAAGGGAAGAATGCCCCGCTTTCCTCTGTCACTTTTACTAAATTCTATCCACTAATACAAGACGTTACAATAAAAAACCGCTAATTCATATTCAATATCAATTAACATTTCTGTTACATTTGTGCGATATAGCTTTTAACTTTCAACCATAATTTATATCACGACTATGGATGATTTTATCGCAGCAAGGTCGCAAATGGCCTTATCATTAGGTTTTCATATCATCTACTCCTGCATTGGTATGGTTATGCCTGTTTTTATGGCTATATCGCATTACAAGTGGATAAAAACTAAAGACCCTGTTTACAAAAACGTTACCATTGCCTGGAGTAAGGGTGTAGCCATATTTTTTGCTACGGGTGCAGTATCCGGCACTATGCTTTCATTTGAACTTGGTTTGCTGTGGCCTTCGTTTATGAAGCATGCAGGTCCTATTTTTGGGATGCCATTTTCTTTGGAAGGGACTGCTTTTTTTATTGAGGCAATTGCCCTTGGATTTTTCCTATACGGGTGGAACAGACTTAACACCTGGTTCCATTGGGTTACCGGAGTGGTGGTAGGTATAAGCGGGATAGCATCGGGAATTTTAGTGGTATCGGCCAACGCGTGGATGAACAGTCCATCAGGTTTTGATTATGTGAACGGTAAATACCTCAACATTGATCCATTAAAGGCTATGTTTAACGAAGCCTGGTTTTCTGAATCATTGCACATGACCATTGCCGCGTTTTCGGCCACTGGTTTCGCGGTAGCGGGTATCCACGCGCTGATGATCTACAGGAAAAGAAACGTTGCTTTTCATACCAAATCATTTAAGATAGCCATCATATTTGGCGCAGCAGCAGCTATTTTACAACCGTTTAGCGGCGATATATCTGCAAAAGGGGCAGCAAAAAGGCAACCCGCCAAACTTGCCGCAATGGAGGCATACTTTCATACCCAGGAATATGCCCCCCTTGTTATTGGCGGCATACCCGATACCGCAGCTAAAAAAGTAAATTATGGCCTGGAGATTCCGGGTTTGCTGAGCTTTTTGGTTCATGATAATTTTAAAACATCCGTAAATGCGCTGGATAAGATCCCGGTAAAAGATCAGCCTCCCGTTGCCATTATGCATTATGCTTTTCAAATCATGGTTGGTATTGGTACGCTGATGATGTTTATCGGTATACTATATTTTATTGCCCTTTGGAAAAAAAGAGATTGGTTCAACAAAGGTTGGTTCCTTAAACTATTTATTGTTGCTACACCATTGGGTTTTATTGCACTTGAGGCCGGATGGACAGTTACAGAAGTTGGCAGACAGCCATGGATCATCCAGGGTGTAATGCGCACCAGTGATGCAATAACCAAAATGCCGGGCATCCAGTATACTTTTTACCTGTTCACCTTTATTTACTTTACCCTAAGCGTATTTGTTATTTTCCTACTGAAAAGACAGATCCAAATGGTACCTGAATTGTACGACCGTTAACCCGCCGATATTATGTTATACGTTGTTATCCTTTTTTTATTTGCCTCAATTACCCTGTACTTCCTGTTAGGAGGAGCAGATTTTGGCGCGGGCATTATCGAGCTTTTTACATCAACCGATAATAAACACCGAACCCGTAAAACCATGTACCAGGCCATTGGCCCCATATGGGAGGCTAATCATATGTGGCTTATTATTACCGTGGTGATTCTTTTTGTGGGATTCCCGGATATTTACAGTGAAATGTGCACTTATCTGCATATTCCATTGTTGATTTTGCTATTGGGGATCATTGCCCGCGGCACCGCGTTTACCTTCCGTAATTACGATGCTATTAAGGACGAGAAAACACAGGGTTTTTATAACCACATGTTTGTTTATTCCAGTTTTGTTACGCCCTTGTTTTTGGGCATTATTGCCGGCAGCGCGCTATCAGGCCAAATTGATCCTACAGCAAAAGATTTTGTACATGCTTATATTTTCAGTTGGTTTAACTGGTTTTCTGTAGCCGTTGGATTTTTTACTGTAGCACTTTGCGGTTTCCTTGCAGCTATTTATATAGTAGGCGAAACAGATAATGTTGATGACATTAAACGCTATATCAAAAAGGCAAAAGTATCAAACATTGTTGCTGCCATTTGCGGCGGACTGGTTTTCATAGCCTCGGATATTGAGCATGTGGGCTTATCAAAATGGATTTTTGGCAACCCCATAGGCCTGACAGCTGTAATAGCAGCTATCCTGTCATTGATATTACTTTGGTTTATTATATCCGACAAAAAGAACCGTCAATGGATCAGGGTGTTGGCAGCATTCCAGGTAAGCATGATCCTGATCTCGGTTGGGGCAAGCCGTTTCCCCCGCTTTGTGATCTTTAAAGGCGGCAGCTCCATGTCGCTGTTAGCCGATCACGCCACTAATAATACTATTGATGACCTTGCCATAGGTTTGCTGATTGGGAGTATGTTTATACTACCTGCATTGGGGTATTTATATTACAGTTTTCAGCGGAAGGACAGGTAAAATTGCTTGAACCGGAAGAGAAAACCAGGCAAAGAAATAATTGGTTCCTTCAACATAAAAACACGCCGTCATCAACCATCCTTTACTATCTTTTTAAATTAAAAATATAAATGCGGAATATTACATTTGTGCCAGGCCCAATTATATAAGTGTGAAAAATTATCTTAAAATATTATCCATTGATGAGTATTCCATTACCCCAAAATACCTTCAGTTATCAAATGCTATTATCAGGGCAATTGAAAATGGTGATATTGTAAAAGACGATATGCTGCCATCTATCAATGATCTCAGCTTTGCACTGGATACTTCACGCAATACCATTGAGCGGGTTTACAGGGAATTGAAAGACAAGGGCATTGTAAGCTCGGTACCGGGAAAAGGGTTCTTTATCTCAAATACCGATTTTCAGAAACCGTTAAAAATATTTTTACTTTTCAATAAATTAAGCGCTCACAAGAAGATAATATACGATGCTTTTGTTGCTACCATCGGTGAGCTGGCAACAATTGATTTTTATATTTATAACAACGACTTCTACTTTTTTAAAAAGATAATTGCCGAGAGTTTCCAAAGCGACTATGCCAAATACATCATTATACCACACTTTTTGGATAATGAAACCAAGGCTCACGAAATTATCAATACCATTCCAAAAGATAAACTGATATTGCTTGATAACCTGGTACCTGGTGTAGGCGGAAAATTCGCGGCCATTTATGAGAATTTCGCATCGGATGTTTATGAAGCGCTAAAAAAACTGCTGGATAAGCTTACCAAGTACCAAACCATTAAACTCATATTCCCTGGCAAAACATATCATTCCAAAGAGATCCTGAAAGGCTTTCTTAATTTTTGCCGGCAATATGCTTTTGATTATGAAGTGGTTGATTCTTTAGCTTCTGAAACTATTAAAATAAATACCGTTTATATCAGTTTAATGGAAGATGACCTGGTTGTCCTGATCAAAAAGATCATTGCGGCTGACCTCAAGGTAGCCAGGGATGTAGGTGTAATATCTTATAATGAAACTGCACTTAAGGAGATCATACTTGATGGTATCACCACCATATCTACCGATTTTAAGCTCATGGGCAGCAAAACCGCAGAGTATGCATTAAGCAATTGTCATGAGCACTTTGCAGTGCCATTTAATGTAACGCTGAGGAGTTCATTGTAGAAGCCCCCTCTTGTATTAAAAACTTCGTTATTTCGAACGAGGCACGAGGAGAAATCTTCTACGACTTGCATGTTCGCTTGTCGCTTATATAAGATTTCTCCTCACCCCATTGCTCGTGCCACCCCACTGTTTGTCTAAATGGCAATTTTTTTTATTAAAAGATGTATCCACACACCACCTCTCTTGGAAAGGACTGTGCGTGGCTCCTATTTCAACTCTTTAACCTTTATACTTCTAAAAAACACCTCGTTACCATGATCCTGTAATAACAGGTGCCCTTGAGGGGCTTCGCCAAAGTTTTTCCAGATGGTATATTTACTCATGGCTACCAGGTCTTTGTAAGCTTTGGAGCCGCGTTCATATTCCAGTACTTTAACACCATTCAGGTAATGTTCTACATGGTTGTTTGGATAAACAACTACCCTGCCGGTATTCCAGGCACCGATAGGATGAACAAAACGGTCCTGTTTGTTGGCCTTTATGAGGTCATATAGCGAGGCTAAAGTTCTGTCGCCATCCCGGCCAAGTTTGGCATCGGGGTGCAGTTTATCATCCAGCACCTGGTATTCCAGACCTATGGCCGATCCTGTGGTAACTTCGCTAAGCGTAACAAAATATTTAACACCACTGTTGGCGCCAGGTGTCAGCTTAAACTCAAACGACAGATCAAAAGCACTGTAATTATCATTGGTAACTATATCACCACCACCAGATTCTTCCTTACCTGCAGAAGGCAGCACATGCATGGTGCCATTAGCTACCTCCCAACCATGATCAGGAAAGCTTTTAAGGGTTGCTCCATGCCAGCCTGTATTGTTTTTTCCATCGTAAAGCAACTTCCAACCGGCGGCCTTCTCGGCGGGCGTGATACTGTTTGGCTGCAGGTTTACCACGTAAACATCTTTAGGGAAGGGTTTTGATTTTAAATTGACAGTTTGCAGGTTAAAGTTTTTGAAGTATACTTTTTTGCCTGCCTGTTTCTGATCAGTAACAGCATGTACCTGTAAGGCAATAAAACCTTTTGTATCAATGGTATCTACCACATCGGCTGTTGGGATGCCGTTTACCCATGTTTTCATTTCGTTGCCAATACATTCTATACGGATATGATTGTATTCTCCTACTTTAAAGGCATCTTTTGCGGCTGCGTTTAAATCCAGTGGATATAACCAGTCACGCCTGCCCTCATCATAAATACCGCCCGTCCATTTACGATCAGACGGATCAATTTCAAACTGGCGGCCATAAACCAGGCCTTTACCATCATGCCCGGCAGGATTGTAGTGACTGCGGGTTTGCACTCCCGAATTACTTAGCTTGCTTTCAATTTTCGCGTCAAGCTCTAAAATGAAATTGCCATATTCCTTTTCGGTAACTAAAAAGGTGTTGCCAGAGTTTAAAACTGTGGTACCTACAATGGCACCATCTTCTACATTATAGTCGGCGGTACCGGCAAGGCGTTTCCAGCCTTTAAGCGTTTTACCATCAAATATTTTTGTTTGAGCCTGGGTCAAAGAGGCTGTGGTTAATAAAAGAATTATTGGATAGATGTATTTTTTCATAGTATGGTTTTATTGTTCAAAATTCATAATTATGTAATTGCGTGTGCAACGTGAAAATCGGGAACCTTTCAAGTTCGCGATTGCTTCGTTCCTCGCAATCACATGGTGTAGAGGAACGTTTTGTCATCCTGAACATAGTGAAGGATCTATTATTCGCCATGCTTCTTCGCCCTGTAAAGTCTGCGATTAGATCCTTCGCTATCGCTCAGGATGACAAAGAATTTATTCTTTACACCTTCACTTCCCAGCCCTTTTCATACTCCCTGCTCCAAAGTTTTTCAGCTTCGGGATCATTCAGGATATGGCCATTGGTAGGGTCAATGTGCAGTACCCTGTCCACGCGGTAGGATATATTCCCTAATTGCGGCAGCAGGGTTGATTTAAAGCCGATTTCGATAGGGCAATTCAGTGGTGCTACTCCCCTAACCCCATCAATAAAGTTTTTCATATGGAAGCCATCCAGCGCTTCGGTAGGGCTTACTTTGTTGGTGGCATCCACTTTGGTATCATCTTTAATTTCCTTTACCAATTTGTTATCGCCGTCATAAACCTGGTAACCATTGCCGCTACCATAAAATAAGGTTCCTTTATCGCCATAAAATATTACGCCACGACCCAATTGTTCAATATTAAAGCCGTTGCTGCTGCGACTTTCCCATTCGGCGGCAGTATTATTGGGGAAGTTATAAAGGATATTTTGGGTATCCGGCGTTTGCCAGTCATCATTAAAGTGAAAGCGGCCACCGGTTGATACTACCTTATTAGGATAATCAACACCCAAACCCCAACGAATCACGTCGAGCTCATGGGTACCGTTGTTGAGGGCCTCGCCGGTTCCCCAGTTCCAGAACCAGTGCCAGTTGTAGTGAATAAGGTTATCCTGGTATGGCTTTCTCGGTGCCGGGCCCTGCCATAAATCATAATTAAGATTAGCGGGCACAGGCACCTGCTTGCCATGACCAATGCTTAAACGATGGTTGGTATACCATCCTTTTGCATAATAAGTTCTGCCGATAACGCCATCATGCAGTTCCTTAACCATGGCCTGCACGTTTGAGAATGAGCGTCTTTGACTGCCCATTTGCACCAAACGATTATACTTTTTTGCTGCTTCAACAGCCATTTCGCCTTCATGTGGATTATGACTGCAGGGCTTTTCTACATATACATGCTTACCGGCCTGGCAGGCCATAATAGTTGCCGGCGCATGCCAGTGATCGGGCGGGGCAACAACCACGGCGTCAATGGCTTTTATCTCGAGCATCTTGCGGATGTCAGTAATACCTTTAGGTCTTTTACCTGTTATTTTAAAGATCTCGTCGATAGTTTTATCCACCACCTTTGAATCTACATCACAAATATATCCTATCTCTACATTGGGGATTTTAGCATAGTTCTGGGCTAGGTAAAGGCCACGACTATTGGTTCCCATCATACCTAAAACTACTTTTTCATTAGGCGATCCCTTAAAAAATGAGGCGGCCTTTGATACCTGGGTTCCAAGCAGGAAACTGGTTCCGGCAACTGATGTAGTTTGAATGAACTGTCTACGGTTAAGCATAGCTAAAATGGGTTAATTGGTTTATAACACATTGCCCGGCGGGCAGGGGCGGCAAATTAGCTAAGTTTTGTAAAGCCTGAAAAAAAATGGGAGTTTTTTTTTAACAGCCATTGTAATTTAACTGTTACTTTAATTATGGAGTATAATTATCGCGAATGTTTATTTCTAAAAAACAAGCCTCAGCAAGTGGGCTTGTTTAAAATGATAAGGTTTAGGAATTTAAGCAGACCTTAATACTAACCGTTTTCATTATAAAAGTAGTTAATTTCCACTACCAAAAAAATAGTATTAATACGGAATTTGGGGATTGATGAGACGTAATTTTACGTAAACAATAATGAACCCCGATAGATACCTTAGCGATAGATTTAAAACCTATCGCTAAGGTATTTCACTTAATATGGTTTAATATTGTATTGGCAGCGGTACCAATTTGGTGTCCTGGCGCTGATGCCAATATGGATAAACTGGTGCAACCTCACTGGCAGCATCCAGTTTTTTAACCTGGTCTATAGTTAAATTCCAGCCAACGGCATCAAGGTTTTGTTTAAGCTGCTCCTCGTTGCGGGCGCCTATAATGATGTTGGCAACAGTTGGCCTTTGTAATAACCAATTGATTGACACCTGTGCAACAGATTTACCTGTTTCCTCGGCTACCTCGTCCAAAGCATCAACAATGTTGTATAAATGATCAAAGTTGGTGGCCGGGCCATGCGCACCGCCTTGTACCGTTCTTGAATTTTCAGGTATCGGCTGACCTCTCCTGAACTTGCCGCTCAACTGACCAGATGCTAAAGGACTCCAAACTATGGTACTAACATTTTGATCAATAGCTAAAGGCATCAGCTCCCATTCAAATTCGCGGTTCAACAGCGAATAATAGGCCTGGTTAGCCACGTACCTGCTCCAGCCATAACGCTCAGATACAGACAGCGACTTCATTAAATGCCAGCCCGAAAAATTGGAACAGGCAATGTACCTTACTTTGCCGCTGGTTATCAGGTCGTCCAGCGCACGCAGGGTTTCCTGAACCGGCGTTGTGGCATCAAAGCCGTGCATATGGTATATGTCAATATGATCTGTTTGCAGGCGGCGTAAACTATCCTCGGCTTGCCTGATCAAATGAAAACGAGATGAGCCATAGTCATTAGCGCCATCGCCCATGCTAAAGGTTGCTTTGGTACTAATAAGCACATCCTTGCGCAATCCATCTAAAGCTTTACCCAATATTTCTTCAGAGGTGCCCCTTGAGTACACATTCGCGGTATCAAAAAAGTTAACGCCGGCATCAAGGCATAAATTGATGAGCTTTTTAGCTTCATCAACCTGCGTATTACCCCAGGCTTTAAAAAACTCATTTCCACCGCCAAAAGTGGCAGTGCCAAAACTTAACACGGGCACTCTCAAACCCGATGCTCCTAATTGTCTGTATTCCATTGTGGTATTTTTTAATGTAAGTAATTACATGATGTAGGTACATAACAAAGCTAAAACTTAATGTTTTTAAGGTTGTTTTTTACTAATCATCTATTTGTCATTTATGCCGGTGAGTGGATATTTATACGCAATCAGGAACACTTCTAAATAGCAAATAGGCTTCATATACGCCCTTTCATTGGTTACCTTTGCACCAAAATTTTAACGAATGGCAACAACTAAACTTACTATTAATAACAACGGATCTGTAAAAATTGAAGGCGATTTTGAAATTGTAGATATGCAGGGTAATAACTACGGCTTACAAGGCAGAACTGTGCTTTCTGTTTGTCGTTGCGGCCTATCAGCAAACAAACCGTTTTGTGATGGATCGCACAAAGGTCATTTTGAGCATAATGCAATTGCATTTGACCTTCCTCCTAAAAAAGTTTAAATAACGGTTTATTACCATATTTATAAAGGCCCGCAGTTAAATACCGCGGGCCTTTACTTTTAGAATATTTTTACCACATTTTTTGTGGATTTTTGGCAAAAGAAGATGCGGTATTTTTTTCATATAGGTTATCATGGCACACGGTACAGCGGCTGGCAAAAACATGCAGGCGTTGCAAGCGTACAGGATATTTTTGAAACTGCATTAAGCCAGCTTTTAAAAACCGTGGTTGCGGTTAACGGTTGTGGTCGTACAGATGCCCAGGTGCATGCCAGCCAATTTTTTTTCCATGTTGATATTGAGCAGGAATGGAATTTCGACCTCTTCTTTAGGCTGAATAAAATATTGCCTGATGATATCGCGGTATTTGATATTATACCAATGCAGGGTCTGCCCCACGCCCGTTTCGATGCCATACAGCGCTCCTATGATTATTTCATCCACACCTATAAGGATCCTTTTTTGAGTGGTTTCAGCGCTTTATATCCCGAAACAAGCCTGCACATCGATGAAATGAAAAAGGCGGTTGCACTGTTACCGCTTTACAATGATTACCGTGCTTTCTGCAAAATGCCCAACAGAATTGATCATACCATTTGCCATGTGAGCTCGGCTGCGCTATACGTTGATAAAACCGGCGACAGGCTGCGTTTCCATATTTCTGCTAACCGGTTTTTAAGTAAGATGATCAGGATAATTGTTGGCCGCCTGTTGGAGATTGGCCGCGGCCAGATGACTGTTGATGAATTTGAGGGTCACCTCATCAGCGGGCAAACACCAAAAATCATTATACCCGCCTATCCGCAAGGTTTATACCTCTCAAAAATAACTTATCCTTACCTTGATATCCCGGCCAGGCCAACATTTTCGGGCCTGCTGCAAAGGGACGATGATACGGTTTGGCAATCACTTTAATGCTGATAAATTACGGCTATCTTGTCTACCGATTCTAATTTATTGACTCTCATAATGGATATGAGCAGTATTTTAGGTAAATTCGCCCTCTTAAATATAATTTAATAAGGTTCTCAGATGGTGTGGTTTGAAAAATTAAAGCTAAAAAAGCAACTTGTTCGGTCGGTAAATGAAGCTGGTTTTACAAACCCTAAAGAACTGCAACTAAAAACCTTGTCAAGAATAGTTGGCGGCCAGGATATTATCGCCATAGGGCATGAAGGCAGCGGCAAAACTACCACTTACGTTTTAGGTGTGTTAAACCGCTTTAATTATGCACCGGAAGGCGTTCCGCATGTATTGATCCTGGTACCCGAGAAAGAAGATGTATTAAGTGTAATTGAACAATTTGATCTTCTTAATAAAAATAAATCCATTAAAATTGTTGGCCTGTATGTAGCGCCAGGTATAGAAGCACAAATGGATGCACTTGCTGATGGTGCCGATATTGTTGTTGCCACTCCTGACAGGGCAAGAGCTATCTACCTGAAACTTGCTCTTAACCTTAACAAGGTTGTTCTGTTTGTGGTTGATGATGCTGATGAGATGATTAAAAAAGGCATGCAACTACCTGTAGTTGAACTGGCCAACAGCATTGGTAAAAGTCAAAAACTGGTATTTACCGAGGTGATGCACAGCAAGTTGGAAAAAATGTTAGCTCCTTTTATGCATGAGCCCACTATCATCGAGGTAGAAGCATTAGCAGAAAAACCAATAGAAACCTATCCGCAGTTATTATATAATGTACCAAACTTTGGCACCAAACTAAACCTGCTTAATTTATTCATGTACGATGAGGAGTTGTTTACCAAAACCGTTGTGTTTGTAAACACCCGCGCTACAGCCGAAAAAGTATATAAAAGCCTTCAAACACGCTTACGTACAGCAGTTGCCTATTTAAACCCACAGTTTTTTGATAGCCCAGGGTTTAAAAGCATCGAAGATTTTAAGGCCGATGAAAGTTCGAGAGTACTATTGGTTGCCAATGAAAACGAGGAAACCATCAACCTTACAGATATCCCCTTCCTGATCCATTTTGATTTGCCAGCAGAAAAGGATATGTTTATTGAGCGTATCACTAATCACCTGCCCGATAGCGAAAACGAAACAATGGCCCTAACCTTTGCTACCGATCTTGAGCTTAGCCAGGTTAAGAAGATTGAGCAGGCTATTGGCAAAAAAATATCAATTGCTGAATTGCCTGCAGAGCTAATTATTGAAAAAGAACTGAAAGTTAAAAAAGAGGAGAAAGCAACTAAACCAAATCCAGATGCTCCTGTTGCAGGTGCTGCCTTTCATGAAAAAAAAGCAGCCAACTCAAAAACTTACAACTTTAGTTCGGGGCAAAAGGCCAAAATGAACAATAAGCGCAAGCACTAATTCTTTTTTGTAAAGTAATGAATATACATGTCCTCAACCTTTTTGCGGGCCCAGGGCGTTTTGCGCAAAAATTTAAGGCTTGACGATATGCTTGGATCCTCCAAAAAGCAATTTATCCGTATCTGGTAGCCAAGCTCCGGCCAGCCGAAACGGGCCACCAGCTCGTTCAATATCATCTCTAATGTTTTACCGTGTAGCGGGTTATTTACTTGTTGAGGCATATGCAAAGGTAAAAAAATAGCTCTATATTGTTTTTAAGGCAACGCGTATAGCTGCCAAAGGAAACGGGAAGTTTTTAAGTTCGTTTATTCGGCACATTGTGCAAAATTACAAGGTATCTATTAATTTAACTTTAGCTTAGGCATAACTAAATCAGGTTGTTCCACGTTTAAACAGGTATACCCCGGCGTTCCAGTTAATTACTTAATTTCCAAGATCTGGGTTATTTATACAATACATCCAATTTTATAACATCCTGATATCAATGAATGGCTATAAGCTTTATCTGATCTTACTTTTTCAAGCTATATCATTGTTTGTAATTGCCCAGGACCGGCCCATACATTTCCAGCGTATTGGCAGTAAGGAAAACCTTTCCGAACTTAATGTCAACTCCCTGATCCAAGACCACCGCGGATTTATATGGGTAGGTACCCGTGACGGGCTTAACAGGTTCGATGGCAGTAAATTCAAGATCTTCCGGAATGACATTAATGACAACACCAGCATCAGCAACAATTATGTAAACCATATTATTGAAGATAAAAACGGCGATCTGTGGATAGCTACAAGCGGAGGGGTTAATAAATACGACCGTAAAAAAAATCGCTTTTACCACTACCTGCATAACGACAAATTACAAAACAGCCTTACCAATAATTTCACGGTAAATATTGCTTTGGATAAGAATGGTAATTTATGGATAGCCACATTAAAGGATGGGGTTGATGAATACATCGTCAATGAAAACAAATTCATTCACTACAAGTACAACAAGAATGATCCGCGTAGTTTAAGTGACGATAACGCGAGGGTAATATATGTTGATACTCAAAATAATGTATGGATAGGAACATCAAATGGCGGCCTTAATCTTTTTGATCCGAAAACCAAAAGCTTCACCAGTTTTAAGCACGATGAAAAAGACGGCAAAACAATATCTGCCAATAAAATAACTTCCATTTTTGAAGATAGCAGCCACCGTTTGTGGATTGGTGTTACCGAGGGCGGCTTAAACCTTTACGATGCCAATACTTTAACTTTTAAGCATTTCAAAAACAATCCCAACAATAGCAATTCGCTATCACATAACAACATACAGTGCCTTGGCGAAGACAGCAATCATAATTTATGGATAGGTACAGAAAATGGAGGCCTTAGCATATTTAATTACGAGAAAGCAACATTTAGCAACCATTCCCAGGACGAGGTGGATAACAGCAGCATATCCAGCAATTCTGTTGATGTGATTTTGAAGGATAAAGTAGGTAATATGTGGATAAGCGGCTTTGCCGCTGGTATCAGTTTATACAAAAAAGTAAAAGAAAATTTCATTCACTACAATCATAATTCGTTGGCCAATAGCTTATCAAACAACTTTGTGCTGAGTATTGCTGAAGATAAAGAAAACAATATATGGCTTGGTACCGATGGCGGCGGGCTGAACCAATTTAATCCCCAAACAGGCAGTTTTAAAGCTTACCGGTATAGTGATAAAGACAAAACAACCATCGGCGGCAATTATGTTTTGGCATTAAAAGAAGATGACCGAAACAATTTATGGATAGGCACCTGGGGAGATGGGGTAAGCGTAATGGATCTTCAAACCCATAAATTCAAATCGTACAGGAACAATCCCAATGACTCGACCAGTTTAAGCGGAAACAATGTTTATGCCGTTGCTGCTGCTCCCGATCATAAAATATGGTTTGGCACACTTGGCCAGGGGCTTGAATTGTTTAACCCCAAAACAAATGGCTTTATCCATTACCGGCATGATCCTAATAACCCGAAAAGTATTAGCAGCGATAATATAAACTCCCTTTTAAGTGATACTAAAGGAAACCTTTGGGTGGGCACCAATGATGGCAGCCTTGACTTGTTTGAGCCAGAAACCAATACCTTTAAGATATTCAGATACAACGTTTCAAAAAACAGTTTGGGTAATAATGCGGCGCTTGATTTGTTTGAAGACCATGTTGGAACCATATGGATATGCACTTATGACGGCCTTACCCGGTTTGATCCAAAAACAAACAAGTTTTTTACCTATAAAGCAAACGATGGCCTGCCAAACAATTATACTTATGCTATAAGGGAAGATAATAATGGCAACCTATGGATAAGCACTAACAATGGCGTATCGAGGTTTAATCCGCGAACAAAAAAATTCCATAATTTCAATATTGAGGACGGTTTGCAATCGGATGAATTTAAGCCTCACTCGGCAGTAAAGAGCCACGACGGTATTATTTATTTTGGTGGCGTTAACGGGTTCAATATGTTTGATCCGGATAAGGTAATGGAAACTACCTATGATCCACCACTGATATTAACAGATTTCCAAATTTTTAATAAAACGGTTCCTGTAGCTCAAAATGATAACGACCACTCCCCTTTAAAAGAGGACATTTCTGAAACAAAATCGATTACGTTGCTCCATAGGCAATCGGTTATCTCTTTTGAATTTGTATCGTTGGATTTTGTGCAGGCCAATAAAAAAGAATACGCATACCAGTTAGTGAACTTCGATAAAAACTGGAATTATGTTGGCAGCAAAAATTCAGCTACTTATACCAACCTGCCGGCGGGTAACTACATATTTAAGGTAAAAAGCCGTAACGGCGACGGCAAATGGTCAAAACACGAATTGAGTTTGAATCTTACCGTTTTACCTCCTTTCTGGCTAACCTGGTGGTTTATTTCGGGTACTTTATTGGGTGTATTTGCTATAATTTACAGCCTTTACCGATGGAAGGTAAACAATATAGAAAAGCAAAAATATCTATTGGAACAACAGGTATCTGAACGTACCGCCGAGGTTTTATACCAGTCTGAAGCGATAAAAAAACAATCCGACGATCTGCAGCAATTAAATTCCGATCTGCAGGCGCAATCTGAAGAATTGCAGGCTCTTAATGAAGAATTACTATCGCAATCAGAAGAGCTGGAAGTTCACATGACCCATGAAAAAGAGGCCCGCGAAGAAGCAGATAAGGCCAACCAGGCCAAAAGTATATTCCTGGCTACCATGAGCCATGAAATACGTACGCCCATGAACGGTGTGATTGGTATGGCTTCACTTTTAAGTGAAACCGAACTGAATATGGAACAACGTGAATACACGGATACGATCATATCATGCGGCGATAGCCTGGTTAACGTAATCAATGATATTCTCGATTTTTCAAAGATAGAATCGGGCAAAATGGAGATGGAGGAAGAAGATTTCGATCTGCGCCATTGTATTGAAGATGTACTTGACCTGTTTGCACCTAAAGCCTCGCAGCAAGGCCTGGAGCTGGTTTACCAGATAGATGCTGCCCTGCCAAACCAGGTTGTGGGTGATAGCCTACGTTTAAAACAGGTAATGAGTAACTTAACCAGCAATGCTTTAAAGTTTACCCAGCAAGGCGAAGTATTTATAAAGGTTTTTCTTTCAAAAACTCATAGTAATGGTGATATTGAGATAGGTTTTAGCGTAATGGATACAGGAATTGGTATCCCCGAAAAAAAGGTATCCAGCCTATTCAATGCCTTTTGGCAGGCAGATTCATCAACTACACGTAAGTATGGCGGTACCGGTTTAGGATTGGTTATCAGCCAGCGTTTGGTAAAACTGATGGGAGGAGATATCTGGGCAGAAAGCGTTTACGGCGAAGGTTCGGTATTTGTGTTTACCATTAAAGTTGCGGTAAGTAAAAAGCAATCTAAACATGTGCCGTTGGTTTTTGACACTTCCCTTCTTGAAGGCAAAAAAGTATTGGTTGTTGATGATAACCAAACCAACCTTTTTATACTTAAAACCCAATTGGAGCAATGGGGATTAATCACCACAACTGCCTCATCAGCTGCGGAGGGTCTTGATTTGCTGGCCAATAACCAGGATTACAATCTCATCATTACAGATATGGAGATGCCATTTATGGATGGTGTCGGTTTTGCTACGGCCGTTAAGGCTAAATATGCACAGATGCCTATTATAATGCTGAGCTCCATTGGCGACGGTTCAAAAACAAAATATCCGGGACTGTTCTCGGCCATTTTAACCAAGCCTGTTAAGCAAAATCAACTGGGTAAAAGCATCCAGGCAGAATTAAGGGGATATGGAAATACGCCCGAGATTGAACCTAAAGCTGTAAAGCTTCTTGATGAAAAATTCGCCGCTGAGTTCCCGCTCCATATCCTGGTTGCGGAAGATAACCTGGTAAATCAAAAACTCATTAGCCGCATGCTAAATAAGCTGGGGTATGAATTTGCTTTGGCCGAAAATGGGTTTGATGTATTGCAAAAACTGGAAGAACAGCATTTTAACGTGATACTGATGGACATCCAAATGCCCGAAATGGATGGTTTTGAGGCCACCCGTTCCATCCGCGAAAGCAACCGTAAGCTACAGCCTTTCATCATAGCCATGACCGCTAATGCCGGCCCTGATGACCGCGACCTGTGCATTAGTGAAGGTATGGATGATTATATTGCCAAACCCATGAAACCGGAGGGATTAATTACAGTTTTGAAGGCAGCTTATAAGATGATGAGTTTGGTGGGTAAAAAAGGTTAGTTAAATCAATAATATGGCAATGTTTTACTCTTAAAACGTTCCAAATCTATAGCTTCGGTGAAATAACTTTTAAATTTTTCGGAAAGGTACTGATCCCTGAATTTTACAATCGTATATCCACTGTCGTAACAAACAATCTCTATCTCTGCATCAGGGTGCTGTATATTTCCATTTTTCCAGATCAGGGGATTACCTTCAGCAAATGGCAAATTCTGCTCATCCACTAAGGGTTTCGTAAACGAAGGTATACCTAAAATAACCGCCCAATAAATTTGCACACGCGCATCGAGCAATTGATGCAATTCATTTTCAGACAACAAAAAATAATCATCTTCGTGATTTATAGGTAACTTCTGGCCTTCAAACAAACCTGAAGTATTATATTCTATATCAGTTATCAACCAATTAAATCCTTCCAGGTCTTCTAAAATAGGGGCTAAAAGTTCGTTCAAGTACGTGTGACAGGATAGCTTTAGTGTTTTCCGGATAATCCAATTCATATATTAAATTAAAACTTCTTTGAATGTAATCTACCCCATCAACTCCTTCATCAGCTTATCAAAAGCCTCCTTCATTTCGGCAAGGTCATGCTCCAATTTAACAACACGTGCTTCTAATCCACCGGATGATCTACCGCCGGTTTCTTCCACTTCGTCATCGTCGGTTATCACCGGCGTACCAGCTAATAAATGAGCATACCGCTGTTCTTTTTGACCTGGGCGTTTCGGCAATTGTACAATATAAGGCATAGCCGGATCAGCCAGTTTCTCCAGCATTTCCTGTACTTCTTCTATCGATTCAAACTCATATAACCTGCCCGAATTGGTATTCAGCTCACCCGGTGTTTGCGGGCCACGCAATATCAGCAGGCAAATTAATGCTACCTCGGCGGGAATCACCGGGAAAACAATGGCAAAATTGTGCTTGTATTTGATATTGCGGATAGATCCGCCGGTTGCTGTCGAAATCAGTCCACGCCTTTTTAACGTATTTAAGGCATCGGTAACCGTACCATCATCATAATTCACTACCGGCTTGCGCGATGTTTTTTGATTACAGGCTGCAGTTAAACCATTGAGAGTCATTGGATAATAATCTGGCGTGGTTTTGCTTTTTTCCATTAGCGAGCCAAGCACGCGCAGTTCAACTGCATCAAGTATGGGTAAAGTTTGTGGTGAATCCATGGTTAAATATAAGCAGCTTTTTATAACCTCAAAAAATTGATACTTATTTTTAAAAAGTAAGAGGTTGCAACAACTAAAAATAGGGGCTAAAACCGTTACTTTGTACCATACAATTGAAGGGCAGCTTTTTGCTTTCGGCCTTCAGTTTTTGGCTCAAAAACATGTCTTTATTCATTACATCACTAAATTCGGGGAGTAACGGCAATTGCTATTACGTAGGGAACGAGCGGGAAGCTATATTGGTTGATGCCGGCATATCATGCCGTGAAACTGAAAAACGGATGGCCCGGCTTGGCCTTTCCATGAGCAAAGTAAAAGCGATTTTTGTATCGCATGAGCACTCCGATCATATTCGCGGCATCCCGGTATTGGCCAAAAAATTTAACCTCCCGGTTTATATCACGCCCGGTACATTGCTCCATTTAGGTAATACTGTGGATGAGAAATTAGTTCATCACCTGCGGGAATTTGAAACAGTAACCATAGGTGAACTGGAAGTTACTTCTTTCCCTAAAGTACATGACGCTACCGAGCCACATAGTTTTATTGTTAGCTGCCGCGATATTAAAGTAGGTGTATTTACCGACCTTGGCGTTGTATGCGATCAGCTGATCCGCTATTTTAGCCAGTGCCATGCCGCTTTTTTGGAAGCTAACTATGATGAAGACATGCTGGAGAATGGCGGGTATCCTTATCACCTGAAAAGGCGAATCCGCGGAGGCAAAGGCCACCTGAGCAACAAACAAGCATTAGCACTGTTTATGACTCACCGACCGGCCCACATGACGCATTTATTACTGGCCCATCTATCCAAAAACAATAACGACCCCAAACTGGTAGAAGACTTGTTTACAAACTGTGCCGATGGGATCAAAATAGTAGTTGCCTCGAGGCATGAGGAAACACCGGTTTATTATATTGGCCATACCGGCAATACTTTAGAAATGGCCGGTCAACTGGATTTTGGTTTTAATTCGCTGTAAAATTTAATCCCCTGCCCTATCCTGCATAAATATAGTGCTCAGCATTCCATATAGCTCCGGGTGTTTGTGCTTTAGTTCGTCAGTTTTTTGGAAAAAATACTCGGCCGCCACAGCAAAAAATTCGGCTTCGTTGGTAATAGCGTAAGGGTTAATATCAGATTTACCTTCTTCTATTTTATGAATTTCCTGGTGTATCATTTTTAACCAGGGCAAAACATAATCGTGCGCCAGTAGATTTTCGGGCACACCATTAGTTGCTCCATCGCTTTTATCCAGCAGGTGCACAAATTCGTGAATGGCGGTATTTTCCCTTCCGGCTGAGTTTGAAAACCCTTTTATTAATGCCGCCCTCGATAAAATCATTTGCCCATTCATATACCCGGTACCTACCATCCCCAATATGCTCCGGTTTTCACCCTCAAACTGAAACTCACTATCAAAGGTATCGGGATACAATATCACATTGGTTAAATTCTGATACCTCCAATCCTTAAATCCAAAGATGGGTATTACCGCGCTTGAGGCTATCATCACCCTATCCGTATCATCAACTATAGTGCCTACCCCTTCGATGGTAATGCCGCTCAGGAATACATTTATTTTCTGCTCAAATACCTGCTTGCCTGCTTCATCAAGCTGCTGATAAAATTGAATATGTTGCGCTAATATTGATTTGTAACCTGCGTTTGAAATACTACGGGCTGTTTTTGCTTTATTGTTCTTTAAAAAGAAATAAGCAACCAACGCAAAAACAATAAAACCTATTAAAATAAAAGTCATTTGGTAAATATCAATATTAAATAAAGTAAAACAACAGCATCACTAAAGCAGCTATCAAGGTATTTAAAAAGTTTACAGTGTTATTGCCGATGTAATGCTTACGCTCCAGTAACGAGCCCATTACCGAATCACTTAAATTCCCTATTGTTCCTGCAACAACAATCCAGATGAGGTTTAAATCCCACCCAAAGCCAATAGCATAAATTACCGCGATTACACAACTTCCGGCAATGCCTGTTAATGTCCCTTCCAGACTTATCACCCCATCTAATCCACCCTGATCCGGTTTCAGGCTGATGATGTTATAGAAACGCTTACCATAAACCGTACCCAATTCTGATGACAGCGTATCTGCCGTAGCCGAAGCAAAACTGGCTGCCATCATCAGCGCCAGCAAATGAGTTAATTGAGGATATAACAGCACCAATAACCCCGCTATTCCCCCTACCCCTGCATTAGCCAGCACCTGCCCGGTTGTTCTCCCGCTTTTTCGTTCTTCTGCAATAGTAAAAGCCTGCTTTTTATTTTGCTGGAACGAGGTAGCCGCCGATCCTAAGATAAAAAAGGTAGTCATCATAGCAATACCGGTGAAACCAGCGCCAATAAAAACGCTGTAAGCTACTACCCCACCAGTTAAGGCTGCGGCAAAAGTTAGTTTCCGGGCGGCCACGCTGTAAATTATTCCTGTAATTATAATGAGTATTAATAAAGTATAGCCGCTAAACATATTACCAAAGGTATTTATTAGATGAACTTCTACCTACAAAGTAGTATCAATAATATATAAAGACAGTAAGTAAAATAATTAAATAAAATCATTAAATTCACTTTTCCAAGCCATATCATGAAAAAGTTAGTTTTAATTCTCATTATCGCATTAAGTCATCGCGTTTGTGCACAAACACAATCGGTGCTTATTGATACTCATGATAAGGCATTAACCAAACTACTTGAATCAGAAAAAACAGGGGGTAAAAAAATAGACAAAATATATGCTAACTTAATTTTCAAGGATAGTGATAATTTAGAGCCTTTAATAATTGATGTTACCAATTCCATGGCAGATACGGTGATAATTTTACCGGATAACTATCAAAAAGCAAGCTTAAAAAAAATACAATTTAAAATACAATTCGATCAGTTCGAGCGCGCCCGGTCATTGGGATTAAATGTGATAGTTTATAACTCGGATACTTTAAAGAAATATATTAATACAAATAAAATTAAAACATTTACCCGGGAATATTATGTTAATCATCCGGGAGGAAATAGCGTACAAATATTGACCCAAAACATACATTATCTTGAAATTGATGAAGACAATGTTATCGTTTGCAATATCGCTTCCATACCCAGAGGCATAACCGCAGAGGTTTACGAAGTACCTAAAATAGATTGGGAGGATAAATTCCATTTACCTCATCCTCAGGAAAGTGTATTATCCGCCCCAATTGCGAAGGGGCTAACCAATCACAGAATTGGCAATACAGCAACCGACATATATTTTAATGCGCATGATCAACCATACTATTTAATATTTTCCTACGCAGGAAAATATTATGTAAAATTTATGGACCCTGCGACGGTAACCCCTAAAAATTTCTCATTTCCGATTCCATGAATACTAACACAACAAAAAACTGGTTAAAATGGGCAACTAACACCGTTGGGCTAATTCCCGGATTAACAATAATGAAAACCAATCTGGGTGTCCCTCCGTCTTTTTCTAAAGAAATTATGGGCGGTATGGTTGAGGCCGTTTGTGCGCTTATTATTTTACTGATCTGGCTAAATAAGGAAAGTTTAAAAAAATATTCTCTGAGATTCTACACCATACAGGCGGTAATTTGTATGGTATTATTTTTATCATCCTTATTTGCTTATTTACAAGTTTATAAATCATGTAATATCCCCAAGGGCGCCCGTTCAAGAGGAACGATTCAACCTTTATGGATTAATAATGAATTGAAGCAATACCTTATTCAAAAAAACATGACATCGTTAAAAGAATACCTTGATGAGTATGGGCCTGAAAATACAGAAAATGCTATTCAGTTAAAATCTTCAAATCCTCTTCTCCTAACACAAATTATTATATATATCAATTTCATTCTGGTATTCTTTTTTTTAACCGCTTCCTTTGCCTTTATGTGGATAAAATTCGAGAAAATATCGCCACC
Organism: Mucilaginibacter sp. P2_A4; assembly: GCF_056405015.1. Taxonomy (NCBI): domain Bacteria; kingdom Pseudomonadati; phylum Bacteroidota; class Sphingobacteriia; order Sphingobacteriales; family Sphingobacteriaceae; genus Mucilaginibacter; species Mucilaginibacter sp. P2_A4. The sequence goes on along the minus strand of NZ_JBFUCX010000001.1, from coordinate 856,661 downwards.
AGATTAGAAACACCTTTAAGAATCAGTAATTTAAATCTTACATTAAACACATTACCTAAGCGATCAATTCATACTTTTGCCCCTGCATGAAAGATATTTTAGGTCAGGCCATACACGATCATTATTACAAGAATCCTCCACATAAGCTTTGGATCAACAACCAATACGGCCCAAAGGAAGAAATGCCTATTGAAACCTATTTCCGCGATGAGGATGATATGCCTGATATAGAATGGCTTGCACTTAACGAGTGCCGTGGCGAAGTTCTTGATATTGGTGCAGGCGCCGGCAGCCATGCCCTGGTACTGCAGGAACGTGGTTTTGATGTAACTGCCCTTGAGATATCAGCCTTTGCCGCAGATGTAATGCAGGCGCGTGGTGTAAAAAAGATAATCACCGCCGATATATTTGAATTTAAAGAACGCAAATACGATACACTGCTGTTACTAATGAACGGCATCGGCCTGACAGGAACCTTAGAAAATCTTAAAGTGTTTTTAGAGCATGTAAAAAGCTTGCTTAATAAAGGCGGTCAGTTATTATTCGATTCATCGGATATTGCGTACCTCTACGAGGGAAACCTGCCCGATACCGGCAAATACTATGGTGAACTCAGTTACCAGTATCAATACAATCGTGCAAAAACCGATTGGTTCCCATGGCTTTACGTTGATGAAAAAACATTGATCACTATTGTTCAGGAAGCCGGATTTGAAATGGAAGTTTTACTGGAAGATGAATATCAACAGTACTTGGTAAGGTTGACAGTAAAGTGAGCTAATTGATTTTCCCATTATAATTTTCCAGATACTCCCTTGGAGAACTTTGCGTTACCGACCGAAACACCCGGTTAAAATTGGTGATACTTTTAAACCCGCATCTATAAGCTACCGCAGCTATGCTATCTGATTTATTGCCTGTGAGCATTTTACAAGCTTCATTGATACGCACCTCGTTCAAAAAAGTTATAAAAGTATTGCCCGTGTGCTTTTTAAAGTAACGGCAAAAAGATTCGGACGTCATAAAAGCCGCTTTGGCTACATCTTCCAACGTGATAGCTTCGGCGTAGTTTTGTATAATATAATTGTATATGTTGCCTATCCTAATTCCTTCATTTTCGGTGATGCCCGGCAAATTTCCGTAGGATGAAAGCGGTTGCAGCTGTTGATTTATACCACTTAGGCCTTTCAACAATTTCATAAATTGCATGAGCTGATCCGCCCCACTGGCATCCCGCAGCAAGGTCATATTCGTTAAAATGTACTCCGCATCATCTGCCGGTATTTTAAAACCTTGTTGATGCTGCTGGATAAATAACTTATAAGCCCTCATTTCGGGCAAATCAAAAAGCGCGGTAAGTATCCCCTCCGTATTAAAAAATATACTCAATGCACTTATAGCATCCTCCGTTTCATTTTCAAAATACTCCGGATCACTTTTAAACAGATGAGGCAGATTGGCACCCAATAAAAAAACATCACCAGGGGCAAAGTGATGCATATTATTGCCGGCAATGAGGGTGCCCTCACCCTGCTGTATCCAGGTTATCTGCGTTTCTTTATGCCTGTGCAGATATGGATAAAAATAAGGCAGACTAAATTGATCAGCAATTACGCTTTTATCATGGGGCACAGGAATGGTAAACTGTAAAACCTTCATATATACTCACTCATTAACAAGCAAATATTACCATAAAATTTCTTATTAATTCATTATACGGGATAATATTTGTAAAAAAAGCAGCGACACTATCAAAAAAAATCCCCCGGCTCAAAAGAGTCGGGGGATAATACTTACACTTAGTTCGATTAAAAATGGAATGCCAGTTTGGTGAACATTCTCATGCCATTAAAGCCCATTTGTACAGCATCAAAAGGTCCTCCCGATTCACTATCACCCCAGGATGATTGATGGGCACCTTCTGTAACCGCTAAATCTGGATGTACATTAAATATATTATCTACACCAACAGTCCATGATATTTGTTTAGTTACCTTATATGATACATATAAATCAGTAGTAGCTTTTCCGTGGAAAACAAAGTTTTCGGGAACAACGCCTTTACCATTATCTAAATCAACATAAGGATCCCATCCATTGCCCGAAGCAGAAGTATTAGCGCCTCCCGGTCCGTCTGGGTTTGCACCCGGCACACTACTATAACCAAAACCCTGTGTTGTCAATTGACCGAAATAAGTAATGTGAGTACCTGCCGCAAATTTGCCATATCCGTATTCAAGCCCTAAAGAAAATTTTTGGCGTGGAGCAGAAGCTTTTAAAAAGGCGGCCTCCCTTGTACTAAAGTAAGCTTGTTGGTGAGCGTAGGTATCATTCAGCGCGGCCGGGATATTTACTTTATCAATAGTTATTCCCTGAATATTCCCGGCAAGTAATGCCGTGAACCTGTTTTTTCCCCATGATTTACGATAATCCAATACAACATCAAGCCCTCTGTTGGTTGTATTTACCGCATTGGTAAAGAAGTTGGCGCTTGTTACATTATTAGCTATCAAGTAACTTTTTATGGCGGTTACAGTAGTATCAAAACTACCGGTAATTACTATCCTGTTTTTTATTTTAATAATATAACCATCAACAGTAACATTAAAACCAGAAGCAGGTTTCCATGTAAAACCTAAGCTGGTGTTGGTAGAAGTTTCCTGACTAAGTTTTGGAATCCCAACCTGGCGGGCTGCGTCAGAATAGTTTGGAATCAATTTAGCATAAACCAATTCGCCTGCAATGATGTTGGTATTGGTATTGCTAAAATTCATTTGTTGCAAAGAAGGCGCCCTAAACCCTGTACTGAAAGAGCCTCTTAAATTAAAATTGTCGCTTACCTTATAGCGGGTTGCTAATTTGAATGTACTCACCCCTCCAAAATCAGAGTAATGTTCAAACCGGGCAGCACCATCAACCAGCCATGCTTTGGTTACATCTAAAGTACCTTCTATATAACCAGCCTCATTGGTTCTGTTTGCCGTAGTTGCATCCGTTGGCTGATAGCCAGGATACCCCTCTGATCCCGAAGCTTTAGAAACACCATCTAAAGTGGCCCCGCCATTTCTGTAGGAGTCTGGTTCGCCCGCATATAGCTTATAACGTTCATACCTCATTTCGCCACCAAAAGACAGTGTTAGTCCTTGCGCCACATGGTCAAAATGCTTGGTTATATCTAAATTGGCTGTATTTTGTAAAAAACTGAAGCCCCCGTCATTAAACCTGGTTTTGGTATATTGCTCTGGTAAAGGCAGGGAAGCATTAAAGGTTTGATTACCCCAATAATGAAAATCATTATAGCCAATATTGTTACTCAAATCCCAGTCCCAGCCATCGCCTATGGTACCCCTGAAACCCAATGCACTGGACATATCTTTGATGTAAACATCTTCCTGTGGATTATAGTACACATTGGCTGTATCTAAAACCCCTGGTGTGGGGTCAAACACCCGCATAATACCGGGTACAAATATGAGGTTACCTTTATCATCGGTAGGGAATTTTATATGATTGCTGCTACTGCTCCACCTGCGTGTCCAGGCATAAACATTTGAATGTTTATAGTTGTAGCCACCAAAAGAATAAAAAGTAGTTTGGCTGCCGGCGATAGGAATTTCCATATTGTACATTCCCCCGCCCGATGTAACAGAACCATCGCCAAAGGCTCTTCTCCAGGCATCAACACTTAAAGCCTTTGGATTAGTAGCCCAATTGGTATCAGGCACCGCCCTAAACGTTTTACCCTGCTTCAAAAAGTTGCCGCCAAAATTGATAAAGCCGCCATTTTTACCTATCGCCAGTCCATAATCCATCCCTAACGTAAATGTTTTACCGTCTACCTGTGAGCCTGTATAATACTGACTGGGATCAACATTATTCAGTGTATTATATTTATGGTCATAGTAACCGCTACCACCAATGTTGATATTCAGTTTGTTTACATCTTTTTTCAAAACTATATTAATAACACCCGCAATGGCGTCAGAACCATATTGTGCAGAAGCGCCGTCGCGCAATATCTCAATCCTGTCAATAGCTGCTTCAGGTATGGCATTTAAATCGGTACCACTGTTACCACGCCCTCGGGTACCTACCTGGTTCACAAAGGCCGATAGGTGGCGGCGTTTACCATTAATCAACACCAATGTTTGATCAAAGCCCAAGCCGCGCAAACTGGCAAAATCAATAGCATCAGATCCATCGCCGCCGCTTTGCTTATTGTAGTTAAAGGACGGCACAGCCTGATTTAACTGGCTCATCAAATCGGGCTTTGCAGTAGTTTCACCAATTTGATTCATCTTGAGCACATCTACCGGTACCGGCGAATCCATTTTTGTACGGCCACCACCACGGCTCCCTACCACTACTACCTCTTTTAAAGATTCCTGAGAAGAAGCCAGTTCAATGTCTAATACTTTGGTTTCGCCAGCAGCAAGCTGTACAGTTACGGTTTTCTTTTCGAAGCCCACGGCCGAAAAACTTACCTGGTATGAACCCGCTTTTAAGGTTAAGGTATATTTACCATCAATGTCGGTTGTGGTACCTATACCTGTTGGCGATACCTTAATGGTACCGGCACTTATAGATTTCCCGGCACTTAATACAGTACCTGTTAACTTTTGCGCGAAAGTTGGAGAACAGAGCAGTAAAAACGCTCCAAAAAGAAAAAAATGTAGTTTTAAATTCATGCTTTGTTTGATTGGATTAATTAACTCTGTTGATTAACCTACAAATTAGCATTATTTATTCACAAATTATCATTTTAACATAAAATCAATATAAATACAGGTTAAATTTTTATTTAATTTTATATTTATTTGAAAAACACTTAAAATAAAACACAAAACTTTAAAATTTTTAATACAAAATCTATTTAACTTATAAATAAATTTTAAAAATGCCTTTTATTTAACATAAAAAGATAAATTAAATTTAAAAACAAAAAAATAGATAAAAAAAAACAAAGACATATCATAGAAAACCAAAAACAATAGCATAAATCTAAATTTTAGAGATAAATTTCGATACAAACACGATGCACACACCTCGATAATTTATCGATAAGCCTTCCTTAATAAAACGCTTCCAATACCGCTAAAGCCCATATTCGGTTCAAAGATCTTCCAACAACTAATAAGTGAATGAATTAAATCTTTTTCATAACTTTAGTAAAATCTAATAAACCTAAAAATACAAGCTTAATAATAAGGCAGATAACAACATTTAGCTACTGGTGACTTCATTGGTGTTTCATGTTTTTATAAGCAAATTATAGGGCCTGGTTACCTTATGCAATTGCCATGATCAAAACTATAGTTTGTTTTATAGTGCTACTCCCGTTTACATGTTTTGGGCAAAGCTCTATTGCAACCAAGGCTTTAACGCCTGTTGATGAAATACAAGCTGCAAATTATTACAGGCATGTCAATAACGCATCTTTTTCAGCAGACTCCATCATTAAAAAAATAGATCGGTATAATACTATTAACAATAAAGGTCTTTTTTATTTACACCTCGATAAAACAGTATACACCAACAACGAAAATGTGTGGTTTACGGCCTATCTTTTAAACAGCGCTGATAAAGAAAAACACCACACGCTTTCTGTGGCCCTGGTAAACGACGACGATAGGAAAATAGCCATGGAAGACTTATTCGCGATAACCAATAGCTTATCATTTGGTCACCTTACCCTGCCCGATACTATACCACCAGGCAATTATCATTTGCTGGCTTACAGTAATGTGTTAGATAAAAATGGCAAGCCGGCAGATGTTTTTAGTCAACTTATTACCATTAAAACAACCGGGGAAGCAGGCTTCAGTGCTTCGCTGAGGTTAGTTGATACGGTGCGGGATGATACAGGCAATTTAAAAGCAATAATAAGGGTAGAGAATAAAAATCCAAAAATAAAGCCCATCGCCCATATCGAATACGCCTTCGGCCAAAAGATAAACAATGCTAAAACCGATATTTATGGCGAATACGCAATAACTATACCTAAAACTGCAGGCAATTTACTTAGAGTAGCTATAAAACAAGGCAAGGATCTGCAATTTCTTAGCCTCAATTTACCGATAATAAAGGGCTCACCTGTAATTCGTTTTTTCCCCGAAGGCGGCAACATGGTTGAGGGTATCAGTAATCTTATTGGCTGGGAGGCCCGCTCATCAACAGGCGAATACTTAAAACTAAGTGGGGTATTGTATAAAAACGATAAACCTACCGATACTATACAAACCAATTATTATGGCATTGGTAAGTTTAAGTTCGCTCCCCAAAAAAATTGCAGGTATACTTTCCGGCTGATAAAATCGGGCAGTTTTATTAACCAGAAGGATACCATCTATAATTTACCACAGGCCCTACCTTATGGACCGGTTATGCATATAACCAATGTACTGGCCGAAGACACCTTAAATATTCAGTTAAAAAGCACTAAATCACAAACGGTAATCCTGCTGGTGCACAATTACCAAAACATCATTGCTTATAAGGAATTAACGGCAATCCCAACCGGAACAACTGTTAAAATATTATTGAACGAAGCACCAAAAGGCCTGGCAACGGTTACTTTGTTAGATAGCATGGGCCAGCCCTTAGCCGAACGGTTGTTTTTTGCGCATTATAAACAAAAGACCACAATCTCCCTGGAAACAGATAGGGCTGAATATTCCACTCGCGAAAAGGTAAACCTGAAACTCAAACTAAATAACATTGATGGCCTGCTTACTCATGGCCGTGTATCTGTTGCTTGTGTGCAGGACAACCGTATTGAAAGCACCAGGCAAACTGATATTGATACTTATGTTTACCTGAAGCATGATCTGCAACAATTACCTGCCGATCCCCTGGGTAAAAATTATGCCAACCCGGATTATGTACAGGACTTACTTTTGGTAAAAGGCTGGCGAAGGTATAAATGGTCGGACCTGGTTGAAACGACCGCAAATGACACGCTGAATAATGATTCATCCGCACGGTTTATAGGAAATGTAACTATAGCGGGCAAACTCCTTAAAAAGGCGGCTGTAATGACTGTGGTTAAAGAAGATGGTGTATTAACATTTAATACAAATAGTAAAGGAAAATTTGATTTAACTCCCCAAAGCTTGGTTACGTTACCCGATAAAAAAATCACGTTGATGGTTGCCAGCAACTTCCCTGATATTTATACAATTGATGTAGTTAATCCGTATAAGAAAATCAACAATAACCTTGCAACTCAACTGATAATTGAACAACGCAAGTTTTCAAAGGAAACAAACACCGGAAAGCAAATAATTAGTGGATTTGAAAAGGCTATCGCTTTAAAAGAAGTGATTATAAAAGATTATAATGTTGATTCATTTATAGACAATATCAAATGGCATAAGCCAGATGGTAAAGGCATTTGCAATGACTTTGTTTGCGAGTTTGATTTTTTAAATTGCCCATATCATACGATAAGCTCTTTTGGATCCTATAAACCATTTATAGGTGGTCATTACAAAAAGCCCAATTCACCTATTGAAATTATTTATAAAGGCTGTGTACTATTCGTCAAGGATTATAATGCGAACGAAAAATACAGACAATCAATTAAAGGCATAAACCAGGTAAAAGAGTATTATCCCATAGATGAAAATTTACTAAACAATCCCGAGCCTGAATACTTCTCTACCATTTACTGGAATTACGGTGTTAAAATAGATTCCAATAATGAAGTTGACCTTTCCTTTTACACCGGCGATATCACAGGCCGGTTCAGGGTAATAATACAGGGTGCAGACGAAAAAGAAGTTTGGAGCAAGCAGTTAAACTTTACGGTAAAAAAGAAAATAACACCATAGTTATAACCATATTATTATGATCAGAAATCCCATCATTTATGTTTTTCTGCTACTCCCGTTTACATGTCTTGGGCAGGTAAATATATCCGGCAAAATAGTAAACCAGGCAGATCTATCGCCGGTGGCCAATGCGAGTGTTTTTTTAAGCAATGCCACCATAGGCGCTAAAACTGCCAATGATGGTACGTTCATTTTAAACAAGGTTAAAAGTGGCAAATATGAGTTGATCGTATCTATTGTTGGTTTCGAAACCTATCGCAGGCAAATCATCGTGAATAATATCAGTATTGCTTTGCCCAATTTAAGCATCGCACCCAAAACCATCAGCCTGATGGAAGTTAAAATAAAACCACAGAATGATGCCAACCGACAAAAATACCTGCAACAATTTAGGGATGCATTTATAGGTACGTCCCAGCTGGCCAGGCAATGTAAGATCATTAACCCCGAAATGCTGGATCTTGAATATAACGATGAAACCAATACGCTCACCGCGTCATCTGTTGATTTTTTGGTTATTGAAAACCTGGCGTTGGGTTACCGGTTAAAATACCTGCTTGGTAATTTTTATAAACAAAGCAACTATTTTAATACGCTTAAAACACATTATGAAGGTTCTGTTTTTTTTGAGGAAATGCAGGGTACACCATCGCAGCAAAAGAAATGGGAAAAACAGCGCCAGCGTGTTTATCAAAATTCACCTATACACTTTTTACGGTCGGTTCTAGCCAACCGGATTAATGAAGAAGGTTTCCGGATTTTTCAATATGCTTATGAGCCCAACCCGTTAAGACCGGCGGACGATATAATTGCCACAAAAATAGATCACTTTACCAAACTGAAAGCAAGCAATAAACACTATGCGGATTCAATCTCCTATTGGGTTAAAAAATCAAAGCTGGATAAAACATTCCAAACGTTAAGGAATTTCCCTCTTGATCAAACGGATATACTAAAACCTACCGACCAGCCCAAAATGTATGCCCTTAGCTGCGAGCTGGACGGATTACACGTTACCTATAATGAAGATGGCCACTTTAGTAAAAACGGTGCTTTAAACCATATAAACGACCCCATCAACACCGAAACTACTTTAATAAGCTTTAATACACCAAACGCTTTGGTTGATAATAATGGAGGCCTTGCCGACCCTAACAGTTTATCATTTAGCGGAGCCTGGGGGCATTACCGCGTTGCAGAGCTTTTGCCGGTTGATTATGAGGCCCCACAAAGTTTACCAACGGCGCCAACTCCTGCTTTTGCAGAAAATGCCATAGCTAAACTAAAAACCTTTACCGACCAGCATATCAATGAAAAAACTTACCTCCATTTTGATAAGCCTTATTATGCCGCCGGTGATACCGTGTATTTTAAGGCCTATGTTACACAGGATGATGATCATCAACTTACAAGTTTGAGCGGTGTACTCCATGTTGATTTGATCAATACTACCAACAAGATTGATAGATCAATAAAACTCCAGTTGGCAGATGGTGTGGCCTGGGGCGATTTCGCGCTGGCCGATTCGTTGCCAAAAGGAAATTACAGAATAAGGGCCTATACCAACTGGATGCGAAACGATGGCGAAGACAATTATTTTGAACAGGTTATACCGGTTGCTTCTATACGTGACTATAAAATACCAGAAAACAGTACTCAAAAAACATCGGCTGCGAATAATAAGGTCGATGTACAATTCTTTCCGGAGGGAGGCAAGCTGGTTGCTGATGTTAAATCCAAAATAGCTTTTAAGTCGATATCCCCATCGGGCTTAGGCGTTGATGTTAACGGTGTGATCGTGGATGATGAAAATAATATTGTTTCAACCTTTGTATCTGCACACCTGGGCATGGGTTATTTTTATTTAACCCCGCAGCAGGGCAAAACTTACAAGGCCAGGTTAACCTACACAAACGGAACTCAAAATATGATAAACCTGCCTGCTATTGAAAACAAGGGTTTGGCTTTTTCTATTGATAACGATTCGATACCCAAAGCGACAGTCAGACTACAGGCTAATAAGCTATATTTTGATGAAAATAAAAATAAGGAGTATAGGTTGCTGATCTGGTCTGGCGGTGTGCTTACCTCCATAGCCTGCAAGCTGGATAAACCGGTAGTTGATATTGACATTCTGAAAAGAAGATTGCATACGGGCGTTGCCACGGTTACCCTTTTTTCGCCCGAAGGAGAACCTTTGTGTGAGCGCTTAAAATTTGTTCAAAATTACGACAGGTTGAACATCTCGGTCAATAGTAATAAATTGGTTTACTCCAACCGTGACAAAGTAAATATCAGTTTAAATGTAAAAAACAGGGCAGATGAACCATCCGAAGGGCATTTCTCGGTATCGGTGATTGATGAGGGCAAAGTACCGGTTGATGATAATGCAGAGAACTCCATATTTGCTCAACTGTTATTAAAAAGTGATTTGAAAGGCTTTATAGAACAACCTAACTATTATTTTAACCACATTAACCAGGAAACAACAGGAAACCTTGATCTGGTAATGCTTACACATGGTTATCGCAGGTTTCAATGGAAACCACTGTTAGATAACAGTTACCCTGCGCTTGCTTACCAACCAGAGAAAGGACTTGAAATAAGCGGCACCGCAAAAAGCATCTGGGGTAAGCCACTTGTAAACGGAACGGTATCACTTTTGCCACGGCACGGCGGTGATATTTTGAGTCAGATTACGGGCAATGACGGGAGCTACACTTTCAGCAACCTGATTTTTACTGATAGCACCCAATTTATACTACAAGCTATCAATGCTAAAGCCGGTAATAATACCGTACTTACTTATAATCAATATAAAAATCCGCCTGTACTTACCCGCCCTACTTTTAACAATAACGGGGATATAAACCAGTTAATGACCGCTTATTTAGATAATACTAAAAAGCAACAGGAAAATACATTGAAATATATCGGCCGCAGGCCAATTGCACTGAAAGAGGTCAGGATAAAATCTGCAAAAAGAAATGATGATTACCGCTCATCGGCCCCAGGTGGGCCGGGCGGTGCTAACATAGTTATCCGCAGGGAAGAAATAGAACTACTGGGTCCCGATATTTCAAATGTCCTGGCTCAAAAACTTCGTGGCCATAAAGCGGGTGCTGCTTATGTTGATGGTGTACCCGATGTTGACATCAAATCCCTTAATTTATCTGATATTGAAACAATTGAATTATTTTACGGCCCTAATGCAGCAATTTTTGGCATGCACGGAGCCGGTGGTGTGCTGGTGATAACAACAAGGCGGGGCGAAGGAAAAAAGGCGAAGGATATTCCTTCAAAAGGAATATTACCTATTACAGTTGATGGATTTTATAAAGCACGGGAATTTTACGCACCAAAATATGAAAGTAAAATAATCAATCAACCGGATTTACGATCAACCATTTACTGGAACCCTGAACTACTAACCGATAAGGACGGCAACTCTACATTTAGTTTTTATAATTCAGATGGCACCGGAACCTATCGCCTCCTGATTGAGGGAATCGATGACAAAGGCAATATTGGCCGGCAAATTTATAATTATACCGTTAATTAAGCTTTTTCAATATTACTGCCTCACAAACTAATTAGGTAACGATGATATTCCTGCGGAGTATTTTGCCAATGCCGTTTTTAACTCTTTAATTGAATCTTATTGTTCAATCTTTTGTACTCCAATACAAAGCTTTTATTTCAAAATACCTGTCTTTTACCATGGTAGTAGTAATGTAGTGGCTTGCCAATACGCCTTAAGAATATTACCTTATAGCTTTGTTTCCAAGATAAATCCGAAATCAAAACATCGCAATGAATCAACTTCCCAAACGCCTTTTATCTATTGATGTACTGCGCGCCATTACCATGCTGCTCATGATATTTGTAAATGATGCCAGTGGCGTAAAGCATATACCTATGTGGATAGATCATGCGGATGGCGATGCTGATGCCATGGGATTTGCGGATACCATTTTCCCTGCATTTTTGTTCATTGTCGGGCTTTCGCTGCCGTTCGCCATCAAAAACAGGATGGCTAAAGGCAATTCATTTTCATCCATATTAATCTATATACTCACCCGCAGCGCAGCGCTAATTATCATGGGCTTTTTTCATGTAAACCTGGAAAGTTACAACTCAGCAGCGGGCATTATACCTAAAGCTTTGTGGGCCATATTAATAACCATTGCATTTTTCTTTATCTGGCTTGATTATCCCAGCACCATGACCAAAATAAGGCGATACACCTTTACCGGGGCTGGAATATTACTGCTCATCACCATGGCTGTTATATACAAAGGCGGTGATAACGGCAGATTAGTACACGGCATGCATACTTCCTGGTGGGGTATTTTAGGCATCATTGGCTGGGCTTACCTTGTTTGTGCCTTGATCTATCTTTTAGCCAAAGGAAAAATGAACATCCTGGTAATTGCGCTAATAGTTTTTGTAGCTATAAATATTGGCAAACATACCGATGTTATCAATTTTAAAATCCCTTTGTTAGGTGATGCATCAGCGGTATCATTAGTAATGGGCGGTGTTATGATCTCCGGGATATATAGCCTGCTGGTATCAAAAAACAAAACACAATTATTATGGGTGATATTTGGCAGCATTGGCTTACTGCTAATTGCGTTGGGTTTATTGGTGCGCCCCTACGCCGAAGGTATTTCCAAAATTCACTCCACCCCTGCCTGGATCTTTATTTGCAGTGGTATTACCATACTGGTTTTCGAACTAATGATCTTCCTGATTGATGTAAAGGGCAAAAAAGACTGGTTTAAACTAATCTGGCCTGCAGGAACAAGTACGCTTACCTGCTACCTGATGCCGTATTTCCAGGTGTTTATTCTGATGTTGTTCCATATTAAATATTCAGAGATATTAAACAATGGAATCATTGGTTTAGTACGAAGCATGGCTACCGCTTTTATACTGATTGCGATAGTTGGCTTAATGGAAAAGAAACGCATCCGTTTAAAAATTTAAAATCCTAAAACCTCATATCACCATTTAATATAACCTAACCATGACCACTTTACTTTTAAGAAAGAAGACATTAGTAATAAAAGCAACATTTTGCCTTTTAATGTTTTTAATGCCTGCTTTTATCCTTCAAGCACAGCTTAAAAAATCCAAATACGTAGTAATTGGCTACGTTGGTGGCTACAGGGGCCTAACCGATATGAGCATGGTAAACCCAGAAAAACTTACCCATATTAATTATGCTTTTGTAAATGTGCGCAACAACCGGGCATGGCTCACGCATGAACGTACCGACACCATCAACTTCCGTAATCTTTTAACGTTAAAAAAGAAAAATCCGGACCTGAAGATCCTGATTTCCATTGGCGGGTGGACATGGAGCAAAAACTTCTCCGATGCGGTACTTACCGATACCGCGCGTAAGGCTTTCGCGGCCAGCGCGGTTGATCTCATCCGCAAATACAAACTGGATGGTGTTGATATAGATTGGGAATACCCCGGTTTGCAAGGCGATCATAACATAGTACGCCAAGAAGACGAGCAAAACTATACCCTCATGTTCGCCGATTTAAGAAGAGAGCTTGATGCACTTGAAAAAGAAACCGGCAATAAAAAACTCCTAACCGCGGCAGTAGGTGGCTTCAGCCGTTTTCTGCAGCACACAGAAATGGGTAAAGTTTCCCAATACCTTGACTATATTAACCTCATGACCTATGATTATTTCCAGGATACCCTGGGTATTGCTGTACATCATACCAACCTGTTTGCCTCTGACAAGTACAAAACCGATAACTCCGCCGATAAAGCGGTATCAGCTTACCTTGCCCAGGGCGTACCTGCCAGCAAACTGGTTATGGGCATCGCATTTTATGGCCGGTCGGTAATGGTAAAGGATTCGGCCCAAAATGGTGTTGGCATGAAAACCGGCGAACATATCTGGGTTGGCGGCTATACCCATTTAAAAGACAGTCTGCTCAACCGAAATGGTTTCACTTATTACCGTGACAATGCTGCCGGTGCCCCTTACTTATTTAAAGCAAGCACCAAACAGTTTATCACCTTTGACGATGAATGGTCGGTAAAAAACAAATGCCAGTACATGGTTGATCACCAAATGGCTGGTGTAATGTTCTGGGAGTATGCCGATGATAAAAAAGAATATTTATTGGATGCGATAGATGAGCGGCTGGAGGCTAAATAAAACATTGGTAGTGATGAAATTCCGGAACTCTGAAGCGGAAATAACAAACGGCGAAAGACTTACGAAGTTTTAAAAACTTCGTAAGTCTGGAATTCTACAACTTGCCATAGATAACGAGAGAAACATCTATTCGCAAATATTACAAGACGAAGAAGCATGGCGAATAACAGATCCTTCACTGCGTTCACTGTTGTCCGGTAAAAGATTTGAATAAAACTTTACCGGACAGCCGGTTGAGAAATGGCTGCGATATTTTCAGTGAAAACTTTTTTTTGAAGCTATAGCGCATTCACAACAGGTTAAATGGCAAAAATATCGAGGATTGCGTGCTTTTTTTACCGGACAGCCGGTTCTTAAAAAAGAAATGAATTATTGAGTTTTTAGGGGGCTTGGTTTTGAAAATGCACAAAAAAAGGCCTTTTGTAGGCCTTAAGAGATGTTTTTATATATCAAACGAGATTTTACCGGACAACAGTGCACTGCGTTCAGGATGACAAAAACTCTTTTAATATTTATTAGCTCAAATACTACTTCTTCTCGCCCAACCACATTATGGCGTTCTCAAACAACTTATTTTGTATATCGGATGTAAAGATCATATCACCGTGCCCCATGTTGATATAAAGCATTTTGTATTTGGTGTTAGTCCAAACTACGGGAATATCTCCCCCTCTCAGGATATCCTTTTTTCCTAAAGGATAGTTAGCAGGATCGAGCGTCAATAACACTTTTACATCCTTGTTTAACCGCGGACTGGGCAACCATCCATACCATTCATTTATGGGCGATACAAAATGTACCGGTATGCCTTTTGCAATTGGGTGTTTGGGATCATCCACTATCAGTTTTGCGGGCAATGGAGGCCAGCTATTGTTGTAAAATACAGCGCTACCCAAAAAGCTCACAAACCAGGGCCATTTGGTGTATTTATCATTATAGCCTGCTACGTGAAAACCCAGCCAGGCTCCGCCTTTATCCATATATTTTACAAAAGCGGCGCGCTGCAATTCATTCTGCGGAAAATCATTAAGCCAGATGATTAATTGATATTTTTTGAGATATTCATCATTTACATTTTTCCAGTTGGTGGTAGTATCCAACACAAAACCATTTTTAGCAGAGAGGGTTGTAAAATACTTAATGGCATCATTGGCAAAATCCACATGATCCGATTCCACCGTTGTGGTGTAAAGCGCCAGCACCCTAAATTTAGGAGTTTGGGCATGCGCTAATGAGCATAGCGCCACAGCTGTGATCAGGCTTAAAATTTTCTTTAACATAGTCTCTTGTTCTAATATTAATTACCTACCGGCGGCCCACAAAATTGAATTGGTAACCAGCGTAACCCATGCAGGATTATCCAGCAGATTTGGTGAGTGACCCATAAAAATATATACGTTACGGGCTTTAACATGCTCATTAGTCCAAACAACCGGGTGATCACCCATTTTAACGTCACCTTGGGGCTCATAGGTTGATTCATCCACACTGGCCAGTACATGTACATTGGCACGCGGGCTTTTGTCATAAGTGTACCACTCCTCTTGCTCAATAAGGAAAGAGGCAGGAACGCCACTCATTACAGGATGCTGTTTATCTTCCACATTCACTTTTCCTTTAGCAAAAGTGGCTATGTATGCCTTCCAGCTTATTCTACCCATAAAATCCGAGAACCATTGCCATTCGTGATAGCCATCAAATTCGCCCAATAATGTGGCATGATGAAACCCTACCCAGCCCCCTTTTCCCTCATCAATATATTTTTTAAAGGCAGCAGTCGCTTTATCTGTCCAGGCGTATGGTGCATAATCAAGCTGAAGAAAAAGTTGGTACTGACTTAAAAACGCGTCATCAATTTTATTGGTGTTTTGGATATAATCAATGGTAAAACCCTTTTCGGCTGCCAACTTATCCAGCCATACTTTGGCCCGTTTTGAAAACTCAATATGGTGCCCACCATTCTCATATAATGCCAATACCTTAAAATGTTTGGGCTGGGCCATCAAATTAAATGAAGCCAAAAGCAAGATGAGAAATAATAATTTTTTCATTTGTATTTGATATGATTATTGGTCGATGCTTTGTTTTAATGATAATATGAGCTGCAATGTATTTTGATCAAGTCCGGTAAACAGCCTTTTATCCTCTACCGACCATGGATGGCCCTGACGATAATCCCACCAGCGGTATGATATTTTTGAATATTCATTACTTATACCTTTCTCTATAGGTTTTTCATAATAATTATTAGTTACTATAGTGTAACCCGACTCTGCTACCCTGATGTTTACATCAAACTTAAGCCAGTAATAATTACCTGTGTCGCTGGTGATCACTTTAAACATGCCGATACCTTTTATCTCTCCGGTATTTTTATCAGATGAATAGAGTTTTGGTGGTTCATCAGGAAAAGTTTTGGCAAACCATTTTTCGGCCCGTACAAACACCTCGCCTTTACTTTTATTTGTGGTGAACGTCTGCTCGTAATTGATCTTTCCATTTTTCATTGGGATGGATATTTTGGCGGTATCCTGCTGGGCATAATTTGCCAATGGAATCAGCATATATAAAGTAAAAAGCAATAGCCCGGATTTTATTTTTTGCTTCATAATTTGGGTAAGGTTTAT
Organism: Mucilaginibacter sp. P2_A4; assembly: GCF_056405015.1. Lineage (NCBI taxonomy): Bacteria > Pseudomonadati > Bacteroidota > Sphingobacteriia > Sphingobacteriales > Sphingobacteriaceae > Mucilaginibacter > Mucilaginibacter sp. P2_A4. The sequence goes on along the minus strand of NZ_JBFUCX010000001.1, from coordinate 840,012 downwards.
ACTGTGCGCCGTATCTGCATTTCAAATATCAATATTAACTATTACAAAAGGCCCGGGATAACGCCCTACTTTACCACTACGATGAGGTGTTTACTGTTTCTGATTAAAAAGTTTCGCCTATAATTGTTTTCAGTTAGCAACAACGCTACAATTATGAAAACCTTAACCTTATCACTTTTTACCTTTCTAATCATCTTTTTCAGCAGTTATACGCTTTTAGGTCAAACCCCTAAACCCCGTTTTAAAGCTATTGCCATTGCCGAAACAGGTGGCGGCCATGCCCGGTTTGATACGGCTGCCCGCATCTGGCTCAATAAACTGGCTATCGACAGTAATTTCACAATCGATTACATTAGTGATACCAAACCTATCACCAAAGATTTTCTGAAGCAATACCAACTCTTTATCCAATTAGACTATCCGCCATACCCCTGGGGAAAGGAAGCTCAGGAGGCTTTTAAAAACTACCTGGAACATGGCAAAGGCGGCTGGATAGGTTTTCATCACCCCACCTTGCTGGGTGTTTTTGATGGCTACCCTATGTGGCAGTGGTACTCGCAATTTATGGGTGGCATCGAGTTTAAAGATTGTATTCATGGCGGTACTACCGCCTCCCTTAAAATAGAAGACTTAAACCACCCCGCCTTAAAAGGTTTACCTGCTACCTTTAGCACTAAAGATGAATGGTATACTTACAATAAAAGCCCGCGCGCCAATGTGCACGTACTGGCCAGTATTGACGAAAATTCCTTTGTGCCAAACATCAACATTAAAATGGGAGATCATCCCGTGATCTGGACCAATGGCCATCTTAAGGCCAAAAACATCTATATTGCCATGGGGCATTTTCCAGAACTTTTTCAGGATAATAATTTTACCACACTCGTGATAAATTCAATATTTTGGGCAGTGAAAAAGTAACCAGCTTAAACAGCTCTCTTTCATACTTATTGCGGGTATGCACTAATGACGACGTCAATAACTCCCCTACATAAATACTACAAACAATCCCATTTATAGCTAATTCATCCCCTACATTTTATTCTAACGTTCGTTATCTGAAAATCTTTAATTAAATTTCATCCAGATTACCTTATAAGCCGTAATAACCCTGTTGATGAAAAAAATTGCCCTGCTTGTTCTTGTTTATAATGCCTTTATTTTTACTGCGATAGGGCAAACTACCATCGGAATACCGGCAATTAAAAACTACACACATGCCGATTTTAATGCCAGCACCGAAATCTACGATGCAAAGCAGGATAGGAACGGAATCTTATATTTTGCAAATAACGATGGATTACTCACTTTCGATGGCAGTTACTGGAAAATTTATCCCCTGCCCAACAAGGCGGCTATAAAATCATTAGCTATTGACCCATCGGGCCGGATCTTTGCCGGCGGACAGGACGAGATTGGTTACTTTTTCCCGGATGCTCATGGTATTTTACATTTCCACTCCATAAAGCAACTCATGCCGCAAAAAGCAAGGCAGTTTGCAGATATCTGGGGCATAGTACTCTACAAAAACGAAGTTTTCTTCCGCACCATTGAATGTGTGTTTGAGTACAGTAATAATGAAATAAAAACTTTTGACGCCCCCGGCGGCTGGCGTTTACTTGACTATGCAGGCGGGCAATTACTTGCAGAGGATAAGGACGAGGGCTTGATGAGTTTTAAGGGTTCGCAATGGCAACCATGCAAAACAAACCTGCTTACTGCAGAATTGCATATAACCGGGGTAATGGATTATAAAAAGGATACCGTTTTAGTAACTACTTTAAAAAAAGGACTATTCTTACTTACCGGCAATACTCTCATCAAAAAAACAACGGCCATTGATCAATTTTTAAATAACGACCTTGTAAGTTGTGCCAGAAAGATAGATAACAACCGTTATGCCATCGGTACAAAAGCCCAGGGACTTTTTATCATTGACGAAAAAGGGAAGCTTATTGAAAGATTTTCTACCGCAGATGGCTTACAGAGCAATAACATACTTACACTACTCCCCGATAAGGATAAAAACCTATGGCTTGGATTAGAGAACGGTTTGGATTTCATTAATTACAGTTCAGCTATAAAACACATTTACGCAAGTAAACAAAACCAGGTAAAAAGTAACGCCATTGGCATATTTAATAATAAACTATACGTTGGCACATCCGACGGATTGTTTAGTGCCTCATTAGATAAGCAGCAAAAAGATTTCAGCAATAGTAAAAGCTTATTTACCGAAGTACAGAATACCCGGGGCCAGGTCTGGAGCTTAGCACAGGTTAACAACTACCTTTTAATGGCCCATGAAGATGGAGCTTTTGTAATTAAAGGCAACCAGGCCGAACCTATCACTTCCGGACAAGGCGCCTGGAAATTTGTTCCGATCCCCTCATCACCCGATATTATTACGGGCACCTATACCGGCTTGCAGTTACTCAAAAACAATGGCGCCGAATTTAAGAATGATAGTAAAATTGAAGGCATTTATGAGTCGCTATCAAACTTAGCCAGGGATAATGGCAATGTGATATGGGCATCGCATCCCTATAGGGGCGTTTACAAAATCCAGCTTTCTGCCGATAGAAAAAAGATCATCCGTTATACCCAGTATACCGATAAAAACGGATTACCGTCAGTATTAAATAACCAGGTATACTTTATTAAAAATAAAGTGCTGGTTGCTACCGAAAAGGGCGTTTACGAATACAATGCCGCCAGCAATAAATTTGAAGAATCGGCCTACTTTAAGCCTGTTTTTGGCATTTCGACCATAAAAAATCTAACAGCAGACAGCTACGGTAATATCTGGTTTGTTAACGACCAACGGATTGGGGTAATGGATTTCAGCAAGCCATCGGCAGGTAAATCATACAGCGTGATCTATTTTCCTGAGCTCGCGGGGCAAACTATTAAAGGTGCTGCTTATTTATATCCCTATGATATGGAGAATATCTTCATCGGTTCAAATAACGGCATTTTCCACCTCAATTATCGTCAGTATGTTAAATCAGAAACTAAACTAAACGTGCTGCTCACCTCAGTAAAAGCCATTGCCGAAAAAGACAGTTTGATCTTCGGCGGCTACTTCATGAAAGGTGGTCGTATTACTAACTTGCAAAACACCAGGCAGGTAACCAGTGTATCCAAACATTGGAACTCTTTTCATTTTGAATATTCATCTACCCTGTTCGCACAAAAAAGCAATGAGGAGTTTACCTATAAACTGATAGGATTTGATGATGAATGGTCAAAATGGTCGATAAAAACCGAGAAAGATTACACCAACCTGCCTTACGGCAAATACACCTTTTCGGTAAGGGTGCGTAACAATCTGGGCAACTCATCCCCGGCAGTTAATTACACTTTTATAGTTGAGCCAGCCTGGTACCAAACTATCCTGGCTTATTTCTTTTACATTTTATTAGCGGTTTATGCCCTTTATTATGCTTACAAGGCACAACACAAACGCTTTGAACTACACCAACAAAAACACGAGGAAGAGCAACGCCGCCTAAGTTACCTGCACAGCCTGGAACTGGATAGGAATGAGAAAGAGATCATCGCGCTCAAAAATGATAACCTGCAGACTGAGCTGAACTTTAAGAACAAAGAATTGGCCACCATCACCATGCAACAGGTAGAACGGGGCCGCATCCTGCTGAATTTAAAAGAGGAATTAACCAATATCATTAAAAAACTAAAACAACCCGATCTTACTCACGAGTTCAGGAGCGTTTTTCGATTACTAACCGACTCTGAGAAAAAAGATGATGACTGGAACAGCTTCGCCATTTATTTTGACCAGGTTCACAATAACTTCCTTACCACCATGAAGGCCAAATTTCCATGCCTTAGTGCTACCGATCTGAAGCTTTGTGCCTACCTGCGGCTCAACCTTACCTCTAAAGAAATAGCACAGCTAATGAACATTTCCCTCAAAGGAGTTGAGATTAGCCGATACCGGGTACGAAAAAAACTGGTTTTAACTACCGAGATTAATTTGTATGATTTCCTGATCGAAATAACTAAATAAACACCTGCTAATCTGCCTTCATTAAAACTCTTTATAAATTATAGACTACAAACTACTTGTATATCCGACCCATCGTCGCATCGTCAAAAATAACCTTCTTTAATTCTTCTATGTCAATGGCTCCCTGGTGGCGGTAAACTACTTTCCCATCCGGGTCAACTAACATGGTATAGGGTAAGGCGCCGTCCCATTTGGGGTCAACGGCTTCAATCATTTTGTATTTATCATCGCCGGTGTACAGGTAATTGAGGCCGGATGCCTGTTTGCTTTTCAAAAAGCTTAGGGCCTTATCTTTGCGGGCGGGATCATCGGCGCTGATAGTTACAAGTTCGAGGCCCCTGTCGCGGTACAGATGCATCAGGGTTACCAGATCTGGAAATTCGGCCACACAGGGGCCGCACCATGTTGCCCAAAGGTTAATTAGCCTTAGTTTATCAGTTTTATTTTTAACAAGGTTCACAATACCTGCGGCATCAACTGTATCCAGTTTAACAGGTTCGTTGGCCCAGTTTACGGCAGCTTTTTGGATCCAGTCCTGCTTCTCGGCCCATTTGATGGAGCACCCGAAGGTTTTGGTTACCGGTACTGCAACTTCCTTACCGGCCAGCAACGCTTCGATAGCATTACGGGCATCCAGCGATTTGGGCGTTTTAGCCGGGTTTTCCATATCATCAATCCGGCCGTTATAACGTAACTTTCTATCCTGATCAAAAACAAAAATATGCGGGGTAGCTACGGGACCATATTTATTTGAGGCGATCTCGGTTTCGCCATCATACAGATATGGGAAATTAAAATGCCTTTGCTTAGCCCTTATTTTCATATCTTCAAATGAATCGCCCACATCGCTGTAACCCAATTCATCTAAACGCAACGAGGCCGGATTGTTGGGGTTGATGGCAACCACCGTTACGCCTTTACCGGCATAATCGCCGGTAAGCTTCACCAGTCTATCCTCATAAGCCTGTGATGTGGGGCAATGATTACAGATAAAAACCACAACCAGCACCCTGGCATCTTTAAATGACTGCAAGGAATACGTTTTGCCATCTATGCCGGGTAAATTAAAATCTGGTGCCAAAGCGCCGGTTGCCAGTGTAGTGCGGCTTACCTGCGCGGTGGCAAAAGCTGCTACAAATAACAGCAAAAACAATGGCAGGGTATTTTTAATTGGCTTCATGTTTCATCAAATTAATTATTCATGTAAGGCAACGGCCAGCAGATACCAGGCAGTATGTGGCAGCCACTGCTCGGCCCAGCGCCAGTCATAATCTTTGTGTATCTGGGCGTATGACAGGTTAAAATCGATATCATTCTCATCATTGAGGCCTGACGTTATACCATTTACTATACCACCGGGAGCATTGGTATACTCAAACGTGCCGAAGAAGCCGTAAGCCGGGTTATTATGACCCGTGCCTTGCAGCATACTGGCATCAAATGGATTGAGCCCCAATACCCAGTTCAACTGATCAATGGCGAATGTTTCCAGTTGATCATGAAAGGGCTTATCATCCATAAACAAACCGGCGGCCAATCTTGCCGCTGTAGCCATCGATGATAAACGCGCATTCTCGCCCTGCCACCATGGTGAGGCATCACTGCCCTGCGGAAAGAAAAATGATGTGCGCCTTTTACCCAAAGTATCCTGCACCAACTGCCTGCTATAACCAAACGGGTTGTTTACCTCATGCGTCACCTTTAATTCAAACTCAAAAGAACTTTTGATGGTTTTTTTGATAGCGGTCTGCATGCCGGCATCGGCATAAGGGTAATAATAAATTAAACTGGTTACCGGCAAGCCTGCATCAGACGGGTGGAAGAAAGGACGATCGGCGCTATCTGCCCGCCAATAATTTTTATAATCTCCCCAGTTGGATAAACGGTTTATTAAATTATTAGCACGTTTGGTTGCGGCTACTAAATACTGCGGCTTTTTGCTGGCTTTATATAATTCTGTAGCCGCAGTTAAGGCACAATAGTCATCAAGAATATTTTCTTTACCATCAAAGGTCATGAGCTTATTATTGGCTTGCAGAAATTTAAAGGCGTTTTCGGCAGCCTGCAGGTATTGGGCATTGCTAAAATCGCCGCTTGCTTTTGCTGACGATGCCATAGCAAGGGCTGCGATGGCTATACCACCACCCGATCGAAAACTGGCCTGGTAGCGATGCCAGTCGCTGTTTTGCGCGTCATTTTTCAGTGTTTGATCTTTGGTTTGTTTGATGCGGTATGATGCATCCTCAGCCCGGATCACCCTGTCTTTCGCCAGCTTGCCCGGCCCCGGGGCCGATACCGACCTATAGAACGAACCATCCTTTGCCTGTATCCGTACCAGGTAATCTGCACCATAAATAGCCTCGTCCAAAACCCTGCGGTTGATCTGCCTGAAATCGGTTACCGTTTTTTTATTAAGCAATTCGTTAGTTTTAAATAAACTATAAACCACCAGGGAGATCTGCTGCGGGTTAAAATACAGGGAGAACGACAAATGCGAAAGATGCTTACCATAATCGCCGGTAGCATCATACCAACCGCCATGAGCATCAACGGTATCGGTAGTTTTACCTGCCAACAACAGGTGATGATCGGCCTTATCTATCTCGCCGGCGCTGCGCTGCCCTTTAAAATAGTAAACCACATCCGATAGGGTTGCCTGCTCCAAAACATTTTTACCGATTTTGAAAGGGTACGAGCTTATTTTTTTTCCAGGCAGATCTACCTGAACCCTGTAAGTACCATCTGTATTAAAACCACTGAAATCAATTGTATAAAATTTCCGCCCTTTCCAGCCATTTACCTTACCACTGTAAACAGGCTTACCACTAAATACGGTTTTATCAGCTTCATCCAACAATTCAAACGAGCTGATGGAATACTGCTTATCAGTTACCACAATTGCTTTTTTAGCCTGCGTATCCTCGTACCCCACCTGGTTGGTAACTACTTTTATGTTTTGCGCCAGGGCAATGCCCGGTAAGGCCATCGCTATGAGGAAAGATTGTATTTTTTTATTGATCATATGCTTAATTTAATCATATCTATTTCAAGTCTTTTCTATAGGGCCGCTTTCAGAAACACACCCCTCCGCCCCTCTCGAGAGGGGAATCGCACCGCCCCTTGCTTTTACTTCTCGTTTATTTCTCTTTCCATCACTTTACTTCTACCGAATATAATGAATTATGCCCGGTGATGTACAGCGTTTTACCACCCTTACCGCCAAAAGCCAATCCTGTTGGTCGTTCCGGTACTTTTATTACGTTGATCTGGTTACCGGCGCTATTGTATTCATAAATTTCACCATCGGCAATAAACACATTACCTTCTGTGTCCGTGGCAGATGCAAACTCGCCACGCTCTGCAAAGTATTTCAGGTTGCTTAAGTAACCTTCCTTACTCACATCCATTTGAACGGTTCGCTTATCATATTCATCAGTAGTGTAAACCGGTTTACCCGGATATGCTGCAGTTAAAGCGCTTGCGCGGGCCAGGTCATATACTACCGGGATAATCGTTACCCCATCGGGCGCTACAAAACATTCGGTTGGTTTATTTACTGATACGGCATTAAAATCATGATAGTCCCTCCATCGGTGTGCAGGATACAATGCACGATAAACGGTTTTGCCAATCGGCATCGCTTCTTTTTTAAGGGCGCTAATAGTTTCATCCGGGTTCTCCGGGTCAATACTATAAGCCATACTGGCAAAGCCCGAGTTTCCCCATCCGCTGAATGATGTGCCGGCGGCATCTGCCGGGTTCTTAAACTCTTCCTGCTTGCCGTTGATCAAATAGCCGGTTTTGGGTACATATTTAAAAACTACCAATAGTTTATCGTTCTGATCGCAAGCCAGCGAAAGTGGTTCCCATGGGTAATCGGCCAATAAGCTAATGGTTTCTGTATTTACATTCCATTTATAAATGCGGCGCATCCGGGCTTCGCTAAAATAAATATTGCCCTTGCTATCGGCACAAACGCTGTTAGCAAACTCAAACCCTTTGGCCAACTGTTTTACATTGCCAATTTCTGTAGTCGATTTCAGCGTTCCGCTAATAAAAAGCCTTGCAAACTCCCATGGCCGCACCTCCATATTGGTGCCAATATCATATAAGGGGTTGGTAGTGGTATATTTTATCTGGCTGTAATTATGCACGTTCAGTAACTCTACGTTTTTGTTGTTCCAGCTCCTGATGGCATAAGGATAAGGCTTATTCACCCTGATCACCCTAAACATATACAGGTTGGCAAAAATCATATCGCTGGTTTGCTCCAGCTCCAGAGGCTGACACTCGGTACTTTCACGGCTTTCTTCTTCCAATTGCAGAGCGTAAACCTTCCAGTTGGCTACCTTATTAAACCGTACCTCGTTACGTACATGGTGCTCAACAGACAAAGCATAAATTCTGCCGGGCGTACTGGTATTTGATACATAAACACCCGCAGTAGCATAGGTATTTGCCGACCAAATATTTTTAAATGTGCCTCCTCCTCCATCAGTTATCCAAAGACTCCAGTATTGGGTATCCCACATATCGCTATCATTCCCGCGGTACAAACCAGGAGCATCTTTTACGCCTGGCTTATTCATCCCACCGTGGCCGCCTAAAAATTTCACATCGTTGAGGTATGATTTTTCGCCGGCCATCCATTTACACGCCACCGCCCTTGGGTTAATCCTGCCCGTAGAAATACCTATACCGGTAATAATATTGGAGCCACCTTTTGAGGTTTCAATCATGGCTACAGGTTTGCCAAAACCACCAAAGGACGGCGTATTATCTGCAATCAATATTTGGGTTGCTATTGGGTTTAAGCCAATGAGTACCGTATTGGATTTAAGCTTTAAAGTTTCGGTAATGCGGTATTGCCCCTGCGGCAAATAAATGGTTGCATATTTATCAATAGCATCCTGCAGAGCCCTGGTATCATCGATAACACCATCACCTTTAGCGCCAAGCGATTGCAGGTTTGCCCAGGTGGTTATTGCGGGAAAATCCGGTATATCTTTTATTGCAGGCGGAGGAAATACCGGCAATGGTTCAATTTCATTAGTAGTTTTATAAACGGGGTCGGCGCTAAGGTCATCAATCTGCAAACCGTAGGTAAAGTTTTTTATTTTGTAGATAGGCCCCACTCCCTTTGTCTGAGTTCCACTGCGGCGATACCTGGCTAAAACCGGCACATCGCGGCACACCACATTGCGCAGGCTGATCTGGTTAAAAGCGTTATCCTCGTTGCTGATAATAATGGCCGGGCCGCTTACCTTATCAAAACTGCAATCCTCCATAAACAGTTTTTCATGATAGTTTGGGTTAATATCAATCACCGTGGGCACGTTTTTAACATTCATGCGTACGATGGTAAGCCCGGCTTCCTGTGTGCGTATCGCGGCTTTACGCTGACCTTCAAAATAAGTATCCACCATCATGAATTGCCAGCCGGGCGATGGCTTGGTGGTATAAATACCATAATCGCCATTAAAAAAGCGCACATCTTCCATTTCGTTACCCACATCAAACATGCCTGCCTTGCCATTTCCCGCATCAATATCTGCATGAGCAATAAAACTATGCTGGGCATAATGCGTACGCAGGGCAACAGCAACCGGGTTGCCGTCTTCAATTTTCAGGTTGATGTTTGACAGCGCACTGTAAAAGGTAGATGCTCCGGCATCGTAAACCTCTTCGCCCGGTTTGGAGATATTATTCACAAACCAGAACATGTATTTAGCCTTTCCTTTATCTATAGTATCGGCTTGCTGAAAGCTGGGTGAGTTTTTAGCCAGGATAATAACCGGTCGCGTTTTACCGTAACCAATTAACCGTACCGCCCTTGGCACAAAAATGGTTTTACTGATAAGGTACTTCCCTTCGGGGATAAAAAGCACGCCAAAATTATTTTTATCCTTTACATCATTAATTGCCTGCTGCAAAGCATTAGATACATCAGTTTTGCCATCAGCTTTAATAGCATACTTATCGGGCGTAAAATAAACAGCCTCCTTATCATTCAAACGCTGCTGGTAAAATGACCGGCCTGCACCAAATCCAGGTTGATTGGCAGGCGATTTGCCAAAGCTTGCAAAGCAGGTTAAAACCAATAATAAAAATAGTAATAGGGTGTTTTTCACGTTAGTAAATATTAGGTTGGTTTAATTGGTATTTAAACTTTAATGATGTTATATCTATTTTTTCTTCCAAACAAAAATCATCATAAGTATTTTCCATTGCTAATTTGCACAGCCCTACATCACCACTACCCATATAAATATTACAGCCGCCAATTTATATCCGTTAACAATCCGTTATCAGGTCAAAATTGAAAGCTAAAAAAGTCATTTACTATTTTTACCTGTAGTGCTGTAAATCGTCATTTACTAAGTGATAAATACTTTTAAATAAGGTTGTTAAATTATATGTAGTGGTAATGTAGTGCACGCAAACTATAAATTAGTTTAACTTTATAGCATACTTGCAACGTATTAGAACCTGAATTAAGCGACAGCCAAAGCGCTTACCCATAAGTTTGATAAAACGGTTTTATTGCTGCCTGGTGTTGGCTTGCAATAAACCGCTATAACCTTTAAAGTATGAGAAAATTCCTGATAGCTACACATGGAGCCTTTGCCAATGGGGTAAAATCCTCCCTTGAAATTATCATTGGCGAAACCGAAAACCTATTCCTGATTGGTGCTTATTTAGACCAGAACGTTTCTGTGGAAGATGAGCTGAAACCTATCCTGGATAGCCTTAGTGATGATGATGAACTGATCATTTTTACCGATCTGCTTGGTGGAAGCGTAAATAACATTATGCTAAGGGAAGCACTGCGCGAAAATGTACACATCCTTTCGGGCTTTAATTTACCCTTGTTAATAGAAGTTATTTTAAGCGATACCGATACCCCAATTGCCGAAGTGATAGAAAGCGCCATTGAAAATGCCAAAGCACAGCTTGCTTATGTCAATAAACTCATAGAAGAACAACAAAACAATTTTGACAATGATTAAACTCATAAGGATAGACGACAGATTGGTACACGGGCAAGTAGCGTTTACCTGGACGCCTGCTCTTGATGCTGATTGTTTAGTTGTGGCCAATGATAAAGTGGCAAAGGACGAGTTTATGAAAATGACGCTTGGCCTGGCTAAACCCGCATCGGCAAAGTTGCTGATCAAATCACTGGCTGATGCCGCTATTTTTTTGAATGATCCCCGCGCCCAAAGCCTTAAAATTTTACTCATCGTTAATTCTGTTAGGGATGCGGCTGTTTTGGTTGATGAAATAAGCGGCATCAGATCGATAAACTTTGGAGGGATCCGTACTAAGGAAGGCACCCGATCAATTTCAAAAGCCATCGCTCTTACCGACGAAGATATTTTAATTATAAAAGAAATGCTGGCTAAAGGACTTGAGCTGGAAGTAAGACAAGTACCTACCGATAAAAAAGTAATGATAGAAACATTAATACCCCAATAAAGTGTTGGCAACATTCCTTCTCCTTACCCTGATAGCCGTTTTTGGGCATTTGGAGGATTTTTTGGGAACTACCCTATTGAGCAGGCCTTTAGTATTAGGGCCGCTGGTGGGTTTGGTTTTGGGAGATGTTAAACAGGGGGTAATGATTGGTGCTACGCTGGAACTAATCTTCATGGGCAATATTAAGGTGGGTGCTGCTATCCCTCCCGATATTATTACAGGTGGTGTGTTGGGTACTGCTTTTGCCATTCTATCGCACAAAGGCCCCGCTATAGCCCTGGCTTTGGCTGTGCCGATATCCATTTTAGCCGAAATGGTAATTAGCGGCCTGTTTGTTTTCCGGGCCATATACAATAAAAAATTTGCACAATATGCAGACCATGGAGATTATGAAAGTATTCAACGGCTGCATATTTTATCGGGCCTGTTAAAACCCCTGCTCATGGGAATCATCGTTTTTGTAGCGCTCGAAACAGGATCTACCGCCATTAAATCATTTTTAAATCTCATACCTGCATGGGTACAATCAGGCCTGCAGGTGGCGGGCAATATGCTGCCTGCGTTGGGTTTCGCGCTGCTGATGAACCTGATGTTCAATAAAAAAGTTGCCCCCTATTTTTTCCTGGGGTTTACGCTGGCTGCCTTTTTAAAGCTGCCCATAATTGCCATTGGGGGGCTTGGTGTAATTATAGCGCTGATAGTTACCCAGGCCCCGCCTAAACCGGTAACCGCCGCGGATAGTGACTTTGATTTTGACGATCCTCCTGCCGAAAGTATCCCGGCACAACCTCAACACAAATTAAGCAAGGGCATATTGCGTAAATTATTTTTCCGCTCGCTTACTTTAGAGGCCAACTTTAACTTTGAAACATGGCAAAATACCGGTTTTGTATTTGCTATGATACCCGTGTTAAAAAAACTCTATCAAACCAAGGCAGAAATGTCAAAAGCACTTATCAGACATTTGCAATTATTCAACACAAGTCCGTACGGCTCAACGTTAATCATAGGTATTACTGCCGCCATGGAAGAGCAAAATAAAGCGGATAAAGATTTTGACGAAGATTCTATCAGTTCGGTAAAATTAGGTCTCATGGGGCCACTGGCCGGGGTGTTTGATTCTTTGTTTTGGGGTACATTCAAGGTTATCGCTGCGGGTGTGGGTACTTCGTTGGCGATAAAAGGCAATATATTGGGGCCCCTGCTTTTCCTGTTGATATTTAATGTACCTCATTTACTACTAAGGTATAATCTCACGTTTATAGGCTACAATACAGGCACTAAATTTCTGCAAAACCTTGCTAAAAACAATGTGATGGACAGGCTTACAGCAGGCGCGGCTATTTTAGGGCTAATGGTGGTTGGCGCCATGCCGGCCACACTAATGGTTATCAAAACACCACTGAGCATTGGCAGTTCATCATCGGCGGTATCGGTTCAAGGTATCCTTGATCAGATATTGCCAGCTATGATACCACTTGCACTTACCTTTTTGGTATATTATTTTGTAAAAAAGCAGGTTAAAACCACATGGCTATTGTTAGGCTTGTTGGCCCTGGGTTTTATAGGCAGTATAATCCATTTGTTTGTATGATATTAACTGGCACAGGCGCATCTCCCGGAATTGCAATAGGCAATGCTTATATGCTTAAAAAGCAGGAAGCCGCCTTAACGGGGCTGGTATTGACTGATGACTCGGCCATCGCCTTCGAAATTGAGAAATTCGACACGGCTGTAAATAGTTCCTTAACAGAAATAAACATAATGATTGATAGTTATGATGAAGACAATGGCAATGAGGGCCTGGAAATATTGGAAACCCATATAGAATTGTTAAGCGATCCGCAAATTAAAGAGGATGTAGCCCAAAAAATAACGACAGAAAAGAGGAACGTAAATGACGCGGTTATAGCAGTAATTGCTGATGCCGTTGCCATGTTTAAAGGCATGGACAATGAATACCTGCAGGCCCGCGCGGCAGATGTACAGGATATTGGCAACAGGATTTTAAAACACTTAAACGTTACGGGCAAAACCGCTGCAAGAATATATCAGCCCAACACTCTAATTATAGCAGAAGACCTTACCCCATCTGATACCATAAGCATGGACATTACCCATATTATTGGTTTTGCAACACAGGCCGGCAGCAAAACATCGCATGCTGCTATTATTGCCAAATCAAGAGGTATCCCCGCGGTAGTTGGTTGCGGAGACACATTGGCAAACATTAAAAACAACGATCACCTGATTCTTGATGGCCAAACTGGTGAAATCATCATAAACCCGGATGAGGAAACTATTATTGAATACCAGGTAAAAAAGGAGAACTGGCTTGCCGAAACGGCGTTATTAAAGTCGCTGAAAAATAAAGCGGCAATAACTACCGACGGCACAGCGATACAACTATTTGCAAACATTGCCAATGCTGATGACATGGAACATGCCCATAGCTTTGGAGCTGAAGGCAGCGGGCTCCTACGTACCGAATTACTATTTATGGGCCGCGATTCGTTACCAACAGAGGAAGAACAATTTATATTTTATAAAGCAGTGGCGTTAAAAGCAAAAGGCAAACCGCTTATTGTGCGTACACTGGATATTGGGGGCGACAAACAATTGCCCTATTTTAATTTCCCAGCCGAGCAAAACCCCTTTCTGGGCTACCGCGCCATCAGGATCTGTTTAGATAGAACTGATATTTTTATTACACAGTTAAAAGCTATATTACGGGCAAGTGCATTTGGGAAGCTTAAGATCATGTTCCCGATGATAGCCAATGTACAGGAGATTCGTGCGGCGAAAGCAATATTGAGCCAGGCTATGGAAGAACTGGATAAAGCTGGTATTAGTTTTGATAAAACTATCGGGATAGGCATCATGATCGAAATTCCCTCTGCAGCTATCACAGCCGACCTGCTGGCCAAAGAGGTTGATTTCTTCAGCATCGGCACAAATGATCTTTGCCAGTATACTTTGGCTGTTGACAGGATGAATGAGAAGGTGAAAACCCTTTATGACCCTTACAATCCGGCAGTACTCAGGCTGATAAGTTATGTAATTGATGAGGCAAACAAAAACAATATTGAAGTTGGCATGTGCGGCGAATTCGCATCAGACCCCGACGCCACCCTGCTGCTATTAGGCATGGGGTTAAGGGAGTTCTCTATGAGCGCTACATCCATACCCCATATAAAAAACACGATTATTCAAAGCGATATGGAGTTTGCAAAACAGGTAAAACAGCAGGTCATGGCTATGGATAATTCAATTGCTATTGCCGCATATTTAAAGGAGGTAAATAAATGATCTCAAAAGAATATAAGATCACCGCTGCCGAGGGGATTCATGCCCGGCCGGCAACCGCGTTGGTAAAACTCTCTAAAAAGTTCACATCTTCCATCAGCATGAAAAAGGGCGAGCGTACCGTAAAGCTTAATAGCCTGCTCAACATACTTTCGCTGGCAACAAAGGGCGATGATACCATCACTATTATTATTGACGGCGAGGATGAAGTAAGCGCCATGGTAGCCATTGATATATTTTTTCACGAAGAACTAAAACATTTGTAATGAAGATAACGATCACCAAAAACGAACGTGAATTTAATGAGACAGCGGCATGGCGCATCATAGGCCAGATGCTTGAAAAACCTACCGCAGTGATAGGTCTTTCAACAGGCCAAACTACGATGGATATGCACCGTATTGTATCTGATATTTACACCCAATACCCTTTTGATGTATCGCGCGTTACGCTTTTTAATGTGGACGAACTCACCAACCTGCCACGCGAATATGCAGGAAGCTGCTACACCATGATATTGAACCAGATTGCCGGGCCGCTGGGCATACCCGATGAAAACTTTATTATGCCCCCTACCATGAGTGATGACTTTGAGGCCGAAAGCCTGCTATTTGAACAACGCCTTGCCGAACGTGGCGGCGCCGACCTGCAGATGCTTGGCATTGGCAGCAATGGCCACATAGGCATAAACCAGCCCGGTACGCCATTTGAAACCGAAACATGGGTATCACCAATGGATCCTGATTTTGAAGCCCGTGTGCGCCGGGAAACACAAGTACCTGATGATGTGGTATTAGGTGGATTAACCCGCGGCATAAAAAATATTATGCATACCCGTAAACTCATCCTGATAGCCAAAGGCGCGCACAAGGCCCGCATTATTGAACAGGCCATCTTAGGCCCGGTTTCAACAGATATTCCAGCCTCGGTAGTTCAATTACATCCCAACTGCGAAATTTTGCTGGATGCAGATGCCGGCGCGTTAATTTACGAAAAGGCAAAGCAACGGGGATTTGTTTTTTAGCTTAACCATACGCCAGGACAAGAAGTGTAAAAACTTCTTGTCCTGGCGTATTCAAGTGTTTGTAAGATTATTTTTTAAGCTTTTTATTTAGCTGGCTGAAAATCCGGGTGTCCTGCCTGCCACAAGGCAAAGGCGTATTGATTAGCAAAATTACGATAGGAGATCTCCTTATTTTCGGTAAAGTGGCCATTATCATAATTAACAGACATTAAAACAGGCTTGCCGGAGGTGGACGCGTTTTGCAGTGCGGCTGCAAATTTACCCGGCTGCCATACAATTACCCTGGGATCATTCATCCCGCCAATGCAAATTACTGCCGGGTAGGCCGTACCCTCCTTTACATGCTGAAAAGCATCCATTTCATAAAGCCCCCTTGCCTCAACAGAATCTTTTACGGTACCAAACTCTTTGGTATTATTTAATCCATTTGGCGAGTTCTCCATCCGCAGGGCATTGCTGCAGCTTACATTACTGATAGCAGCGGCAAAAAGATCGGGCCGCTCGGTAATGGCACGTCCTATCAGCACCCCTCCGGCACTGGTTCCCTCACCTATGAGGTGCGTGGTACTGGTGTAATGATTATCAACAAGGTACTGGCCAGATGCTATAAAATCTTTCCAGGTATTAGGCTTGGTGGTTTTATAACCAGCTTTATACCAATCCTGCCCTTTTTCACCGCCGCCACGCACATGGGTTTCGGCAACTATAACGCCTTTGTTCATGAGGGCCAGTTCATAGATGCTAAAATATGGGGTTGAGGATATGCCATAAGCCCCATAACCGGTCATGTAGCAAACGGCACTACCATCGCGTTTTACATTTTTATTGTACATAATGGTAAGGGGAATTGTGGTGCCATCAAGCCCTTTTATTTCTTTCTCTTCCACCACAACATCTTCAACACCCGGATACTCCACTTTAGGCGTCCATACAGATGGTTTTACTACACCGGTAAGCGGGTTATAATCGTAAATAGTAAATGGCTGTTTCCATGCGGTTATACCCAATTGCACCTCATTGCTTTTAATATCAACAGGACCAACGTACGCTGTACCACTAACCGGCAGCTTTATTTCTTCCGACTTTCCCTTTACAAAATCATACTGGTATGCTCTTGAATTGATGCCATCGTTAGTAGTAAAATACATAAAATCCTTTCCTCGGCTTATATTATCAATAGTAGCCTGTTGCTCTGGTATAATGGTTTCCGCATCGGCAATGCTAAATTTTTTCACGTTTGTTTTGGTGATCTTAAATTTTGTAGCGCCTTCATAAGTAAGCATATAAACATCATCGCCTTTAAAAACAAAATTGGTAACATGGTCATCTATTTTAAACAGCCTTTTCCAGCCGATAGTGGATTTAAAAAGTTCTGTTGTGGGTGCATAGAAGCAATTAATTTCCCGGTTTACCCCTGCTAAAATACCAAAAACATATTTCAGATCTTCAGAGTAACCTACAAAACAGAGATCCTCTGGCGTTATACCAAGATGAGGGTATTTTTTACGACTAAAAATCAATTTATCAGCAGCCGGCTTTGTGCCAACTACATGATACATACTGCGGGTATCCGTCATAGAGTTCATGGCCGTATTATCGCCGCTATTTTGAATGGTATAAATAAATCCTTTATTATCAGCAGACCACCCGCTTACCCCAAACCACGACGGATATATTTTTTCGGGATATAGCTTTTTGGTATCGACATTCATTACATAGATGGTCGAGGTTTCTGAACCGCTTACAGATATACCAAAGGCAATCTTTTTACCATCCTCGCTCGGTTGAAAATAGTTTATAGAATATTGCTTCCCCTTGATTGGCAATGGATTATACAATAGAATTTCTTTGCCATTTTCGCCGATACGGTAATAAAGTTTCCCTACATTCTCTGCAGGAAGGGTTTTCTTGTAAAAGTAGCGGCCACCCTTTTTAATTATACCGCGAATTTTAAAGGGTTCCAATGAATCATAGTATTTAAGTGTTTTTATAAGACTATCTCTGCCTTGAATTTTATCTATAACACTATTTGTGTAATCGGCCTGGGCTTTAAACCATTTTTGAACAGTACTATCTTTAGTATTTTCCAGCCAGCGATAATTATCACTTACCTTCATACCAAAATAATTATCAACAATTGTTTTTTTTGGTGTTGCCGGAACCTGGGCATACACTGCTCCTGTGACGTTCACAACCACAAAAAGCAAAGCGATTTTCTTCATTACTATAAGGTTTTCAGCAAGTTATGCAATATTTCCCTATCTTAAATTATTTCAGTTCAAAAAATTCAACAATGCGTAAAAACACGCAATCAATTAACGTCCAAACACTTAGTTTTTACTAAAACTTTGATTGTTATAAAGTATAACCCACGTTTTAGATTAAAGAATTAACCGGAGCAAAAATTTCAATACCTTTAAACAACCAATTATTGATCACATGAAAAAGGCATTGCTGTTGTTAAGTTTTACACTTTTATTGGCTTTTAATTCTTTTGGCCAGAATCAAAAGAGAATGCTCTATAGTAAGGAACCTAAGCTTGCCAAAAACAAAAAACTGGTCTATGATTTCTGGCGCGAAGTATTAGAAGGCGGTCACCTGGACCTGGCTTCTAAATATCTACTCCCGACATACATCCAGCATAACCCAAACGTACCTACCGGAAGGCAGGGTTTTATTGATTTCTTTTCAAAGTTTGCCAAAGCACAGCCAATTAGTGCAACTATTAAAGCAAACCTGATCTCCATAGTTGCCGAAGGCGATTGGGTTGTACTGAGCTTTAAAGAGGAACACCCCGATCCAAAAGCACCCGGCAAAAAATACACAACCGCCTCTTTTGAAATGCTGCGTGTAGAGGATGGTAAAATAGCCGAGCATTGGGATAATGCACTTAAAGAATAATATGCAGTTGCGTTCAATTTATTTTATAGATCGATACCAATTTTTCAACTATGAAATAAGCTGCATATCCCCATTCATCTATACAAAACCACGGTTCACCGATAAACCATTGGTTGCAGCTCCATCATTCATCACCTTTGAGCCAATGATTCAGGAATAGGGACATCCGCTGGGTTATTGTGTTCTGTTTTTCATAAAGTTAAAAGCGCCCTGTACATGTATGGGGCGCTTATTTATAAACCTGCACAAATCAGCAGATGGCATCAAATGAAAAAGGGCTTTATTTGAAAGTTTAACTAATTTAAGATGATCATTAATTGGCAGCATAACGGCTGCTATATTTAGTAAATTTTTTAACCAGATGATCCTTTCCAAAAAAGCCACCAACATATTTATTCACGCTGCCGGCTGGCTGGTGTTTTTTGGTTTCCCCCTCCTGTTTATGAACCGTACGCAACAAAGCAGCGGCAGCACCTATAACGTTATATTATCGCCCTATTACTGGCTGTTTTGTCTTACCTATATTTTTATGTTTTACTTTAATGCCTGGTATCTGGTGCCACGGTTTGTGTTCCACAAGAAATATATAGCGTATGGGCTTATTGTGCTTTTACTTTCGGGTTGTGTGTATTACTTACAGCCTTTTGATAACCTCTTACTGCATAATTTACTCAAGGAAAGGCGTACTACTACAAACATCATAGGGCCACAGCCGATGACTGGAGCGGATAGCGATACCTCGGCCCCTAAAAACATGCCTTTTGGCCCGCTGCCTCATGAAGATTTGCGGATGCAGGATCCAAGCCTGGTAAAACCGTCAAACCAAATCATTTTCATCCATCAATCGGCGAATATTGATATGGTGGGCCTATTTATCTTCGTCATTGTTATAGGATTAGGTATTGCCATGAGCACGGTTCAAAAATGGCAACTTGCCGAGCAAATGGTGATCAGGGCCGAGGCTGAAAAAGCTCATGCAGAGCTATCATTTCTTAAAGCACAGATCAACCCGCATTTTCTGTTCAATACACTGAATAATATATACGCGCTATCTGTAACAGATAGTGAACACACCTCAGAGAGTATTATGAAACTCTCCAACATCATGCGCTATGTTACTGATGAAGTTGCAGAAGATTTTGTGCTGCTGCAAAGCGAGATAGATTGCATCAATGATTACATTGACCTGCAAAAACTGCGGCTGGGTAAAAAAACAACACTTAATTTTAATTTCTCTGGCGATATCGATCAGCAGAAAATACCGCCGCTGGTATTGATGACCTTTATTGAAAATGTATTTAAATATGGCGTAAGCAAACATGCTCCATCTGTGATCAACATAAACCTGGAGGTAACCCCTGGTAAAATATTGTTCACCTGCGAGAACACCATATTTGATAATCGCCCCACATCCAGCCGTAAAGGTATCGGCATAACCAATACCCGGCAGCGGCTGCAGCATATTTACCCCGGAAAGCATAAGCTCAACATTAGTTCGGATAGCACTACGTTTCGGGTGGAGTTGGAAATTGATAGTTAAATGAACACCATGATGCAGTTAAAATGTGTAGCCATTGATGATGAACCACTGGCGTTGGAGATCATCAAAAAATATGTATCCGACTATCCGGCATTGAAAATGGTAAACACTTTTGAAGATGCCATCTCTGGCGCCGAATACTTAAAAAGCAATAAAGTAGATGTACTTTTTGTAGATATCAATATGCCCGATATTACCGGTGTTGATCTGGTGCGTTCGCTGCCAGAAAAACCAATGATCATATTTACCACAGCATACAAAAAATTTGCTTTTGAAGGATTTGAGCTGGAAGCGTTGGATTACTTGTTAAAGCCGATAAACAGTAGCCGCTTTGGCGCTGCAATACATAAAGCTATTGACTATTACCAGTTTAAGAATACCAACCAAACCAGCGAAGATGAGTACATCTATGTACACTCAGAGTACCGGGTGATCAAGATCAGCATCAGGGATATTGAGTACATCGAAAGTATGCAGGACTACATCAAAATCCATTTACTAAGTTCCGAAAAACCGGTACTTACCCTTATGTCGTTAAAAAGCATTATGGAAAAAATACCGGCTGCCCAGTTCATCCGTATCCATCGCAGCTTTGTGGTTGCTAAAGCGCAGATAAGATCAATATATAACCGTAAAGTTAAACTGCGTAATATAGAGTTGCCTGTTGGCACCAACTATGCCGATTTCATTAAAGACTGGGCCAGATAGCTGAGCATTAAGCCATTCATCGGCACATTTATGGTATTTAACGACACATTGTTTAATACAGCATAAAATAAGCTCAATTTTATATCAGAGTTAACACTATTTAAAAACCAGCCATATTGATATCCAGGGCAACAGACCTTTTGTCTTGATTCCTGCATCAATTACCCCTAAGCACATGAAAACTACCGGAAACAAAAAAAAGATCCTGATCCTTGATAAAAACAGCAGGATGTTATCAGTAATTGATGACATTATGTACTATGGTGATTTTGATGTTCATTTAACCTATGATCCCAATGCGATTTATGATAAAGCAAAGTTGATCCATCCCGACCTTATTATCCTGGAATATTTATTACTTGATATGGATTGTGCCCTGGTATGCCAGGATTTTAAAGAGGATGAGCAATTAAAGGGTGTCCCTATCATTGTTGTTACTGCTTTTAAAACAAAAAAGGCCCAGCAGGAATCCTATAAATGTGATGCTCTTTTTGTTAAACCATTGGATATGGAACTACTGGCATCGCGGATGCAATATTTAATGGCATCATAAATAAGGCTTTATAATTAAACACCATATTGGGTATTGCTTTTGTAAAACTCACCTAAACCAGTTAAGTTTAACCTTTATTATTTACATTCCCTGCAATTATAAATGAAGATAAAGAGTAACATAGCAACCAGCGAAAATGGGTTTATTTTTAACCCGGCCACCGGCGATTCCTTTTCTGGTAATGCCATGGCCGCACATCTTTTAATGGCCATGAAAAGTGGTAAATCAGGGCACGAGATCAAAAAAGATATTCTTGACAAATATGATGTAGGTGCAGACCAGCTGCAGCGCGATTGGGAAGATTGGATGATACAACTGAAGGAAGCGAATTTGCTTGAAACCGAAGGATAATGGCAGACAAATACGCTAATTTATGTATTGCCATTACCGGTATAAATGCAAATGACAATCCGGGTCCGGGAATGGCCGTTATCCGTTCACTAAGGGAGAGCTTTGGAGCCGGGCTAAGGATCATCGGTTTATCTTATGAACCATTGGAGCCGGGCATTTATTTGCGCGATCATGTAAATAAAACCTACCAGATCCCCTATCCAACCGAAGGAGCAAACGCTTTACTTGAACGGCTCACTTACATACACCAGCAGGAAAAGCTGGATGTTATTGTCCCCAATTTTGATTCGGAGCTGTTTAATTTCATAAAGATAGCCCCGCAACTAAAGCAGATTGGCATAGCGAGTTTCCTGCCCTCGCATCAGCAGTTAGCGGTGAGGGATAAGGTGAATTTAAAGGATTTTGGATTGAAGCATGGGTTTTACGTACCGGCCGATCATAAACTTTATACTATAGATGATATAAAAAAAGCAGTCGATGAGTTCAACTTCCCCATGGTAATAAAGGGTAAGTTTTATGAGGCCTCTGTAGTTTACACTATGGATCAGGCTATTAAAGCATTTCATCAGTTAAACGCGGCCTGGGGTGTACCGGTGATAGCGCAGCAGTTTATAAAAGGTACTGAGATTAATATAGCTGCCCTTGGCAACGGTAAAGGCAATAATACAAGTATAGTGGCGATGCGCAAGCTATACATTACCGATAAAGGAAAGGCCTGGGCGGGAGTTACCATTAAGGATGAAAAGTTTATTGAACTGACTAATAATTTCGCTCTTGCTACCGGTTGGAAAGGTGGTTATGAAATGGAGATTATGAGCAGCGAGGAGGGACATTTATATATCCTGGAGATCAACCCGCGGTTTCCGGCATGGATTTATTTAACGGCGGCAGCCGGGCAAAATCAACCGGAAGCTTTGGTAAAAATGGCCTTGGGAGATATTGTTAAACCTTTTGATGACTACCAGGCAGGTAAATTATTTGTGCGATACTCCTGGGACCACGTAACCGACATTAGTGATTTTCAACAATTCTCGGTATTTGGCGAACTATAATTTGATTACAATGAAAAAGCTGGAATACGAAAAACCATATATTAAAAAGCTGCACGCCGGTGTTATGAACAAGTTTGGCACCCGTACCGGTGTGCAGCCTGTTAAAAGCATCGATGGGGTTTCGGTTAAAAGCCTGATTGAAAATTATGGTTCCCCTGTTTTTGTATTATCCGAAAAGCAGATCCGTAAAAATTACCGCTCGGCATACCGGGCCTTCAGCACGCGCTACCCCAAAGTACAATTTGCATGGAGCTATAAAACCAACTACCTCAACGCCATTTGCCAGGTATTTCACCAGGAAGGCAGCTGGGCCGAAGTGGTATCAGGTTTTGAGTATCGCAAAGCATTGGGCAATGGCGTACCGGGCAACAAAATCATTTTTAACGGCCCTGGTAAATCAAATGATGATTTAAAAATAGCCATCGACAATGATTCACTCATCCATATAGATCATTTTGAAGAACTTAACCAACTACTTAATTTAACTAAGGAGTTCACCAATAAACCGCGCGTGGCTATCCGTGTTAATATGGATACCGGTGTATACCCCCTTTGGGATCGCTTTGGCTTTAACTATGAAAACGACGAAGCCTGGACGGCCTTATCAAAAGTTATTGATTCGGACAAGCTGCAATTAGTTGGTTTACATTGCCACATAGGCACTTATATGCTTGCTACAGATGCATACAGTATAGCAACCACTAAACTGTGCAACCTGGCCATGCGCTGCCAAACCCAATTGAACCACAAAATTGAATACATTGATATGGGCGGCGGTTTCCCGTCAACCAATACCTTAAAAGGCGCTTACCTGCCGGGGAATGATACTGTACCATCGGTAGATGATTTTGCAGAAGTAATAACCTCTACCCTGCTCAACTTCGGTTTTGCCAATGAAGATCTCCCCATACTTATTTTAGAAAGCGGACGGGTTTTAATTGATGATGCCGGATATCTTTTGGGTACCGTTATAGCCAACAAACGATTAAGCAATGGAAAAAAGGCTACCATTGTGGATTTTGGTGTAAACATTTTATTCACCTCGTTTTGGTATGAGCACCAGATAAGCCCTGCGCAGGATTTTATGCCACACAGCGAAAACATGGTAATATATGGCCCGCTCTGCATGAATATAGATGTAATAAGAGAAAGCATCAACCTGCCCCTGCTTAACCCCGGCGACCATGTAGTGGTGCACAAAGTAGGCGCCTACAACATGACCCAGTGGATGCAGTTTATCACCCTGCGACCCGCCGTTGTGTTGATCGATGAGCAACAGCATCCACACCTTATCCGCGCTAATGAAACACTTGATTATACCCAGGAACCGGAGCTTATTCCAACTCATTTAAAAGCCAGTAAGTGAAGCAAATTCCACCATTCATAAAATCGGTCATCAATTCCTATTCGGTACTGTTTTTTTCGCAGAACCGGGTATTGGGGATCATTTTGCTGGTGGTTTCTTTTTTCAACACAACCTCGGGATTTGCCGGATTAAGCTGCGTCATTTTCTCCCTGCTGGTTTGCAAACTACTCAAGTTGGGGGGGATTGACCTTCAAAGGGGTATTTATAGTTTTAACAGTTTATTACTGGGCATTGCTTTTGGGACATTTTACCATGTTAACCTGCTATTTGTTATATGGCTGCTTGTTGCCTGCATCCTGGTTATAATTGCTGCTGTTATTTTGGGGCATCGCCTCGGCAAAATTGGCCTGCCTATGCTATCTCTCCCATTTATCCTGGTATTCTGGATGATATTGCTGGCCTCAAACAGTATTTTCAATATGGGCTTGCTGCAAAAAAGCAGCTACCTTTTAGCCGAAATTTATGCCGGTCCGGGTAACCTGGCAGGGATTGACGGCTACATGGCCCTGGTACTGCCACCATTTGTAAGCTTATTTTTCAGATCGTTAAGTGCCATTTTATTTCAGCATAATATTCTTGCGGGCATGCTTATAACTATTGGCATGCTCATCCATTCCCGCATTGCCTTTAGTTTACTTATCATCAGCTTCATAGCTGCCTGTGGGTTCAACAGCATCACGCATACCTATCCCGAAGGCATCAGCTATTATCACTTAGGCGCAAATATTATGATGACGTCTGTGGCTATCGGTAGTTTTTTTACCATACCCTCCCTGCGCTCCTATTTGCTGGCGATATTATGTATCCCGCTGGGCTTTATCGTCATCAATGCGCTTACAGGCTTTATGTCGGTTCATGCGTTGCCAATTTTTTCGCTTCCATTTTGCATAGTCAATATCAGTTTGCTATATTTTTTAACGCTACGCAGATATGCTGGTAAGCTGCAATTAGCGCGGGTGCAGCATTACGCTCCTGAAAGAAACCTGTACCAGTTTTTAAACCTCAGGAACAGGCTTAACGATTTTAAATACTTTAAACTGACCCTGCCTTTTATGGGCTATTGGACAGTTTCACAGGGTTACAACGGCAGCATTACGCACAAAGGCGACTGGGGCCAAGCGCTGGATTTTGTAATCTGTGATGAGGAACAAAACGCTTTTCAATATCCCGGCACCCTGCCCGAGCATTTTTATTGTTACAATAAGCCCGTATTAGCCTGCGGCGATGGCATTGTAGAACTGGTAGTTAACCATATTGAGGATAATGCCATAGGCGACCAAAACATGAAAGATAACTGGGGCAATACGGTAGTTATTTTTCACGCCACCGGGTTGTATTCCAAAGTATCACACCTTAAAAAAAAGTCCATCAAAGTAAAACCAGGCGATGTGATTAAACAAGGCGACCTCCTGGGCTTTTGCGGTAATTCGGGCCGCTCGCCACAGCCTCATTTACATTTCCAAATACAGGCTACCCCTTATATTGGCTCAAAAACTTTGAGCTATCCATTTGCTTATTATTTTAACCGGGTGGATAATAAAAACAGCCTGGCAAGCTATAGCGTTCCCGCCGAAGGAGAATTAATTGGCAACCCCGAAGTTAATCCATCCATTAAAAAGGCCTTCGACCTGCAACCGGGTTACACAGCAAAACTTACCCGTGAAAACGAAGCAACCGAGAGTTGGGAAGTTTTTAAAGATGAGTTAGGCCAAGCCTGCATCTATAGCAAAACCACAGGTGCCGCGGCCTATTTTATAAACAATGGCACTATGTTTTACTTCACCAGTTTTTATGGCGATCAGCAATCATTGCTATACTACTTTTACCTGGCTGCTTACAAGGTCATTTTTAACAATACCGAGACGATGCTGGTTAATGATGATTTCCCTGTGCATCTAACCACGAATAAGGCCTTGCTTTGCTTACAGGATTTTGTAGCACCTTTTTACAGGTTTATCAATATAAGTTACCAAAACAGTATCCAGGTTAAAAAAACGGGCTTAAGTATCAGATCTGAACAATACATGGCATTTGCCGGTAAAAAAACTCCAATAATGGAAGCAACACTTTGTATAGATCATGATAGCTTACATGCTTTGAGCATCAATTTAAACGGGAAACACATTAAGGCACAATGGAGTACAGAAAACTAATATTATTTCTTGCCTTAATATTTGCCAATGTTGCCACTTACGCGCAGGACAACAAATTTGAACTGGCAGATAGTACTGCTGAGCAACTATACAATGCCGGCGACTGGAAACAACTGATTGTTTTTGGAAATAAATCAATTGCTGATAGTCTGGATTTCCCCGCCCTGCGTTTTAAAATGGGATATGCTTACATGGTTACCGGCAATTATAAAGCTGCCATCAGCCAGTTTACCCAAGTGCTAAATAAGGATTCCTTTAACTCAACAGCACGGCTCTACGCTTACTATTGTAATACTTATCTTAATAATAATTTAGGCGCATCATATCATGCCGCTTATCTTGATAAGGAAACCTTGCATTCTATAAAACTTACCCCTTTTGGCTTAGTTGATGCCGATGCAGAAAGCGGCATTAAGCTGCCCAATAATAACCAGCGCGACAATGGCTTTTTTGAACGGATAGGCATCAGTAATCGTTTAGGCTGGCACCTGCAGCTGGAACAATCGGCAATTTCATTCAACCAAAATATATTCCGGTCATCATATAAAGACAAAGACAATAATAAGGACCTATTTGGCAAAACTGATAAACAGCTGGAATATTTTATTAAAACACAATTTGCGCTCAATAACTGCCTGACTATTGTAGGCTCATATCATTATATATATACCACTTACAGGAGTAATATTAATAATAGCAACCTTGGTTTGTTAGGTATAAAATATTTTGGCCGCTATATTGATTTACAGGGGGATATTAATTTTGGAAAACTGATCAATAAAACGTTAAAACAATATAACGCTAGGATGGATTTTTATCCATTAGGTAACCTTAACTTATATACCATTAGCCGGGCATCCGTTTTAAATTTAAGCGGAGCAAATAATTTTATTTATAGCCAGGCCATTGGGTTTAAGGTATTGAATAAAACCTGGCTTGAAACATTGGCTGCTTTTGGTAACCAGGATGACTACTTAGATGCTGATGGACTTTACGTTTATAATTCTATCGACCCTACAAAATTTAAATGCGGAGAAACCGTTTTTTACCAGTTGAGTTCTCACGCGCTATTGGATTTGAACTATATTTATGAAAATAAAACAGACGTTTACCGCGCTGTAAATTACAATCAAAATTCTGTTACGTTAGGTATAACATGGAAATTTTAAAGAAAACGTTTATAGCAGTATTTTTAATTTTACTGGTGATAAGATTGCAGGCGCAAACCAATGTTGTGCTGCAAAAAGCTTTCCATAATAGCTACGCCAATGAGCAGAACAAAAATTATATAGCTGCTATTAATGATATTTATCCTTATCTTAGTGATAACAGTTATGAGGTTAATATCCGTTTAGGCTGGCTCCATTATCTCAATAAAAACTATACGGCTTCGCAATCTTATTATCAAAAAGCCATCAGTATAAAACCGGGCGCTATTGAGGCAAAATTTGGATATGTAAAGCCGTTATCGTTTTTACAGAGCTGGGATAAAGTACTTGAACAATATTTGGCCATATTGAGGATTGATCCTCAAAATGCGCAGGCCAATTATTGGGCTGGTGTAATTTATTATAACCGAAAGCAATATGATGCCGCCATTAGGTGTTTTAAAGTAGTAGTTACCCTTTATCCTTTTGATTATGATGGTAACCACATGCTGGCCTGGAGTAGCCTGATGACAGGTAAAAAAGCAGATGCCAAACCCCTTTTTGAAAGAGCATTAATCATTAAGCCCGCGGATGCTTCCAGTACCGATGGTTTAAACAGGTGTAATTAATCGGGTCATTAAGCCCGTTTATCGATTCCGGGCAATGTTCAGGGAATAATGTTATACTTTTGATTGGGTTAATTTTATCATGATTTAAAACTATTAAGTTACCACTCAATCTGTCAATTTAATATAATCGTATATACTATATACATGAAAGTAAAAATATATTTAAAAGCGCAAATCATTGGTTTTTTGGCGTTTATTTTAATATTCAGTTCTTGTAAAAAAGACAAAACCACGCCTGTGGTAGTAAATGCTACGCCGGTAACTTTGGGCTTATATGAATACTCCCTTGGCGTAAATAAAAGAGTACTTATCCCAATTACCCAGGTTGGTACGCAAACGGTAAATTATGGAACTATATTTGATACTGGCTCGCCGGGACTAACCATAGATGCCACAGGGATACTTCCAGCATCCATGATCACTTCAGCCGGAATCACCGTTACCGGCGATTCTACAGTTGTTAATGGTATTACCGTAACTCCCAAAACTGCCACTATAAGTTTTGGCGATGCTACCGGTACTACTAAGGAATACGGGAACCTTGCTTATGCCAACATTAAGGTAGGCAACTCCTTAGGAAGTTTGAATTTGAAGCGGGTACCCATTTTTTTATATTATAAAATAGTTGATGGAACCGGCAAGCAACTAAGTGCCCACTCGGCTGATGTTTTTGGCGTTGGGCCAGGATTAAGCAACACCCGGAGCGAAATTTCAAGTCCATTAAGGTTTTTTGAATACGGCACCGGTCTTACAAGCGGCTTTAAGATTGCCACTTTAAATACAACCAGTTTTTTAGGTACGCCCACCTACGTTTCCGGCTTGCTTACTATAGGGCTTACAGCATCAGACCTTTCCTCATCAAATTTTATTATGCACCCGCTTACCAATACCACCAGCGGTTATTCGCCAAATATACCCGGAACAATAACTTACAGCGGAAAAACAATTGCAGCACAGTTCCTGTTTGATACCGGAACACCCTCTGTAACTACTATTGAAGACAGGCTGGCCACAAACGCCATAGGGGCGCTGCCGGCAAATTCCGTGGTAACAATAACTACCAACAGGGGTTTCACATATACTTACACGACATCAAATACGGGCAACCTCACCGAGGTACAAAACCCTAATAATACCGCCGATTACCGTACCATTTTAAGTATCGACTTTTTTATAAAGAATGAATACCTAACTGATTATGACAATCACCAAATTGGGTTAAAAAACAATTAAAGGAGGCGATTTTTATTCATCGATTTATAATAGCTATTCATCGACACATAATTTCAACGCCGCTGCTGCTGAGTTAATTTTAGATAAGAAAATGGCCATCAAGGCCATACTAACTATCAACTTAAAATTAATTCAGATGAAAATGAGATCAATTTACCAATTGTTATTATTGTTGAGTGTTGCAGGGTGCCTGGCATCGTGTAAAAAGGAAAGCGCTTCCAAATCAGCTTCCGCTACCACCACAACTTCCTCTACCATCACGTCAACAGGGGCTATCGCCGTTAGTTTGGCATCTGGCACAACAGATACCGTTTACGTGGTTGGCTGCTACGGCAAGCATAGCAAAAAAGACACGGTTGCTTCCAGTGCACTACCATCCTCAATTGGCACTTACTTAACTGCAAACTACAGCGGTTATACCTTTAAAAAAGCCTATTCAATTACCGATAGCGCCAAAGCAATTACTAATTATATAGTGGTGATTAAATACAACAGTGCTTTGGTAGGCTTAAAATTCACTGCTGATGGAACATTTGTAAGTATATTGGAGCAGAGAGCAGGGCATGATTTGATGGGACAGGGATGGCACCATGGCGGCCCCTTTGATAATCGTGATGGCAAACACCGAGATACTATCGCTATATCTGCCCTCCCTGTTGCTGTAACCAGCTACTTCAAAACCACCTATCCAACAGATACGCTGCTGCATGCATCCATTACTCCCGATAGTGCCTACGTGCTCATCAGTAAAAATAACGGCTTATTTGCCACTGCTATCAAAGCAAACGGTACATTAATTAAACGCACCCAAATTGATAAACATGCAGGCAAACACACTGCAATTGCCGAAACCAGTTTGCCGGCTGCTATTACAACTTACTTAACAACAACCTACCCAGGCTATGTGCTTGACAAGGCATTTTCTTACAGTGTAAGTGGTACCTTAAAAGGGTATGATGTGGTAATTACATCAAACAGTACCAAATATGCTGTAGTATTTGATGCCAGCGGCATTTTTGTTAAAGCATTTGCTGTGCATTAAAATCTTCCCGTAGTATATTTTAACCCGGTTATCTTTAGGTAGATACCGGGTTTTTATTTAGGAAACAGGGTTTTCTTTATCTCTTTAGATAAGGTTATTTCTTTGGCTGATAAAGCTGATTCATAAAAACAGTGATGCCATACTTTGCGCCTTTCCATTTAGCATCCAGATCTTTAGGAACAGCACCGGGGCTTTGGGCAAAATTACCCGCTATAATGTCAATATCGCCATCGCCGTCAATGTCGGCTTTCTCCAGGGTTAAAGTCTTCAGAGGGATCTCGCTCTTCAGGATGTAAGGTTTAAAAGTAAACTTCCTCTGGTTTGTATTTTCAAGGTATACAAAAGATTCATCCACCAGTTTGCCAAAATCGGGAAAGAAAGCACTACAGGCAAGGTCTATATCACCGTCTTTATCAAAATCTTCGGCCAAAACGCGGGTTACGCCGTATATCGGATAAAAAAACTGCTCTTTAAAAACGTTATTGCCCTGGTTAATATTAATCCGGATACCGTGGTATGCTTTTAATACCTGTGAGTAATCAGCATTGTCGCCGTGCACGGTTATAATATCGGTAAGTCCATCGTGATTATAATCAACCAGCGTCATGTCCGTAGTACCATAATTGGGCGGAAAACGCAGTATTCTCTGGGCTTTAAATTTCAGATTATCTTTTTGATAAAAGATGTAAACACTCTCATCGCCCTGTGAAAACATAGCTACAATGTCCTTTTTGCCATCGCCATCCATATCCTTTACATAGCATTTAATAGCCCCGGCAAGCGGCAGTAAAACAGTTTCCACATATTTGCCGGCTTTATTCTTTTTAAACAGCGATAAGCCCCCTGTTTTATTCCCGAAATTACAAACAACAATCTCGGGAACACCATCATTATTCAGATCAACTATTTGAGAATTAACGGGCCTGTGCAAGGCACTTAGCAATACGGAGCTGGTACTGTCTTTATAGTTTACATATGACCCTAAACTCAGCTCGGTTGGGTACAGTTTACCTATCTCGGTAAAATAAGTACTTCCTTTATAAAAATTAAAATCAACTACGGGGCTTTCTGTAGTTATTGTTTTTGTAACGCCGATATTATATTTCCAGTTGTAAACCTTGTTAAGAAAATTCCCTATCCATAAGGTATTAGTTTCGGTGTTATACTCTAACCCGGTTATTAATGATGGTACCTGGTCATCAATTTGAATATCCTGCCTGGTGAACAGTTTTAGCGGGCTGTTACGGGTTAGCCTGCTGTCATCGGCAATAAGGGAATCGGGCGCTAAACTGATCACATACGCTACCAGCTTGTTCCATTCATCCAAATTTAAAACAGGGGCATCGGGAATGATGTTATTTTTTTTTACGATTATCTTTTCTTCATCAGATAATCCGCGCAACGGATCATAGTTGGGATATATGATTCCCATCCTGGAGGCCATTACAGGAAGCACATGCAAGCGCCAAACATCTTTAGTTAAACTGGTGGGATCTGGCAACATATGGCATGTAGCGCAAAACGTGGTGAACAAGGCCTTACCCCCATCATCTGCCTTTGCCGGCTTTACCCCTGCAGTAACAGGGCTATAGGTTAATGAATTCAGACCGATCATCAACGTTATCGCAAAAAGCACCGTTAAGATGATCAGTCTGATATTCATAATTTACTTTTATTGATCAATACTTATCGTTTGGGGACTATTTCCATCATTCCAACCGTCAACACTCACCACCAATTTTTTATTATTTGCGGCGGCATTGTATTCAACTATTACCTTTTTTTCTTCTCCCGGTAAAACTGTAATATAGTTATCACTGTAAAATGCTGGCAAAATCCTTGCTTTACTGTCCGCATCCACTAATGAAACTCTGTTAAAAAAAGCAAGTACACTATTCTGTTTATTAACTAACGTAACTTCTACCCTACCTGGTTTTAAATATTTTGCTTTAACGGATAATTCTTCAGTTTTCATTTTTTGCAAACCAGAAAACGCGCCTTTACTATCCGGAATCCAGTAAGTATTATCCGTTATAACTTTCTTATCCTCATCCAATAACTGTAATGACAGAAAAACGCCCTCTTTGGCGGCAAGCTTATCAACAGATCCCTTAACAGAGAAGTATTTTTTAACCGTATTGGCATTTATATCAGCAAAAACCTGGGTCAGCAGATTCTCTTTACCTTGCATATCATAGGTTTTTACCACCATCATCATACTGCGCCGGGCTTTAAAGGTATTGTTGGCTACCATTATATTGCCATTAACCGGGTTGTACATAATATGGAATGGCGCGCTGCCATTGTGTAAACCATACAGGCAGGCGTTAGGGTCAAGGTAATAATCATACATCTGCCCGCGCATGGCTGTCCATGGATTTTGGGTTTTCCAGATGATAAAACCGGTATACCAATCCCACATATGCGAGGTGAAGCCCTCAGCAAGACCGCGGTACTGATCATAATTTACCAGTTGTGCTTTCATAGCAAAATCGGCAGCGCTTTTAGCTTTGCCATATTTATTGATGCTGGTATCATAACCAATGTATTTATGGTAATCCCAAACACTGTCTACTTTGTTTTTGTGTGTATCTTCATCATAAACCGGCGGAACCATGTTAGCCGTTGGAATAAATCTTTTCAATGATTCATAATCGCCTACACCAACAGAACCTACCTCTGAATTAAAAGGAAAAGTTTTGTACTCCCAAAACACCGATAAAGGCTGAATACCGTAAGGCCCATCGCCATTACCACCCAGCACATTGTGCGACATGCTATCTGAATTAGAATAATCAACAAACCAGCGGGTATTATCAAGCTTAGGCAAAATGGTATCCCGTAAAGCAGTAAGGATATCCTCGGGCGGAGTAATTTCATTGCCACCGCACCATATAGCCAGCGATGCATAATTACGCACCATCTTTATCTGGTCAACTGCCGAACGCAGGAACAAGCCATGATCATCCGGGTATTTACGGCGTGTCCATTGATCATCAAGTTTCTGAGGATCCTGCCAACGACCGTTGCAATCGCCAGATCCCCACAAATCCTGGAAAACCAGCATACCGTATTTATCACAGGCTTCGTAAAACTCAGGTCGTTCAATCATCGCGCCTCCCCAAACCCTGATCAGGTTTAGGTTCATGTCCCGATGAAAACGAACTTCGGCATCATAACGCATATCCGACAAGCGTAGCATGGCATCAGATATAACCCAGTTGCCCCCCTTTATAAATATCCGTTGACCATTAACCGCTATCTGCCTGCTGCCAGTATGCTCATTATACTCGCTGGTTAATTGCCTTACCCCTATTTTAAGCAAATGCTGATCAGATATCACTTTGCCATTAACCGCAAACTTCAACTTAAAATCATACAAATTTTGCGGTCCGTAACCATTTGGCCACCATAGTTTAGGGTTAGGCAAACTGTAATCATTAAAACTTACATCAGCAGTTGAATTTGGTTTCAGACTGATGCTTTTTGAAATTACTTTACCACCCAGCTCAAAACTTAAAGTACCGCTAACGGGTGCTGTTGTAGGGTTACTTAATGCGGCCGATACTTTAATAACTGCAGGCTGTTGGGCACCTTCAGGAAGCCTTACTCCCGGAACCAATGTAATAACATGTTCATCGGTAATGCGCACTGCGCCGGTTTTTTGGATGGTAACCTTATCCCATATCCCGGTATTTCTATCTCTCATCGGCTGAATCCAATCCCAGCCTGCTGTATATTGCAACCCAACATTCCTGGCGATGGTACCATCACCACCCTGACCGCCATTCGGGTTACCTAATACATCAGGCGGGTGCACTAATACGGCTAAACGATTGTTGCCATTTTTGGCTAAAAAGGATGTTATATTATAGGTAAACCTTAAAAACATTCCTTTTTGAATGGTTTTATTTAGTTTGTGTCCATTCAAATAAATATCACAGCTATAGTTTATACCTCTAAAATTGAGGTAAACCTGGCCACCATTTAGCGCCGGTACGTCTTTAAAATCTTTGGTGAACCAATAAGTATAGTAATCTGCCCCGGTATTGTAAATATCAAGTATGTGCTCATTATTCATGCCCCAAAACGGGTCGGGTATTTTTTGATTGTTTAACAGCGTAGTTAAAACAGTGCCCGGCACTGTAGCCGGCATCCAACTGCTGTTATTGAATGCTGTTGTTGATAGTACTAATCCGTTATCCTTTACGCTGCTTATAGGTGCACACATCCAGCCTGAGTTGAGCTCATAGCTGCTTTGCGCATATATATTGGTTGCGATTAAAAATAAGATGAGCGTACAAAATAATTTAGCGGGCCTGAATATTAATAGTTGGGGCATTTTATTTAATTATAGATGTGTTATATGTATAGTGAATATATAAGTTGATAATTACTGAATTTTAAATACGGCGGCATGCGCCAAACCGTTTTGTGTTTGTAAAGATGCGGGTATATTTATTTTAATTACACCTTCGGCCACTGTCCATTTCAGTTTTTTGCTGATACCCAGCAAACTTATTTTTTTTATTTTATCAGCATCCTTTAGATGTAATGAGATATTTGAAGGCAAAACAACCGCGTCCTTGTCCTTTTCGGCCAAAACAAATGCATATATGCT
Organism: Mucilaginibacter sp. P2_A4; assembly: GCF_056405015.1. Classification (NCBI taxonomy): domain Bacteria; kingdom Pseudomonadati; phylum Bacteroidota; class Sphingobacteriia; order Sphingobacteriales; family Sphingobacteriaceae; genus Mucilaginibacter; species Mucilaginibacter sp. P2_A4. The sequence continues at coordinate 804,873 of NZ_JBFUCX010000001.1, read as the reverse complement.
TTTGCCAGCCTTGGTATAATATATATTTCCTTCGGAGTAAGGTGCTATCGCGTTAGAATTATAAATGCCCTCACCGTTAATTTTAATCCAGTCGCCAATTTGTTTTAGGCGGCTATAAGCAGCAGGGTCCCAATCACCATCAGGTCCGGGACCTATATTCATTAAAAGGTTACCACCGCGGGATACAATTTTCACCAATAAAGTTATTATTTCATTGGCAGATTTATAATGATCACCGGGCACATAGCTCCATGAATTACCCATGGTAATACAACTTTCCCAGGGATGATCCAAAGGCGCATCCGGCACCTGTTGCTCTGGCGTAGTATAATTTTCATATTGCCCGGCAACAGTACGATCAACCACTATTAAACCTGGCTGTTTTATTCTTGCCGCCGCGGCTATTTTTGCCATATCAATATCCTGGTCATACGGAATAGTACGCTGCCAATCCACGTCTGCATCTATTGTATTCTTTGGCCTAACCCAGCCGCCATCAAGCCACAAAATATCTACCTTTCCATAACCTGTCATAAGCTCCTGGATCTGGTTAAAGGTAAAATCCTTAAATTTTTGCCAGCGCTCTGGATATTTAGCAGGATCATAATTTACGTTTCTATCCTTAGGCGGGAAGTATGGCCACCAATAATTTTCTGTATGCCAGTCTGGTTTTGAGAAGTAAGCTCCAATCATAAAATTCTCCTTGCTAAAAGCGTTAAATACCTCCTTAGCTACGTTACTCCTGGGGTTGGCCGAGAAAGGCGTTTTTGAGCTGGTAATTTTATAATCGGTTTGTTTGGTATCAAACATGCAAAAACCATCGTGGTGCTTGGTAGTAAAAACTACATACTTCATCCCCGCATATTTTGCAGCAGCAACCCACTTTTCGGGATTAAAATTTGTAGGATTAAAAGTGGTTTGCAGATTTTCATAAGCCTTTTTGTAATTATAGTAATCGCCGCCATAAGGGCCACGGCGTTGTGTCCACCCCTCATCTTCGGGGCAAATACTCCAGCTTTCAACAACCCCCCACTGGCTGTAAGTACCCCAGTGCATAAATAATCCAAATTTTAGTCCCTGCCATTTATGCAGTTTCTTTTGAACCAATGAGTCTTGGGGTATTACATAATCCTTTGACATATTATGTTGTTGTGCCATCAGATTATTTAGTGGCAAAAGGAATGCGAGAAAAACAAGGATTTTTTTCATTTATAATTGTATTTTTTGTTTCTTTATATAGGTAACCAATTAAACCGCCATAATAAAATCTTCTGGATAAAATTCGTAAATGAAAGGATAAAATCCGAACATTTTATATGCTTTTTAATGCGTAATAATCCATCAAAAACAGCACTTAGTGTATACAATACAATGATGAGTTTGAAATTTAAAATGCTAAAATAGTATACATACACTATACTTACCCTACTATTTTAGTATAAATTGAGATATAAAATGTCATTTTTACATTTTAAAATAGCTAAATATGGCATCTAAACACCCTATTGACAACTTTTTTATTCAATTTGCCTACACACTAAGTAAATAAATTTCGAGAAGAATGAATTTTTCATTAATTGCTTGTCGAAATTAAAATAAATGCTTCTTTTTGTTATCAAATTATTACATTGCGTCATAATAACTGTTCTGAAAACACATAACTGACTTGCTATTGAAAATCTCTAAAACTGATACTCCGGATTTATGGAAACAAGTTTGTTTTGATGACGATATCAAAGCATTTGAATTACTGTTCCACGCGCTGAATACCCGGCTTATAAAGTTTTGTGTGTTTTACATCCGCCAAAAGGAGGCAGCAGAAGAGATTGTATCCGATGTATTTATTAAATGCTGGGAATCGCGTAAAAATCTTACCGAAATTGCTAATCCGGAAACCTACTTATTTGTAGCGGTAAAAAATCAATCATTCAATTACCTTAAAAAATTCTCCAATATCCATCTTGTACAGATAGAAGCTTCGGACGAAATTGAGTTTGTAAACACCTTTGACCCCGAAAAGGAACTGGAACGCAAAGAACTTCACTTTTTATTAGATAAAGCTATTGGATCCTTACCGCAGCAAGCTTGTATAATTTTCAAACTCATTAAAGAGGATGGCATGAAGTACAAAGAAGTTGCCGAAATTTTAAACATATCTCCCCGTACTGTTCAAACCCAACTTTTCAGATCAATGAAAAAACTGAGCATCATACTTTCGGGGCATCAGTTAGCATCAAAATCGTCTGAAAGGGCTTCTTCTGGTCACCACATCATAGGGCTTCCGTTGTTATAGTCATTCTTTTTAAATTTTTTTTTAAAGCTTACAGGTAATTTTAAAAAAAGCTCTTCCGACAGCCAAATCATAGCCTTTCTGTTTTTATAAAAATTCTTTTTAATTTTTTTTTAAAAGCTTGTAGGCAATTTTTAAAAAAGTATTGTCCTATCTTAAAACAAGCCCGCTTACGCAATTAAATGGTTAACGAAAGATTTATTGAACTGCTCGCAAAAAAACTCTCGGACGAGATCGATGCAGGAGAATTAGAAGAATTCAGTTTCCTGATCGCGAACGACGAGGCTTGCAGGCAGCAAAATAATTTTTTTAAAATTTATTGGGTTAAAAACGAGGAACAATATTCAAATACCGAATTAATGTTTCAACGGATCAGGAGCAAAATTGAAGTTCCGGAAAAAGATACCGAAGAAACTGAAACCGGAGTGATTGCAAATAGTTATAAAAGCAGTCGGATAGTGATACGTAGCATCGCGGCAATTCTTATTGCAGGTGTTTGCATATTCGCTGCGTACAATTTTTGGGGTTATAATTTAAAGGATCTTAGAGTTGCCGATTTGCAACAAAAAAAAACGCCGAGCCGCGTTAAGTCGAAGATCTATTTAAGCGATGGTTCAATTGTTACTTTAAACTCAGAAACGACATTGAAATATCCCCCTACATTTAAAGGATCAACCCGCGAGGTTTACCTTAATGGTGAAGCCTTTTTTGACGTGGCCAAGGATCATCGTCATCCGTTTATAGTACACGCGGGCAATATGAGTATCAAAGTTTTAGGGACAGCCTTCAACGTTAAATCATATAAAAATGATTTAACAAGCGAAACCACCCTCATTAGAGGTGCTATTGAAGTAACCCTGGCCGACAGACCATCTGACCGCATCATTTTAAAACCAAATGAAAAGCTGATTTTAAAAAGTACCACCTTTAAAAAACACATTATAAATAGAAATTTAGTAGCCCAAACTCCCGATACAGCCAAAACCAGCTATGCTTTAACTAATCTTACCTATCTGCGATCAAACGATACTACAGTTGTTGAAACCTCCTGGGTAAATAACAGGCTTGTTTTTAAAGACGAAGACTTTAATGAATTAGCAAACAAAATGGAACGCTGGTATGGTATAAAAGTGAAATTTAAAAACTCAGCCGCGAAAGACTTTCATTTTACCGGTGTTTTTGAAAAAGAAAGCGTTACACAAGCGCTAAGCGCTTTGCAATTGATTGAATCATTTTCCTATAAGTACAAAAATGAAACCGTATATATTTATTAACCTAACTACTGAATTAAATAAGCCTATGAAATAAAGTAACCTTTACATACCCAAAAAACGGGAATTACCAATGGTAACCCCCGTGAAGATGAAGATCTGTTAGTTAATCATGCAATGCTCTCTCGAACAGAACATTGCCATTTAATCAAGTCACCTTTAATTAAGTAAAAGTATGAAATATTTTAAACACCCCAAGGGTGTAAGAGATAACTATTGGCTATTTAAGTCCATATTAATAATGAAATTGACATTTATTTTAACAGTGTTCTTTAGCCTGCAAACCATGGCGAAAGTATACTCACAACAAAAAGTCACCTTTAATGTAAAATCGGTAGATTTTAACAAAGTTATCTCCGCCATTCAAAAGCAAACCAACTACCACTTCGTTTTCAGCGAGCGTAAGATCCCGTCAACAAAAAAGATCACGCTTAACGTACAAAACGAAGAGGTTACTTCGGTATTGAACAAGCTGTTGGCTAATTCTGATTTCACATACACCCAATTGGAAAATAACCTGATCGTTATCTCTCAAAAAAATGAGATCATAAATGCAGCTATTATTCATGGTAAGGTTGTTGACGAAAATGGCACTCCGGCTCCTGGCGTTTCAGTAAGGGTAAAAGGCACTACAACCGGCACTATTACTGATGCAAATGGTAATTTCTCTGTAAATGCTCCTGATAATGCTATACTGGTATTTTCGTTCTTAGGTTACGAAACCCAGGAAGTAGCGGTTGCGGGCAAAAAAGAATTTTCTATTAAATTAACCGTGTCTGCCAAAAGCTTAAGCGAAGTGGTAGTAACTGCGTTAGGTATTAAAAAGGATTCAAAAAAATTAGGTTACGCTGTTACTACAGTTAACGGTAGCGTAATGGATAAGGCAAAAGAGTCAAACGTTGCCATGTCATTAGAGGGCCGTGTTGCAGGCTTAAGTATAAGCGGTGCCAATGGTGGCGCGGGTTCTTCAGCGCGTATTTTATTACGTGGTGTAACCAGCACAGGAACTACTCAAGGACCTTTGTTTGTAATTAATGGAGTACCAATGGATAACACCCAAAGAGGCCAATCGGGCGAATGGGGAGGTGCTGATTATGGAGACGGTATTGCCAATATTAACCCCGATGATATCGAAACAATGACCGTTTTAAAAGGTCAGTCGGCATCCGCACTTTATGGTACACGTGCAACAGGCGGTGTAATTTTGATCACCACCAAATCAGGCAAGAAAAATTCGGGCTTTGGTGTTGAATACAATACCAATTACCAGATGGATAAGGTATATGATAACACCGATTTTCAAACTGCATATGGCCAGGGAGAAAATGGTGTTAAACCAACAACTGTTGCTGGTGCATTAAGTTCAGGTAACCTTGCGTGGGGCGCAAAGCTTGATGGCTCATCAGTAATACAATTTGATGGTAAAAACTATGCATATTCAAAAACAAGTGATAACTACGCTAAATTTTATAAAACCGGTGGTACCTTTACCAATACTGTATCGTTAACAGGTGGTGGTGAAAGTGGAGCTTTCCGTTTATCCTTATCAGATTTCAATAACCATGCTATTACACCTAATAGCGGTTTAAACAGGAAAAGCTTTAACTTTAACGGATCACAAACTGTTATAAAAAATCTGGATATAAACCTGGTTGCCAATTATGTTATAGACAACGCAAAAAACCGCTCTGGTTTAAGTGATGGCCCGGGTAACCCAAACAACGTTCAGTTCCTTGCTCCAAACGAAGCTCAAAGCATTTTAGCGCCAGGTTATAACTCGGCCGGTAAAGAAACATCATTCACCAATGATATTTATGTAACCAACCCTTACTTTGCGGCTTACAAATTCATAAACAACACCAAAAGAGAGCGCTTAATATCATCTATATCAGCAAGATACGCTATTACACCATGGGCTTATGCGCAAGGTCGTATTGGTTATGATAAAATTAACGATAACAGGTTAAATATCGAACCAACAGGTACTGCTTATGTTGGTGGTAATGGTAACATGAATACCCAAACGTCTCAAACTACAGAATTCAACGCAGACGTGTTATTTGGGGCAAAACACGACCTGGTGAAAGACTTATTGAATCTTGATCTTTCATTCGGTGGTAACGTGCGTAAAAATGACTATTCAGGTACTACTATCGGTGGTAGTAACTTTATTATCCCTTATTTTTACGATTTATCAAACCTTCCAACCAGGAACAGCGGCAATCTTGACCCTAAAAAACTTGAAGTACATTCAGCATATTACACAGCTGATTTTGCTATTAAAGATTTCTTAGTAATAGGTACAACCGGCCGTTATGACTACTATAGCAGTATCGGAAAAGACCTGGGTCCGGGTATCTTTACACCATCTGTTTCTGCAAGCTTTATCTTCTCTGACCTTGCACATATCAATGGTCTTGATTTTGGAAAACTTCGTGTTGCGTACGCAAAAACAAGCGCGGGTGCAGATCCATATGCCAACCAAATCTATTATAGCGTTAACAACTCTATCAACGGTGTAAACGCCGGTGGTTTTAGCTCTCAGTTAGCAAACCTTTTGTTAAAACCTTATACCCTGACAGAGCTTGAAATTGGAACTGAAATGAAGTTTTTCAATGATCGGTTCGGGTTAGATGTAGCTTATTTCGATCGCAAAACAAAGAATGAAATAGTTAATGGCAGCATCGACTGGTCAACAGGTTACACAAATGCCTATGCAGCTACTGCTTCTGTACAAAATAAAGGTATTGAGGTTGAGTTACATGGTACACCTTTTAAAACAAGCGACTTTAGCTGGTCTCCTTCATTTAACTTTACCTACGTAAAAAATAAAGTTTTAGAAACAGATAAAAGTGGTGCAAATATTGGCTTAGGTACATACCGTCCATTAAACGCTACTACAGCGTTTGTTAAAGGCTTGGCAGGTCCGCAAATATTAGCAAATGATTACGCCCGCGATGCCAGCGGAAAGATCATTTTTGATGCAAACGGTATCCCAACAGCTACTGCACGCATCCCGATGGGTAGTGTTATCCCTAAATTTTATGGTGGTTTAAACAACGATTTCAACTACAAAAACTTCAATCTTGGTTTCCTTGTTGATTACCGTTTTGGCAACAAAGTACTTTCTGCAACTAATTACTACAGCATCTTCCGTGGTTTAAATAAAATGACGCTTGAAGGCCGTGAAACCGGTGTAGTTGGTCAAGGTGTTACTGCAACTGGTGCAACAAATACAGTAAATGTACCTGCCGAAACCTATTACCAGGCTTTAGCTCGTGGTGTATCAGCATTAAACGTGCTTGATGGCAGCTTTATTAAGCTTCGTCAAATAACCTTCGGCTATACATTTGGTAAAAACTATTTGGCAAATACACCGCTTAGCTCAATTACCTTCTCATTGGTAGCCAGAAATTTATGGACTATCATGAAGCATACCGACAATATCGATCCTGAATCAAATTTTGCTCCCGGTATAAATTATGCCGGTATTGAAGGCACAAGCGTTCCTGCTGTTAGGACTTATGGGTTTAACTTAAACTTCAAATTTAAAAAATAACAAAAGATGAAAAAACGATATATATATAGTTGTTTGCTTGCCGGGGCTACGCTTATTGCAAGCTGCTCAAAAAACTTTGATCAGGTTAACGTTAACCCTACCAAAGTTAATGCTGATTTGTTTAATCCAAACTTTTTAATGGCACAAGCACAAATCCAGTTTTCAAATACTGGTTATGATCAATTGCTTTTTCAAAGTATGTGGTCGCAAGCGCTTTCATCTACCTATGATTATTACGGTAATGGTGATAAATATGTAGCTACAGGTAGTTTTCAGGATTATAAAGCCCGTACCTGGAACAATGGTTACAGCGCAACTACTCTTATTGACGAGATGAAAAATCTGATAAAGGGCAAAGCAGATTATAGCAACCTTGATAACTGTGGCACCATTTTACGCGTATTGATGCTTGAGCGTGTTACCGATGCTTATGGAGATATGCCATTTTCACAGGAAGGGCAGGCAAAATCAGGAATATTTACACCGGTATTTGATGCTCAAAAAGATATCTACGCTTCTATGCTTGACCAATTGGATAAAGCATGCACCGCGTTAGATGTATCAAAAGCCGGCCCTACAAGTGATCTTTTCTATAGTGGTAATGTTGCACAATGGAAAAAATTGGGTTACTCATTAATGCTTCGTGCTGCTATGCGCTTAACCAAAGTTGATGTTGCTACCGCTCAAAAATATGCCGAAAAAGCATATACAGGAGGTACAATGGCCGGCATCGCCGATAATGCGAAAGTAAAAGCAGACTATGGCAACAGCAACGGTAACTCTGATGCAGCAGCATTATTGGTTACTGATGACTTTAGAGAAGTAAGATGGGGGAAAACGCTGGTTGACTTTATGAAAAGCAGCGCAGATCCACGTGTTAGCGCCATAGCAGAAATTTCTGCAGGCACTGGCAAAACAGCTAATGAAAACAAAGCTGTTGGTATCAGCACCTTCGCCTTGCAAACTGGTATGCCTAATGGTTTTGACTTAAAGGGTGGCTCAACTGATATTTCAAAAGCTACCGGCTATCCTGGTACATCACCTGCAGATCCGTCGGTTAAGGATGATTCTCCAGCCCCGGTTGGTAAATACTCCCGTCCTAAATTTGCAGTGTATGATGATCGTAATCGTTATAACTTCCTGTTAACTTATGGCGAAACTGAACTTTTATTAGCAGAGGCCGCATTTAGAGGATGGGCTACAGGAACTGCAGCTATTCATTATGCTAACGCATTAACTGCAGACATGCAAACCTTATCTCAATTTGGTACAACATCGGTTGATGCTGCTGCAATAACTGCTTATGTTGCTACACATCCATTGGTTCCGGCTACTGCACTACAGCAAATCAACATGGAGTACTACGTTGAAACTGCAACAGTTTTCAACTTTAACGAAAACTGGAATAACTGGAAAAGATCCGGGTTCCCTGTTTTAACTAAAGTTGCTTACCCAAATCAGTTTGCTACAGATATTCCAAGAAGAATCGCTTATCCTGTTACTTTATCATCAACAAACGCCGCAAATTTTGCTGCCGCTGTTGCAAGAATGGGTGGCGACACATTCATAACACGTGTTTACTGGGATAAATAAAATTTAATTTCCTTAACAAACAGGGAGACATTATTGTCTCCCTGTTTGTTTTATTACCTTTATATAATTCTGTTCACAGAATTGCGTATCCCCGACCATGAGTTTTTATTAAAGTACTTATGTCCCTTTTTAATTTATATTCTCCTAAAGGTATGTTCAGCCCCGTTGCTGTAGCAACTGCGGCACTTTGTTTGTCATCTCTTACCTCCTACTCCCAGCAATCCTTATTTAAACTGCTGAACAGTAAAGAAACCAATATCAAATTCATCAATGATATTAATGAGACCGAATCGCTTAACGTTTTATCATATGAGTATTTTTACAATGGTGGTGGCGTAGCTGTCGGCGATATTAATAACGATGGTTTGCCCGACCTCATGTTCACCGGGAATATGAAGCCTAATAAGCTTTATTTGAATTTGGGACACCTCAAGTTTAAGGATATTACCAGTGATGCCTGCCCGGAATTGGGTGGCAGGCCAGATTCATGGAAAACGGGCGTTACCATGGCCGATGTTAATGGCGATGGCTTGTTAGATATTTACGTTTGTTACTCCGGTAAAACTGATAATGAGACCCGCAGTAACCAATTATTCATAAACCAGGGAAATAACAAATTTAAGGAAGAAGCCAAAGCCTACGGCCTGGCCGACCCCGGATATAGTACGCAGGCTGTTTTTTTTGATTATGATAATGATGGCGACCTGGATATGTTCCTGCTAAATCATAACATCAAAAAGATAGATAATATGGAACTGGCCCGTTATAAAAATCAAACTGATGATTTAGCCAGTAATAAACTTTTTAAAAATGATAACGGACATTTTACCGATGTATCAAAAGCAGCCGGCATAGTACAAAATCCACTCACCTTTGGCTTGGGTGTAGCCATTGCCGATATCAATAAAGATGGCTGGCCTGATATTTACGTTACCAACGATTATAACGAACCTGATTACATCTACATCAATAACCACGACGGTACGTTTAGCGAAAAATCAAAAGATATGCTCAGGCACATGTCGCACTTTTCTATGGGTGTTGATATTGCCGATTTTAATAATGACGGTTTCCCCGATATTATGACCCTTGACATGTTGCCCGAGGATAACCACAGGCAAAAATCATTACAATTAGAAGAAAACTATGAGTCTTTTGCACTAATGCAAAACCAGGGACTTTATAAACAATATATGCGCAATATGCTGCAGCTTAACAATGGCGACGGCACATTCAGCGAAATAGCACAATTAGCCGGCGTTTCCAATACCGATTGGAGTTGGTGCCCCCTCATTGCCGATTTTGATAACGATGGATACAAGGATATATTTATCACCAACGGATATTTGAGAGATTACACCAACAAAGACTTTTTACGCTACTGGGGCGATTATAAAATAAAAAAAGCGGTGGCCGGCGAACCGTTCAGTCTGATGGACCTGGTAATGGCGATGCCCTCAACATCTGTACCCGATTACATTTTCAGAAACAACCACGACCTTACCTTTACCAACAAACAGGTGGAGTGGGGTCTTAATCAACAAAATATTTCAAACGGAGCTGTGTATGTAGATTTGGATAATGACGGCGACCTTGACCTGGTTATAAATAACATCAATCAGCCGGCATCGGTTTATCAAAACATGAGCCGCGATAATAACAACACATCCTACCTGGCTGTAAAACTAAAAGGCACCGGTAAAAACACCAATGCTATTGGCGCCAAGGTGAGTATTTACATAGGTAAAAACATACAGTACCAGGAAGTAAACCCAAACCGGGGATATCTTTCATGTGTATCAACAACATTAAATTTTGGTTTAGGCGATATCAAAAAAGCTGATTCTGTACGCGTCATCTGGCCTGATAACTCTTCGCAGTTGCTTAAGGATGTGAATGCTAATCAATTATTGACCATCAACTATCAACCAACAGAAAAGTCGTTTAACCAGGGAGTTCTTGTAAAGAAAACCGTTTTTAAACATACGGAGCCTATTATCGATTTTAAACCCGAAGAGATCACCCTTAACGATTTTAAACGCCAGTTATTAATGCTGTTCATGTACTCCAAAACTGCGCCTGTTATTGCAAAAGCCGATGTAAATGGCGACGGCCTGGAGGATTTGTTTGTAAGCGGAGAAAAGGATAGTCCGGGTAAATTGTTTCTGCAACAGGCAGGGGGCAAATACATAGCCAAAGATATCATTCGCGGCAATACTGATAACATCGGCACTACATCGGCAGCGGCATTTTTTGATGCCAATGGCGATGGCAAACCCGACCTGTACATTGCAAAAGGTGGTTATTCGTTATACGAACCAAATACTGCCGATTTACAGGATGAGCTTTATATTAATGAAGGTAACGGGCGATTTGTACTCTCTCCTACCGCCTTACCTGTGCTTAATGCCAACAGTAAATCTGTTGTAAAACCCTGCGATTTTGATGGCGATGGAGATATCGACCTTTTTGTAGGTGGCAGGGTAATACCGGGCCAATATCCGGTTGCCCCGCAAAGCTATCTGTTGGTAAATGATGGCAAAGGTAAATTCACAGCCGCGCCTATCCTATTCAACAAAATTGGAATGGTTACCGATGCACAATGGATTGATATGAATAATGACGGCCGCAAAGATCTAGTATTATGTGGTGAATTTATGCCGATAACTATCTTTATAAATACCAAAGACGGATTCATAGACAAAACCAGTGATTATTTTGATGCCCCTCAAAAAGGATTCTGGAATAAAATTTCCTTCGCCGATGTAAACGGCGATGGTAAGCCCGACTTGATAGCTGGCAACCTGGGCTTAAACACCCAGATCAGGGCAACTGATAAGGAACCTGCGGAAATGTATTTTACCGATCTGGACAACAACGGCTCAATTGATCCTTTCTTTAACTTTTATATCCAGGGCAAAAGCTACCCTTTTGTAAGCAGGGATGAACTGAACGAACAGATTTACCCCATGCGCAGGAAGTTCAACTCCTACAAGATGTACGCCGACGCCACCATTAATGAAATTTTTAGTGCCGATGACCTGGCCAAAGCCGGAAAGCTGGTCATTAATAATATAAAAACTACGCTTTTCATCAATACAAATGGCAAGTTTACTGCTGCCGCTTTACCAATGGAAGCACAGTTTGCACCGGTGAGCCAGATCATAACCGGCGATTTTGATCGTGATGGGCATACAGATTTGCTATTGTTAGGAAATCACTCAGACAATCGTCTTAAAATTGGAAGTATTGATGCCAACTATGGCTGCCTGCTTAAAGGCGATGGCAAAGGCGGCTTTATATATATAGATCAGTCATCATCCGGGCTTTCGGTTATGGGCGATGTAAAATCGGCTGTAGAGATCAACGTTAACAAAACTCCGTACTTGCTGATAGGCATAAGCGATGGGCCGCTTCAATTTTATAAAGAATAATGAATTACTTAAAAAAAACATTTATTGTGTTTTGTACTATAACTGCTCAGCAGTGTTATGCTCAAAACATTAAGAATAATTATCCGGATTATTTGCAGCCAGATCATGCGGTGAACGCCGTAACCATGGTGATGGTGCATGATGTGGTTAGTCCGCCGGTTGCTGCACGCTACTATGCCTATACTATGCTGGGTGCTTACAATATTGTTGCCGCCAACAATAAAACCATACCCGAATTGCAAAAATTCATTAAGGATTATAAACCCAACAACAGCTTAGATACTATCAAAACCCGATATGATTATAAAATAGCCGCCTATTACAGCATCCTGGAAACCGGCAAACTTATGTTGCCATCAGGCTTTATGCTGAAGGATGATGAAGACGCGTTTATTCAGCTGCTTCAAAAAACTAAGGTCGATCAAAAAATAATTGACAATTCTGTTAAAGTGGCAGAGCTTGCATCTAAGGTTGCGGTAGGCTTTTCAAAATCAGACCATTACAGCCAGCTTAGCGCACTTAAAAGGTATACGCCTATAAAGGATGAAAGTAAATGGTACCCTACACCTCCGGGCTATTTTGAAGCTGTTGAGCCAAACTGGCGCACTATCCGTACCATGGTGATTGATTCGGCCAATCAGTATAAACCAACGCCTTTAATTCCTTTTAGCAAGGATACCACATCGGCATTTTATAAACAGGTAAAGGCAGTTTACCAGGTCTCTAAAAACCTCACAACTGAACAAATTAATATAGCATTGTTTTGGGATTGTAACCCATTTGCCATTACTACCTCCGGCCACATGGCTATCGGTTATAAAAAAATAAGCCCGGGTGGGCATTGGATGCATATAACGGGCCTGGTTACCAAACAAGCACACCTTGATTTTGACCACGCTGTAATGGTGACCGCTTTAGAGGGTGTTACTTTGATGGATGCATTTATAAGCTGCTGGGAGGAAAAATTCAGCAGTAACCGTATCCGCCCCGAAACTTATATTAACCGGTATATGGATGTAAAATGGCAGCCCGTTTTGCAAACCCCTCCATTTCCGGAGTATACCAGCGGCCATGCGGTTATCTCCAATGCATCGGCCGAGCTGCTTACCTATTTACTGGGTGATAACTTTACTTATACCGATAATACAGAAATCCCCTTCGGCAGCAGCCAGCGCGATTTTAAATCATTCCGCGAGGCGGCAGCCGAGGCATCAATGTCCCGGTTTTACGGCGGCATCCATTATATGGAAAGCATTGAAAAAGGGAACAAACAAGGTAAAGAAGTTGCAGCCGGAATTATCGTCAAAATAAAAAAAGCTGGTATCTTGCCGCAAACTAAATAATCTTCCTATATCTACATAAACATCCACCAAAGAATGAATTGTACAGCTCAAAAATTAATAAAAAAAAGCGCCGCCTGCTTTTTAGGCAGTGCTTTTTTGTTGGCATCGTTGCCGGTTATGGCACAAAAAACTGTTATTTATAAAGATGCCTCGCAATCGATTGAATCAAGAACGAAGGATTTGATATCCAAGTTAACCTTAGAAGAAAAAGTTTCCTTATTAGGTTACCGGAGTAAAGCTGTTCCCCGTTTGGGCATCCCAGCCTATAATTGGTGGAACGAAGGCCTGCATGGTGTAGCCCGCGCCGGTGAAGCAACCATATTTCCACAAGCTATTGGTATGGCGGCAACCTTTAATGAAAGTTTGGTTGATTCTGTTTCTAATGTGATATCAACAGAGGCCAGGGCAAAATACAATGTATCTACAGCCATGGATCGTCATTTGCAATACATGGGCCTCACCTTTTGGACGCCGAATATCAATATTTTCCGCGATCCGAGATGGGGCCGCGGGCAGGAAACATATGGTGAAGATCCGTTTTTAACGGCACACATTGGCTCGGCGTTTGTAAAAGGCATGCAGGGAACCAATCCCCGTTATTTGAAAGCATCGGCTACTGCAAAACATTTCGCGGCACATAGCGGACCAGAGGCTACCCGCGATTCGTTTGATGCCATAGTTGATGAAAAAGACATGCGGGAAACTTACTTGTATGCTTTCCACGCACTGGTTAACTCAGGGGTTGAATCCGTAATGACGGCCTATAACAGCATTAATGGTGTACCAAACTCCGTGAACAAAAATTTGGTTACGGATATTTTAAGGAACGAATGGGGCTTTAAAGGCCACGTAGTAACCGATTGTGGCGCATTAGACGATGTGTTTTTGGCCCATAAAGCCATCCCCACAGCAACCGAAACCGCAGCCGCCGCAATTAAAGCAGGTATTGATCTTGATTGCTCGTCCATTTTCCAGAATGACATTGTTAAGGCGGTGCAGCAAAAATTATTAACCGAAAAAGAAGTTGACGTTGCCCTTACCCACCTGCTGAAAACCCAATTTAAACTTGGCTTTTTTGATGACGCGGCTGCAAGTCCGTTTAAATCATATGGTGCAGATAGTATCCATAACGCGCAGCATATAGCACTGGCGCGTAAAGTTGCCCAACAGAGTATGGTGTTGCTAAAAAACGACAATAATATATTGCCATTTAAGCCAGGTCAATACTCCAGCTTTATGGTACTGGGGCCAAACGCTGCAGCTTTAGATGCTATGATAGGCAGTTACCATGGCGTGAGCAGTAAGGTAGTTAATTTTGTAGAAGGCATCACAGCGGCAGTTGATCCGGCAACCCGTGTGGAATATGATCTCGGTTGCGATTATAGGGATACTACCCACTTTGGTGGCATCTGGGGTGCAGGGAATGCTGATGTTACAATTGCTGTAATTGGTTTATCACCTGTATTGGAAGGTGAAGCAGGCGATGCTTTCCTGGCCGAATCTGGTGGCGATAAAAAGAACCTGAGCCTGCCCGCGAGCGAAATAGCCTTCATGAAAGCTCTTAGAAAAGGCGTTAAAAAACCAATCATTGCCGTAATTACCGCAGGTAGCGACGTAGATGTTTCGGCTATTGCACCATATGCTGATGCCATTGTATTTGCCTGGTACCCCGGCGAACAAGGCGGTAACGCGCTGGCCGATATTGTGTTCGGTAAAATCAGCCCGTCTGGTCGCCTGCCGCTTACGTTTTATAACTCGGTTAATGATTTGCCTAAATATGAAAGTTATAGCATGAAGGGGCGTACCTACCGATATTTTAACGGACCTGTTCAATATCCTTTTGGCTTTGGCTTAAGCTATACTACTTTCAGCTACGAGGCGGTTTCAGCGCTGCCAAAACAATACACAGCGAAAGATAGTATTAGCATAACCGTTAAGGTTAAAAACACCGGCAACATGGATGCAGACGAGGTTGTGCAGGCCTATATCAAGTATCCAAACCTGGATAGGATGCCAATAAAAGAACTGAAGGGATTTAAAAGAGTTACCGTTTCCAAAGGGAATGAGCAACTTGTCACTATAAAAATCCCGGTTAAAGAACTTCAGAAATGGGATTTGCAAAAGCACAACTGGAAGCTTTATCCCGGCGATTATAAGCTGATTCTGGGTAGTAATTCGGCTGACGAAAAGTTAACAGCCGACTTTAAGATTACTGGTAAATAATTAAACAAGATCATTTCAAACAAAACGGGCCTTTTAGGGCCCGTTTTTGTTCATAGTAATATAGGTTTAGAAAAGTCGATATTTATTTAAACTGCATTAAGCTTTCCAATATCCGGATCCCCGAATCGCTGATAGCAGTTTGTTGAGGCTGCCCGCCAGCAAATACTTGCTTGCACCATT
Organism: Mucilaginibacter sp. P2_A4; assembly: GCF_056405015.1. Taxonomy (NCBI): domain Bacteria; kingdom Pseudomonadati; phylum Bacteroidota; class Sphingobacteriia; order Sphingobacteriales; family Sphingobacteriaceae; genus Mucilaginibacter; species Mucilaginibacter sp. P2_A4. The sequence continues at coordinate 788,980 of NZ_JBFUCX010000001.1, read as the reverse complement.
GCAGCACTAAATCATTCGGGTATTGTTTAGTCTCCTCATTAAGCCAGGCGCCTGCCTTGTCCCTACCCTCTTGCTTTTCAATAGCCCATGCGGTTACTAAATGATTAGCTGGCAAAAAGTTACTTACCGTGTTTTCTGTTTTAGGGTTAAAAGCGATGATCTTTTGCAGGTATTGCTTTGCCTCATCGTTTTTACCCATTTTAAGATAACATTGGTAGCTCATCCAATCTTCTAAACGTTCATCCAGGTTTTCGGCATATGGCTTGCCTACACCTAAATTAGCGGGCCATTTTTTTGCCTCATTGATAAAGTTTAAAGCACTACTATAATTTTTAGATCCCATCTTCTGAACGGCTTGCATCAGCTCGGTTTCCCGGTATAGCTCCCGGCCAATGGTTGCTCCCTCAAAAGGTAAAATATCTAAATGAGATAAAAGTATGCCGCAATCATGGTAACGCTTGTTTAACAGCAGCGTTTTAGCGTATAAAATACCAATGATATAATTATCCGGGTGCAATTTGTAAAAGGGCTCAACGGTAGTCAACGCGTTTGCATATTGGTTATGGCTTACATAATACTCGGCCAATAATTTATTGTAACGCCAGCCCTTATCCAATTTTACCGCCATTTTCAAATCAGCCAGATCATTAGCATCTCCCATTAACATTGCTGCCCGGGCGGCGTAAAAAGGTGCAAAATCTGGTTGGTTAGCACATTGAGCAAACAACTTTTTGCTTTCATCAATGCGGTTTCGATCCTTGTATAACAACGCCAGGAAATATTTCGGTTTCCAGTTGTTGCTTTGATGGATGGCCCATTGCAATACTTCTTCATCACTGTTGCGGAAAGGAAATACAAAAGCAACTGTTGAAGCATTGGCTTTATCTAAAAACAGTGTAAAGGGTTTGCCCGCCTTACTTTGCAAAAAAGCCAATTTATAATTAACCAAAGCATTGGCAGGCGATAGTTGTAAAACCTTTTCGCCTTCATTATTGCATCCATTTTTATAATAGCTATCTGCCAGTTCTAAATAGCTTTCAATAGGTTGCTCATTGCGGATCATGGATGTAAAGCTGGTTTTATTTTCCTGGGATGATTGCCATAAATACTTTTCAAACCTTGCAAAATGATTAAGCGGCTCGTAAGCTAATATGGTATCCAATACCTGTATGGCACTTTTGTGATCATTTAAATTACGGTAAGCAATGGCCTGTACCTGTAACGCCGAAATATCGAATCGGTTAAAATCCAATGCCTTGGATGCAAATTCCAACGCTTTTGAATAATTCTTTTCCCGGAGATAAAGACCACTCAAAGCCGAGTACGCCGCATTACGGTATTCAACCGATAAAGAAGCTATATCAAAACCATCTTTGGCGTCAACTATGTTGCCCATTTGCGCATTGATGACGCCGTAATAATAATTTGCCGCGGCATCATTGGTATTAATACTCAATGCTGTTTTTGCATAGGTTAAAGCATCGGCATAACGCATATTATGAAATTGCAGTTCGGCCATTTGTACCAAGGCAGGCAAAAAGTAAGCGTCTTTTTTTAGCGCAGCCTGTAGTTTTTCTTCGGCAGATGGATACATTTTCTGATCCATGAACTCCTTACCCTGAGTGTATAGCCCATATGCGCTGTCCCAGTCAAAATCCTTAGGCAAATCAAGCGGGCGACTTAAATTATCTGCGTCCGCTTTAGATTGATAGGTTAGTTTGTTGACGCCCAATGAAACAACAACATCTCCGGTGCCTGCCTTTATGGAGTCGGCAAAGATCTGCAGCGGATTTAACGAGAGTTTTTTATTGTAAATAACCTTATCGCCTTGTTTAACTTCAAGTACATCATCTATCTTTTGTACAGGGTTGAAGTATAATTTCAGCCAGCCATTATGAGCTATAACATTTAAAGCGCCATAATTATTAGCCTCTACAAATCCTTTGGTTTTCATTACAGGATACCAGTACTCTGTCCAGGAATCTGAAGCGCCCGGCGCGAAACCTTTATGTTTAAAGGGAGTAAATGTACTTTTTACCGCAGTTTGATTAAACAACCTCCCCGATTGTATCTCGGAGTATTGACCATCATGATCGGTAAGCAGTTTTTCCCAGATCATGCCCTGATCAGACAGCCCCCAGATCCAGATTTTTTTGCCGGCTTTATCTTCATGACCGCCATAGCGAGCCATGCCGAAATCGTCATCGTGCCAGTAGGCGCCAAAAAAATCGGTGTACTTGCCAAACACATGATATGACTTATAGCCGCCGAAATTATTGTTCTCATAGAAAGATATATCTTTTCCGTTTTGCCTGTTTACAGGCCAATCGCTGTACTCTCCCTCATGACCCAGGTAATTGGTGCCCGGGAAAATATATTGCAGGTTTCCCTTTGTTTTTATACCGGTGTTCATCCAGTGATAATAAGGCTCCTCCGTTGGGGTAGAATTATACCAGAACGATTTTATAGTAAAATAGGCTTTATCTTTTGGCAGGTTCACCTCCATTGTCCAGGTAGTGCGGGTTAGCAGATCAAGTACACTGATGATACAGCTTACACTTCCATCAGGATTTTTGCGCACCAGGTAATCAACCGGCGTAACCGAATTGGGTGTATGCCCAATGATGCCATAATTTGGTTCGATACCTCCACTTGTCCAGGGGCCACGCATGGCAATATCCCTAAACTTTACTACGTGATTTTCATAAACAATGGGCTTACCGGTTGACTTTTCAATAGCCGACCAAATCTTGCCGCCTATCTGCGGCAAGATGGTCAGTTTTATATATTCGTTTTCCAGTTCCACAACCTTCCATTCCTTTTGCACCGGCTTATCCGTAAATCCATCGTAACGGAAATAGGGATAAATGTTGGTAAACGCCGGGATTGGGTTAGGATCCGCGAATGGATAAGTAGTTATAGTTTTGTTGTATTCCTTAATACTCGCGTCCTGCTGGGCAAAAGCATTTAAGTTGCCTATGCAAATGCATACGGCTATCAACCATCGTTTTTTCATGAGAACTAAGCTTTACTTAATGATCAATAACCAGCCTTTACCCTTTTCAACTGGGATCTTATCATTCAAGCCAAATGTTTTTGCAGGCTGAAAGCTTTTGATCTCTGGTGCTGTAATAGTTGCTTTAGCCGGATTGATACCCAACTTTGCCCAATCAATCTTTAACTGAAAATCAGTATCTCCGTTTTCCCAGCTGGCTACAGATACCATAACCGCCCCTGCTTTTTTATAAACGGTAGCCAGTACTTTAGGGTTATCGGTTTTTACAGGATTATCATCAACCCAATAGCCTATCATCTTAGCACCCTTCATACCGAAATTATCCCAGGCTTTCCAGATCGGGCGCGGATCTGCACCATCACTCCATGGCATGCGGTTAGTCATACCGTAAACCATACCTCGCCATTTGTTACCACCGCCCTGTAGCATCTCTCCCATTAAACCAAATGGAATACCACTTACTTCGGTCAGGAAAAAATCAGGATCGTTTTTCTCGTAATCAAAATACTCACCAAACCAAAGACGGTTTAAGTATGGAAAGTGCTCCATATACAGGTTTGCGCTGTTATTAAAACCATCGCTTTTGTTGTATTGATTCGCCGAATGAAGATCAATTATGCCGGGGTGACCATCCTTTGTCAGCACACGTTTTACACGTTTCATGGTAACACGGTCAAAAGCCACATCATCTAAATAAATACCGTCGATTCCTACATTTTGGGTTAGCCAGTTCATGCCTTCCACATAGTAGTTATGCCAACGGTTCATGCCGCTGTTAATAATGGCCGCATCCTTAATTTCGGGAACAAACCAGGCGGCAATGTAATCATCGCCCACATGCTCCTGCAGCCAACTGAAACCTCCGCCTTTACCGGGCGAATAGATCTCGTGACCAAGGCTCCTTAAGGCAAATGTTTCATAGGCATGGTTGGATAGTTCACGGATGGTATTATATATTTTAACTTTTAATCCTGCTGCATGAGCCGAATCATCATAGGCTTTCATTTTTTGCCATGCGATGAACGGATAATTGATAGTTGGGTTTATAGCAGTAGCATGGTGAATATTGATAAGCGTTGCACCTGCCTCCTTAATGGTATCTATAGGCTTGTAAGCGTGATAAAACCTTGTTGCCCACTGAAAATCGGTATTAATGGTATGGAACGGTGTAATTAACAACGTGAAATTATAATACAGCTCCTCGCCCTTTTTCAGGTTTCTTTCGCCGCTGTAGTTGTTAGCCAGCACCGCCTTGCCATCATCGGCTATTTTGATACCGCCTTTGTTATCATTGCCCCATGATGATGGCAGGATTAATGGTTTTTGCAGGTAGAAATTGGTGTTCAGCGGACGAACATATTTTTCATCGCGCAGGGAATACTGCAAACCTCCGTTTACGTTACCTACCCATGCACCATCCTGATTTTTATGTGCCACATCCCACTTCCACTCAAAGTTTTCGGGGCGATTGCCACCTTTTTGACCAAGACCTATCATGTATTTGGCATAATCCTTTTTAAAAGGGATATGCATGGTGATATCTTTTAAGCTCACATCCTGCAGGGCCTTTACTTTTACGGTATAGGCTATAAAACCATCAAACTCCAGCGACGCGGACACTGTCATTTGTAAAGTATCGTTGGTACTTGCTGCCGTCCATTGCACTGTACCGGCTTCCTTTTTGGTAAATTGAACGCCCTGGCTTTTCAGGTTCATTTTATTACCTGCGGCGTTAATAAAATGGAAATGGATCCCCTCGGTTAAAAGGTTATTAGGAGTGGTTGCATATTCCGTCATTTCTGGCGTAAAATAAGTTTGGATCTGCTTAGGGAAACCATCCTTATTCACTTCTACCTTTCTGCCCAACAGACTAACGGTATTACCGGTTATAGTCAATGGTGTATATGGAGCTATAACTGTATTTTGCTGTGCCATGGTGGAGTTTAACCAACCAAGCCTTGTCATTTTATAGGGCTCATTTACTCCGCCATCTTTGGATATTTTGTTGTTAACTTTTATAGAGATCGTAACTATTTTAGCCGGGTTTCCGTCAATGCTGATGGTAGCCTTACCAGTGTAAGTTGAGGGTAATGCAGTTGCGGGCACATCAACGCCACACCATAAAGCCTGGATCTCGCCAGCTGTTACATTTACCGTTTTAGTTAGTGGCTTTGCATCATAGGTAGTACCATTGGTATTGATACAAAACAAAGCAGATGATGGGATAGATTTGCCTGTTGGCGAAGTAAGGCCACTAAATGTAACGCTTACATTTTTGATATTTTGCAAGGCATAGATACCCAACTGGAAAGCGAAATTTTCGCCGCGGGCAGCTTCGCCTGTATAGGTATGCTGCGGACCACGCTCAACCCAGCGTTGAGGCAGGTCTTTAGTCATGCGGATGGAGTTCAACCTATCTTCAGGAAAAACCAAAAATGGCTCTGCTTTATTTTTGCTGATCAATGCATCTGTCTCTGCTTTAGTAGCAATCACCTCCATAGGGTAAAAACTATTAAATGCATCTATGGATTGAAACTCCTTTACATTGGCGGCTGGAATATTGGTATTTGCACCTACCGAGTTTAACCATTCGGCAGAAGCCTTAGTTTCCGGTTTAAGGTATACACCTTTAGGGTAGTTGGAGCGCCCCTCATTTTTATAAGGCATATAATACACAAAGTATGTTCCCTTACCAGATGTTGGCTCAAAGTAAAGCTCGCCGCTTTCGCGGTTTATCAATCCGGTTTTTATATTGGTTACTTTTTGCTTTGTTTTGGCATCCTCAATTATTATAAGCTTATTTTCAGGGTCGGTATCCCTGCGTCTCCAGGGGATAATTACTTTAGCAATTTTACCGGTTCCGTTAAAGGTTAACACCACCCTATGGTTTCCCAAAGAATCGGGTAGCCAGCAACCTTCGCAATTGGTATATGGTATTTTTTGCGCCGAAGCTGCAAAACCGGTTAACAGGAAGATGATGGCAAAAGAAAGTTTTTTCATGGTATAAATTTAGTCAGTATCTGTATACCTATCTATAAATGACAGGTATTTTAACGTTGCATTATTTGTTACTATGGCGACCTTGTTTAGCGGTAGACGCAAATACGCGTCTCTACGAAATTGGTCTGGCTTATTTGAACTATGTTTTTGTTACTTTAAATAGCGGGTGTAATGCCCTTACCTTCCCAGTAATCAATGATAGGCTTATAGGGGCCATATTTATGCTGCTGCTCGGTAAAGGGATCTTTAAAAGGCCCTTTGTCGTAATCTATAGCTTTTTCTTCGTAATTAGGATAATCCTCCTCCTTGGTTGTTTTAGCAACAGGGCGTTTATGCTTTTTATCATCATTAATAAAAGCCGCAATATCCAATGATTCCGCATCGGTTAAAAACGCGTTACCAGGCGTGGTTTTATCATATGGCATATTGCTTTTTAACCACTGTGCCAGTTTAACCACCCGGTGCATGCTTGAGCCCGGTCTGTAAGCCAACAATCCCCAAACAGGCGGATATTCATAAGATACATTACTTGCCAGCATTTTGCCCTCTCCGTTTTTGGCATGGCAACGCTCGCAGTGCTGCATGTATAGCTTTTCACCACGATCTGAGGATGCGGCAACCTCAGGCAACTCTACCGTCATGTTTTTCAACCCTTTAGTACGATTATCAATATGGGATGAATCGCTCAGGAATTTTAAATAAGCCATTATCGAAATCATTTCCTTACCATCCAATGGTAAAGGCCTGCCCAGGTTTGGGCGCATTACACAATTGTTTATTCGTTCGGCAAGTGATAATATCCGCCCCTCCCTTGCCCGGTATTGTGGATAATCACGAAAAGACCTTACCAGGTTAAAGGCATAGGGCCTTGTACCTGCATCACGGTGACAATTGGTGCAATTCATTTTATTGCCGGTATAATGCCCGTTAACACCATCGGGACCAATGTAATATGCGGTATGCAGCATGAGTTCGCGGCCATACCTTACGGCGGCGCCATATTTACCACGTGGTATTTTCAAGGTATCGATATTAACTAAAGTATCGGTACCGGCAGCTAATGAATCTGCTTCGGCTTGCTCTCCCTTAGCTCCATTACATGATGACAACAACTGAGCCGCGTTGGCAATAACAAACAAAAAGAGCAGGAACGTTATGTATTGATATTTCTTTTTCATTTTAATGATCTATGGTTTTAAATAAGGATCAAGTTGCTTGTATTTAATAAATTCGGCACGGTAAGTTGGTACGGATGTCTCCATCGTCCATTGTAAAACGCCTTTACTGTTAGCCAAAACTATAATGTGCCTTTTTGAGCAGCATACTAAAGTTGTTGTATCGTTGATCGTGTATGCGCTGCCCATACGACCGTTAAAAATCTCCTTAGGCAGTTGAAAGTGCATCGCTATTTTTGAACTTTTGCCCTGCTCATCAATTTTCATGGCAAACACACCCGACTGATGTTTCTCCACCCCGTTATCAAAAAACATTAAATTTCCCTGGGGATTGATATGCGCGGCATGTGCCTGGGTAAAATTGCATTCGGCAGGCATAGCTATGGTGCCCCCCTTGCCAAATTTATAGATCACCTTACCGGTTTTTGAATCAATCTTCCAGATCTGGCCGTTGTTGTAGAACGACATCAGGTAGTTACCATCGGTATCATAGTTTAAACTGTTGGCATGCATCCAGTCCTTTTTTGTTTTAAGCAGATGCGGATCTTTCAAAGGATCCATTACATCAAACACACTCCATTTCCATACCTGCTTACCGGTTTTATCCATTACTATAATGCCATCGCCATTTACCGTATCTTTTTTGCCACCACCGATGGAACCCAGATCCATTATTTTTTGATCTACAAACAAGGTTACCAGCTGGCCTTTATCATTCTTTAATATTTCATGATGGATAGTTTGCTTAAAATCACCCTGCCCCTTTTTCAGATGCAATAGCGTATCGCCCAGTAAATTAATTTCCAATATCTCGCTGCCATAGCTGGTAGGCTCGTCATTTCTGCCTAAAATGGAAAGCAGGGTGTTATCCTTTGTAAAATGAAGCACTTTAAAGCCCAGCCTATCAATCATATGGTACCACTTAATTTGCCCCTGGTAATCAACCAAATAAGCCACGCCCGGTGCAAAGCGTTTGTTGATGAGCATTAAACCATCTTTAAACTCAGCAGGCAGCGGTACTTTAGGCAAGCTTTTGGCTTTAAACTGATCCTGTAAAAACAGTTGCAGCTCATGCGATTTAAAAGTATATACTTTGCTTATACTTTTAACATCGTTATGGCTGGTAACAATATCATAAGCGTAATTTGTATTGGGTATAATATTGCAAAGTACAAGCGAATGTGAAACTGCATTTTTTGACAGAACCGACCTGAATTTTTTGCCGGTTTTATCAGCCCAATACTCCACATACACATCGGCGGGCCCGGTTGTGGTTACATCAACCTGAATTTTTAATTCATTATTGTTATGCAAGCCAACATGTATCTCCTTAACAAAATTGCTGCTTGAACAACCTGTAAAAATTGCCCCGACAATCAATATTGCTATACACACAAACCTATATTTCATTATACACCGGCTTTTAATGTTCATTACTTTAAATGGTAAAAGAATATACAACCTTTACAGGCTGTATATTCTTGTTGTTGGATCCAAGCTAATAATACTTATTGCCTGCCCGCATTACTTAAATTAGGGTTAATATTAACCTGGTTTAAAGGATAAGGGAAATACTGATCACGAGGCATAGCCACCGTTTGCGTTTGGCTGGTTCTTTTAAGATAGCCATTTACTACCTCGGCATATTTACCAAACCTCATCAAATCAGCACGTCTTTTGCCTTCGTAATATAACTCCCAGCCACGTTCCTGTAAAAGTGCATCGCGTAATGTTGCCTGTGTAAAAGCGCTTTGTACCAGCAATTTAGCATGCGATCTTGCTTTTACCAGGTTAATCAATGAAATGCTTTCGGCATTTGGGCCGTTAAGCTCATTTAGAGCCTCTGCTCTGCTCAATAATACATCGGCATAACGCAAAATATCAACACTGTGGCCATCATAATAAGTATTTGCACCATTTGGATCGGCATATTTCATGGTTGCCACATCGGGCATGTATAAAATACCTGCCGGTGGCGTAGCACCCAAAGTTGGTGCTTGTTTGTGGGTTAAACCATCAACACCAGCATACTCTGTAAAGAACATTTTTTTACGATCGTCCTGATCATCGTAGCTGTTGTAAAAATCCCACGTTACGGCGTAATACTGCCACCTATCGGTTAAAACAGGGTGATCAAGCGGGCCAAAGTGATTTAATAATTCGGTACCATTAACGTTGGCATCACTCAATACCGAAAAGATATTTTCTGAACACCATTTGTTATCTTCCTTAAATAAGCCTGCATAGGTTGAAAATAACTGGTAAACGTTAAGATCCATAACCTGCTTGGTCAGGTCGGCCGCTTTTTGCCATTGATGCTGGCGTAAATATAATTTAGCCAATAAAGTCATGGCTGCTCCCTTTGTAGCACGGCCAACATCATTTGTCGCGTAAATTTTATTGCTTTCATAGTCAACAGGCAAAGTGTTTATGGCCGCTTCCAGGTCAGTTATTAAAAGCGCATCTATCTGCGCAACAGGTGTAACCGGTGGCTGGCTGGTATATTTAGGATTAGCCACATCTTTTTCTGTAACCAATACTACAGGTCCCCAGGCATCGGTAAGATCCAGATAGGCAATAGCGCGCAAAAATTTCATTTCGGACAGGAACTGGTTTTTCGAATCAGCTCCAATTGTTGTCATAGCCGAAACATTATATATTGCGTTGTTCGCATCAGCTATCAGCTTGTAGATTTGTTTCCAATCCTCAGCTAATAACCCATTTGCCGAGTTCCATTGAACCAGTGAAAGCTGGCCTGGATCACCACTGTAGCTACAGTGACCTACATCGGTAGTTAAATCCGTAAGGGCAAAGTGCCTCACTGTCCAATAGTCAAAGTTATCGCCAACAGCCGGGCCTTTCAGACGCGCGTAAACTGCATTTACCGCAGCTATCGCATCAGACTGTGTACGGAAAGCATTGATACTGGTTAAACTGCTATATACCTTTGGGTCGAGATTTTTATTACAGGATAACTGCAAAAACATCGCCGCTACGATCAGGATAATATTATATTTTTTCATTTGCTTTAATTTTATGTTGATCCGCTAAGGGATGCTTATTTATTAGTGAACAGATACTTTAATACCAAATGCGAAGGTTCTGAATGCGGGGAAAGAGTTAAAATCCAATCCGCCTGATGTATTACCAGTGTGAACGTTCACCTCTGGATCGGTACCTTTATAATTGGTTACGGTAATCAGGTTCTGCGCTTCGGCATAAATCCTTATTCCCTGTACAATTTTAATGTTCTGGAATAATGATGAAGGGAAGCTATAACCCAATGAAACTGATTTTAAGCGGGCATAAGAAGCATTTTCAACAAAACGGGAGTTCACATAACCACCATAAGTACTCAGGAAATAACCTTCACGCGGGATATCTGTATTTTCGTTTTTACCGGCAACAAACCTGTTCAATGCATCAGTACTTGTTGTTGACTCCAACACCAGCCTGTTCATGTTAAATAATTTATAACCAAAGGCACCCTGGATAAAAATGTTGAGATCGAAACCTTTGTAATGGAAATCGTTACCAAAACCTGCTGTGAAGTGCGGGTTTGAATTACCTAAATATTTTTGATCATCAGGGGTTATTTTACCATCCCCGTTAACATCTGCATACTTAGGATCGCCGGGTTTTGAATTTGGCTGCGGTGCATAGGTTTCACCCGTTTTTAGCACTCCTGCGTATACATAACCATATAGCTCACCTAACTCCTGCCCTACTTCCAATCTTGAAAACTCACGACCAGAAACGGTGCCACTTGGATTGGCAGTATTGCTGCTAATTGTTTTGATACCGCCCAAATCCAACGCTTTTTGTTTGTTGTAGGCTATATTGAAGCTCGTATTCCAGGCAAAACCTTTTGAACGTACATTGTTCGTGTTTACAGAAAGCTCGATACCCCGGTTTTCGATAGCACCACCGTTTACTAACTGGGTGCTAAAGCCCCACCACTGACCAATTGGGATATTGATCAACAAATCGGAGGTCTTTTTACGATAAACGTCAACAGTAGCGTTGATACGGCCATCGGCAAAACCCACATCTAAACCTGCATCAAGTTGTGCCGTACTTTCCCATTTTAAGTTAGGGTTTGATAGGCTTGAAGGCTCAATACCTACCTGCAGCGGTCCACCATCACTCAATACAGTGCTATAGTTACCAAATGTACTCAGGTACTGGTAGTTGTTAATCCTGTCGTTACCGGTAACACCATAGCTCACCCTAAGCTTTAAATTTGAAAAAGTGTTTAAGTTTTTGATAAAATCCTCATCGGTAAATTTATAAGCCAGAGCTCCTGACGGGAAAATACCATGCCTGAAATTGCTACCAAATTTTGAAGAAGCATCATCCCTTAAAGTAAATGTTGCCAAAACCTTATCCTTGTATGAATAGTTTAACCTGCCGTAATAATCTGTAAGTGATGATTCTGATTTACCGCTATTGTAACCGTTAACAGTTGAACCTGCGCTCAGGTTGTAATACAGGAACACATCTGTAGGGAAACCTTTAGCACCGGCACTTAATGATTCAGCAACATCCCTTTGGTTGGAGTTACCTACCAATAAAGTGAAAGCATGGTCTTTAAAGTTATATTTATAAGTCAAATAGTTTTCAACCAACCATCTAAAGGCAGTAGACATTTGCTCGGTAGCGATCCCACCGTTTGCCTTACCTGCTACCAGTGTTCTTGGGGTGTACTGCCCGGCTGTAACCTGGCTGTATTCGCTACCTGCGCCTAAGTGGTAGGTAAGATTTTTAAATAAGGTATAATCTAAAGATATGTTACCGTTTATTAGTTTGCTGCCGCTTTTGTTGGTTGGCTCCAAAAGACTTGCCAAGGCATTGTTTTTACCCTGGTATACATAATAACTACCGTCGGCATTATAAACCGGGATGTTGGGCTGTGCAGTTAAAAGGCCAAACAATGGCGCAGTAATATCACCAGAATAAGATTGCAGTGTTGAGTTTGAGCTTGCGCCGTAAAAATTAGCGCCTAATTTTAAGTTTTCGTTCAGTGTTTTTTCGGCGCCTATCCTTGCGGTATATCTTTCCAGGCTGGTATTTTTTAATACCCCAAGTTGTTTTAGATAATTACCCGATACGTAAATTTTTGAGTCCTTATCAGCACTGCTGATGCTTAGGTTACGATTTTGCACCGTTGCATTTTGTGTAGCTGATTTTAACCAGTTTGTATTAGCCAACGGAAAGTTTGATGGAAATATAGCCGGTTTGCCATCTTCAATAGCTGTAGCGTTCTGAATATCGGTATACTGCTGCCCGTTTAATAACGACGGATGGTAGGTTAAGTACTGCTGGCCATTTGATACATCAGCATCGATAGCTACCTTGCCTATTTTCCCTTTTTTAGTAGTGATCAGCACCACACCATTGCCACCACGTGAACCGTATATAGCTGTTGCAGATGCATCCTTCAATATCTGGATGTCTTCAATATCGTTAGGGTTTATCTGGTTACCGTTATCGGTAATAAAACCATCAACAACATATAATGGCGAATTACTTGTATTAATAGAGTTACCACCCCTGATGGTAATAGAAATAGTACCCCCCGGTGCAAAGCTTGATTGTTGTACCTGCACACCAGCTGCCTTACCCTGTATAGCCTGGCCTAAGTTTGATGTAGTACCACCAAGGTTAAGATCATCACTTTTTACCGAACTTACAGAACCAGTAAGGTCGCTCTTTTTAACGGAACCGTAACCTACCACTACTACCTCGTTCAGTTTGTTGAGATCTTCCTGTAAGGTTACCGTTATTTCATTTGAGCTGCCTAAGGTTACCATTTGTGTTTTGTATCCTATATATGATACAACCAACACTTTTGAATTCCCTTTAAGGGTAATTCTAAACTTCCCGTTAAGATCTGTAGAGGTTGTATTTTTAACTCCCCTTTCCGTTACGGTAGCACCTATTATTGGACCGCCTTTGTCTATAATATTACCGGTGATAACTGTTTGTGCACTTGCCAGTGTTGGCAGCAGCAAAAAAAGATAACAGCAGATCATTTTAAAAAGGGTACCATAAAGCTTCTTTCTTGAAAAAGTACTTTTTGAGGAACCCGGATCAAGTTGTGTGTAAATTTTAATCATACATTTTGGGTGTTAGTATTAATTAATTGTTGCGTTTTAATAATGGTTTGATTGTTTTTGAATATTGGAAATTAGAGATATAGGCTTAAAAATGCCCACGCAAACACAGCGCAAACGTTTGTTTTGAAGAAACTTTGATTACGCAAACGTTTGATAAATAGCAAATTGCAGGTAATAAATGGCGCAAGGAGCGCAGATCTGCGAGGATTTAAGCCATTTTTAAAGAAGAATTTTGGGGCTTTGGATCAAAAACTTCCCAATTTAGGGAGGTGACGGAAATTTTTGATTTTGAGGGAGTTGGGAAAGATTAGCTTTCGCCCGTCAGACGTGATACGATTTAAAATCCGGCAACGCTGAAGGGGTAATAACAAGCGGCTAAAGACTTACGAGGTTTTAAAAACCTCGTAAGTCTGAGATTCTACAATTTGCAATAAGTGGTTGATAAAATTTGGATAACTCTAAAGGTGGAAACGACGTTTTAAAAGATTTGTCATCCTGAACGATAGTGAAGGATCTATTCGCCGATTTACAGGGCGAAGAAGCATGGCGAATAATAGATCCTTCACTATCGTTCAGGATGACAAAAAGTTTTTTTTTGCAAAAAAACGTCACAGGTAGGCACGGAGTAATAAACATTTACTATTATGGCCTGAATTATTACCTAAAAGCCGCTATCATCCAACGCAAATGTATTTTTCCTTTCCTTCCATTTGCCTTTTGTAAAATCAGGGAAATTGACACTTGCGTTGCCTTCTTTTAAGGATTTGGTTGATAACGGGGTGATCACACTCATGGTAACTGAATCATAAACATCAATAGGCGTTTGCTTTTTCTGTTTAACAGATTCAACAAAGGCGTTGAATACAAACCAATCCATACCGCCATGGCCGGCTCCCTCGGCAAACTTTTCATATTTTTTCCATAACGGGTGATCGTATTTATCAAACCATACTTTTGCCGGATCCCAGGAATCATCCTCCTTGGATTGATGATCGATATAGACGCTCTTATTAACATCCATCCATAAGCCTTTGGTGCCTTGTACCCTAAAACCTAAGGAATATGGGCGTGGCAAATGCGTATCATGGCTTAACATCACCGTTTCCCCGTTTGCGCAGTTGATCATGGTAGTAGTTACGTCGCCATTTTTGTAGTTGATCTTTGCATTGGGATGGCCCGGCGATAACTCCTCTATGTAAGCACCCAAACCGCGAGCTTTTGAACTAAAAGACACGAGGTTGGTAAAACGATTACCGGCATTAATATTAGCATAATGCATACATGGGCCTACACCATGCGTTGGATAAATATCGCCATCTACATCTATGTTAAACTGGGTGCGCCATTGTGCTTCGCTTAACGCGTTGGGGCCAAACTCAACACCGGTGTTGCCGTAACTGCCTTTGCCATCATTAAATAATACCGATCTTAAATTATGCTGGTAGCCGCCTTCCAAATGAATGATCTCGCCAAAAAGGTTCTGGCGTACCATATTAAGCGCGGCCATTACATCCCGGCGATAGCAAACATTCTCCAGGGTCATGTATGGCATTCCCGTTTTTTCGGATGTATGCACAATATCCCAGTGATCTTCTACCGTAAGGCCTGCAATAACTTCACAGCCTACATATTTACCCGCTTTCATGGCATCAATAGCCTGTGAGTGGTGAAACTGCCATGGTGTAGCGATGATCACAGCATCAATATCCTTATGGTCTAACAGTTTTTTGTAGGCATCCAAACCGCCGGTGTATTCTTTTACCGGGGCATGTCCTTTTTTGGCGATGTATTCGCGACAAATTTTTAGCGAATGTTCCTGCGTATCGCAAATAGCCACCACCTCAACATCATTGCGCAGCAAACCTTCTGCAATGTGGCTCATGCCACGGGCGCCAACACCTATGTAACCTAATCTTACTTTAGCTGATGCCGAAGCAAACAAACTGCCGGTAGGTAATATGCTAAACCCGGCGGCGACTATCGCGCTGTTCTTGATAAATTCTCTTCTTTCCATTTATAGTTTTATAATTAGCGGCACGTGTATGCCAATAGTTTATTTTAAGGGTAATTTATCCAGGTCGATAATTGGTTTTACGCCAAGCGGTTTCCTGTCAATAAAGGTGCGCAGCATCTTATAATCATCAAAAAAACCACCATTTTGCAAGTAAAAACCAGTAACATCGACACCACCGGCATAATCTTTCCTGTAGTTAGCATTGGCTGTTGCATCGCCGGTGTACATCGCTTTGGTTAACTCCAGCCAGTTGTTAGCGGTATCGCCTATCCATTGGTTGGTAAAAAATGCTTTGCGCGTTTTATCGCCGTAATCGGGATCAAAATTTTCAACAAATGAATATAAGTTGGTCAAATATGTAGCCACTTTGGGGCGGTTAAAGCTGGCTATCAGCATCCATTTATTAGCACTAACATCTTTAAACCAGGCAGTAAAGGTGGTTGAATTTGTACCCGCATCAGGTTCTGCTTTTAATAAAAAGGCATAGTTTTGGCCGGCCACCCATGGATAGTTCATATAACTTTGCCCACCAGAACCTTCATCACCAAATTCACCTATATGTACGCCCTCGCCGCCATGGATTAGTTTAATACGCATATTTTCAGGAATACTCTTGGGGTCCTGTGTTTCGTAGGGGCTCCATACAGAAAATAGTACCCTGCGTTCTGTGGGTGAATTTACCTGCATGCCAAAATAGCCCTGTCCAAAACCATCGGCCATAAAATATGATCCCATAATATCGCCGCCCTTAGGCACCCTGATCTCGTTATAAAACCATTTTACTTTACTCTCTATATTACGCGGAACGTCAAATCTTAAATGTACAGATGGCCCCCTTTTTCCAAAATAAAACGAACTCCCTTGCTTTACATAAGCTACATCGTCGTCCGCTTTTGGGGTTTTAATGATTACGTCGCTTACATCGGCATATACATCACCCGTTTTGCTGATACCCTGCAATTTTATGCGGATATGGCCCGGATGTGTTACATTTATTTTACCAATAGCGATGGTATCAAAAGCCGTATTGCTGATTTTTTTATCTATGACAGTATTGCCTGCAATTACCCTTATGGTGCTCGTTCCCTGGTGTACCTTTAATCTCAAAAACAATTGAATAGTTTGTTTTACAGAAACCCTAAAGTAAACAGTGCTTACAGATGTGGCACTTGTCCAGTGGGTTAAACCGTCGTCGGTAATAGTGGCCGGAGCCTCTGCCCAGGCGTTGCCGCCTACCGGTATAATTTTGCGTAAAGTGGTATCTGTAGCTACCGGTGTTTTAGCCAAAAGCGTACTGCTAAAAAATAGTATACCCAAAATAGTTGTGTAATTATTGATCGTTTTTTTCATAGTTGATCTTTTGGTAAAGTATTAACTTACCGTTTTATAAATGTACTCGCATTCAGTATTTTAGTAAACAATAAAGGGTATTAATTCAACGCAAACGTTTGAAAACTGGCCATAGTTATCCATTAATTGGTGTCTATAGCAAATTCAAAAATTGTTTTACTTATAAAAGTATCGCCAGGTTTTAATATTGTAGATGGAAATTCCGCGTGATTTGGTGCATCGGGGTAATGCTGTGTTTCCAGGCAAAAACCACTTCTGTGCATGTATTTAGCGCCATTTTTTCCCGGCGAATTATTGTCAATAAAATTACCGGTATATAAATGCACGGCAGGCTCGGTTGTGTACACATTGAGAACCCGGCCACTTAATGGCTCTACTACACTTGCCGCCATGAGCAGTTTATCTGAGTCGGCTTCTTTAATTACCCACGAATGATCATATCCCGCACTTAATATCAGTTGTTTGTTTTCCTGTCCAATCCGCTCTCCAATTTGCTTTGCCTCCCTAAAATCAAAAGGCGTACCCTCAACCCTTGCAACTTCGCCAGTGGGCACTTGCATTTGATTTACAGGCAGATAACTTTGTAAGGGCATCATTAGCTCGTGCCTTAAAATTGAACTGCCGGCCTGGCCTGATAAGTTGAAATAAGCGTGCTGCGTTAAATTAACCAATGTAGTTTTAGTGGTTTTAGCCTCAAAATCAACAATAAGCTGATTTTGGTTATTTAAAGTATAAGTAACTGTTGTGGTAAGTTCGCCCGGAAAACCTTCCTCTCCATCAGGGCTTATGTACTCCAGTACTACGCCCGCTTTATCTTTTTGGGTAAAATGCCTGGCTGTCCATACTTTTTTATTAAAACCGATAGCACCGCCGTGATGATGGAAGCCTCCGGGCTTAACAGTTAGCTGATGCTGTTCATCGTCAAGCATAACCAATCCCCCGTTTATACGATTAGCGAAACGGCCAACAATGGCTCCCGTATAATATGGATCATTGATATATCCTTCCACATCGTCATACCCTAAAACAATATCCGCCATATTACCATTTCTATCGGGAATATTGATTGCCTGGATTGATGCACCAAAGTTTGTGACCGAAACGCTTACACCGTTTTTATTATGAAGGTCATAAAGCACAACGTTATTGCCATTTGCCATGCCCCAGTTTTTAACGGCTATTGTATTAGCACTCATATTTTAGGTTATTAAAAATTTAAAATAGTAATTAGCGGCGACTATTTTTAAGCTGTGATGAAATTAGTTAATAAGCTGGTGCATTAAAATGATTTACATGCCTAAACAACACGCAAACGTTTGCAAAGCGGCACACGCTGACAATAATATCGTAATAATCTCCTAACTTTAAATTCACAAAACATACTAATAGCCCTGGGGATAATGCAATCAAAACCAACTACTATAAAAGAGATAGCGCAATTACTGGGTATATCGGTTTCCACAGTTTCAAGGGCCTTGCATGATCATCCCAGCATAGGACTTACCACCCGCGCCAAGATTAAAAAACTTGCCGGCGAATTAAATTATGAGCCTAACCAAACTGCCATATTTTTACAGAAAGGAAAAACTCATACCATAGGCGTTATTTTACCCGAGCTTTCTGAAGCATTTTTCTCATCGGCCATAAGCGCGATTGAAGATACTGCTTACAAAAAAAACTACACCGTACTGCTTGCACAATCACATGATGATGAGCAAAAAGAACGACAGCTGGTGGAGAAAATGAAGAATCACCGGGTTGACGGATTGCTGGTATCCCTGGGTAAAAACACATCTTCCTTTCAGCATTTTGAGAATTTAAAGAAATATAATATCCCCGTAGTGTTTTTTGACCGGATACCCCCCATGCCCAACATCCACTACGTAGCCTGTAATATGGAAATAGGTACTATTGAGGCTGTGAGCTATTTGTTAAAAAAGGGGCATCGCGCAATTGGCATGATAAACGGACCACAAACCATGGTAGCTACCGGCGAAAGAAAAGAAGGATATATTAAAGCGATGACTAAAAACAGGTTAAAGTACGATCCCTCGCTCATCGTATCCTGCGACCTGACCGAAGAAGGCACAAAAAAAGCGTTGGATGAATTGCTGGCCAGCAAAAGAAAGCCTACGGCTGTTGTAACTTTTAATGATTATGTAGCGCTTTTTGCTATTAAATATGCCCAAAAACTTAACATAAAAATAAACCAGGATCTTGAGTTTGTAAGCTATGCCAATTTACCTTTGATCAATTATATGGAGAACATACCTGCGGCTTCTGTTGAACAATTTCCTTATTTACAGGGGCAAAAAGCTACCGATATACTTATGGACCTGCTTCATCACCAGGATAAAGGCACCAATGAACAAAGTGCCTACTACAAGATCATTATAGAATCGCAACTGGTAGAAAACAAGAAATAAATCAAAAAAAAAACGCTCAAACGTTTGCGCATCAGTTTCACTGAGCTATTAAGTATGTTTGATTAGTTAACCAGAATAATATGTTTGATGATATACTGATAAGCTTTGGATTAAGCGCTTCTGAATACAATGTCCAGGCTTTTGGCTCCGGTTTAATAAACCTTACTTACAAGCTTAGCGGCGATGGTGGAGCCTATATCCTTCAGCAAATAAATACCAGTGTTTTTAAAAAACCCGATCATATAGTTAATAACCTGGCATTGGTAAAAGAATATTTAAATGCCACTAACCCTGATTATCTGTTTGTGGCACCGCTGCAAACTATTACAGGTGAATTTATTGTTCAATCGTCAGATGGTAAATTTTATAGGTTATTTCCATTTATAGATGGCTCGCATACCGTAAATTTTTTAGAAGACAAAAAAAAAGCCTACGAAGCTGCTTTGCAGTTTGGCAGATTTACCCACCTGTTGAATGATTTTGATATAAACCTGCTTAAATACACCTTATCCGATTTTCACAACCTAAAACTTCGGTTTGATCAGTTTAAAACTGCTTCACAACATGCAGACCCGGTTAAATTAGCACAAGCTGATACCGAAATAAAGGAGGTTTACAATCACTACAATATCCTACAGACCTATAATCAGTTAGTTGCCAACAACGAAATTCCGTTAAGGGCTGTACATCACGATACTAAAATCAACAACGTTTTATTTGATGATAAACAGCACGCGCTTTGCCTGGTTGATCTGGACACCGTTATGCCGGGCTATTATTTAAGCGATGTAGGCGATATGATGCGTACCTACCTTTCGCCCGCCAATGAAGAAGAAACCGATCTTGATAAAATATATATCCGCGAAGATTTCTTCAGGGCCATATACAAAGGCTATATGTCTGAAATGGGCAGCATCCTTACAGAGAACGAAAAGCAGCTTTTCATTTTCTCTGGCAAGTTGATGATATATATGCAGGGACTGCGTTTTTTAACCGATTTTTTGAACAACGATGTTTATTACGGCGCACAATATCCGGGGCACAATTTAACCAGGGCTAAAAACCAGTTTAAACTACTTGCAAAATATATTAACGCCGAATCATCATTTAAAACATTGATTGCAAGCGTTAACCGGGAATTTACGACGGCTGCTGATTAAAATGGTTAGCGGCTTTTATCTGCAACAACAAATTCATTCATAACAGCTTCCTTTATCAGCGCTGGTGGCAATAAACCTTGCGAAAGGATAAAATCATGAAAACGCAGGGCATTAAACTTATCCCCCAAAGCGGCCTCTGCATCTTTGCGTAAGGCCAGCATTTTAATAAACCCATAAAAATAGCTATTAGCCTGACCGGGAGCTTTTAGTGAATATCTGTCTACCTCTTGCTGTGCAAATGCACGGGATTGAACAACATCTTTCATTAAAATATCAAGCGCTTGCTGCTGAGTTACCGTACCGGCCTGCAACTCCGGATCTAAAAATGCACGGGCGGCTCTTAGCAAGCGATAATCCAGTGATACCAGCTGGCCTTCCAAAGGCATATATGGACGAACGATGTACTCTGAATAAAGTCCCCAGCCTTCTGCATTAGTTGAATTAAAAGCATATAAAGCACGGGCCTTTGAAACCCCCTCTTCTACCATTTTATCAAACTGGAGTTCGTGACCGGGGCGGGCTTCGTGTGCTGTAATTGTCCACGAGGCGGCATCAAACGTAAAATCATCAAATTTAGCACCACTCTTCTCGCCTGGTGCAGGAGGCATGTTTAGTGGTAAAACAAAAACACCACGCTGACCAGTATTATTTAAAAATGGCGGCGGCACCATATGTGGTGCAGGACCTTGTGCAGTTTCGGCAGCAGTTGCTAAACGAATGATGGCCGGCCGGCTGGGCAAGGTTACTAATTGATGTTCGCGAATAATAGCTTCAATGTCTTTTAAATGCTGTTGATACAACGGTATGATAGAGTCGCCATGAATCTGTTCCTTTTTAAGGGCGGCTATCACATCGCGATAATCGGCAGATGCCAAATGCCTGTTTTGAGCAATCTGCGCCGCAATGGGTTTCATTTGCTCCTGGATATCGCTAAAGGCAGCATGGGCCAGCTTCGCCAATTCAGCCGGAGGGAGGTCAATGCCATAAGCTTCAAGATTCAAAGCATATTCTTCGGCCGGAAGCCTGAAATCTGTACGTGCTTTGGATAACACATGCTCACGCGTCCATTGGTCATAATCCTGTACCTGTTTTTTTAATACGGCATAAGGCTCTTCCCACCCGGTGAGATTAAACTTTTTGCAAAGCTCCGGGATGCCTTCCATTATACTGGCATTACGGGAAAGTTCAAGCTCCATTTGTTGTTTTGATGGATAGATCATGTTCCCTTTTGCAATTTGCTGGTTAACACGCTCCTGGTATATAGCAGTTAGCGGACGGTAGCCTTTTTCAAGACCTGCATATTTGCGAATACGTATCAGGGCAGCAGGGCGTCGCTCAGCCGGGGTTTGGTCATCAAGTAAAATTTCAAGGCCGCTATAAACCGCATTTGCAGCATTATTAAATGGCACCTGGCGTTGCATTGCAAAATCCTGCTGACGAAAACCGAGGTTTAAATGATCAATCAAGATTTTAAGGTCTTGGGCTACCTTTGCGTCTTTTTCTATTTTCAATGCATCTGTAAACTTAACAACCAAAGCTTCCTCTTCTTTTCGTTCGGCCAGTTGGTTGGCCAGTGTAGGTACGCTTATTTGGTTGTCATAAATTGTTAAGCCCTCTGTCGAACCAAATTCAGGAGAATACTTTTCATCCAACGCGATGAGCATCTGAGTAAAATTATCTGAACGGTTAACCCAGTTTTTGCTGTTATCAATAGGTTTAGTTTGAGCATTAACCATTAAAGTTGATAGGCAAACAAACAAAAAACCGGGTACAGATACCTTCTTCATAAACATTTCCATATTATATAATACAGAGGCAATTTAGTACATATTTTGATTTTTTGCTGCGCCGGATTTTTGATATTTACAGGCCTTTTTTCCTTTAATAATAAACCCTACTGGCTCATCTTATAATACTACTAATAATCCCCCGTTTTTAAGGAAAAGGTGACTGTAAGGATATAGCTTGCTAAAACATGGGAGGAGCAGTTTCCGCGGAGTCAATTACGATTAGTAGCAATAATAGGAACAAATTCGCTAATAAACACCTTGCAGAAAACCAATATGTTACGAGTAGCCGAATTGCGTTTGCTGAACTGATTAAAATGCCTTTGAAACGTTTGCAGCAGAAACAACCTGTCATCAACCCGCATGGTGCTCCAGATATTCCAGGCTTGTTTGTATTCATAATAACAGTTTTGCTCCTGCCTTACAATTGCTGTTAACGCCTGAACAGTGTTATCTTCATAACTCAATACTTCGGCCTCTTCATCAAAAAAAGCTTCATACCTGTTTGAATAAAGTTCTGATAACTTTGTTTCCAACCGATCACGCAACAGGCAAGATACCAGGTCGCTATCTCCCATATATGGGTTACCTGCATTGTTATGATACATTTTCTTTGGATTTAGATTCACCAATAAGGGTAGCTATTTTTCCTGCCATTAAAATCCCTTTCTGCCCGCAACCGGTATCTATAGTGTGGAGATATTTAAAAGAATGACTGAGGTTATCATAGCCCTGATCAATAAGCCTGATAAGTACATTATCGAAATTAAAAAGTCTGTTGTCCTGAAGACAAAGTATCTGTTGCTGTCCCTGTAATTGAAAATCATGATCATAACCGGTGTTATGCAATTCAATCACTTTGTTGGTCAGTGAACTATTAAGCTTCCGTACGTGGAATAATTGTTTTATCCTGTTCATCTTTTCACCCCTTAAAATTTAAACACTTCATTTTAAAACCATTGCAGACGTACGCATTGCATAGTAAACATCATGCCAAATACACAAAAACCTAATTATCAGATAATTAAATAACAAAAGCATTAAGAAAAATTAGCGTTATATCGTTTATTAATGATAATGGTCATTATATTTCGTAGCCCAGTAGTTACCAGTTAAATGATTTAGTAAGGAGTTTTTAAGATATACGAAACAAAGCCGTACCTCATGAGCCGGCAATAATTGAAGAGAGAATTTGATTTTTACTATTTATTACCAGACAGGCGATGTAATAAATCAATCACCTTCATATTTCTTAGCTGATTTTCAGCATCAATAGCAGCTGGATATAAGAAATTTTTATTTAGCCGGGCAAATCTTTCATCAAGGCTTTTTGAATCAATTAACAACTGTTTTAGTTTATCAATAACCGCCGGCCTTTGTGTATCATCAAATGTTGGTTGGTTAACCTGCTTTTCTACCAGTTGGTAAGACAGGTAGTATACCCTGATATCGGCCATTAGCTTAAAATGTTCAAATTCCTGTTGATTTTTTAATGGTTTCAGTTCGTAAAGCTTTTGTTGTGCTACTGTGCAACTATCCAATAGTTGCTGAACAGACATAGGTATCGGCGATTTTACTTCACCCTGTTGAATTTCGTAAGGCGATACTTTAAGTGCATCCCAAAACAAGGCTGCCCCCGTTTTATCCAATCCAAATTGCTTTATTGCGTATTTATAAACAAAGGGCGTTATAGCTAATGGTGATTTACTTTTCAGCGCCTCAAAATAAGCGGCTATCAAAATATTAAAACCAGATAATGGGTAAACATGCCTTATAGCATATAATTCCGCTAAGTCTGCCTCAGATTCGTATACGGATGAATATTGCCCCGATGTTGACCACGACGTCATGATCATACCTTTATATCCCAATTTTGCAGCTGCAGGGATAAAATCGCGAATGTTTTTAAAGTGCTTTTCCCATTGCGTGAGGTTATAATTATCCGGACTTGAGCGTAAAGCCGGCGAACCCCAGATCTCAAAACCACTTTCCATTAGCTTTTGATGATCACCAAAGTGGCTCATATCCCAACCGTAATTCCAATCAACAAATACAGTTTCTTTGGGTAAGGATTTGATGGCTTCAGGATACTTTAAAGCAATATCTGCCCAAAGCACCGGGCGCTTGCCCAATTTGATCACGACATCGCACAACATTTTAATGTAATCGGTATACAGTTTGGATTTACCTTCTTTTTCGGCTTTTAATTTGCATTTGGCATCATGCCCCAACAAATAGGTTTCATCGCCACCAATATGAATATACCTGGAAGTGTGGGTAGCAGCCAATTCTGAATACAGATCTGTAAACAGGGCTTTGTCGCCTTCAGTTTCCAGCGGACAAACCTGCGATACATCTTTCTGGTCTTCGCGCAAATGCTTATATCTTTCATGCCTCAGAATATATTCCACATGCCCAAAGCTTTGCTGCAAGGGTATTACATCAATACCCAAACTATCGCAATACTTTATAAAACTCTTTATTTCCTCCTTACTGTAAGCATAACGATTTGGTATTAACGGGTGTTTTTGGAAAGGATAAGTACCCTCCCACTCCATTACCAAAGTGTTCATGCCGTTCTGCTTAAGTTTTAAGGCGAAATCCTTAAGAGCCGGCATGGTCATTACCTGTATACGCAGATCGAGGTGAAAACCCCTTACTGGAAATAAAGAAGGTGTTGTTTTGCCTTTTTGTGCAAAAGCATTGGTTAAACAAACCAATAACAATAAAACAACTAATATCTTTTTCATAGGTTGAGATTTTAAATATGCTGGCTGCTTTTATCATCCAAAAAAAGGATGGCATTTGGATGTTTCCGCAGGATGGTTGAAGGGTATTTTTCGGTGATGTCAGCATTCAAAGTTTGCCTTATAGCCTCTGCCTTGTTTTCACCGGGCACAATTACATATACATAAGGTGCCTTTGTCAAGGCCGGTATAGTCAACGTTAATGCATGGGTTGGCACATCTTCTATCCGGGCAAAACAACCATCGTTAACCTGTTGTACCCTGCAGGATTTGTCCAAATCAACAATTTTAACCAATATCGGATCATTAAAATCAGCAACATGCGGATCGTTAAATGCCAGGTGTGTATTTTCGCCAATACCCATACAAACAATATCTGCAGGAAATTGCTCCAATAGCTTTGCATAACGCAGGCACTCTTCACCGGCCTCAATTGCGTTGCCATCAAGGTAATTCACGCTATTAAAAGTCACCCTATCAAACAAACGCTCACGCAAAAAATTCCCAAACCGCTGCGGGGCATCGTTATCCAGTTTTAAATATTCATCCATGTGAAAAGCATTCACCTTATTCCAGTCAACATCCTGATTTAACAGCGCCTCCAGAAAATCATTTTGAGACGGCGCTGCGGCAAACACCATGTTTACAAAAGCCTTTGCTTTTAACAATTCATTTATCTTTTCGGCAACTGATACGGCGGCAGCCAATCCCATTAAATGCTTGTTATCAAAAATCTTAACTACCAGGCTATCTTTAATAACTTCCTTCATTATTTAATTGAATAATTCATTTGCTTCAAACACAACCTTACCGTTTACCATTGTTGTTTGGATATTTATTTCATCATCAAATATTACAATGTCGGCGTCTTTTCCTTCAACTAAAGCGCCTTTGCAGTTTTCAACTCCCATAACGGTAGCAGGTGTTTGGGTCATCATCCTTATAGCTTCAATTATGGGTACGCCTGCAATATTGATCATATTTCTTACCAGTCTGTCGCAGGTAGCAACACTCCCTGCAAATGATAATCTGTCGGGCAGCTTTGCAACGCCATCTTCTACTATTACTTTTAAGCCGGTTTCCTTATTACCCAGCACGCTTTCGCCTTCGGGCATACCGGCAGCGCGCATGGCATCTGTAATAAGTGCTATATGATCAGGTCCTTTTATTTTGTAAACTAATTTTAACAGTGGTGCAGGCAGGTGGATGCCATCTGCTATTACCTCCACATCCATATTATCAATTAAAAAAGCACTCTCGATAACACCTGCATAGCGGTATGCATTGCGCCGGCTAACACCAGACATGCACGAATACAAATGCGTGGCCAATGTATATCCGTTTTCAAAAGCTTCAACAACTTCCTCATAAATGGCATCTGTATGCGCTAAAGCAGCCTTGATACCTTTGGCCTGCAGATATTTGGCAAATTTAATTGCTCCCGGTAGTTCGGGCGCTGCGCTCCAGCGTTTAATCACTTTTGAGTAAGCGATGATCTCCTTGTATTCTTCTTCATCCGGGTTACGGATATAACGGGGATCCTGCGCACCACGCTGGCTCATGGCAAAGTATGGTCCTTCCAGGTGCATCCCTAAAAATTGCGCGCCTGTGGTGTTTTTAGCATCGGCAAGGGTATATAGATCAAGCGTTTTTAACAAGTCTGCTTTTTCGGCAGTAAGTGTTGTTGGTACCATGGATGTTGTACCATACCGGGCATGTGTGCGGGCTATCTCCAAAAAGGCTTCTTCGCTGCCGTCCATAAAATCATGGCCGCCGCCGCCATGCACATGAATATCAATAAATCCGGGCGAAACGTATTTACCTGCGGCATCAATAACTGTGGCACCTGGTGCATCAATATCACGCTCACTTATGGCTTTTATTTTATTGCCGCTTACAAGTACGGTACCATCATTTATAATACGATATGGCGTAATAACACGGCCGTTTATGATTTTTATTTGTTTATCCATTTGCTGATATGGCATACAAGTTAAGCTGTTTTGGCTAAACTTTAAGCATCAACATTTAAAAGGCAAATAAATTGGCTGCTTCAGCTAAACTTGGATAAGCTGCCTACTCTATTTGAACCATACCGTTTGCGTGTAAGCCCCATTGGCGGCTACATCCCAAACCTCTAAGCGTGCCCATTTGCGGCCTTTCAGGTTGGTGTTAACGGTAAATATTTGTGCACCGAAAGCCCCGGTAGCATCAAGATTGATGTGTTTGCGAAAAACTTGTTTACCATCACCAGAAATAATTTCGGCAAAATTTAACGGGAAAGTCCAATCTGCTTTAAAGGTAATATTACATTGACCATTGAAAGGTAAAGCAATGGTTTCGCCTGTTGAGTGGCCATTTACCTTAAAATCGTTAATCAAAACTTCGCCGGTAGTGGAGAAGAATTTCCCCTGTTGTATCACATTTAAAACTGATGGCCAGCCATCCTTAAATTGGGGTTGGTTATCCAGCTTTAGGTAATTTACATTCATGTGGGCGTACATCTCATTTTCCGGTTCAATACTAAACAGGTCGGCTTCTGAAAGTACCTTTTTTTTCAGCCCCCAGTTGTTCATATCATCCATCAAATCAAGCACACGTTTACCCAACCGGGGCTGCGAAAGGTCTGCAGGCATCGCCTTCCAGGCGGCACCCAAAAATCTATCCGACAGATAAAACTCCTCATTCTTATAAGCATCCGGGAAACCCGTTGAGCCTTTCGTGCGGGCATGTGCTGTCCAGGCCAAACCATTTTCGGCTTTAAGCAGGGCAAGCATATCATTTTTATCCCCAATATGGTAAACCTTACCATGTTCGGCATCAGTGCTTACAAATGGTGTACCCGGCTTACGCGACATTACCCAGCAAACAGGTCTTGGGAAAAACTCCAACCAATGGCCACCAAAAAACTCATTAGGCTCTTCGCCTGGTAAAAGCAGGAAGTTTGATGACGACAGGCGGCTACATTGTTCAAATAAAGTTTTTAGTTCCACTAAGCGTTGTTCATCCGGTCCTTTGGGATGAGCGGTATAATGAAACTCGGCAAGGTGAACAATATTTACACCCAGCTTTTTGAACACTTTAACAAAGCTTGGGCTATCGGGTACCGGCTTTCCCTTAAGTACCACGCTCATGATAAATTCATTATGAAAATGGCTTGCCATGGTTTTGTAACCGGGCAGTGGCTTGTAGCTATCGTTATGTGTGAAACGTTTAACATTATCCACCAATACGGCTGCGCCATCTGTACTTAGCAAACAGAAAAAATTAAGGCGTTGCTTTGTTCCCGGCGGGGCATTAAACCAGGGTACGTAGCGTTTATCGCCATTTAACTCCTGCCTTATGCCCAGGCCATAACCATTAAGCATTTGGCGGTAGTTGTTACCGTACCAAACAAATTTGAGGTTAAATGCTTCATCCAGCGGATAAAAATATTGGTGCGGCGCAGGAAAAACGGCAATGCTGCCTTGGTCATTTATGCCTGTTATGGTTCTGTATTTTACCGCGATATTTTGGGCCGTATCGGCTTGACTTATTTTGGCTGTTTGCAAATGATCATACACATCTGCGTAACTTATATTTTTAACCGGTTGCTGTTTCCCTACCAAACCGGCATCATACAAAATAGCTGTCGAATCAATTTGGGTTGATACTACTGCAGCCACATTAAAAAGCGGCTGCCCATCATATAACGTTATCTGTAGCTCGCCTTTAAAACCCGGGGCTTCTACCCCGCTAAGAGTGATCAGGGTTCTTGAACCTGAACTACTCACTTTAATATCTTTTTTATGAAAATTTACCTTGTAGGATTGATGTGGTTTCAGCGGTACTTTATCAAAAAATATGTTCCATCCATTCTGAGATATGAGGTCGCGCTTTCCTTCAGTAAGAATAAACTGTGGGTCAACATTTTGAATGATGGATTGAAAAATGCCATGTTTACTTAGCTGGATATTGCTAAATAAAGGTTCGTTGTTTTTCAAATTTAAAACCAAACGGCCTTTAACAGCTTTGCCCGCAGGCCAGGTTATTGTAAACCGGGTATCGGCTACACTAACGGTTACACCCGGTTTAGTGTTAAATTTATCTGTGGTAATGATACTTTGGGCAAAGCTATTGTTTAGGCCAGCCAGCATTATCAGTAAAACGGATTTTATTGATAAACAATCAAACTTTTTAACATTCATACCTTTGTTTATTACCTGGTGACTACCGGCCATCCATTTTTATATTGAATGGGGCTGATACACATTACCCTCCCTTTTTCTTTATGCAAAATTTCGATTGCATGATAAGCTATAAATTTATTGCCATTTCCATCATCGAATATTGAGTTGTGCCCGGGAGCGGTATAAACCGCATCTTTCACCAATATTGTGCTATTTAAAGTGTGGTCACTTTCGCCCAGCCGCACAAATGGCCCAAACGGGTCACTTGCTTTGGCTATCATCACCGCGTAATTGGCATTGTCGCCGCAGCAGTTATCACCTGAGTAATACAGGTAATAGGTACCATCCTGGTAATCAAGCCACGATCCTTCAATTAGGTTGCTGTAAGTTTTATCCTTACCCGGAAATACCACCGCGGTAGCTTCGGAGCCATCTTTAAAATCCGACCAATCGTCCTTCATTTCCCTTACCCGTAATGGTTGAAAATCTGATCCCCAGTACAACAAATGCTTACCCGTTTTTGGGTCAACAAAGCCTTTGGGATCGATGCAGTGAAAATCCGGCCCTTTCATTAACGGAGTACCCTTATCAACAAATGGCCCCAGCGGATTATCAGCATAAGCTACTCCCATCCATTTACCGGTAAGCTCATTAGGATCGGCAGAAAAAAACATCACAAACTTGTTAAGCTTAGCATCAAAGAAAACATCAGGAGCCCAAAAATTCTGAGTATTGGAAGCCCATGTTGGCTTTTGCGGCAGGGCATCGCCCTCATGGGTCCAATGCACATGATCTGTTGATGATGCCACCTGGATATTAATCATCCGGCCATTACTTGAAGCTTGGGTAGCATAGGCGTAATACTTAGCTCCAACCCTGATAACGGTAGGATCGGGAAAGTCACGATCAAGCACAACGCTGATAACACCCGGTTTTGTTTGGGTCTGCTTTTCGGGTTTTGGCTGCGCATGACTGCATGCAGCAGTGCCGAAAGTTGCAAATAGCATTAAATATCTTAATTTGTTTTTCATAGATAGATCAATATAAATAACAGCCATTGCAAGTTGTAGAAGCCAAGATTTACAAAGTTTTAAAAACTTCGTAAATCTTTCACCGCTTTGTTATTTCATCTTCGGCGTTAGGATTTTTACAACCCGTAACGTGGCAAGTGCTGGTATTAATCTGCACCTGCGTATTTTCAATTATTTCCCTCTGCCTGTCAGGCTTTTAATCAAATCAGTTTCCTCGGTTTTGTAAGGAGTACCATCCTGGCGAAAAATATCATGGAACCATAATTTAGGTTCGCTGCCATCGGGCATTGGTGCATCCCAGGCATAAATGGTATTAGTTTTACCAGATACAAAGCCCCAATTGATGGCACCTACATTTTCTTTCTTCAACATAGGTAATACCGTACCGAACAGGCTATTGCGTGGGCGGGCCATATACTCTGTACAGATCAGCGGGCGACCTATCATTTTAAGGAACTGCACAGTTTTTAAATGGTCGGCCTCGGGCGAGTAATCATGGTAAGTAACCACATCAGAATTAGCAATCTGGAAACGGTTCAAATCCTCCAAATTCCATGACCATACACCTGCACTTAGCGGTTGGCTTGGGTTTATTTGCCTGCCCCATTTAAATATATTTTTTAAAAGCGGTAAGCTCTTATTCTCTTTGCCAGAGTTACCGGGCTCATTGTACAGGTCCCAAAGTAAAATACGCTTATCATTGGCAAAATGCTTTAATACGTCTTTTACGTATTTTTCTAAAACGGGTAAATTGGCCATTTCTTCAGAAGCCGGTTGTCCCGGGTCCTGCATCCAGCCCGAGTTGTGAATGCCTGGCTTTGGCTCTGGCTGCTTGCCTGCTTTGGGTACCTTGTTCCAACAATCATCAAAAAACACAAACATGGTTTTGATACCGTGTTTACTGGAAATTGCAAGATATTGATCCATCCGTTTTTTAAAACCTTCCGGATCTTGCTGCCAGGCCACATGATGTAAAAACACACGCATTACATTCATGCCAATGCCTTGTGCATAGCCAAGTTCCCTATCGATAGTTTTAGGATCAAAGGTATCTGCCTGCCACATTTCCAACTGGTTTATGGCATTGCTTGGTATAAAATCGCTGCCTACCAGCCATTGATTTTTAGCGTACCATGTATTGGCCTTTTGTTGTGACCATACCTGTGCTGTTGCTTTTTGCTGGGCGGCCAGCCTCATGCTCAATGGCATTAATAAAGCCACGGCCAATACTTTTAATTTAGTTTGCATGTATAAGAGTTTAATAGTTTATTTCAATTTTTTATTTACCAGGTGCCCTTTTATCATCCACACGGCATTGTAACCATACGCATCGGTTGATGTTAATGCTACGATGGTATCATCATTTAATACACACAATGAATTCCATAAGCCATGTTTATTTACCGGCACAGTAAAAGGTGTGTTTACATTTACAAAATCTTGCCCTTTGTTACTACCTACAGCCACCCGCATGCAGGCCAGCTCCCAGTTATTCCCCCTATTTTCAGTGCTTTGGTACGATAAAATGGTTTGGCCACTATGCAGCTGACGCAAATACGGCGCGCCGGCATAAACCGTATCAGGCAGGCTGGGTGTTAACGCGTAAGTTCGTTCAGCATCTTTTGGGCCAACCGTTTTTTGCCAGTTTTGACTAAAACTATTACGGACGATGGATGGCTTAAACTGACCGTTTGCATTATCTTCGATAGAAAACAGGATCTCGTTTGTTCCGTTAAGAATAATCGGCACCGGCATCCCGTCTCTGTGGCCAGGTGTAAATGACACTATCTCCGGTTTTTTAGTCCACGTTAAGCCATTATCGTTCGACCTGAAAATGGATATATTTTGCTCGTTGGAATGCGTATAAACGCCCTCGTCTGAGTAATATAGCTGAATCTCGCCCGAGGGTAATTGTATTTGCGCCGGTTCCCAGCACCCATCTTCAAATTTTGAACTGGCCTGGTATATCAGCTGTTCATTTTTCCAGGTTTTGCCCTGGTCGTAGCTTTTTTTAACAACAATAGCAAAGTGTTTTGAAGTATCCAAAACACCATTTATCTTATATGGTCGTGGATTATATGATACTAATAGAGAATGATCTTTCAGTTCAAGTATCTCCGGAACAGCCATATTAACACCCTTAACCGATGATGCCACTTTTACAGGTGTAAGCCATGTTTTACCCAGGTTTGTACTCCGGGTGCATTGAATACCGCCATCGCCTTCATAAACACATACCAGGCTGCCATCCTTTAGCTGTATGGCGCGGGCATACGCACCACCGCCAGCTGATACCTGTTTTAAAGATGACTGATCCCATACTATATTGATGGCAGCTGAACTTTGTTGAACAGGAGTTTTACCCTGACCCCATAAAAGCTGTGGAGCAAACAAGCAAATTAACCAGATCCTTATCTTACTCATCTATAATCTATAATAGTGTATTTATTAATTTGTTAACTTATCCTCAAGCATTTTCATAAAATATCCGCCGACTACACTCCGCGCCTGCATACCGCTTACCTGTTTGCCTGTAGTGGTTTCATACCAATCACTCATCGGTACTCTTGAACTTGTTTCCTGCGAATATTTAAGTACCGGATCGGCCAGGGCTTTAAAATCTGCCTGGTTATCGGCCAACCCTGCTGTCCATAATACCCAATCAGCTTTGGTGTAAGTTTTTCTGCTATCCAGTGGTAAACCGTAATTATTCTGTTTGGATAAATAATATTTAACCTCTTTTTGATAAACAGATTTTGGGAACAAATTCAGACCAAGCACCTTATCCCAAACCATATTATATTTCTGGCTCCAACTATTCTTATTGTCAAACGTAAGCGCGTAATGATCACCCGCATCTGCCAGTTTCATCCATTTAGGCACCATCGCCTTAACACTTTCACGATATCTCGCGGCGGTTTCTTTATCGCCTAATTGCTCGGCAAGCAAAGCATAGCTGCCAAGGGCAACTATAGCCTTAACAGATAAATTGGTATTGCGCGCCAAATGACCGGCAAAATCATCTGTACAAAGCTGATTTTCAGGATCAAATCCAGATTTGTTTAAATATTCGGCCCAGGTAGTTAAAGTTTTCCAATGTTTTTTGGCATAAGCCGCGCTTCTCTCGGCTTTGCATATCGCAGCGGTAAGGATCAGCATATTGCCTGATTCTTCAACTGGCATCCCTTCACCATAAACCTCGCCGTTAGCCTGGGGATAGGTACCCAGATCATGTGCTGCAAAGGGCTTGTTGTATTTACCACTCTCGCTAAAGTAGAAGATTCCGTTAAGCATCCCCTCCATTAATTTAGGGTTATAGGTAAGATAAAGCGGTGCCGAAGGATAAGTTACGTCCACCGTATTAATGCAGCCGTTGCTAAAGTTTTCTTTAGAAAGAAACAAAACATCGCCCTGCGGACTTTTTACAAGTTTATGAGCAGCGATACTTTGCCTGTAACCTAAAACACAAAGCTTTGCATAATTTACACCACCCGCTTTTACGGCTGCCCTTTCCATGCCGGTATTTAATAATTTACACTTTTGTATAATAGCTTTATAATCTCTTGCAGCGGCTGCCATCTCCGTCTCCATAGTTTTCGATACACCAAGTTTCCACCAGGCCTTCAGGTTTTTGTTAAAGTATTGGATGGCATAAATATCATCATAACCCAGCATAATAAATTGCTCTTTGGGCACACTGCTTACATTGCCAAGTGGGATAATAGTATTCAATACCAAATGTGTTCCATCCTTTGTATTTTCAATCGGCAACATTGCCGAAAAACTATTCATTGCATCTATTGCCGAAGTTATATACTGGCTGCTGCCATAGCTTTTAGGTACCGCTACATACATATACCCCCAGTCGATACGCAAGTCATCACCTCTTTTTTGCAATATGGGTTGCTCAACCGTGCCTGCCTTTAATATGGATAAAGAACTGGTAACGTATTTTTTTGTGGTTACCGGCTGGGCCGGCTCATTAACGGCAATATCGGTAGATGCACCAAAATATACCTGCACGTTATGCGTCTTGCCATCGTTCGCTTTAACCTTATAGGCTATATAAGAAACAGGGCGCGAAAGCAGGTTAAGATCCTTTAATAATAAAGGCGAGGTAAAAGTTAATGTCAAATCTATCTTACCAGCAGTGAAATTATAAATAGTTTGTGTGGCATTCATATCCACACTTTTTTGGTCGGCAACATAAATGGGCGTTTTACGCTTGGGTTCTGGAGGATCTGTGGATAAACCTGCATCAAGGTGTGTGCCGCCTGCAGTGTTGGCGCAATGCATAGCCAATACATTTTTACCAACTTTTAATTTTTTGATAACATCGCCGCTTATTTCAAACCAGGCAAATTTGCTTAGCCAACCCGTTTTATTATAAATTTTCTCTCCGTTTAAATAAACCTGGATGTTATCATCGTGATTGATCTTAAGATAAAGTTTTTTAAAGTTGAGATTTTTAAGATAGAAAGTTCTTCTGGCCCATATATTATCGCTCTTCCAATAGGTTTTATCCTGCCCTTTATTATCGCCAAAAGGAGCAGCACCAACTTTCCATGAGTTATCATTAAAATCAGTACCCTCCCATCCATAAGCAGGTTTAGTTTCTACATATTGAAAGTTATAGTTTGTCAAATTAGCTGTAGGCACAATATCAACATAGTTTTTATCCTCACTGCCCATAAAACGATAAGTAGTGCCATCTACCTTTATCAAACCAGTTAAGGATTGATTAGCTCCCGTCCAATGTTTGGTAGGTGAATCAGTAAGCTTATCTGATGTTGACCAGATGCTGAAATAGCTATCATGAGTAATAAGCGGGTAAGCAGGGGCCCTAAAGTTTTGCGCGGCAGCAGATAAGTATTGCAGACCCGCTACTAACATAATTATTATTATTTTCAATTTCATCCCTTGCTTTGGTTCTTAATTATGCTGCAATTATTTGTCATTAATATCATCAAGCCAAAAGTTGAATGGTTTGTCTCTATCGCAAAGCAATGTACCGTTTTCAAATTCCAGTTCGGCGGCGTGTATGGAGGTGCGTTTAGTTGAGTATGAATAAGTGCCATCCTTATCCAAACCGCCATCATCCTGGTGTGTTTTGCGGCCGGGATGTGTAAAGTAAATGATATAAGCGTGCCCTCCGCTTACCACCACATCGGCATGTGCACCGGTTGGAGTATCTTCGGGGCGATGACCGGGTTTATCCAGTATAAGGCCCTGGTGTTCCCAGGTTTGGGCGTCCTTTGAGCGGTAAACCCGCTGCCCATGCCACTCATCAGTTATCATCCAGTAATAGTTTTTAAACCAGAATATTTTGGGCCCTTCATGCGCCTGGCCGCCAATTGCGGGTTTATCTGCAACTTTCCAATTAATGAGGTCGGTACTTTCGGCTGTCATGGTGATGCTTTGCAACTTTTGATCTTTGTACCACATGTGCCATTTACCATCGGGCAATTTCATTAACGTTGGGTCGATGATGTTATGATCGGGTAAGTTTAATGGCCCTTCATACTTCCAGTCCCAAAGGTTTTTACTGGTGTAATGAACCAGGTGAGCATCGCCTCCCCATTGGCTATATACGCCCCTGATGTACACAACAAACATGTGGTACACACCTTTTTCGTAAACAACATCGGGCGCCCAAAAAGTATTCTGGCCTTGCTCATGCTCCAGGTTGATTGCGCCTTTATACGTCCAGCTGTGGCCGTGATCTTTGGAGATAGCGACACCTATTGCAGTACCATAACAAAAAGCTACGCCAGGCGATTGCACATTTGCCCTGCGCTGAGTATAAAGCATGGTCCACTCCTTTTGGGCATGGTTATAAACCAAAACAGGGTCGGCGGCACCGTCATAAATGGGGTCGCGATAAAGTGGTGATGGCGGTTGCTGATTTATAGCACCATCCTTAGGCTGGGCTGCGGCATTTAGCCCCATCAAAAGCAATCCTAAAACCCCATTTATTAGATTTTTAACCTTCTTCAATATTTTGTTATTGGTTAGTACAAAGCCTGTATAATGTACAAACTGTGTGTTCAGGAACGCCTGGAACACACAGTTTGCAATAACTACGTTGCAATTTTTATTCTGCTACCGGGAATGAGGAGATCCTTAATCTTGCACCGCCCATCGGTACTAAGGTTAAATTGGCTACCGGCTCGTCGGTTTTAACCGGGCTTTGAGGTAGTACGCCGCAAAGGCCATACTGATCAATAGCCCATCCAGGAATTTTTTTACCTTTTGCTTTTAGCTCGATAGGCGCGTTGGCATTAGTAAAAGGATTGTTATCCTTTGGCCATGCATGATGAATTATTTCTATTGATTTCTCCGGATGCTTTTCATCGATGACAAGGCTGTAGTTCCATGGTGAAGCTGCATGAATTTCATATGCAGGCCACTTTTGCGGATCGGCGGTGGCTTGCCAATGCGAATCGCCCTGGGTAAAGGCCCTGCTGTCTTCTTTAGTATATTGCTCTTCAATTTTAAGGGAATAAGTAAGCGGACCGTAATTTACGCTCACGCTATTCTTATTTTGCTCCCACTGGCGAACCTTTAATTGCATAGGTAGATGCAGGGTTATTTTATCGCCATTTTTCCAGGTTTTAGCCAGTTTTATATAGTCGCCGGTTGTGCTGCCGAGTTTTACAGCAATACCGTTTACCTTTACAGAGGCATCCTTACACCATTCGGGAATACGCAGGTATAGTGGAAAATTTACTGTCGTTGAGGTATTAACAGTAAAATTGATTTGATCTTCAAAAGGATATTTAGTAGTTTCAATTATGCTTACCGCTGTGCCGTTGGCCACCTTGGCTGATACTTGCCCTTGTGTAAATAGCTGTGCTGCCAAACCATTATCGGGGGTAGCCATCCAACTGTTCTCGGCATAATACACCCAGCCTGCAGCGTGGTTATGCTGGCAACAGCGGCTACTAAAAGGGTTCATCATTAAAAACGGACCTTCGTTGGCAATACCCGGGCTATGATTTTTACCATCGCTTACCACCATGTTTGGAGCGGTTAAGTAACGAAGCGATCTGTAATCGGGCATAAAAGCTGCCGGGAAGGTATTGAAAGCAACATCCTCGCAGTTTTCGGCCCAAAATGTATCTCCTGTAGAACCTAACAGCATTTGGTCTGATGTCATTTGCTCTACCATGCCGCAGGTTTCTACCGCCTGGCGCGGATCATCATAGCCTTTGCGGGCATTTTCATCGGCACCAAACATACCACCGGGAACCTGGCCGTATATAGAACGGATTAGGTTGTAGT
Source organism: Mucilaginibacter sp. P2_A4 (assembly GCF_056405015.1). Lineage (NCBI taxonomy): Bacteria > Pseudomonadati > Bacteroidota > Sphingobacteriia > Sphingobacteriales > Sphingobacteriaceae > Mucilaginibacter > Mucilaginibacter sp. P2_A4. The sequence continues at coordinate 751,702 of NZ_JBFUCX010000001.1, read as the reverse complement.
CGTTATAGGTTGCCGCCAGATCTTTAGGATCGTGACTTTGCAGATAAAAAGTAGCTGGTTCTCTAAAGCATTGCGCTACGTTTACATTATGCCAATTGGGCAAATTATTGGCCTGGCGCCAGTTGGCCGTATTTTTATCAAGTTTGGCAGCCAGATCGAGCAGAAATTTGTCGCCTGTGCGGTTGTAAAGCCAGTAAACACTCAGCATGTTATCACCGCCACGGCTGTTTTCCCAATAATCCTCTAAAAACTGATCATCGGGTACCGATAACTCATACTTAAAATATTTGGTCATGAATGGGATAACCCTTGGATCTTTTGAATACTCGTAGTACGATTGCAGGCACCAGAGCATTGGCATATTTGTCCAAAGGTCGCGGTTGCCTTTGTTGGTGCGGGCGGGCCCAAAATCACCATTATCGCGCTGATTGTTCAGCACAGCATCGATCCAGAACTTAGCTTCGGCAATTATTTTTTTATCGCCCAGCATGTAACCTATATTGGCGTAACCTTTTAGCCAGTAAGGCAATTCCTCCCACCCGTATTCGCCTTTTCCTTCTTTATTAAGCCAGGCGTTATTGGTTTTTGAAAGCCATACACTTATTTCGCCCAGGTTGCCGGTAAGGCCATCGCGCTGTAATTCCAATACTTTTTTTAACCAGCCACCGGCCTTTATGCTGCCTACAGGTAGCTTTTCAAAGTATTCCCTTTGTAACGGGGCGCGGTTACTCACGTAATTGGCATTTACCTGCTGATTATTAACCTTTACAATTGTACCTTTTACTTGTGCCGATACGGTGTAAATGCCTAAACATATGAATGCATTTATAAGGCAAGCCCCTTTACCTATTCTATTCCAATTATTCATCATTAAATATATTATTTTGCTAAGGCCGGATCATACAGTTTTACATTTTCTTTATGTAACAATTCCACCGGCATTTTAATCACTTTACGATCATAGGTCATGAAACCGTTTACTTCGCCTTCAACATCGGTTGTTTGCGTATACACCGCTGCCGATAAGCCCAGCTTAATTAATTCCTGTAGCCTATCAGTAAAAGTGATATATCGCTTAAGTAAATCATCTCCGTTTTTAAAATTCTGGTAACCCCAGTTTTTGTTGGCCTGCCAGGTATGGCCATCAACCGGCCAGCCTAAGCCACCAAATTCGCCTAAAACAACAGCTTTGGTTTTTCCAAATATTTCTGGACGGGGCATTGCCGGATGAGGATAGTTATGCAGATCGACAATGTTGCCTGTATCATAAAAATTACCCCCACTGGCACTGTTAACCAGGCGTGATGGATCTTTTTTCATCGTCCACTCTGTAATTTCCACCGTCTTGAATTGGCCCCAGGCCTCGTTAAAGGGTGTCCAAACCACAATGCAGGGATAGTTATAAAGCGAGTTCATGATGGCATTCCATTCCTTACGGTAATAGCCTTCAGATTCGGGAGTACGCTGTTGATCGGTAGCCTTGTCTAAAACACCGGGACGATTTTCCCAATGGTTACCCAAATCGCCGCTTGGCATATCCTGCCATAACAGCATTCCCATTTTATCGCAATAATTATAGTAACGGGCAGGTTCAACTTTAATGTGCTTACGGATCATGTTAAAGCCCATTGCCTTTAACTTATCAATATCAAAGCTCATAGCCTCATAAGTTGGCGGAGTGTACAAGCCATCCGGCCACCAACCCTGGTCAAGCGGTCCATATTCAAACACAAACTTATTGTTCAGCAACATGCGTTGGATGCCGTTTGCATCGGCGCCAAGCGAGATCTTACGCATAGCGAAGTAGCTTTTCACCTCATCAACCGGCTTACCATTCCTGATCACTGCTACCTGCAGGTCATACAAAAAAGGATCAGTTGTCGACCATAATTTTTCGTCTTTAATATCCAAAACAGCAGTTGCACCTGCCTCTATGGTTTTTTCATCAACCAGGGTTTTACCGTCCCAGGCGGTTATTTTCAATTTATCGCCAGGCTGGCTATTTATAACTTCAGCCGAAACTGTAAGTGTGTGATTGTCAATATCGGGGGTTTGTTTGGTTGCTTCTATGTGCGTTTTAGCCACACCTTCCAGCCAAACGGTTTGCCATATCCCGGTAACAGGGGTATACCAGATACCTTCGGGCGTTTTAACCTGTTTACCGCGCGGCTGCGGGCCATCATTGGTTGGATCCCACACGCTGATTTTAATTTCTTGTTTTGAACCACCTTTTAAATAAGGGGTAATGTTAAATGTAAAAGGATCAAAGCCGCCTTCGTGTTTGCCGGCACTTACGCCGTTCACAAAAACTTCGGTACGCCAGTCAACAGCGCCAAAGTGCAGCAAAACATCTTTGCCTTTTAAAGTTTTATTTAATGTGATAGTGGTTTTATACCATAGCATACTATCCTTACCAACTGTTTTACCCACGCCAGACAGCGCAGATTCAATAGCGAAAGGAACCAGGATTTTGCCGGCGTAAGCCGATGGGTTAGTTTGTGTTTTTGGAACGATAGTATAGTTCCATAAACCATTTAAATTTTGCCAGTTTCCCCTAACAAGCTGAGGCCGCGGATATTCCGGAAGCGGTGCTTTAGGGTCCACCTTTTCGGCCCAGGGAGTAGTTATTTTATCTTTTATGAGATGCCAGCCAGCTTGCTGGGCATTGGCCGATAAACAGGCAGAGACTAAAACAGACAGGCAAAAATTCAGTTTTTTCATTCGTATGATTAGCAGAATCAATAAAATTATTGGAAAGAAAAAAGGGGCCATACTGAATAGCATGACCCCAACCAATTATTAACTTAGAAGGACACTTTTACTAAAGGAGAGAAAATCATATCCTCAACCCCACTTATTTTAATACCTACACGGGCAAAAACATAGTTCTGGGTAGGTGATATACCAGGAATACTAACATTCATAGTGATGTTATTCAGGCTTGTAATTGCCGAGCCCGCTAATTCCGAGTTAGCTATATTATCTCCATTAGACACAAACTGGGTTTTATTGATATAAAGGTTCACCCTGTCAATACCTTTGGCATTAGCATCAGTAATTACCTTTTCTATACTAAAAACAGCTGTTACCTTGTTACTGCCAGCGGTTATATTAGCATTGCGTACCATATAGTAAGGAGTTACCTCAATATCCATTTTCTGGCTGCCGCTTATGGTAATAGCTAAACTATCTCTCTTACCTGCACTCAGTTCCTTCCACATGAAAGGACCCTGATTTGGCGGTATAGTAAATTTATATTTGCCATTAAACAAAAGTGTTGAATAAACTCCATCCTGGCCAAATGTGCCCACAATAGCGCCTGTTTTACCAAATCCCGGCTGATAAAGCTCAAAAGGCACCTGGTTATATTCCACATTTATTGCATCGCCTTTGTAAGTTAAACGCCCGCTAAACGTTGATGATGGCGCATCATAATTATCTTTCTTACAACCCGTGGTTGCAAGTAAAAGCGCTATAATTATATGATGAAATTTTATTTTCATGATCGTAATTTAATTAATACTATTGATTTGGTTGTTTAACAATTTTAGGGTTTGCTGACAATATATCATCCCCAATTTGTGAGTAATAATTACCCAATTGAAACCTGTTGGTGCCAGTTACCGAGCTTGGCTTAACTTCCTTAAATAACCACTTACCATTGTTAGCATTACCAGGATTATAATATTTGTATGGCCATAATCCGTAAGGCTGGGTATTGTGTTTAGAAGCCTTGCCAATATTACTAACAAGATCAGCAACTGTCATCTGGTTACCATCCCAAACTATGTGAGCAAGTCTCCAGCGTTTCATATCAAATAATGTATGCCCTTCAAAGGCAAGTTCAATACGGCGCTCATGAACTATCCTGTCAAATGTAATGTTGGCTGCTGTTAATGGTATGGTTAAACCTGCGCGGGCCCTAACCTGATTCATATATCCGGCTGCTACACCTGCCTGGCCTAATTCAAAGGCTGCTTCAGCTCCGTTTAATAAAACCTCGGCATAACGATAACGAATAAAGTTAACATCGCTACCACGGCCACGACGACCAGAACCTACAGTTGGATCAAGATATTTACGAATATAAAAACCGGTTTGAGTACGGAATTCCAAACCATTTACCGGTCCATCCTTACCTACCACCTGTACGGGAGTGGTTGTACCCGGCAATGGCTTTAACTGAACGGCATCACCACTGGTAAGTATGCTTCCATCGGCCAACTGGTAGCCTGCCCATACATCAGTACGTTTACCTTTAAATAAACCATTGGGTAAAAGCACGGTACCCGCCAGTCTTGCGTCTCTGTTGGCAAAAATATCAAGCTGATCTGCATAATAAATTGGATTGCCAGAGCCATCTTTAGTTGCCAAAGGCGCATAAGTATTATCCAGTTTTTCAAAAGCTTCAACCAGGTTTAATGAAGGATTTAAGCGGCCGGCATCTAAACCTTCGTCAGATATAGAATAAGGTTGATCGTTGGTAGTAAAGCCATGGGTTTTGCCTCCGTTAGCTTTAAAATCCTCCACAAATATCGACTCTGAACTGGCTTTATCTAAAAATAGATTGGCAAAGTTGTCACTTGGATCAGGCAGTTGTTTGTACAAAGAATAATTACCGGCACTGCCATTAATTATAGCCTGTGCTGCTGCCAAAGCTTTAGTATAGTAGCCGGTTGCCATGCTTGCAGGGATACCCACCTCGTTGCCTGGTAGTGTAACCTGTGGAGTTGTAGCGCCATATTTAGCAATTGATGCTGCATATAAAGCCGCTCTTGCTTCCATAGCTAATATAGCACCGGGTGTTGCTCTTGATTTTTCTTCAGGTTTTGGCGGTAATAATCCTTTAATAGCCTCAGCTTCACTGATTATGAAATCATATACATCAGATTCTTTTGAACGTGGTATTTGCAAAGGAATAACATTGCCCGAAAAATCATAATCAAGCGGCTCGGTAATCAGTGGTACACCACCCATCCTCTTCACCAGTTCAAAATAATAATTGGCCCGCAGAAATCTGCCTTCGGCAATAAATTGATTTTTATCTGCTGCGGTAAGTTTAGTTGCTGTTGTTGCGCGCTTAATAAAAAGGTTCAGGTCCCTAACATAGGTGTAATCCCATGTACCCCATTCGCCATAGCCCCAGCCGGTTCTTTGTACAAAGAATGAGCTGCCATTTTCTGAAGGGAATGACTCACTAAAATCAGCAAAGGAAGACCAGCCGTTATCAAGACCAGAAAAATCAACTGTTCGGTTGTATAGGTCGCCCAGGATTGAAAGCACCAGGTTAGGATCTGAAAACGCCAGATCGGCGGTTACAATTTGTTTAGGCGGTACGTTTAAAAACTCGCTATCTTTTTTGCATGATCCCGTAATTAACAGGGCAGCAAACGTAGTTATTATTGTTATTTTTTTCATTGAATTTAAACTTAAGGGATTAATTAAAAGGTTAAATTAACACCGAAGTTAAGGACCTTACTTTGAGGAAACTGAAGCCCGTTATCGTCCGTTGTTTCGGGATCAACCGAGTATTGCTTCAAGTTATCAAATGAAAACATATTATACGCGTTAACATAAAATCTAGCTTTCCTGATCTTAACCTTTGCCAATAAATTAGCAGGTAATGAATAACCCAATTCAAGAGTTCTTGCTCTAAGATACTTTACGCTGTGTAACCAGAAGGTTGAATTATGTGAGTAATCGCTGTGACCGGTGCCCGGATTTACCCTGTTTGCGGGATATTTACCAGGGATCCATGTGCTGTTTACATCAAATGGATCTGAATGGTGATACCTATCTTCAAATATTGTATTTAAGTTACCGTTGTTTTGGAAAGCCCATCTTGTTTCCCAGTTCTGGAACCAGGTATAACCTGCACCACCAGAGAAATCTGCATGAAAATCAAACCCTTTGTATGCTCCTCCCAAAGTAAACCCAAAGTTAATATTAGGTTGTGTGCCATAACCAAACCCAATCGGACGATCATCGTATTGGTCAATTTTACCATCTCCGTTTTGATCTTTGTATATCAAATCCCCGGGTAGTAAGCTACGGTTGCCTTTACCATCAATGTTAACAGTATAGTTATTAATCTGAGCCTGTGACGTGAACTGACCTATAACCTGGTAACCCCAATCTATATGCGAGTACCTGTTTTCTGTTGAGTTTCGGTATTGATCCCATGAATTATAAAACAATGGGTTGTATGACTGTAAATTCTTTTGGCGGCTGTATGAAAAATTACCACCTACATTAAAAGTAAAATTGCCAACTTTACCATTATAATTAAGTGCGATTTCTCCTCCTCGCTGTGAATCGCTGCTGGTATTTTCCTGAGGCAATCCATAACCTACCTCTATAGGTAAGATCACGTCATTTTTTGTACCAAGCAAGCCAGTACGTTTCCTGTAAAAATAATCAACGGTACCGGTAAGACTGCTATTTAGGAAACTAAAATCCATCCCAACATCAGTTATCTTACTTTTTAACCATGATATATTAGTAGTTACTATACCTTTATCTCTGGATGTTACAACGGCATTACCATCAATTATGGCAGTACCTGTATTGTAGTTGTAACCAGGCAGATAAGAATAAGCACCAATAATCGGCTGACTTGAGTTATTAGGATTTCTATCATCTCCTAATACACCATATGAACCACGAATTTTCAAATCATTAAGTACGCTGTGATCTCCCAGCAGGTTTTTCATAAATCCTTCCTGGGTAATTCTCCAGCCGGCAGATACACCGGGGAAATAACCAACACGTTTATCTGGTGCAAAAAGGTATGATGCATCACGTCTTGCCGATGCTTCTAAGTAATATTTGTTATCGTAATTGTAATTGACTCTGCCGATGTAGCCAATACGGGCCTCTTTGTTATCGCTATCCTCATATCTATCGGCAGTAGGGAAATAAATAAGCGGCAGGTTGTTTGAAACCGGTGATGCATGAATCCAGTTCCTTAAGTGCTGCAGCTCAATGCGCTCAGATACAAATGTAGCACCTACGGTATGCTTGCCAAATGTATTATTATAGTTTAACTGCCATTGTAAAGTCTTGGCAAATTCTTTACGTTGTTCACGTTCTCTCCATGGATTGGTGCTCCCGCCTGTTATATCATAGGTGTTTGTTGCAGGCCTGTAAGTATAAGCATTGTAGGTATACTCCTGGTTGTTTAGTAAATAATCGGCAATATAATACGAGTATAAACCTTTTAACGTTAACCCTTTGATGCCTGGTATCTGATACTCTGCACCAAAATTGGTTTGTAATACACGCCAATCGCTATGATATACACCTGAAAGTTTATCGTTCAAAAACGCGTAATTTGATTCGGTGTGACCAATATCATTTAAATAAGCAGGATTGTCATTTGCAAAAGGACGCTCCAGAGGTGTATTCCTTAATACAGCAAACTTGGCCAGGAAATAATCGTCCCCTCCCGGTACACCTGGATTTTCGCGGGTTTCTATACGCCCATTGATATCCAGGCTAACTTTTAAGCCAGCTGCAACCTTAACAGAAACATTTGATTGGATATTTGAGCGGTTAAATTTATACTCTTTACCCAATTGTGAGTTCTGATATAAATTTGTTGCCGATACATAATAGTTAACTCTATCTGTTCCACCTGTAAAATTGGCATTAACTGAGTTTTGAGGGGCATTATTATTGCTTTTCAAAACATAATCGCGCCAGTTAAAACTACGGTAAGCCGGATCAGTACCTGCTTTGTACTTATCAAGTTCGGCCTGAGTAATACTTGTTGAACCATTGTCATTTACCTCTGCCTCGGCCCGATAGCGCATGTAATCATAGGAGTTGGTAAGCACATTGGGAAACCTAAACCAATTTTGATAGCCTGTATAAGCATCAATATTGATGCGGGCGTCACCACTACCCTTCTTTGTGGTTACCACCACAACACCATTTGCAGCACGCACCCCGTAAATAGCCGCCGAACCATCCTTTAAAACAGTAATACTCTCTACATCATTTGGTGAAAGGTTATTAAACTGACCTTCATCTTGCTGGATGCCATCAATTACATATAAAGGCGAGCCCATGTTACGAATCTGGATGTTGGCGCTTGCTCCCGGCCGGCCTTCGGACATTCTGAAAGTAACGCCCGGAATTTTGCCCGCTAAACCTGTACTTACCGTTGAACCGGCATGCACCCGATCAAGATCTTTACTGGTTACGCTGGAGATTGCACCCGTAATAGATTCCTTTTTTTGCGAACCGTAACCAGTTACCACAATCTCCTGTAAGGATGCGTTACTTGATTTCATACGTACCGTTATTACGGTTTTACCATCTAAAGGTACATTCATAGTTGTAAAACCAATGTAGCTTAATACCAAAACGCTGTTGGCATCAGGTACAGTGATACTGAAGTGTCCTTTTACATCTGTTGTTGTTCCTCCCTGCGCTCCGCGTATCCGTATACCCACGCCCGTAAGCGCCTCGCCCGTAGTATCAGATACGGTTCCGCTTACCTTCACCTGTGCAGATGCACCGAGCGAAAAAAGCAGGCAGCTCATGATGGAAAATACAACTAATGTTACTTTTTGGCGCCATTTACTGGGTGGCCATTGCATGTGGGAGAACCCCTCATACCTGAGTAGTAAAAATTTTCTCATAAAGTTATTTATTTATTGGTTAATTGTTGTTTTTAAAAATGTAGGGATGACATATTTAAATTACGATGTAAAGAAAAAGGATTTTGGGTGCTCCTTATTAACCAAATCATATCAATAATTAGTCAAAAAGTATCAATTTTTATTCAGACGAAAACCGTTAATCAGAATGGTTATATTTGTCTAAGCGAACCATTTTGAGACCGATATATTTATTTTATTTATTACTCCTTGTTCCGTTTAATATCTGTAATGCGCAGCCTTATTACTTCAGGCATTACCAGGTAGAAAACGGACTGTCAAACAATACCGTTTACTGCAGCCTGCAGGATAAACAGGGATTTTTATGGTTTGGTACCAAAGATGGATTAAACCGTTTTGATGGCTATACTTTTAAAGTTTTCAGGCATAATCCCAAAGATAAAAACAGCATCATCAGTAACATGGTACATGCTTTATCAATTGATAAAGACGGCAGCTTTTGGGTAGCTACCGACCAGGGCCTTGATAATTACACCCCCAAAACCGAAAAGTTCACCCACATTACGACAAACAATAACGCCATAAGATATATTGTAAACGACCGCTATGGCAACTGCTGGTTTGTATCAAGAGGTAGCTTAATGAAGTATGAGAAAAGAACAGGTAAAATAATCGATTACAAATCATACCAGCATTTTGAAGCAAGTTCAATAGCTATTAACAATGGCGATATATGGGTATCATCAACAACCGGTACGTTAAATAAATTGGATACCGTTGCCCACGCGTTTACAGGCTTTAATGTATTTAAAAATTCTCAGTGGGTTACCTCAACCTTTATCGAAAAGATATTTGCAGTTGGCAACAACAAAATATTTATTGGCACCACCAGCCAGGGGCTCAAGGAGTTTGATTGCAGTAACGGTACTTATAAAGATCTTTTAACCTATAACACCAATAAAACGGCTGTTTATGTAAGAGATTTTGTAAAATATACCGAAAACGAATTCTGGATAGCAACAGAATCGGGGGTATTTATATATGATGTAGCAAAAGGCACTTTCACTAATCTCAAAAAAAAGTATAACGACCCCTATTCTATTTCCGACAATGCGGTATATACTCTGTATAAGGATGTGGAGGGTGGCATTTGGGTAGGCACCTTTTTTGGCGGGCTTAATTACTATCCAAAACAATACTCTACTTTTAACAAGTATTATCCGGGTCCCGAAAATTCGCTGAATGGTAACGTTGTACGCGAAATTTGTAAAGATATATATGGTAATCTTTGGTTAGGAACCGAAGATAACGGACTTAATAAGCTAAGTCCCGATAAAACCACCTGGACACATTACTTTCCGGGTGTAAAAAACGGCATTACCAATACCAACATACATGGCTTACTTGCCAATGGTAATGAACTGTTTATAGGCACGTTTGAACGCGGTTTGGATATTCTGAATATACCTACCGGCAAGGTAGTACGCTATTACCTGGCAGGCAAGGGGAAAAACGATCTGAAAAGTAATTTCATCATCTGTTTCATCAAAACACGGTCTGGCGCAATTTTGATAGGGACAACTCAAGGCCTGTACCGGTATAATACGGAGAAAAAGGATTTTACACTTATTGACCGGGTACCCGAGCACGATTTTGTTTACTCCCTGCTCGAAGATCATAACGGCAAAGTGTGGGTTGGTACTGTACATGATGGTATTTACTGTTATGATCCCGATAAAAACACCGGCAGTAAATTTAATTACAGGTACACGGTAAAAAACGCGCTCAATAACACCACGGTAAATGGTTTATTTGAAGATAGCAACAATAACCTATGGTTTGCAACCGAAGGGCTTGGGTTATGGAAATACAATCTGCATACAGGAGCTTATAAATTTTTTGACCTCAGCAATGGCTTTCCCAGCAACTACGTTTTCAGAATTCTGGAAGATGACAAGAAAAACATATGGGTGAGCACTACCCGTGGCCTGGTTTGTTTAAACATTATAAACGATGGTATAAAAATTTATACCAAGGCAAGTGGGCTGTTAAGCGATCAGTTTAACTACAACTCGGCATTTAAAGATACAGATGGCACCATGTACTTTGGTTGTGTAAAAGGCATGGTAAGTTTTAATCCATCGGCATTTAAAGAAAATAATTTTGTGGCCCCGGTATACATAACCGGATTCCAGGTACATAACCAGGAGATTTTGGTTAAAGGCAGCGATTCATTACTCAACAGCTCTATTATCTACACCAAAAAAATCGATTTAAATTATAACCAATCATCTTTCAGTATTGATTTTGCGGCGCTAAGTTTTCCATCGCCCGAAATGACCCGGTATAAATACATGATGAAAGGGCTCGATAAAGGGTGGACAGATTTGAACCGAAACCGGAAGGTTTATTTTACTCAATTATTACCCGGCCATTATACTTTTATAGTTAAAGCCGCAAATAACAATGGTGCCTGGCTTACAAAAGAAACCATACTTCAAATAAATATTGCCCCTCCATTTTGGGAAAGTGTGTGGGCCTATATACTGTATGCTTTACTAATTATTTTGACCATTTATTACCTGCTGAATCAATACCATACCCGCAACCGCCTAAGAAACAACAGGTTGATTGAAATACTGGAAAGCGATAAAGAGAGGCAGATCTACAATGCCAAAATTGAGTTTTTTACCAATGTTGCCCATGAAATACGTACTCCGTTAACTTTGATAAAGGGGCCAATGGAGAAAGTTATTAAAAGGGCCGAGCATGTTCCGGATATCCAGAACAATCTTAAAATAATGGAAAAAAACACCAACCGTTTGCTCGATCTTACTAACCAGTTGCTGGATTTCAGGAAGACCGAAACCAACGGATTTAGCCTGAGTTTTGTTAAAACCGATATTGCCGAGTTACTTGAGGATGTATTTTCGAGATTTAAACCGATGGCCGAGCAAAAAAATCAAAGCTATTCTCTAAAACATGTTGACAAAAACTTGTATGCTTACGTGGATATAGAGGCTTTTACCAAAATCATAAGTAATCTTATCAACAACGCCATTAAGTACGGCACATCAGCAGTAGAAATTGAACTACTGAAGAGTGAACCAAACGATTGTACTTTCACCGTCGAAATCAGGAACAACGGGTATATAGTTCCCTATGAAATGCGGGAAAAAATATTCGAACCTTTTTTTAGGATGAAGGAATCGGAGAAGCAGATAGGTACAGGCATAGGGCTTTCGCTTTCACGCTCGCTGGCCGAATTACACAAGGGCTTATTGGTTTTAAACAAATCAATTAATGATTTTAATATTTTTAACCTCACATTACCCATACACCAGGAAAAAGAATTTGACCTGCACAACACTCCAGACAATTACGAACTAACCGATACTGTTAAAGAAGATAATTTTGATTTTATGAAGCCGATTATACTTTTAGTGGATGACAATCCCGAGATCCTTGATTTTATTTCGGATGACCTGAGCGATAAATATGCTGTTATAAAAGCCTTCAACGGTCAGGAGGCCCTGGATATGATAGAAATTGAAAACATTCAGCTTATCATCAGTGATGTAATGATGCCGGTTATTGATGGATTTGAACTGTGTAAACGAATAAAAACCAATTTTGATTACAGCCATATCCCCATCATACTACTCACCGCCAAAAACACCCTGCAAAGTAAAATTGAAGGTTTGGAAGTTGGTGCCGATGCCTATATAGAAAAACCATTTTCGCCCGAGCATTTACAGGTGCAAATAGCTAATCTGCTTATCAACCGCAATAAAATAAAAGACCATTTTGCAAGTTCGCCGCTGGCCAATATCAAAACCATGGCTTACTCCAAACCTGATGAAAGCTTTTTGGATAAACTAAACGCGGTTATTAACCACAACATCCAAAACCCGGACCTGGATGTGGAGCACATTGCCAATTTGATGAATATGAGCAAGCCAACTTTATACCGTAAAGTTAAAGCTATATCAAACCTTACCATCAACGAGCTTATCAATATTACCCGCTTAAAAGCCGCCGCAAAACTGCTGGAGGATGGTGATTATAAAGTTTATGAAGTGGCCAATATGGTTGGTTATAGCTCACAATCGCACCTGGGCCGTAACTTTTTAAAACAATTTGGCACTACCCCAACGGAGTATCAGCAAAATAAGAGAAACAGTAAGATTAAAACATTTTAAGTACCTACCTGCGGGTTTTTAATTTGGTAAGGGCAAACTCACCAATCCTTACGCCTTCATCAACCCCGTTAACTATGGATGGCATATAATGAATGCCCCCGTAAAAACGGCTAATGGCAGCCTCATCAGCTGCTGCTTTAAATGATTTAAACTGGCGTGCAGGAATACTAAATTCTACCTCTGTAGAGTCGGTAAAAGCCAAATTACTGCCAAATAATTTGCCAAGCACTATAGCCGATGCATTTGAAACTACGCTGTGCCCACTGGTATACTCCGGGAAAGGTGGCGTTTGCAGCAGGGGCATCCAGTTTTGGTCAATGTATTGATTAATATAGGTTTCGGGCCGTATCACTTTGCTTTTATACTTTTCGTCCCAGCAATTGATAAAGCTATCGGCAATTACAACCGCCATGCAAGCGTAAGCTTCTGAGGTGCGCACGTAATCTGCATTCACCTTTCTGCAAACAATGCCGGTAATATTTATCCAGTGTCCTCCCGGCGATATTTTCTTTGTGGCAAACATGGTATGCCCGTTGGTATTCACCTTAAATGGGTTATCATCCCAATAATTGGCTATTCTTGTTTGTTCAGGAGTTAAATGCAGTCCTGCTTCGCGTACGGCTACAGCCAGTTTATAAAAGTAGCTGTCGGGTTTTAAAGAAAAATCAACCGCTTTTGCCGGTTTAAACTGCTGTGCCGAATCGAGAATAAAGGTCCTTATTTCGTTCCAATGCGGCTCAACGCCTTTCATGTAGGCTGGTGGAGTAGGTTTCCAGGTTGCATCATCGGTTTGCACATCGTATTTAGATAATGATCTTGTGTGCTTATAATTATCCTTACCAGCCCATTTAAGTATCCTATCCGCAATAAGCTTTCCGTAATCAATGGAATTTTGGTATACATCATCGGGCATGCCTGTATTTTTGTATTCGTCCATCAACGTAGTATGAAAGCCCTCTATCCTACCTTCCGACATCACCAGTATCTTACCAACCGTTAAAATAGCGTGTGATGCAGCTAAAGAGTAGCAATATTGTTTACCAGCTTCGGGCGTGGGGATAGAATCGAGCCCTTTCAATTGCCCTGCAAGTGATATATAGTTTTTATTTCCATTAACCGCCGCTTCATATCCGGCAACGGTGATATAAGCATAAATGCGACTGGCAACGGGGGGCGAATAAATATCATGCAGCATTACTTCTGTAACCTCCCTAACAGACCGATGGATATAATTAGGATCTTCGGCTAATTTTTGCCATCCCTTTTGTTTGGATGAACAGGAAATTAATAGCGAGGCAATAAATAAAACAAAGTAAAATTTCTTCATATAACGGATAACAATAATTCAATTGAGGTTAATTGGCACTAACGGGTTAATAATCAAAGCTAATAGTAAATACATAAACAAACATTACACGATACTATTTGACGAAATATTGATATGATTTGCAGAATCCTTTATGTCAAAATCCATTTTCTTTACGTACGCTTACTGTTTAATCACCAGTAAGTTAAAGCTTAACCATAGCATAAACCAATATTCAATTAGTAGCGATAATTTCATGATAAAAAGTTTACCAATCCAGTTTAAACTGTTTATAATACTATTCCTTTTTTTGGCCCAGGGTTGTTCGCGCAAACAGGGCGGCCCTACCCTTTTTAAACTGTTGGATCCATCTCAAACCGGCATCAAATTCAAAAACACTTTAACCCCCAGTGACAGTATCAACATCCTGAATCATCCTTATTTATACAATGGTGCAGGTGTAGGGATAGGTGATTTTAATAATGATGGCTTGCCCGATGTTTATTTTGCCGGTAATATGGTTGCCAACAAATTATACATTAACAAAGGCGACCTGAAATTTAACGATGTTACTGATATTGCAGGGGTAAATGGCGAAGGTAAATGGAGCGCGGGCGTATCGGTAATAGATATCAATAACGATGGAAAACAGGATATTTATGTGTGCGCATCTTTCAAATCGAACCCCGAACAGCGCCGCAATATGCTTTATATAAACCAGGGAAATAATAAAGACGGCATTCCAATTTTTAAGGATGAAGCAAAGGCTTACGGCCTGGATGACGATGGTTACAGCACACAGGCCATATTTTTTGATTACGACCATGATGGCGACCTGGATATGTACCTGCTTACCAACTTTTTGGGTAAAACAACACCGGTTGCCTATCGCCCCAAACTAAGTGATGGCAGCGCCGAGAACAACGATCGGCTATACCGCAACAATGGCAATGGCACATTTACCAATGTTACCAAAGAGGCTGGCATTTTGATGGAAGGTTTTGGCAACTCTGTATCTATTACTGATATCAACAACGATGGCTGGCCGGATATTTATGTGGGTAACGATTTTATATCGAACGATCTGTTATATATCAACAACAAAAACGGAACATTTACCAACCGCGCAGGCGAATATTTTAAGCATACGGGTTGGTCGGTAATGGGGTCAGATATGGTAGACATCAACAACGATGGTCTCCCCGACCTGGTATCATTAGAGATGCTTCCTGAAGAAAACGTGCGCAAAAAAACCATGCTGATGGGTGATAACTATATCACCTACATCAACAATACAAAATTTAAATATGAGCATCAGTACATTCGTAACGTACTGCAATTAAACCAAGGGCAAACGCCTTTAGGTCACCCTCAATTTAGCGATGTTGCCTACATGGCCGGTGTTTATCAAACGGATTGGAGCTGGACACCACTGGTAGCTGATTTTGATAACGACGGTTACCGGGATATGGTGATCACAAACGGATACCCACGCGATGTTACCGACCTTGACCATGCACTTTACAGCAACGACCAGGGCCGCACGGTTAAGGAAAACAGAACATTGGCCGCTGCCGATTCATTCCCCGTTGTTAAAACAGCCAGCTACGCTTTTAAAAATCAGGGTGGTTATATGTTTGCAGATCAGTCAAAAGACTGGGGCATAGTTAAGCCAACCTTTTCAACAGGCGGTGTTTATGCCGATCTGGATAACGACGGCGATCTTGACCTGGTGATCAACAATATTGACGACGATGCCTTTATTTATGAAAATACCCTGAACAATAAAACACAGGTAGCCCAAGCCCATAATTACTTAACAGTTGCCTTACAGGGCGACACCAAAAATCGTGATGGTATAGGCGCCATCATTCGGGTATATTACCAGGGCAAACAGCAGTTTTATGACCAGCAGCCCTGCCGGGGGTATATGAGTACCGACGATGCCAAAGCACATTTTGGTATTGGCACTGCAAATAAAGTTGATTCGCTGCGCATCCGCTGGGCCGATGGTAAAACACAATTAATTGAAAACATTAGGGCCAACCAAAGCATCACCCTGCAATATAAAAACAGCGCGGGCAGCTACCCGGCGGGGATACCGGTTAATGCCAAACCTGTTTTTAAATCAGCTGAAAATCAACTCGGTATAAAATATGTACACCAGGAGAAAGATGCGATTGACTACAACATTCAGCCAACTTTACCTCATAAACTAAGCCAGTACGGGCCATCGGTTGCTGTAGGCGATATTGATAATAACGGTTATGATGATTTTTACATCGGTGGATCTGCCGGCAACAAAGGGGTGTTTTTTATGCAGGGTAGTGACGGCAAATTTACCATGGACAGTAACCGTTTTTTAAACGATAGCTTTAAGGAAGAAGAAGATATGGGCGCGCTTCTGTTTGATGCCAATAACGATGGCTTCCTTGACCTGTATGTGGTGAGTGGTAGTTATGAATTCCCTAAAGATCATACATCGGCACAAGACCGCTTGTATATCAATAACGGCAAAGGACAGTTCAGCAAAAGCTTTGGAGCTGTACCAGTAGAGTATGATAACGGTTCCTGCGTTCGTGCTGCAGATTTTGATCATGATGGCGACCTCGACCTGTTTGTCGGTGGGCGTTCAGTTTCTGGCGCTTATCCATCATCGCCGGCGAGCCATTTATACAGGAACGATGGCGGTAAATTTACAGATGTAACGGCACAGCTTTGCCCCGACCTGGTACACGGCGGAATGATCACTGATGCTTTATGGACAGATTTTGATAAGGACGGCAAAGTTGATTTGATTGTAGTTGGCGAATGGATGCCGATCACCTTTTACAAAGGCGATGGAAGCGGCTTTAAAAAAATAAAATCGGGTATTGATACTCATGTGGGGTGGTGGAATAGTATAGTGGCCGGCGATTTTAATAATGATGGCAATATTGATTATATAGCCGGAAACCTGGGTCAAAACTCCAACTATAAAGCATCATTTACCCAACCTATGACTATTATGGGGAAAGATCTTGATGGTAACGGCTCATTTGATGCCATGATATTTTGCTATATGAAAGCCGAAGACGGCTCCCAAAAGCCATTCCCGATGCATACCCGCGATGATTTAATTAGTCAGCTTATTTCTATCCGTAAAAAATACCCGAGCTACCGGGGCTTTGGTCACGCCACCATGGATGACCTTTGGAGCGATAAGGATAAAGAAAACGCGGTGATCATGAAAGCTACCGATATGAACACCAGCTTTATCGAAAATAAAGGAAACGGAAAATTCCAAATAAGCGCGATGCCTTTGGCTACCCAAATGGCCCCGGTTTACGGTATGGTTGCTAAAGATGTTGACCAGGATGGTAACCTCGACTTAATAATGGTTGGTAATGATTTCGGCATGGAGCCTTTTACCGGCCGCCATGACGCCTTTATGGGTTTGTATATGAAAGGTAATGGCAAAGGTGGCTTTGCTCCCCTATCCATAGCCCAAAGCGGTTTATTTATTAATGGAGATGCTAAAGGATTAGCTTCAGTGCAATCGGCAAAAGGAGAAAATATTTTTGTTGCCACACAAAACCAGGACAGCCTGAAAGTTTATCAACAAACGGGCAATACCACCAAATCGAAGAAGTTTATTAAGCTTAAACCGGATGATTTTTATGCTGATATTACCTATAAAAACAACACCAAAAAACGGGTGGAGTTTTACTATGGTTCTACTTACCTATCGCAATCCTCACGTAATTTGGAGGTTGATGCCGATGTTGCAAAGATCACTATAACCGGCTATACCGGCAAAAAAAGAGATTTGACTAATTAATACAAATGGCAGAGTTTTATTAAAACTCCGCCATTTAAATATCTTATCAAAACAGTTTTACTTATTTACCTGTGTTGAATAACCGGGCATTACCTCAAAACTAAAGGTTTGGCTGCCGGCTTCACCGTTAGGGCTTATGCCTTCTATCACACCAATATATTTCCCCGGTTGATCTGAAGTATAAAACGACACCTGCTTTTTGCCGGCAGCGCCTGTATTTACAGATGAAGCCCAATACAACACGTTCCTAAAATCGGGCATGTGGCTTGCCGCCTGCTCATCAGTATCATACGCCGGTGAATAAAATTGACGCTGCTGCTGCAATCCTTCATAATCCAATACTACCGCGTGCGGATCTATTTCGGCACCACCAAGGTCGCCTTTATAGCTTGTGAGGCTTAGTATCCCTTTTTCATAAGATGCACCCAGGGAGTAGTTAAAAGGCACATCCTCCAGCTTGCGAATTTTAAGCGGATCAACGGCAAATACTTTATTCATATTAAAAAATGGCACACCATCAATCAGCACCATGGGGTCTTCTTCGCCCAGGAAACCTATCCCGCTAACTACCCTTACCCTAAACTGGTTACGCGTGTGAAACACGTTAACTTCCCTGATATATTCGCGCATTACCTCTTCAATGGTTGTAAAACGGGTGTAATTATCTAAAAGATAAGTTTTAAATGGAGGTCCATAAAATGCGCTGGTATCTACATACGGCTCGTTAAACTGTTTCATCCGGGGGCCGTTGTAAATATTCTGCACCTGCATGGCTATGGTTTGATCTTCAAATGTGGTTTGCATAGCAGGGGTAACATCCAGGCGCGGTAATGCTATAGGAGCAAACCGTTCAGAAAATGGAGTTAAAATATCAATCCTGTAATTAGTGTCAATAGTAGTATTGGTTTCTGCAACAACCTCATTTTGCCCATAAAACTCTTTCATATTAAAGATCAGCCGGCCGCGGGCATCGCTTTTTGCCGAGTATAGTTGTATATGTTTGCCCGGTATACCCAAATAAGCAACAATATCTTTTCCTGGTTGCTCGTTTAATTTATTAGTGATCTTAGCCGTAATAATGGGTCCGTTCAGCTCCGGTAAAAAGTTAAATACAGGCGCATTTTTACTTAATACATCGTTCCATGCAAAACTTCTCCAGCCTTGTGTAAGCATCAGGTTATCTAAAGCCTCATCTGCCGTGGCATTGGTGTTTTTAAAATAGTATCCAGGCAATTCAATATTCCCTTTCAGATCAGACCTTAACCATAAATAGCTGAGTATATTTTCCGGATCATTATGCTGTAAAGAATCCAGCCTGTAAACTGATAATGACAAATCAGCAGCCACAGGCTTATTGCCCTGGTCCTTTGCACTTATAGCAACAGCAACTTTTTTGCGGATGGTATATTGCAGCGCGTCCGTATTGGCTTCAATAGCCATATTTTTAGTTGGGCGTTTGAAATACAGGCGTTCGCAAACAGGCTTTTTATCGGAATCAAAAATGGTAATGTGTGATATACCCTCGCCCAGTTTATTCTTGTCAATGGTGAATGTAGCTGTGCCATTATCATTAACCTCGGTTTCAACAAGCTTAATCATATTCCGGGTATGGGCAAACAGGTAAATACTTTTTGATGGCAAATTTGTACGCACTGTAACCGCTAACTGTCCATTGCCGTTATCTTTCAAATTCATTACATAACCATTGGCGTAAACCGGCGGCAGCTCTTTTTGTATTACTTTGCCGGCAATGTTTATGACAGTATGATACGCAACACCATTTTCGGGCTTGAAAGTAAAATGGCCAATTCCAAATTTAAGAGGTTGAAACCTCACTAATGTATCGTTCTTCTGATTTAAAATCGCTCCTTTAAAATCCACACTTTTACCCCATTGGTCTGCGGCCTTTACGCCAATTACGCTTGTAATACCGTTAACCAAATTACCACCTTCCGGAAAAAACTGAACATCATAGGCTGGCCATGCTTTCTTATCTGCTTTATCCGGACTTTTCAGCGGGTTGATGATGATTAGCTTTTTTGAATAATAGTAATCGGGACTAAAATTTTTCATCCAGCTGGTATAAGCCCTCAGCACAAAATTACCGGTTGATAAATTAACAGGGATATACAAAGAGCCACTTCCGGCACCATCCTTCATGGCTATTTTAGTTTGCAAAACAGGGTTCTGTTTTTCGTCAAGCACCTCTACATACACAACTTTACTTAAGTTAAGCGGCTTCATAAAAATGCCATCTACGTTGTATACCTTAAACCACAGCAATTCACCTGCGGTATAGCCGTTTTTATCGGTGTGTACATACAGCTTTTCCTGCAGGGTATTTGAGGTATACTCTTTAAAGCTATTCTGCACATCGGGCAACACCTGTCCAAACGATTTGGTTAAGGTTAACATCGCGAATGCGAAAAAAACAACACTGATTTTTCTCATAGCTTATAATTTTTTATTTCCAAAACGATGGTTTTTTATTTGTTCCCCGTAATGTACAATCCACGCAAATTGGTGTTGATGCCAGGTAACCTCCCGGAGCATAATCAACCGCTAACTGAAAGCCCCCATAAATCAGATCTTTTACTTCATTGACATATATTGGCGGAATTGTTGGAATAGTACTTGTTACCTTACGGGTGTATAGCAGTGTATTTAACTGACAGCTTCCATACGGGGTTTCGGGCACCCAGCTTGCAGGGAGATTAGCCTTATCAACAAAAATTCTTTTTTGCGCCACTTGGCCCACAGTCACAAAACCGATAACAGGCTCATTGGGGTTACTAAGGCAATGCAGATTACCTGTTAACTCCGATGGTTGGGGATCAAAAATACCTCCTATTTGCTCGGTGTTTTTCTTTAATAGCTCAAAATAATTAAAGGCCTCGGCCGTAATCACATACTGCTTTACCAATATGCTATACCTGAGGCGAAGCTTTTCTGAATTGGCTGTAATTAGCGCCATAGGTGCATCGCTTATTTTATCCGCGGCAAGCTTTGCCGATGAACCTGTAATTATGGAGTTAGATGTATCGCTTACCCAGCAATTGTATACTTTTTTTTCGGGAGTTCTGGGAGTCTGAATGTCTGGTGGTGGTGGTGAATCGTTTTTAACTACAATAATCTGCGATTCAAATGCACTTTGGATCTGGTAGGTTTCCGTATACTCCCACCTGTAATATTTGCTATTATTACTCGCATCATGCGTATCAACACTTATTTGCAGACCATCATTCTTTATAGCAGTCCTTACACTATCAATTGGGGGCGAATTTTTTACCTGTACAAAATCCGAAGCATATTTACCACCATTTGACGTGGTAATTTTAAGACTGTATTTTTCGCCGGACGACAAGTTTAAAGGTGCAGATACATAAACTCCACCGCCTTTATTATTCAACTTATAACTTGCACCGCCAGCACTTTCAACAGTTACGGTAGCACCCAGTTCGGGGTTCGCCCTTGAGTTACTATCCAGGTTTACCGTACGGCGCAGGGTTATAGTAGTAGAATCGCCAGACGAGATATTGCCATCAACAACCAGGTAACTGGTTATTTTAGCCGAAGGCGCAATGTTGAGCTGCTTTTTACAAGCTGTTGCTGCCGCCAGCACAAATAAAACGTATAATATTTTCTTCATCGCACTCATTCAAAATCCTTTTTTTATCAGTTTTTATATTTTAGTATCAACATTAAAACCGGATATTATAATTTATAAACGGTATCGGCCGGGCAAAAATGGATAGCTGGTATGAATTGATAACCCCTCCCTGCTGTTGAAAAAATGTTGAATACGCGTTTTGTCGTCCGGTTAAATTGTACACACCCACCGTCCATGAGTTATGGAAAGTTTGATGAATTTTATGGTTGCCATCTATATTGATAGAAAAATCGGACCTGAAATAATCAGGGATCCGATATTCGTTCCTGCCTGAATAGAAAACACGCTCGGCGCCGTTTGAATAATACTTGGCAATAGGCAACGTAATAGGCCGGCCTGTGCTATAAGTTACATCCAGCGAAACGCTGTAACGGTGGGTAATTCGATAATTGCCCGTAAAGTTAAAGCTATGGGGCTTATCGTAATTAGCCGGGTAGTATGCGCCTCCATTTATTAATTGGCCGGCAGTAGCATCATCCTGCTTTAAAAATGTGCGCGAGTAGGTATAATTAATCCATCCGTTTAACTTACCGGTTGTTTTACGTACAGAAAGTTCAACACCATAAGCTTTTCCCTGGGTGTTTAATACCTCCTGCTCAACAGCATGGCTCATTATCAACTTGGCACCGCTTTTATAATCAAGGTAATTGTCAATATGCTTATAGTATACTTCAACCGATGTTTCAATGGTATTTTGCTTCGCATTTTTAAATACGCCAAATGATACCTGGCTGCCATATTGGGGTTTGATATTAGGATCGCTCAGTTTATAAATATCAATGGGCGATATGGCAGTTGTGTTTGATAGCTGGTGAATATATTGCGCCAGCGTATTATAGCTGGCCTTTAATGACAGGTCATCATCTATATTATAGCGTGCTGATACCCTGATTTCGGGGCGCGAATAGGTTTTAATTACCTTACCACCGCCATAGTTTGCGCTATCAACCACATTTAAAGGAGTGCGTGGCAACCCCGGTGCGTAATTACGAATGGTTTGCGCACCAAGGTAATTAAATAACGAATACCTGATGCCCGCACTTATCGTAAAATCGGGTGTTATATCATATTTATCGCCCAGGTAAATAGCGCTTTCCAGTGCCTGTTCATCAGCCACCTTATCGGGCACTATTAATGAGGATGCGTTATTTGGCGTTTCGCTGCCGGGGTTTAGCTTATAATAAATGGAGCTTAAACCAAAATCAAGGGTATTATTCCTGTTAAGGTAATAGGTAAAATCGGCTTTTAAATTGGTTTGGTTGATGCCAAATTTAAGTTTGTAGGCATTTACCGGGTTCGCACTGCTTGCAATATCATATTTATAACCATCATAACCCACGGTTAACAAACTGTACAGCTTACTGTTAAAGTTGTGCTTCCATTTTATGTTGGCATTTTTATTACTATAACTGTAGGTGGTATCACTGTTTAACCTGAAATTATCGCTGCTGATATAAGTGGATACATAAATGTTATTATCCTTATTTACCTGGTGGCTAAGATCAAGGTTAAGATCATAAAATGAAGCATGACTATGTTTATACGCCTGGGGTAATAACTTCAGCAACCAATCTGAATAACTGGTACGGCCGCCAAATATGAACGATGTTTTATCCTTTACAATTGGTCCTTCAACATTAAGCCTGCTGGTGAGCAAGCCTATACCTGCCGAACCGGTAAATACTTTTTTGTTGCCCTCCCTATTAGTTACCTCAAGCACCGACGATAAGCGCCCTCCAAATTTTTCCGGTATGGTGCTTTTATACAACTCAATCCCCTTTACAATATCGGGGTTAAACGCCGCGAAGAAACCAAAAAAGTGGGCTGGGTTATAAATTGTTTTATCATCAAGCAATATCAGGTTTTGATCGGCAGCGCCTCCTCTAACATTAAAGCCGGTAGTAGCCTCGCCTACTGTTTGCACTCCCGGCAGCGTTAACACAATGCGTAAAACATCGGCCTCCCCAAAAACTGCGGGTACCTGCTTTATGCTTTTTATATCCAGCCGGCTCACAGCCATTTCGGTACTGCGCACGTTGGCTACTTTATCGGCCGATATTTTTACCTCCTTTAAGGTGGTTACCTGGTCTTGTAATTCAATATTAAGCTCCCCATCGGTATACAACATAATTTGCCGCCGGGCATCTTTCATGCCTATCCCTTTAACTATTAAAAGTTGCTTGCCGCGAGGTAATGCAAGGGTATAATAGCCAAACTGATCTGTTGTTACACCTAGGCTTGAATTGCTCACATAAATGCTTGCCCCCGCTATGGCCCCGCCAGATTTGCTGCTTTTTACATATCCCGATATGGTTGCCTTGCCAGCCTTTATATCATTGGTTTTTATACCTATTTCATATAACTTGTTTTCTACCGTTGATTCAATTACTGGCTTTTTAACAGGGGTTGTTGTAAAGTCAATTACAGGCGATGAAACAACCGGCTGTGCCTGCCCTGGTTTAATATTAAAATAACCGGCTGCAGGTTGTGTCAGGATCTCCTTTTCGCGGGTTAAAAAAACCTGCATTTTGGATGCGACTATTGCATAATGATAAACAGTATTGTGAAATGCCAGGCTGAGTATATTAATCAAAGGCTGATCATTTGCCTGGAGTGTTATTTTTAAGCTATCAAATTGCGTACGATCATAATAAAAATGGTAGCCGCTTTTTACTTCAAGCTCAGTTGCAAATTGTTCAACCGTGGCCTGCTGAAAATTAACGCTTATATTTTTTGAAATACCCTGTGCATGTAATAATTTAACCGCTAAGAAAAGAATAATAGTAAAGTAGATTTTTTTCATATTAATTGGTTAAGCTATCATAATACTTTGCAACTGAGGTGAGCGCTAACTCAAAAAGACCATCAAACTGTATATGCTTATCCTTAATATATTGCTTAAGTTCTTTCTTTTTATCAACAAATAAATTTAACACAGAACCCTGGCTACTCACCTTATAATAAGTATTGCCTTTTTTAATAAAGTAATCAGGAGTTTCATTTAATAAGGTAAAATACCGCTCTCTGCCAGTTGACGCCGAAGTGGATTTAATCACTTTTTCTACCTTTTTCAACGCCTGCGACCGGCCGCCATACAATTGTTCATAGAAACCGCTTTTAATACCAGTATTGGTACCTGCCACTCTAATAAAATGACGCGCGTGAAGATCAAAGCTGGAAACTTTGTTGGGTATTAAAGCGAATGGAGAAGCATGATTATATAATAATACCACCAGCTGGTCGGTATACAAATCATAAATCATGGGTACGTTTTCAAAGGTCTGCCCGTCATAGGCAACCGAGCCGCTCCTCCACCCATCAATATCATCCAGGTAGGCATTACCTTTTATCGAAGAATCATATGAATCATAAACCAGGCCGTTATATAGGCGAGATTGTTCACCAACACCCTGGTAAAAACGATTGACTACATTGGTAACTGCAGCATCATAAACTGCACTATCGGCATCAGCCTGTGCTGATGCGGTTTTGCATAACAGGACCAGTACAAAACAACATATTATTTTGGCAGGATATCGTTTAGGCATGCAGTTAATATTTATTCAGTAATTAAACGAATTTTAACCAGCAAAGCAAATTTTTACCAATTTGGCAGCCTATCAAATTACTATATAACAAACTTGTTACAATACTTATTATTACATTAATATTTTTATTATTTTTAAATCATAAAATATAATTTACTATCGTTTTTCCGACGGCACAGCTATAGCAGTATCTTCCTTTAAAGGTATGCCAAAATCAGGTGAGCCATCTTTTTTCCAGCCGAATTTTTGTGCCCGTGGCGAGCGATCATTGCCGCAGCCCTGGCCCGGTTTTGAATTTGCATGATAAAGGATCCAATCCTCGGTACCATCGGGAGATTTGAAAAAAGAATTATGACCGGGCGCATAAACGCCATTTTCGGGTGATTGCTTAAATACCGGCTGAGCTGATTTTTTCCATGAGGAAGGGTCCATCAGATCACTATTTTTTGATGCAGTAAGCATTCCCAGGGCGTAATAATCTGTCCAACAGCCGCTGGCGGAGTATACCAGAAACAATTTGTCCTTATGCTTTAATATTTCAGGCCCCTCGTTTACATTTACATGGGGCGGATTTGAGGCTGCACCCAAATCACCATATTTTTCCCAGTCATAAACCGGACTTGATATTTTTACCCGCGAACCATCTATGGTATAAGGATCCTTCATTTTAGCGATATAAATATTTTGCTGTTCATTAACATCACCCTCCCATCCGGCCCATATCATATACAGTTGCCCGTTGTTTTCAAATACCGAAGCATCAATAGCCCATTTATTGGTTTCATCACCTACCTGTCCTTTAAAAACCCAATTGCCTTGTAAGGGATCAGCAGCGGAGTTTTCAATTACATAAATGCGGTGATTATTGTTACTGCCATCATCGGCAGCAAAATACATATACCACTTACCTTTAAAAAAATGAAGTTCGGGAGCCCACAATTCTTTTGAATAACTACCACCCGGGGGCGGCAGCCATACCGTTTTTTTCTCGGCTAATTTCAATTGCGTCAGGTCCTTTGTTTTCCATATAGCAAGCCTGTTCCCTAATGAATTGGTATAATAATAAAAGCCATCCTTATAAACAACCCAGGGATCGGCGCCAGATGGCAACAGGGGATTGGTGAAGGTTTTTTGCTGGGCAAATGCGGCTTTGGTAATCAGCAATAGAATGATGCAGGTTTTTAACACGTTTTTCATCCCCTAAATATAGGATACATTTTATTTATTGTGATGATCCTGGTACATTCCGTCTTCAGTATTATAGGTATTACCAATGCTTTTTTATAACCTGTAATAGGGACCAGATTATAGGGCAGGTAGTTACCAAGGGGCTTGGGGATAAGAAGCAATAATTTTGATTACGACAAATTATGTCGTAATCAAAACGCTGCAACAATTTAACAATCAGTGGTATTAAATGAAATTTATTGTTTTTGGTATAGTATTCATTATATTTTGTTTGGAACACTCACCGCACTATAACTTACTTTTTGTCGGCCGCCAAAAAAATCGCCCCATAAGCCGGAACGGTAACATTTATTCCACCATCAATAGGCGCCAAACCGGCCGGAACGGTAAGATAATTTGCAGGGCCACCCGATGCACCTGCGGGGCCTACTCCGTTTACATATACCTTGCGCGAGAAATCGCCATTATCAGTTCCGCCGTTTAAGGTATAAAAGTAGTAAGACGCGCCTGCCGCGAAATTGGTTATTTTAACATTTACCCGGGCAGCTGTTTTTGACCTGTTCACCAGGATTACTCCAGCTTCGCCCGATGTAAATGACGACGCGTAACTAAAAATATCCGCCGAGCCCTCAACTGTTGAGGCCACCATCCTATCGCCAAAAAACTGCTGAAAAAAGTACATATAATAAAAGGCAGGTCGCGGGTTCCATCTATCGGCACCCGGCTCATTATCTTTATTAAAAGGATTGTTAAACATTCCCTGATCATCACCACTACTCCATCCATTTGCCAGGTCCCAGCGGCTGGCCTGTCCAAATTTATTTTTGATGATCTCGCCTTCGGTCATGGCCGCATGGATGCCCGCAATATTTGAAGTATTTTGAGTTCCGCCTATTGCCTGTATGTTCCATTCATCAAATGCTATGGGTAATTGTTTGGCCCCCGCGCCGGTTACCTGGCTGGTTACAAACTGCATTATAGATGATGTAACCGGCTGTGGTGTAGCCAATATAGCCGATGCAGATACGTTTGCGTTATATGGCGTATAGTAATTATGCACAATATAGAAATCGGCAGTACTCCCTGCCCCTGCTATTACTCCAGCGTTCCAGCCGGGAATTGCGTTTGATGCAGATGCAGCTGTTTCTGTCAATACCGCTCCAATTTTTATCTCAGCTCCTACTTCCAATGCGGCTTTGCGCATCGAATCGGCAAACACTTTAAAATGCAGACCGTATAGTGCGCCGGTAAGCTTGGTTGGCTGCCCATCTTTATTCAGCGACTGATCAATCCAATACCCGGTTTCGAAAGTACCAAAGTTTTCATTACCTATTTCCCAGTAGCGGGTTCTGCCTTTATCATAACGTACCCAATCGGCCGCCAGATGCGCGGCCACCTGATCGGGATGCGCGCTGGTTCCATAACGGGCATAACCATAATTTATGGTGATAATACCTTTGCTATGTGTTTGATTGAGGGCTTTGTAATAATTATCAAGGGTAAAAGTCCATGACTCTGTATTATTGCCAAACCAATAACCTGCTATACCGGCATTGCCACCCGCATCCAGGAGTTGATTGGGAGCATCTGCCGGAGGATTACCGGGAGTGCCGTTCCAGAAATAAACATCAGATAAACCACCACCCGGAAACCTCAAAAAACGCGGTGCCAGATCATTAATATATTTTAATAGTACAGGTTCTGTAACAAACTGCCCCATAAACGGATTGGTGTTGTTACCATAAACAGATACAGGCACTTTAGTGATCACATTACTATAATCAACAGTAACATTAACCGCGGCACTGCCCGAGGGCTTGCTTACATTTGTTGTAGTACCGGGTTTAACAAATGATTTAGGCTGCCAATCGTCCATAAAAAAGCCTTCGGAGCTTGCCGGTGCCGGGTCTTTTTGAGGCGTTATGGTTGTTGTTTGATCAACGGATGTTCCGCTGGTATCTTTGCTGTTTTTTTTACAAGCTACCAGACCTGCCAGGGCGATAATGGGCAAAGCTATCCAAGCCTTTATATTTTTCATTTAGTATATTTAAATTGATTATAACAGAACTGGTGCTTAAAAAACTGATTTAAACAGGTAGGTTTCCCTGAACTCCTTGGGGATACAAGACTTTTTACGTTTAAATATCCGGTTGAAATTTGATATGTTATTAAAGCCGCATTGATAGGCTATCTCGGCCACTGTAGTTGTCGAATCTACCAGCATCCGTGAGGCGTGCCCTAATCTTATTTCGTTTAAACTATCGGTAAAGGTTTTGCCGGTACTTTTTTTTATAAACCTGCTGAACGAAGCCTCGGGCATATGAATAACCCGCGCAGCTTCGGCAAGTGTTACCCGCCGGTTATAGTTATTGTTCATGTGCTCAAACACTTTTTCAATACGCCGGCTATTATGGCAAAACCGCTCATTTATAAAACTCAGATCCGACAGTGTTTTCATGTCAGGCGCTGTCGACAACTCGTGCAGAATAGATAAAAGTTCTAAAACAGAAATGAACCCGCTTTTTTTATTCAAGGCCAAGATCTTCTCCTTTACCGATAAAATCGTTTCGGGAGTAAATATGATTCCCATAGGTGCATATTGAAGCATCCCCTTTAAGAAACTGAGTTGGTTTCGCCTTAAAAATTTCTCATCAAAAAGATCTTTATGAAACTGAATAACAACTTCCGTTATTTCTTCACTCTCACATTCATTGGTAAACCAGCCGTGGTAAAGATCGGGGCCAATAAGTACCAGTTCAAGATCATCAATTACCTCCATATGGCCGCCTATTACCCGCTTTGCACCTTTTGCATTCAAAATCAAATGCAGCTCGTAATCATCATGATAATGAAGTGGTGAGTCAAATTTATTATCGCTTTTCGCGAAAACAGTAAAGCAATCGCCGGCCGTCAGCGGGGTAATCTCGCGCATTACATTGCTTGTTGTCATAAATAATTTATATCACAATAAATCAAAACAGGTTTACTAATCAAGATATTTAAATGGCTACCGGCAACAGCAATTCTATTTGACTACCAACATCAATCAGTCACAGCGATAAGCAAGCCATTAATATTAATTTTTCCATGTTAATTACCATTAA
This sequence comes from Mucilaginibacter sp. P2_A4, assembly GCF_056405015.1. Taxonomy (NCBI): domain Bacteria; kingdom Pseudomonadati; phylum Bacteroidota; class Sphingobacteriia; order Sphingobacteriales; family Sphingobacteriaceae; genus Mucilaginibacter; species Mucilaginibacter sp. P2_A4. Next base: position 722,237 of record NZ_JBFUCX010000001.1, on the reverse strand, counting down.
AAAGCCACCACCAGCTATGATTTTAACCAGTGATGGCCTAAAAATTAATTAACTATTTTAAACAGGGTATTATTTATAAATTAAGAGGGAACATTATTTTACAAATGCTATCTCGTCAAAATACATGGTTTCATTTACGTCGCCACTTTGGCCTTGCAGGAAGAAACCAAGCTGTTTGGATGTAGTTCCATTTGCCCAAAAATTAAGCAGGTTAGGATTTGTTGATGTACGTGCCCCAAGCGGAATTTTATAATATGTCCACACTTTTGCGGGTACAACTATTAACTGCGCGGCGTAAGCATTGGCGTTTTGAACCTGCCCGTAACCGCCTACCATCTGATCGCCAACCAACACAAGGGTATGTGTAACTGTACCCCCTTTAACCCAAAAGGTTAAGTATTTATAATCTGGCGAGTAATCAACGCTTGGATACCAGTTAGCCATGCCCTCTATCTGCCAGCCGCCGGCTGGATAAGTTGCCACAATTGATGAAGTACCAGAGTGTGATGCAGCAGTTGACAAGCCCGATGGATGCGCCCATGAATTATCAGACCAACCATTTTGATATGCATCTTTATAGAAAAAAGTGTAAGAATTATCCAGGTCAACAAACTCCTGGGAAGACGTAGCAGTACCAGATGCATAGGTAAATATAAGATTGGCCCTGTTGATAGTAGTTGCAGGCATTTTGATAACCAGTTGTGTATCTACTTTACTTACTATGGTTGCATTTGCGGTTGTACCTTTTATGGTAATAGCAGTTACTGTAGCAAAGCTCACGCCTGACAAGGTGATCTGCGAACCGGCCCTAAAGTTATAATCAGATACTTTAGAGACGGTTGGCGGCGGCGTTAAAACGGTAAAGGAGAAATCAACACTGCCATGTAATGTTACTACCGTTAATTTATTAGGTTGATCTGGCCCGGTTGGAATATCCTGGGGAATACTTAAAACAATAGTATTATCAGATACCAGGGCAGCGTTAAAATATGCCGAAACGCCATTAAATTTTACCTGCGTTACACTGCCCAGGTTTTTCCCTTTTATAACGTACAGGTTTTGCTTTTTACCTTCGGTTGTGGTTGAATCAAACGCGATAACTGAACTATGTGTACGATTGGTATCGCTTTTTGATGTAGCCACGCCATTAGCATCATAAGTAGTGGTTATGGTGATCAGGGTATCGGTTTTGGATTTATTGGCTGTAGCAACCGATGTTATTACCGGCGCGCCGGTACCGCCTACCAGGTTACTATGTTCCTTTTTACAGGAAGCTAAACCAAATACCATCAAAGCCGATAGTATCCAGTATATATTTTTTGATTTCAGAATTACTTGTTTCATGACTAAGATTATTTGAATATGTAAGGAACCGGTTCTTTAACTAAATTAGGATCTGCAGCTACCTCTGTTGCCGGAACAGGGAACAGGAAATCGGCATCCTTAGGTGTATAAGTACCATCGTGGTACCTAACCGGTGGAGTGTCTGTACTTGAATCTCCCCTATCCTGTTTGCTGATGATGGAAATGGCTACCGGGTGATTTTTAGAATTGAAACCATCTAAACGACACAGATCGTACCAGTAATCGCCTTCTATGGCAAACTCCAGTCGCCTTTCTTTAATGATATCCCTGAAGGTGATCTTAGTTTTTTGCTGAACACCTGCCCTTTGCCTTATTTTATTATAATATTTTAAAGCCGTTGCATCTGTAGTGCTTGCAGTGGTATCTAACCCGTGCCCAACTGCAGGAGCAGCCGATTGCCCTAATATTGCCTCCGCTGCAATTAAATACACATCAGATAAACGCATAATATAGGTATTCATGCCAGTAGACTGAAACGCGCTTTTACCGCCGTTATCAGCGGGAGAACCGACTACATATTTCTTGATCTGCGCATGTGTACCCTGCGAGCTTGCGTTAGCCGGTAGTGTATAACCGCCTTGCGCCTGGTCTAAATAAGTGTAATAATCACCCGGCAGCATAATGGTGGCTTTCCTTCGTAAATCGCCAGCACTGGCTGCATAAGCATCTATCAAATCAAAACTTGGAGCCAATACCCCGTAGCCGTCTCCTGTTTGGGTAATTGCACTGCTGTATGCAAATGATGCCTGTACCGCATTACCAAAGCCATAGCCCGCATTTGCAAGCCATTGTAGGGCAATAACCGATTCTTTGTTGTTATTGTTAGCTATCTTGAACAGATCTTCAAAAGTTTGGCCCGCAATATCTAACCCGAATAACTGAAACTCTCCGCTGTTGATTACCTTTTCGGCTTCAAGGCGGGCGTTTGCATAATCCTGCTGATATAGGTAAACTTTTGCCAGTAACGCCGATGCCGAACCACTTGATACGTGGCCGGTGCCGGCCACGCCAACCGTGCAATTTGCTTCTGCAAATTTCAGATCCCTGATGATGAATTTATAAGCATCAGTTACAGGATTGGTATTTACCGTTTGAAAATTGCTAACCTGGTCAAGCGGATTCTCAATCAAGGGGACATTACCAAATAACCGGGTTAAGTAAAAGTAAGCCAGGCCGCGCATCAAACGCGCTTCGCCCAATGCATTATTTACCACGCTTGCAGGTACCGACGATGGCACGTTGGCAGGCAAATTGTTTAACAACGCATTTGATTGCGCAATAACCGTAAATAATGAATTCCAGGCGGCGCTTAGTTCAAAGTTACCGTTAGATACCGAGAAGTTACCGAACGCAACAACATCTGATGATCCTGTACGCCCGTTGCCGCTGGCTAATTCACTTATAGACCAGCCTGCTTTTGTATTAAATCCAAACCACGGCGCTGCGTAAAGTGCATTGGTACTTGATTTTACCTGCTCGGCGGTTTGGTAGTAGCTGCCTACTGTTGTCTGGCTTTCAGGCGGGCGGTTAAAAAATTCTTTTTTGCAACCTGTAGCAGCAATGCTTGCCAGGGTGGCCATACTTAAAATATATTTTATATGTTTTTTCATGTCAATTCCTTTGTTAAGATTTAAAACTCAGCATTAAGCCCCAAAATGATGGTACGGGGTATCGGGTAACGGCCATTATCAATATTCTGTAGAATAGGGCTTTGGTTTAATGAACCAATTTCTGGATCAAGACCAGTGTATTTGGTAAATACATACAGATTTTGGCCACTCACGTATACTTTTAAGTGATTAAGCTTTGCGTAACGAGCTAACCTGGCTGGTAAGTTATAACCCAATCTTACGTTTTGAATCCGAAGGAATGAAGCGCTTTCTAAAAAGCGATCAGACATTACGAGGTTATTATTAGCTATACCCGCACGTGGTGCCGGAATGTTTGAGTTTGGATTGGCCGGAGTCCAAAAGTTTGCCGACGCTGCTGTTTGATTTTGGTAAAGACTTGATAAGCCTTCGGTTTGATAACGTAAAGCATTTAAAATTTTGCCTCCGTATGATCCGTTCAGGAATATTGATAAATCAAAATCCTTGTAGTTAAAGGTATTGGTAATGCTATAAGTAAAAGTTGGGTTTGGATTACCAAGGGCTGTTTGATCGGTGCCATCAACCTTGCCGTCGTGGTTTGTATCCTGGTATTGAATATCACCCAACCAAATGGAGTTAGCAACCGTGCGATCATTTGTAACGGTAGCCGGTGAAGTACCACCTGTAACATTTTGAGGATGTGTAGCCAGGTAAGATAACTGCTCGGGAGTTTTTATAACGCCCTGAACCTTATAACCGTAAAACTCGCCTATTGGGCCGCCTACTACCGTGTTTGTAACAGGCAAGCTGATGTAGCTGGTGTTTTCGTTACCAATAAGTGATGGGTATCCATTTAATGAAACTACTTTATTGGTGTATTTTGAGAAAATTAAAGTAGTGGTCCATTTAAAATCCTTCCCTTGTATGTTATGGCTGTTGATACTGAACTCAAAACCTTTGTTCTCTATCTCACCTGCGTTTTTATATGGCGGTTGCAATACAGCAGCACCAGAGTACTCAGCAGTGCCACCCACCAAAAATGCCGGCAATGGTTGTTGGAAAAGGAAGTTTTTTGATGTTTTTTGATACACATCAAATGATCCGTCTATGCGGTTATTAAATAAGCTAAAATCAATACCAGCATTTTTTTGGATGGCCGTTTCCCAGGTAAGGTTAGGGTTGGCAATGTTACCAACAATAAAGCCTGTACCAAAGCCTGTGCTAACAGGTGTAATTGCCGAACCATAACGGTAACCAGGAATATTGGAGTTACCTGTAGTACCGTAACCTACACGAATTTTAATATTATCGGCAAATTGTTTAATACCTGCCATAAATTTTTCATCAGATAGTCTCCAGGAAACAGCAACACCAGGAAAATATCCTGTTTGATGACCCGGTGCAAAATTTGAAGAGCGGTCGCTACGGATAGATGCGGTAACACTGTATTTGTTATCAAAAGTATAGATACCACGGGCAAGCCATGATTCCATTACAGTGCTGCCTTTATTTTCGCCGATAAGATCTGACGATTGAGTACCTAAACCCAATGTTTGCAACGTATTACCGGCAGTAAAGCCAGAAATACCGGCCGAAACACCGTTATAGGTTGATTCCCATACCTCATGACCTGCCAAAACAGTAATATCATGCTTATGACCGAAGTTATGATTGTAAGTTAAAAACTCTTTCCAATTGTAATAGGTATCATCCGTATTGTACTCATTTAACCGGGCAGTAGCGTTTGTAAATGCAGCGCCCGATCCGGTTGAACCGTATGAATATGTAGGTTGAAAAGTTTTGGCTTTAGTAAAGTTGAAATTTCCATTCAATTCAGAATGCAAAGTAAGACCTGGAAAAAAACGCAAATCGCCGTAAATACTGCCTTGAATATTATTCCTCAACAAAGTATTGGTAAGACTTAAGGCTTGCTGAACCGGGTTAACCTGCCCCTGAACCAAGCCGCCAGAAGTAACTGCCGGGCCGGCAAAACTGCCATCAGCATTATATACCGGGCTATCGGGTGCGCTTAGCAATGCATAATAAACAATACCTGTATTTTCGCCCAAACCTACATTTTGGTTACTACGGCTTGCATTAAAGGTTGTGCCCAGTTTAAACCAATCTTTTACCTGGGAGTTAACAGTTGTATGGAAAGAGTAACGATTAAAATCGCTGCCAATAATGGTACCTTCCTGTTTAAAGTAACCACCTGATATGTAATAATCTAATCCATCCTTTGCTCCTGATACTGATAAGTTATGGGTTTGCATAGGTGCATTTTTAAAAATAGCTTTTTGCCAGTTTGTACCGGGACCTAAATTGTCGGCGTTGGCAAATTCCCCGCGCCTTGTGGTACCAAAGGCATCGGCAAGTACATTTTCAAGGTTAGCAAATTGCTTCAGGTTCATCATTTCAATAAACTTACCTTGTTTTTGAATCCCGTATGATCCGTCGTAATTGATCTTGGCGCTACCGGCTTTACCTTTTTTGGTAGTGATGATAATTACCCCATTTGCACCACGGCTACCATAAATAGCGGTTGCTGATGCATCCTTTAACACATCAATAGATTCGATGTCATTGGGGTTGATCAGAGAAAGTGGGCTAACACCTGTTTCTTCCTGGCCACCACCTGTGCGGGTTAGCTGAACCGATTGGCCGCTTGTACCGGAATTTCCGGCGTCGCCCTGTACAGGAACACCATCAATTACGTATAATGGCTCACTTGATCCAAACGATGTAATCCCCCTGATGTGAACCGAAGTTGCACTACCCGGACCACCAGAGTTTTGCGTAATGGTTACACCTGCTGCTTTTCCCTGCAACATCTGATCAACACTTGGTTGAGGGATGTTAGCAATATCCTTAGCAGTAATAGAAGAAATAGCTCCGTTAACATCTCCCCTTTTTTGGGTACCGTAACCAATTACTACTACCTCTGATAAGGATTTTGAAGATGATACCAGTTTAATATTCAGCGTTTTTTTGTTCCCTATGGCAACTTCCTGTTTTTCCATCCCTATAAATGAAAAAACGAGTATTTTACCGGCCGCTGGCACCTGGATGGTAAATTTTCCGTCGATGTCAGTAATGGCATTAGCCTGGGAACCTTTTACCGTAACTGTTACCCCCGGCAGTGTAACATCTTTTTCGTCGGTTACTGTACCTTTGATCACTGTTCCCTGGGTTTGCGCCGATACCCTGGCGCACACTATCAAGGAAATGAACAGCAATGCTATTCGTAGAATTTTTCGCATAATAATTGGTTAGTTGATAATTGATTTATTGTTGATTTTTGGTTTTGCTAATTGGTACAACACGTTCTTTTAAACCAGCAACAGATTATAGGTTAAGGTAAATGCCGACCGAAAAAAATCTATCGACATCCACAGTTAAGCCACCAAAAATTTGGGGAAACCACCTTTACTAAAATTTAAAACTGATTCTTCAGGTTTAATATTCAACTGATGTGCTAAATGCAATTATTGAATATTCGTTTTGTTGAGGGTAAAATTATATGGTAAACAAAGTATGGTTGTGGATAAATAGGGGCACAAATGTCAACCATACTCATTTAATTGATTATCAGATACTTAATTAAATATAACCTTAAATAAATCAACAAGCAGCTTCTAAAAGGTTACAAATGTGCACCTATACCAATAGGATAGTACTTTTTGAAGTGAGATAATAGTATCAACTACAGGCATGAATTTTATTGCTGATATAGATCATTAGTAAATTCGGTTTTCCTAACCTCCCAATGCAGTAATGATTACGGTCCGACCCGAATATATGTGGGGGCACGACGTGTTCGTAAAAACCTTTTTATCATCCTGAACGGAGTGAAGGATCTGCTATTCGCCATGCTTCTTCGCCCTGTACAGTCTGCGAATAGATCCTTCGTTCCTCAGGATGACAAACCTTTTAAAACGTCAACTCAACTTAAGCGCTTAATCAATTGGGAATTTTCTTGTTGTAGAAGCGATAACCTAAGCCTCTACTTCTTCCATCCCTTCAATGTATTTGGATGGAATGGTATTGTACTCGGCCTTAAACATCTTTACAAAGTATTTCTGGCTTTTAAAACCTACTTTATGGCAAATTTGCGAGATTGTTAAATGGCCTGTCTCTAAAAGCTGGGCCGCCCGTTTTAAACGCATGGACCGTACTAATTCATTAGGCGTTTTGCCGGTCATGGCCAAAATTTTCTTATATAAAGTGTACCGGCTTACAAAAACATCGTTGCTAAGTTCCTCTACAGAAAAATTGGGGTTTGAGATATTGTTGTCAATGAGGATAAGTACTTTTTTAATAAACAGCTCATCCGGCGAATCTACATGCATTTCGGTAGGATTTACCTCCACCTGCTTGGTATAGGTTTTGCGCATGCTTTCCTGCTGGCTCAATATGTTCCTGATTTTTGACTGCAATATCTCGAAGTTAAAAGGCTTGGTAAGATAATCCGTTGCACCGGTTTCCAATCCCTTTAGTTGCTGATCCTCGCCGGTTAATGCCGTTAATAAAATCACAGGAATATGCGAAGTGCGCTTATCATTCTTGATTTTTAAACAAAGATCGATACCGTTCATTTCGGGCATACTAATATCGCTTACAATCAAATTTGGATGTTGGGCCAGGGCCCTTTGCCATCCTTTTTTACCATTTTCAGCTTCGATAACATTAAAAGTAGATTTTAAATTATCTTTAATATAAAACCTAAAATCCTCATTATCCTCAACCAATAATATGGTTGCCTTTTTGCCATCCCGGTTCTCTTTATGAATATCATTCTTTTGCAGGGTGTTTTCTGCTAAAAAATCATTGGCATGATCAACCGGTAAAAGCGGATCTGTAAAAACACTAATATCTAACTGAACTACCGGTAACAATACCGTAAAACAACTTCCCTGGTTCAACTCGCTCTCTACAAAAATTTCGCCCTCATGAAGCTTTACAAACTCCTTGGTTATTGATAACCCTATCCCACTCCCCTGGTTAAGCATAGATCCCGGCAGGTCATTCTGAAAAAACGGGTCGAAGATCTTTTCCAGCTTATCGGCCGCGATGCCTATTCCGGTATCCACAACCCTTATTTCCAATAAACTCCCTATTTCTTCTCCCTTATCTATCAGGTTAATTAAAACACTTACCTGCCCACCCGCATGCGTAAACTTATAAGCATTTGAGAGCAGGTTGAACATGATCCTTTCTATCTTATCATGATCAAAACTTGTAAAGTACGTTTCTATTTCCGTATCAAATACAAAACAGATATTCTTTTGCTCAGCTACATCATTAAAGGCAAACGAAAGGTCTTTTATAAAACCAATAATATCACCATTCATTTTATGCAACTTTAATTCCTGGTATTCCATCTTCCTGAAATCAAGCAGCTGATTAACCAGGTTGAGCAAACGTTTGGCATTACGGTTCACCAACATAAGCTGGCGCTGTACATCGGGCTCATTAATTTGTTTAAGGATCTTATCAACCGGCGCCATAATGAGCGATAAAGGAGTGCGAAACTCGTGGCTAACGTTGGTAAAGAATTTGATCTTCATCAAATCCAGCTCATGCATGCGCTGGGCTTCTTCGCGCTCTTTCTCAATAGAAAACTGCGCACGTAGTTTTTGAATGCCGCGCCGTCTTAAATACAATATCGAACCAACTGTAAGGCCAATATAAATGATGTAGGCCCAGGTAGTTTTCCAAAATGGTGGTGATATGTTGATGTTTAAAGTTAGTTCGTTATTATTCCAGCTATCATTATCACCGGCCCTTACTTTAAAGGTATAATCACCGGGGTCAAGGTTGGTATAGGTGGCTTTCCTTATTTTATTATCAGCATTGATCCACTCCTTATCAAAGCCCTGCATTTTATACTGATATTTTACCTTATCGGGGTTAAAATAATTGAGTGCAGCAAACTCTATGGCAAATACGTTATCATCATAGTTGAGTTTAAGATCTTTTAAAATTGTTATTGATTTCGGTAATAAAACCTTGCCATTAACTTTTTCACCAACATTTAAACTCTTATTAAATACCTGAAAATCGGTAAATATCAATCCGGGTTGCTTTTTATTGGTGAGGATATTTGAAGGTTTAAACAGGTTAAAACCATTTCCTCCACCAAACAGCAATTCCCCTTCGCGGGTTTTAAATGATGAATTTTCGGTAAACTCCCGTCCCTGCAATCCCTCTGTTTCATTGTAGTTTACAAAATGAAACTTTAGCTTGCCCGCCGAACGATCGATAAAAATGCTGGATAAACCATTGGGCGTGCTAACCCAAATGTTGTTTCTGTTATACTGCTGCATATCTATCACCATATTGTCGGGTAAACCATCAACCTTGGTAACATTAGTGAACTTGCCGGTTTTGTAATCAAATATGCTTATACCCTCGCGGGTACTTATCCAAATGAGGCCGTCTGTATCTTCGAAAATATTATTTGTATTGTTATTGATAAGGCTATTGGGGTCTTTTTCGTCATGCACATAATGTATAAACTGGTTAGTTTTTTTCATCAGCACATCAACACCGTAAGAAGTAACCACCCATAAGTTTTGAAACCTATCTATCAAAAGTTTACTTACATAATTGGAGTGAATTGCATTTTCGCGTTGATTATAAACATAATGAGTAAAACGCTGTGTTTTGCGATTCAATACATTAAAGCCGGCCGAAAGTGTGCCAACAAGCAGGTTATGAGCGGCATCTTCTGTTATTGCGCAAATCCTATCTTCCGAAATGCTGCCAGGCTGAGCATCGTTATGTTTGTAGTGTTTAAATATGTTACCATCCAAATAATCCAAACCACCAAAATAAGTCCCTATCCATAACTTTTGATCATGATCTATATACAAACACACAATTACGTTATTGGTAAGGCTGTTGGAGTTACTTGCACTGTGCAAATAGGTTTTAAAAGTTCCGTTCCTCCTGTCGAAATAAATCAGGCCGCCCCCATTTGTACCTATCCAGATATTGCCTGTTTTATCCTCGGCAAAACAATTAATATCGCTAAAACTTAAACTACGGGGATCAGTAAACGGATCGGCCATGTGATGAGTATATAACGGAAACTTGATAATACTTTCATGGTAATACCCCACGCCTTTTTTGTATGTACCAACCCATATAATGCCTGTATTATCCTTATACATCAGGGTAATACTGTTTTGGCCTATAGCTTTTTGGTTATCCTCACGATTCAGGAGATACTGAATTTTAAAATCCTGTTTATTTAAAATGTTTATGCCGCCATGGTCCGTTGCTATCCAGATTCTTTGCTTATCATCCTGTATCACGCTTGATACCACATCCGTGTTCAGATGTAATTGATCGTTCCCTTTATCTATATGCTTAAAGATGTGTTTATTAATATTTATATAGTATACCCCTGCCGAATACGTAGGTACAAACGCCCATATATCATCCTGCTTATCGATAAATATTTTATATGATGAGTTTAGTCCAACCGGCGTCTCATGAAATATCCGCGACCGGTAATTTACGCGGTTCGTTTTAGGATCCATCCTTTCAAGTGTGCCGCTACCGTAGGTTAGCCATAAATTTCCTTTGGAGTCCTGTGCAAGATCAGAAACCGCATCAGAATTTATAGATGTAGTATCGTTGACGGCATGCGTTAGATGGATGGTTTTATTGATTTTAGGGTCGTATTTGTAAATGCCCTTATTAAGATTAAGAAACCAGAAGTTACCAGAACGATCTTTTTTTATAGATACCACATGGTAATCGGTAATGCCGATAGACCGCAGGTAGGTGTTAACATCGTGATTGAATTTTTCGGTAACTGGATCATAAATATTAAAACCGTTTCGGGTTTCTACCCAAAGCTTATTTTGCGGGCCGGCCGTAATACTTAAAATGTAATCATCATTAATGGTTGTAGTATCGTTTGCCGCGTGTTTAAATATTTTAAATTTATAGCCATCATACCTGTTTAAACCCGAGACGGTGCCAAACCACATAAATCCCTTATCATCTTTCAATATTGAAGTAACATAGCTGTGTGATAACCCGCTGTTTAAATCAAGATGCGAAAATTGGAACTGAGTATTTTGCGCATGCAATAAGCCGGCAGTAATAAACTGCATCAAAAAGATCAACAACCGGGCCTTAGGCTTCATGTAACGTTAGGAGAAGTTTTGTGTTATTAGGTATAATAACCTTAAAGATAGAATTAAAACAAGGTAATATTAAAAAAATTATTGTTCATTATATTAGTGAATTATGGAAATAAGAATACCTATCAAGGTAAAAAAGCAACTGATAATAACTGTTTTGTTTATGATCAGATGCTAATCATTGATCAGATTGACCTACTATCCGTTGGCTGTTTAGTTCTGCTTATCAGGTAATAAACAGGAATCCCGGTAAGGGTAATAATTAAACCAGGCCATGTATAAGTGGGCTTATATTTGATAAGCAACAAACAAAAGGCCAGCCCCATAATGATATAAATTACAGGTAAAACAGGATAACCAAAGGCCTTGTAAGGTCGTTCGGCATCGGGCATTTTTTTGCGCAAAATAAATATGCCTATAATGGTTAAAACGTAAAAAACTACCACCACAAATGATATCATATCCAACAGATCGCCATATTTACCGCTAAGGCTCCACAAACAAGCAAAAATGCACTGCAGCCATAAGCCAAAGCCCGGCACCGAATTTTTATTGAGTATACCAACTTGTTTAAAAAACAATTTATCCTTGGCCATGGAGTAGTACACCCGGGCACCAGACATGATGAGCCCATTATTACAACCAAAAGTGGATACCATGATAAGCAGGGCTATAATAATTGTACCCGAACTGCCGAATATCTGTTGTGATGCTGTTACACCTACCCTATCCTTATCTGCTGTGGCAATATCATGTAATGACAGCACACCTGTGTACATGATATTGGTTAAAATATAAATAACGGTAACTATCAATGTACCTAATGCTAAACTTAAACCAACATTCCTTTTCGGGTTTTTAATCTCGCCGGCAATAAAAGTAACATTGTTCCATGAATCGCTGCTGAATATAGAACCAACCATGGCCGAGGCTATCGCACCTAATGCGGCAAGGGTAGTATAAGATGCAATTGATCCATCGGCCTTTAAGCTATGCATGCTCCAGGCATTGTGCCAGTTACTATTCCATACCGACGCTTTTACGGCGAATAAGCCAAAAACAATTAAACCCAGCAAACTTAGCAGCTTGGCCATTGTAAATATGGTTTGAACCATTTTACCACTATTTACCCCGCGGGTATTAATATAAGTTAGCAGTACAATAACCAGGATAGAAAGCAACTGCGCAGGCGATATGGTGATAAAGCCGAGATCAATGGCTACCAGTGTTTCGCTAAGCTGCGGTATTAAATAGGCTGTAAACTTTGCAAAGGCTACACCTACGGCCGCTATGGTTGCCGTTTGAATAACCGTAAAAAAACTCCAGCCATATAAAAAACCTACCAGCGGATTATATGCTTCTTTGAGGTAAACATATTGCCCGCCTGCCTTTGGGAACATAGCACTTAATTCGCCATAACTAAGAGCGGCTGTGAGGGTCATAAAACCAGTTATGAGCCAAACAAACAGTAGCCAGCCCGCGCTGCCTACATTACGGGTAATATCGGCGCTTACAATAAAAATACCCGAACCGATCATGCTACCAGCTACCAGCATGGTTGCATCAATTAATCTTAACGATGGTTTAAATGTAGTAGATGATTTAACTAATGTATTGGTATCCATGCAAAACTTTGATCTGTGTTAAAAAATAGGGGAGTAAATATTGATGCTTACTTGTTAAAATCGTAAAATTTCCAGCTGGTAGTAAAATCCTTTTTTAAAGGCTGATTAGTTAATGTGGCTCTTACCATTTCTATGGGAATAAGGTTCTCCTTTATAACAGCATCGTGAAATTGCTTATAGGTCATTTTGCCACTATCAACCATTTCCTTTTTCAGTTCCATCAACTGCAATCCGCCCAGCAGGTAGGCCACCTGGTAAAGCGGACTATATCCACCTTCAAAAGAGCGCCTTACTTCGCCTTCAGCATTTGCTTTTTCGTGGCCTACCCTATCCACCAAAAAGTCAACACATTGTTGCGGTGTCCAGTTACCTAAATGATAGTTTAAAGAAAATATGATACGGGCACAGCGGTGCATACGCCAAAACAGCATACCAACCCGTTCCTCGGGTGTTTTGGCAAAACCCTTATCATATAGCAATAACTCCCAATACAATGCCCAGCCTTCGGTAGCGAAGGGAGTAGTAAAATCCTGCCTGTAGGCCTTATAACGGCTATTCATAAAATATTGCAGGTTATGACCGGGAATCAACTCATGCTGTACCGTACCTCTTGAAAAATAAGGGTTGTTACCCCGCATGCTCATGAGTTTATCCTGCGCCTCCATTGTATTTGTAGGGTACGATATACTGATCTCCTTTCCGCCGGTAAAAAATGGATTGACCAATTGACGTTCGGGCGACATCATAACCATGCCCCAGGTTTCTTCGGCAAGTGGAGGTATGGTTATCAGGTCGCGCTCTTTAATAAAGCTGATAGCGTCGTTATATAGCTTAACAATTAATTCTGGCTGATGGCCCACAGGCACATAGCTGTTCTTTACCTTTTCCAGCGCTTTTTTCCAATCGTTGCCGAAACCCATTTCCTGCGAGGCCTTCAGCATTTCTTTATCACACCAGGCAAATTCTTTGTTAGCCAGTTTTATCAGTTCCTCTGGTGTGTAAGGGATCATTTCTGCCTGTAGCTGACTTATCAACGCGTCGCGGCCAATGGGTACGCCTTTTATGCCGCTGCTATCGGGTTTTTGAGTTGTATTTATTTTGCCTTTACGCTTTGCCAATTCACTATACTTCAACAATGCCACGTCAAGAGCTTTATATGGTACAGGCACCCACCAGGTAAATGCGGGATCATATCCATTATAAAATCCATAAAAATCCTTTAACCGTCCTTTTAAACCAATAAGGGCATCACGGGTAATTTTTGCCAATGGCATATCCAAACCCGGAAGTTTTGAATATACTGCCGAATCTGCTTTGAGTTGCTTAAGAATACTGTTAAGCTGGGCAGCCACCTTTTCGCCATCCACAAAATCACCGCGGCGGCGTTTTTTCTCTAACAAATAAATATCATCAGCAAATGAAAGGTATTTTGTTACCTGGCTATACTTATCTTCTTCCTTTTTTAAATCATTCAACTCAAAATCAATCCGCTTTTTAAGTAATATGAAATCTACCTTGCCGTAAATACTCAACGACTCAAAATCTGTTTGCTGCAGTTGCTTTAAATAATCGTTATTAACCTCAACCAGCCTTTTACGCTGTTCGGGCGAATTAAGTACATTCATTTTGTACTGATCTTCGGCATGCTCATTTACATTATATGGCGAGTAAAAATCTTTGATAGCATTAATATCCTGCCCGTATTGAATTATTTTACCTGCAATTTCGCTGGTTTGTTCATAAAGATTAGTGGCAGAAGCACCGGTTTGCGCATTAACTGCAAATGCACACATGGTTAGGAATAATACGATGACAGGTGTAAGTGATCTTTTTATCGCGGTTGGCACAATTTTAATATTAAAGGGTAAGTAAACGTTGCTTTTTTGAAATGATTATTGTAAAACTTTCTTCTTGATTTATTCTAATCCTCTTTGAATTTACAATTACTTAACTCTAATAACCAACACCGGGCATTAACCGGATAAAATGCTGCTATCATCTGTTAATTTTCTGTAGTTGAACGGCCCAAAATCAAAGAAAAAGCACCATCCCAGGCTCTATTCCTGAATAATTAAATATTTAAAAAATACCAATAATCAAAATTAAACCTATGCCTGTTTCAAGCATACATTATAAAAGCGTGATGATCGTCCGTGTTACGATTAATATGAAACTATTTCAAAGTTTGTTACTCTTAAAATTAAAAAGCCCGTATCCGGTAATGGATGACGGGCAAATTAACTACATAACCAAAATACTCTTTTACATAAATAGCTAAGCCCACATTAAAATCACTTTCAATGTAGGCTTAGCTATTTAAAGTCTATAAATCGGGGGTTTTCAATTACCGTTCTCCGAATTGGAAAACCAGTTGCGTATTACGTTCCAAAACCCCAATCTAATACGTTAATTAAATAATAATCAGTTAAATATCATAAAACAGGTATTGACCTTGAGTATTTTTTTTATTAAATTGCATAACCTAAAAATCTAATTAATTATAACTAATATCTTTCGCCATTTAAAGGATTATATCACGTTGAAAGATGTATTTCATAAGACGATAATAGCCGAACCAATTGTTTGAAAGCCCTTCCAGTAAAAGTATCATCTTTTTAATTCATCTATAATCAACGTAGATACCCTAAGCGGTACTGTTGAAAGATGAAGATGTGCCACGATGTTAAAACATTATCGGTACGTTTTATATATAAAGCAGCTAAGTAATATGTGAAGATCATGATGGTTTGGCCATTGCGAGAAGAACTTATGAACTTAGGTACTACTACGCAGAAGTTTGCGTATTTATACGTTCAACCAAAAAAGATTTCAACCCTATATTTACTTAAAATAAATTTATATGGATTAACAAGCAAATATATTTTCCTTATTAAAAAACGACTACCAACCTTCACATAAATCATCCCGCCATGAAAGATAACTATCAATCATCCTACTATGATTTTTTAAAGTATTCCCGAAAAAGGAATGGGACACACTTTCCCGAAGTGCCAGAATTATCTCAATTTGACCATGAATTTTTAAACAAAGATTTATTCCCTTCTGCTTTATATTCGATTGATTACACAGAACATACTTATTCTTTCCGGCTTTTTAACATGGATAATTTTCTTGGATATCCTTCAGATTTTCTATTTAAGACAACCCCCTCATTTTTGAACGAAATCCGAAACCAGGAAGATCTAAGCATTTTTAATGAGCAAATATTTCCCGATCAGATGTCATTTTTAGCACACCATTTAAAGGATAATGAATGTCAATATATTTTTACTACAAACTTCCGAATTAAAAATTTCAATAACTCCTGGTCTGTTGTAATTCAGCGAACACGTTATCTTTTTAACGATTATGACCGGATACCCATCGGATCAATTAATTCACTAACCGACATTACTTACTTTAAAAATGATTCAAAAATCAACCATCTTATTGAGCAGTTTGATGAAAAAGGACAAAGGTGTGTAATTGAAGATAAGTGCTACCACTCAAAAGATAGTAATGATGTACTCAGTAAACGGGAGGTTGATGTTTTAAAACTCGCCAGCAAAGGTTTGGGAAGTAAAGAGATAGCCGAGGAACTTAATATAAGTATCCACACCATCAATAATCACCGGCGAAACATGCTGAGCAGATCCAATTGTAAAAACATTTTACAATTGGTTGATAGGGCTGTAAAAAATGGGATGCTTTGATTTTTAAACAGGGAGGGTTCTGAAATCCTTAATTCCGGATTTTATCATATCATTTTCAAGTTCTTCAGATATATAAACAACTGCAGGAAACTCCTTTAGGTAAAAAATATTTCTGCCGTTTATTACATCTTCTTTTAAAATTAATTTTCTCATTTTCCTTATCACTTTATTACCTTGGGGACCAGGTTCATCAAACAGGTCATAATCTGATTTGTCCCAATCTAAAGCGTCAAGTACTTGCAAAATGTTTAAAATAGTGAACTCATCCTTTTTTTCATAGTTAATTATTTCAGGTTTAATAAACTGAATAAATTCTGCGTCACTTGATGCCTTAAAAAAGTTTGTAGCCTTAACCGAAGTAACTGGTAATACCATTCCTATCCCGGATAAAAAATCGGGTATCTTTTTGGAGGGGTCTTTAATGAAAACCTTTGGGGATGGCTCATCATTTATAGGTACTCCCTTATACATTTTCTCACTAAATGAGGCAGAGCATTCAAACTCGTTAAATTCTAACACGCCCTCATCTACCCAGGGTAAAAGTTGTTTGTAAACCATCATTAAAATACTATGTTATTTAAACTCACACCTGCGCCATTTCTTATGCTTGCACGTGCATCTCTTATCAAATCATCTATTAATACACGTGCCTGACTTGGAGTTATAGCTCCGGCATGCAAACTTGAACGTATGGAAGTTAACCTTGTTTCCACCAGTAAAGTATAATTTGGGTGCGATCCCAGGTGAAAAGCACTATTACCAAACTGTGTTGCAACATTCGGGTTGGTTAAAACAGCATCGGCTAAAGTAGCAGCATCCGGCGGAACCATGATACCGTTTCGCAAACCATCTTCAATATTAAATGGCGGAATCACCCTATCAAACAAATCCTGAAAAGTTGTCCTTAACTCTCTGGGAACAACATGGTGAGCCTGAAAGCTACCTGGTTGCAAGCCTGCAATTCCCCTTCTAAGCTCGGCAGTACTCTCCCGCATCTCAATAACAGCACGACGCGCCTGCCTGTTCCCTGCCCGTCGTAAATCGCGCTGCAGGTCTCTCCTGGCATTTTGTGATAAGGAATTAATGTCGTCAATAAACTGGCGCGGGTTGCTTTCAACCCCAACAACAATCCCTCTTTGTCTTCCCCCGCGTATAAATACATCGTCTCCTAATCTCACTGTCTCATCAGCAGCGCCTACAATACGCAACTCGTCACGTTCAATAAATTCAACATCGCCTGTTGCCAGCAGTATCCATGGGTTAATGTATCCTTCAAGTCGAAACCTCCGCCTTTCAAACCTGATCCTGAACCTTCTAAAACGAACTCGTGAAAACAATCTTTCAGCAAATTCATCCAACGTTTTCATACCTCTGCCGGCGCGCTCACCTATTCCGCGCATAATCAACCGCCCCCTTTCCACCACCGCATGAATGGAAGATAAGATGGCTCTTCCGGCCCTGCCAAGTGTTGGAAAAGCACGCCCTATTGCACGACCGGCACGCGCTACTACCCGCCCCACAGCAGCCGCGCCAGACTTTAATGATTTCCAAAACGCATCACTACCAAGCAGTGCAAAAATGGCTTCAACGGCAGCAACAGCAATTGAACGCGCTAACGATTTTGCTGCTCCTATAATGTCGCCAGCTATGGATTTATAAACATATTCACCAAGGTAATAAGCTCCTCTTACAACAGCCACGCCAATCATAATGGTTGTAATCGCTTCCATGATAACAGGTAATGCAGCAGTAACCGCGCCGCCGGTTAAAACTTCGGCAACAACCAGTAATACAATAGTCCCAATAATAGTTGGGATAAGCCAGCTGCTATTGCAGTTAAACCACCTTCGTAAACCGGTATACATTTGGTTTAAAGTGTAGCGTGCACGCTGACCGCGGCTGAGCGGACCAAATTTAGCAGCTTCTGGAAATGCTGTTGCTGGCTCTGCCTGTCCGCCCGCATGCTCCTGGGATGCGTTACAGGCCTGCGAAAGCATATTTTGCTCACTCTGGGCCATCATTTCCTGGAGTCGGCTTTCAGTTTCTTCTTCGCGGGATAGTGGAGGGCCTTGCGGAGCCGCATCAACGGCAGGTTGGGCAACATCACCCGAATCCGGGGCTGCTCCTACGGCCGGAATACCTGCCCCACCGGCACCTGAAGCTCCATCTTGCGGAAGCATTCCTCCCAATATATCATGAACAGTTCTTGTACCGTCTGTTGAGTTGCCAAATTCCACCTCGCCTCCAGTACTACCGGTCCTGCGTAAAATCGATTGGACCAGTTCAGGTTCAAGCTCAAGCGGCGCTACCTGGTCAACGTCTATATCACTTTGGGTATACGTGCTTTTTTGGAATAAGCTCATATCCTCGGGAGCAATTTCACTTTCAACTCCTGATGATTGCACCTGCTGTATCAGCGTAGGTTCTTCAGTTCTTTCAAATGGTAATGGGACTGTTAAATCAGCTCCTAAAAGCTCTTCTTCCATTTGCCCTTCAAATTCTCCTGGCATTAAACGTGCAGCTTGAATCTGATTGCTAATTAGTTCCAGGTCAAGTTCCGAAACCATACGAGCTACCCTATTTGTAGCAGCAACTTTTTCTTCTTCTTCAGTTGCCAGGGTTCTTTGCAAAAATTGAATAATTTGCAACTTAACACCTGGCCAGGTATCGCCAAAGAGCTTAAAGTTTGGCAAATTCTGCAACGCACTTATCATAATCTGGATCACAAAATTGATGATAGGCGGTTTAAAGCAATCTGGTAATACCCTCCAGGCCCAGGCTGCCAATACAATAGGAATTAGCCATGGGTTCATAAGCAGGAAAGCCAGTTTGGCAACAATTTCTGCATATGGGCGAATAAACTCCCATATATCCCGGGCTACGTTAATAATGTGGTGCCCAATTTCGGTAAGCCTTGCACCGGCCCAGGTTACTACCCGCCTAATGGTGTTTGCAAAACTTTGAATACCACGCTGTATAAACCTGAAAACAGCAATAGCCCCAATATTTTCAAGAAGCGTAACTATTGGTTCCTGCAGTGATAGTAATGTATTTGCCACCCAGTTAAAGGCCCCAACAACATTATCTTTAAGTGTTTCAATTCCGGCGGTTATTACATCAAGAATATTTTCTTGCAGGTATGCCCTGAAGCGAACAAAAACTTCACTATTCCAATTGGCACGAACCCATTGAACACCACGATAAATAGCATAGGCACCGGCACCTATTGCTACAACCGGCCCCAATGGCGATAGCATAAGCAGTATACCGCCAATAACCATAAGCGGGGTTTTAATTGGCTCTATGGCTTCCATCAGCCAGTTCCAGGCTTGCTCAGCCTTTCCTTTTATCCAGTCAAGTACAGAGCCCCCTGCCCGCCAGGCAATGCCAAACTGCCGCATCAGCCAGTTCCAGGCTCTTGCAATAGTTTCGCGTATGGGCCTTATCAATTCCCATAACCAGGCGGCCGTACTGGTAATCCATTCCCAAACGGTGCCGGCCACAGCCTTAATAGCATCCCATATTGGCAGGGCAAAGTTGTTCCAGAAAGAAGATAGCAAACTGCCAACCTGCTGAAAAAAAGCGCGGATGCGCTGTAGGGCGGCACCACCAAGCGATCTTATAAAATCAAGTATCTTTTGAGCCAGTACAGCAAAAGCCTGGCATCCCCGTTCAACACCACCAGAAACGGTATCAATCAAGCTGCTTATAAAATCCTCAAGTATGCCCTGCAAACCTTCGGCCTGTAACCTGCTGAATAAACCACCGGTTGCAGCATCCACAGCACGCGCCAGTAAATTCTTAATATTATCAATAATATCGCCCCTCAAAAAATCAAGTAAACCAGGAGCAATTCTTTCAATGATACTCTCGGCCTGGTCTTCAACCCACTCAATTGCGCTCGATGCCGCATCGCCTACAGCGGATACAACTCTACCACCGGTTGCATCCCAGGCACTACCCAACGCGGAAGTAATGGAATTTCGCTGAATATGCTGTTTGGGGGCATTTGAGACATTATTGACACCTGCAACTGGCTGAGGTTGCTGAATTGCAGCGGAAAATCCCGTAGATTCTTTACGTTGTATTTTTTCTTCCTGCTCACATGCGGCGCATTTTCGTTGGATGAAATTAACCCCAGGGATTCTTCCTGGCTCAATATCTGTTTGAATGGCTTGTGATTGCAGAAAATTGGCTCGGGTACTGAATTTACCCATACTACTAAAATCTTCTTTCTTTTGGATATTTATATTTTGGGTTGAAGTTGGTTTTTCTGGTGTATTATCAGGTGGCGGAGCAGCATAACCCGTGTGCGAGCCGGTTATACTTTTTTGGCCGACAACATCGGGTTTAATTTCGGTTTGAGATGCGGAACTTGTTTCTAACTGTACAGCCTCAGCATGGTTTGATTTTCGCTGAATAAACGATTCCGTTTGATTAGTTCGTAAGTTTTCGGAAACACTCCCCTGCACTTGTTTCTTTTTTACACTGCTTCCGCCCTGCTGTAAGGTATGGGTTAACTCATGTGCAAGCAGTTGTTTTCCTTCAGATGTATCCGGCGAAAAATTTCCACGGTTAAAGTATATATTATTCCCTACTGTAAATGCTTTGGCATTTAAATCGCGCGACATATTTGCCGCATCATTACCCGCATGTATCCTTACATCTGAGAAATCGTACCCAAACCTGCTTTCCATAAAGCTTTGGGTACGTTCAGGCATCGGGCTACCGCTATTTTTGGAAGAGTTGATCTGAGAAGTTGTATTTTCACTGGCAACCCCGGGAGCTGATGCTTCACTTTTACGCTGGATCTGGTATGGATTGGACGGATCCCAGATGGGCCTTATGGTACCAAAAAGGTTATCAAGATCAAAACGAAGTAAAGTTGGACTTATAATTTTTGATGATGTGCCCAACTCACGATCAGTGGTTTCCCACCAGGTGGGATTATCCCTTTGCAATGAAGAATCAATAGCCATGGGCACCAGCAAATTTGAGAAGAAAGTTGCATGGCCGGCAGAAGCACCAATAGAGCGAAAAAATTGGAAGGAGTAATTCCAATGGGTTTCAATGGCGCTGTAATCACCGGCCGATATCTGTCCGGCGCCCCTGTTCCAAAAAGGGCGGTTCATGGCAAACCAGTCAATAGCATTGGCCGGCGCAGCGATTGCAGTAGAACCTGACATGGAAAGCGTGGTTACCCCTGTAGATGGCAGCCTTGTTGGAAAAAGCGAAATTCGGGGTAATGAAGGTACCCGCAGCTGAAGTTCTGCAGGATTTATTAAATGAAAAGGAAGCGGAGCAGGCGGGGTAGCTTGTTGTGGCTGTGTTGCTGGCGCTGGTGGCTGTGGAGTTTCTCCATTTTCACCGTCCCTTTGTACCAATTGTGGAGTTGATGTAATTTCCTTTCTATTGATCTTTTCTTCTTCGTCGCAATGGGCGCATTTTCGCTGGATAAATGATGACTCCGGCATACGCATAACATGATCAGCCGTATCATCCGCCTCCTTTTCCAGCGGATCATCCGGTGCCCCCACACTTAGCTTAGCCTGAAAAAATAAACCGGATCCGGTTTCAACAGGTAATACGTCATGTTGCTGCAAGCCTTGTGGCTGAACTATTGCAGCAGGGGTAGAAACGGGCTCAGTAACTGCACTTTCCTTCACTAAAATATTTTGTATTAAGAAGATACAATAGAATTAACTCCCCATTTAACCTGTAAGATACAGGCCGTATAAATATTTAAAGAACTCCAAATTTTTTGTTCTTTAAATGTTGATTAAGGATTAAATGGAGTGGTTAAGGAAGATGGAACAATTTTACCCCAAATTTGAACATAGTGGTATAATTCAAAACTGGGCTGATCACTAAAGAGTGAAGTATCAATTACCGAAGGATCTGCCGTGAGATCGAACGAATGCTTACCAGACGTTGTTATTTCCGGCTCATACATTTTTATGTGACTATCTGCCGAATCTTTATAAATAAGCATCTGATGCCCTGCTTTACTATCTCTATTATTGTCTATTTGATTTGCCCTGGGCTTATGCGATGCATCAATCCTTCTAATAAATACATTTCTGGGATTACGGCCCTGTTCATCAACCTGGGTAATTGTACCAGTTTGTTGTGTAGTTGGCAAACCTGCCATATCAAACGTTGAATTAAAGCTTACGGCCCACGTATTTAGCATTAATTGCTCACCTGGATTGAGTGATGATGCCTGGGTTAACACCTCGGCCCTATTATTGCACCAAACATCCATATTTACCATATTTTGAGACAAATCAAGACTTGGGGTTATCTGGCTACGAACTGTATTGGCATTTGCTGCAGGTGTACCGGCATTATCAGCAAAAAAGAGGTCATGCACTGCCTCCATTGCCCAATACATATTACCATAAGTAGCCTGCCTGCTTGTAATTCTTGATTTAACAAAATCAATGACTCTCATAGCAGTTCGTTCCCTTGTACCAACTTGGGGCGCCTGTAAAAGCCCCTGCAGCGAAATTGCAGATAGGTAACTTATTGCAGCAGCCGGCCCCATTAAAATATGGCTCATTAATGCCACTGCCTGCACACAACGAACGGTATCACTATCGGTACCCGGCATACGATCATACTGCCCCAGCTTGTTGGCAATATCATTTCCATCCCATCCGCCGGCTGTAAAAGGTAAAACAGTTTCTGGTAACTGGCTATTTAACTCAATATCCGCCTGTGTCCGGCCTGCCGTCATGCTACCTGCCGGAACCGGAGTAGTCAACGAACTTGTATCTGGCATTCCCGCAGTTATTGTCATAGGCGGCATATTAACAACATCTGTATCTCTTTGAACTGACTGCGGCACATCTCCCTGTTGAATAGTATGGGTAAGCTCGTGGGCCAGCAACCTTTTGCCGCTATCGGTACCAGGATTATATTTGTCCTGGTTAAAATAAATATCTTTTCCTACGGTGAATGCCTGTGCATTTAATGCTTTTGAAAGCTGGCCCGATTCAGCTCCCGTATGAATTTTAACGTCAGAAAATTCGGTTCCAAAACGGCTTTCCATAAAGCTTTTAGTTCCCTCATCCATGGTGTTACCACCACCTTTAGATGATTCAATTTGCCGGCCGACATCACCAGGCACCGCTGTACCACTGATATCATTTTTCTTTTGTATAGATCCTGTAAGTGGGCTAAGCTGTGCTTTTCCTCCCTCACTAAAATGGGTTTTATGTTGAATAAATGAATTTTCTGGCATATTTACCACTTTGTCTGCAACATTATCAGCCTCATGTTCAAGCGCATCATCAGGCGCGCCAACACTTAATTTAGCCTGAAGGAACGGGCCAGCCACATTTCCCTCAAGCGACACATCGTTTTGTGGCAAATCTTGCTGCTGTACGGTTGCAGCAGGAGTAGCAACGGGTTCTGAAGCAGCAACTTCCTTCACAAAATATCAATGAAATTATATAGCTAAGAAAAATTACAATTTTAAAACAGGGACGCAATATGCAAATCATATTATCCTCCATCACCTGGCGATATAGGGCCGCGTCGGTTAAAATCTTTCAGACACTCCGATACTTAAATAAGCTTTTGAAGTAGTTAAATTCATCTATCAAAGCATAGGGCTTACCCATTGAGCCCTGGTAAGAATCTTCGATATAAGGCTGACCATTTTTCCAATTAACCGGCCAACTTAGGTTTACTCGCTTTTCTTCGTCTTCATCGGGCCAGTTTTCCCAGCCTTTAAAAGATCTCCTTAATGAAATATCTGCGTGGACAGGTAAGTCAAAAATGATTCTTAAAAGAATAAATAGCCGTGATTGTAACACATCATTATTATCCTTATGCGTAAATACTACACGTTCATTTTCAAAAAGATGAATAATATCATGCGAATCCATTTTTTGTATAAGCAGGGCGCATTCAAAATATAAGGCCCAGTCTGCGTCTGTAAAATTCCCGTCTTTCCAGGACTTTAACTTACTTATGAGTTCTTTTGCCTGGCTTATTACATTTTCCATTTATGGCTTTGAATCAACTTTATTAAAATGTTTACTTTCTTCACCGCAACAATTCCACCAGGAACTTGCCCAGCGCGAAGATGGCCCTTCTGTTGCAGCACCGTTAAACCATGAAGGTTCGGATTTAGTTGAGGGTAAGGCGCCGCTTGTTGGCTCTTTGCCAGGTCCCCAGCTGCTACTTCCGGCAGGTGCAACATTAAAATCGCCGAGGTCTCCGGTTACAGCCTTGGTAAAAAATTTAATGGTTCCTAAAGAAGTTTGTGTTCCGCTGGTGTTAGGCTGCGCCGGTCTGGTGCTTCCATCTGTCCAGGCATCTCTAACGGTTGTCCAGTCAAGTTTATCACCTTTATTTATTTTCCAGGCTTCCCAAAACTCTAATTTCGGCGCTAATTCTGTATAACTAATATCCGACGGACAATCGGCCTTGGTCTCTAATGATCTGATATGTTGAACAAGGTAACCATCATCCGGTGCCGGACTGCTCAATGCAAATACCCATTGAACATTTCGTTCGCCACATGTGCCTTTGCTAAATGAATGCAGCGAAAGATCTAACTTTTGCACTCTCTGAGCGCTGTTGCTCTGTTGAAGAGTATGCGTTAATTCATGGGCCAGCAAATATTTGCCGTTGTTTGAGTTTGGTTGATACTGGCCGTGATTAAAATATATATCCTTTCCTACAGTAAACGCTTTTGCATGCAAATCGTTACTAAGTTTAGCCGATTCGCCGTCTGAATGGATTTTCACACTATTAAAATCATGACCGAAACGCTTGCTCATAAATGAATTTGTTTGCTGATCAAGAGCTTCACCCTTGCCTAAAGACGATTTAATTGAATTTGAGGTCGATTCGTTTACTGCAACACCTCCATCTCCTTTTGCCTGAATCAGTGGTGTTACATCGCCGGCCAATGGTTTCCTTTGCACTTCTTCTTCTTTTTCACATTCAGCACATTTACGTTGGATAAAGTTATTGTCGGATGTATTCATCACGTGGTCGGCCATTGAGTCGGCTTCCTTTTCATAATGATCATCAGAACTTCCGACCGTTAGTTTAGGTTGAACAGAAAGATCATTCCCTATGGTTGTTTTCTCATTGTTGTATGATCCGGGGCCTGATTGAATACCTGTATTTTTAACTGTAGCAAACATACTTCCCTCCTTTTTAAATTGTCTTTCCGTCTTTTCTGAATTCTTTTCTTATACCTTCTAATACGTCAGGCTGACGTATTACACTTTCACCACGATGCAGGGCCATAAGTGATGCGTATTGAACAACGTTTATAATTGAACCGCCCGCAATTTCATATTTATCGGCAATGGCACTTAAATCCAGATCATCTGATAATGTGGTTTTAGTGCTAAACGCATTTTGCCAAAGTGAAAGGCGTTCATGACTTTTGGGTACAGGGAAATAAATAACGGATTGCAATCTGCGACCAAAAGCTTCATCAACATTGCTGCGCATATTTGATGATAATATCACCAGGCCGTTGTAGTCTTCAAGCCGTTGCAGCAGATAGGCTATTTCCTGGTTGGCATATTTGTCATGAGCATCAGAAATGGCTGTTCTTTTGCCGAATAAAGCATCTGCCTCATCAAAAAACAATATCCAGTTTTTGTGTTCCGCTTTAACAAATACCTTTTCGAGGTTCTTTTCGGTTTCGCCAATATATTTTGAAACAACCATTGATAAATCAACCCGGTATACATCAACTCCTGCAAGTTTACCAAACAGCCCGGCAGTAAGTGTTTTACCCGTACCCGGCGGTCCGTGGAACAATACTTTATACCCTGGTTTTAATTGCTTTTTCATTCCCCACTCGTTCATGAGTGTTTTACCATGCTCCAACCAAATCTTTATATCATTTAACTGGTCCATGGTGTGCCTTTCAAGCACGAGATCATTCCAGGAAAGGGTTGTGGTGATCCTCTTGGCAGGAAAATCCATACTGAACGATGGCCTGCGAAGTGTGCCACTGGTAAACAAATCTACATACTCGTCATTAATCAATAGCTGCCCGCTAAATATGGGTTCATTTGCTGGCGAAGAAGCCAGCCATAAAATATTATGAACCCTAAATAAATGATCAGTATCAAATATTTGCTGAGCCTTAAAACGCTTGCTGAGGTCATTGCCAGCAAGCAAAAACAAAGCTGTTTCGCCGGTTGGCAAAAAGCCGCTGTGTGCTGTTCCTTTCAAGCCCCCAAACTCAGTACTACCGCGATCTTTAGTTTGATTGCGGGTAAAAAATACATCAAGCGCCTGCGGGCAAATATGTGGCAATAATGCAAGCATTAGTACCAATCTTTCAGAAAATGTTAGTTTATAAAAATCAACAAACTCATAATAAACAGAGCGCCCCGCTGATAATTCAGGCGGGGGTATGCTATAAACTAAATCTGTTGCTGATGCTTCACCCCAATACCCCTCCAGGCGCGCCTGAAGTACATTTTGAAACCAGGTGATCTCATCAAGCAGGGCTGACGCGTTTAAATGATACGCGTCCTTATTTAGCACCGGGGATTCACTTACCATTCGCAATAAATTAACTCTTTAAGCCATGGAAGTTTTATTGTACCAATACCCCAGGGCAGGCGGTCAAGTAAAATATCAAAGCCACTTCGTTCAACCTGTATCAACCAATAATCATCTTTATAGGTTACCTTTCCTTCCCGCAAAATGAAGGTATTTTGTAAAGCTGCAATCCCTGATCCTTTTAAGGCTTCCCAATAACCAATCACAGTTTGGAGTAATAACCTTGACTCTTCCTTTTCTTCTTCAGTTAGCCCGATGCCGTTTACAATAACTTCGCTGGCAGGCAGTCCGCATAAGATTTTATTCAGCGCCATTTCCCATTCTTTATAATTCTCGTCACCGCTTTGCAGATAGTAAAGTAGTACAGCTGCTTTGGTTTGCGCTTCTGCAGATATGAACTGATCATTTTGATCAGTAAGCTTCAATGCATGAAAATAAGCTGGTAAAAACGGGTGAAGCAAAACCAGGCCTGCATTTTCAATATATAAATCATACTTATCGGGTTGGCTACTACGTACTGCTTTTTTTTGATTGAGCAACGTTTCAGAAGAATCGCCCGATCCATTTAGGGTATCAATATTTCCTTTTAATGATTCATGGAAAGCCAGGTTTAAATCAAGCGCATTGATCCTGTTTGTTATTTCATTTTTAGTAACCGGAAATAAACTCATCAATTGGTTTAAAAATGCTTTAAAGAAATTACCTTCATCAGCATGTAGCAAAACAAAGCTTAGCACCTGTTCATGAAATACTTTTAATGTTATGCCGAAAATGGATATAAATTGCTCTTTCTGCTTAAGGAGTATATCTACATTTACCTTAAATGCAGCGTTGTTAAATAAGCCTACAATTTGATCGATGTAATTATTATAAGCAGAGTCATCAAGATGATTAACCAGGCGTTTTACCAACTGTTCAACATCTTTTGCCGAAGAGTTACGTGCTTTGGATATGAGCTTAAGCAGGAGGTTACTTTGTTCGGCAGCATCCAGACCGGCAAGAAGTTCGGCAGGGGGTTGTCTCTGCTCTTTTTTATACCACCAGGGGTAATTCCCGTTTTCTAAAAAGTAAAATAGTGCCGAGCTATTTTGTTGCCTTTGGGAAACATATTGTAACGAAGCTACCGGCTCATGCTGTGCCCATTGGTCGTTTCCTCCAGATTCCGGAGCTTGTGTATTTTGCGGGTTTGCCTCAAATTGCTTTACCAGCTCGTTGATGATCTTTTGCTCGACTATTCTTATAAAGTTATCGTTAAACTCATCTCCGGCTAACGATCCAATATCAATTTTAATTGAATCTATTTTTAAAACTTTGTCTGATCGAACAGTTTGATGAAAGATCCGCTCAAACATCTTTGGCAGCTCTGTATTGGCTATTTCATTGATATATTGACTACAACTAAACGCAAGTTTTTCATTACAGGCCCGTATCCTGATCTTTTGCTTACAAATTATTACATCCCCATCCACAATTACCTGATAAAGCTCCTGGTTATAACATTAGCTCGAGTAGTTATCGCGGATACCTGTTGCTGCAAATTAGCATCCTGAACAAGGCTTGTAGCTCCATGCACATCAGCTAAAACGCTTTTTACCGCTTCGGCGTTGTTAGGATCAGCCGCAACTGATGGATCATTTAATTTCGTCGTTACAATATCCGCTGCTTTTAAGACCTCTGTTTCCTTTTCTGCTCTTGTAGGATCCTCAGGCGCAAGTTGCTGTAAGACAAGTTGTTTTTGACGAAGATCTGTAACATCGGCGGTAAGATTCTGGGTGCCAAAAGTTAAACCGCCAGTTGGAAGGGTGTTAAGAGTACCCTTACTCAAAACGGTTTTAAATAGCCCCGAATTGTCATCCAACCGGGAATTAAAGCTTGCTATCTGCGGAGCTATGCCATCAATTCTGGCATTGGTGACAGCCATTTTAAGATCAATTGTAGATGCTACTTTTTGGCTTACTACACCATCAAGTTCGGCTTCCTTGGCATACGGAAGTATATTGGCTTCAAAATGTTTCACATAAGTTGGCTTAAGTTCAAATACGTTATCAATTGGAAATTTAGGAATGAATGGCGTACCTTCTGGTAGTGGCAAGGGCAACGGCGTGTAAATCGGCGGATTTGGCACTACATCCTTATCAATGTTGGCGTATGGTAACATAAAATCTGCTATTACATTTTGATCATCGGCGGTATATACCAATACAAATGTACCTCCGCGTAAAACCCCGCCGGCATGCTCAAGCCCCGGATTGTCTTTCATAAAGTTACCCAGCATAAGCCCTGTTTTTTTCTTTACAACGGAGTCCTGGTAAATACCCGAAATAACATCTGTTTTCCTGATAACATCAGAATTTAGAATAAAATCATGAGGAATTGCTGCATTTGAAAAGGTGTATTGTTTAGTTTGAGCTTTTACGTTGCTTGCTGCGGTGACTACATTGGATATGGCAGCACGGTAACTCAGCATATTAAATTTAGGGTTAGCAATTTCAAGGCTGTTATCAAGCACGCTTTGTTTTGCTGTTTTAAACTCGGTAACAGGCACCGTTTGATCTTTAGCCTGAAGGTTATCATTTACAATATCGGCATTATCCAACCTATCATTAAAAGTGCTTTTTATTGATTTTTCATACATATATAAATGCGGAAAATACCATGGCCTGCCGGGTATGGTTTCCAGCTTCTTTTCAACCTGAACAGATTGAATATTTATTGGCAAGTTATTAGCTAAGATCACTCTGTTAAGTGCAGCCTCAACATCGGGCAATTTAAACCCTATGTGCCCTTCAATTCTGAAGAAGTTATAGGGCAGAATATTAAACAATAACGGGTTAAAAGTTGCCGCATCATTTGGGGCATATTGACTGGCCGAATAAGAAAGTATTTTATTTTCCCTTTTGCGGTTATTTGCTTTAAAATTCCAGTAAAGGTTTAATGGTAAATTTGGATTGAACCTATAGTAAAAAGGAATACTTCGTTTACCTAATTCAGCATCTTCATAAAAGCTTGGTGTAATTTTAAATCCCTGGTCAAGGTTTTGAAGCTCGACGGCAGTGGGCACTTTAAAATTAGTGATCATACTATGTATCCGCTTAAAGCAAAACCGGGTAAGCTCATCAGATTCATCATTATTGTTTAATATAGGTGACTCATAAAAATGGTGGCGGTATTCCAGATCAATTAATACCGGGGTAAACCTGCGAATGAGGACGCCTATATTAAAACGTATATTGCTGAGTAAAGCAGCCCTCGGGTTTAGCAAATTATTTATTGCCGTAGTGTTAATTGGTGGCAATTCTCTTATTGGCAACCCGATACCAGTTGGTCCGCCCACACCAGGCAACGTAATAATTGGATTTTTCACTGTTGCATCCCTAACCAGGCCAAGCAATACATGTTTTGGAAACAGGTCAACATCCGGAGAGCTTAGCATATCGTCAGAAAAAAGGCTTTCGCGCATTTCATTATAAGCATAGCTTATATCCCTGGCAAAATCATATACATACTGGGTAGATGTGGTTGTAGCAGCGGTAAAATACTGATCAAGCAAGGTACCCCAGTTTGTGGTTGGGTCGCCGCTGTCAAACTCATCTTCTACAATAAGCTGGCATACCTGGTAGGCCTTTGTTAATTTATTCTTTATATCATCCTTAACCGCCAGTACATTGTTAAAAGAGGCATTCAGTTCGGCGTAGGTATCAATTGCTGTGCTGATTGTTACCCTGGGGATGTTTAGATCATCGAGCGCGAAATAATCCTTGTTCATTGACGGCATACTTTGTAAAAGCGTACGCACATTGTTTTTATGAACCAGCAAAACCTTAAGATCCTTAACAGCTACCATGCCCTTGTTATCGCAATCAGTTCCTGTACACAGATCCGGATCGTTATCATAATCTTCCAGGTAAAGTATGCCCACATAATCTTTAAACACCGTGCCCGTTGTATCCTCGAGCGTTGATAAGTTTTTACCGGGAGTTGCCCCCACCAACTGGCTGTTGCTAAGCAGAAACATTGGGATAGTTTGATCTGTATCCAGATGAAAGTAGGAGTACTTTGCATTCTTATCCTCAAAGGTATCATACTGATCAAACTCCTGGTCGTTTTGAAACAGTAGCAGGTCTCCATCTGTGGTTATGGCGGCGCCTTTTGAAACCACCAGGTGCTTATTACTCAGCACCCCTATCTCTAAACCCGTAATTATACCAACCCCGATTGCCTGAGTACGGGTTAACCGGGTTTGCACATCCAGGTAATTAAATAAATCATTTAACTGATCGGCAGTTAAAACCTGGTCGTTTTCAAAAATAGTAAAGCGGGTATTGTCTTTACTTATGTTGTCGAGTACGTTACCCATAATTTTATGTTTTAAGTGTTCCCAATGCGTTTTGATTCAATAAAAAAAGTGTACGCTCTTCGGTGCTTTTGCAGTCCTCAAGGCGTGCAACAGGGTATACTGTTTTTAGCGCTGTGTAAATTGCTATGAACCTATTTAATTTAACGTTACCAACATCAACAGATTGCCCCGCCTTTACCCGGAGCCAGTCTTTATAAGCATCCTGAAACTCCACCAACTGTTCGTTGCTAACCCAGCATATTTTTACAAAAGCGTGGGCCGGAGCTTCCATCCGGATAGTTTGTTCGCTAAATTGCCTGAAACCAAGATTAAGAAAACGTGGTGCATAAGCCGGTAAAACAACACCGATGCGGAATGAATAGGGATCTTTGTCATCACAGTCTTTACAGTTATCATCAACACAAATTGGCAAAAAGCCATTATAAGATGCTGCAGGTGGTGATAATGGCGGACTTGCGGGCGGCTGATCATCCTGACTCGGTAAAAGCAACGTGTTTTCAATTAAAAACATACCTTCTTCTGCCCTGGTCTTTGTTACCAACGAAACCAGCTTTATAGTATCAACACTTGCAGCATTCGCAGATGCATATTTTATAACGCTGGTGCCAATGATTTTAGCAGCATTTAAAACCTGGTATGAAAAAGTGCCATCGGCATTTGTAATAATTTTTAAAGCCGAAGGAGTATAAAGTAAAGTAAGTGCATCATCAAGATCAAATGCGGCTTCCTCCTGTCCGGGATATTTTTGAGCCCCCTCCAATAGAATTTTGCCGGTACGGTAATCCATAATCCGAAACCAGTATTCATCTTTATTAGCAGCATTTAAGCCATGCTGAATAAGCGTAAATAAATTCACAAGGTTGCGCCTGGTAATATTATCAAAACCCAATAAACGTTCTAATCGTTTCTCCAGGCCGCTTATGTTATCCGTATCCCATATTTTACTACCATCGGTGTAATTGTATCCGCCAAACCGTTTAGAACTGTATTCGGGGTAATTTTTAAGAAAATCAATTTTATCCTGAATAATATCATCCGGATTTACAACTGCCGGACTTATAACATCCTTAGGATTTGAGGTAAAGCCGGAATAAAGCACGTTCACATAATCAAAAAACGATTCGGCAAACCGCGAAAGCAAATGATCCAAAAATAAATTTCTCCGTTTATAATAAGTAGGCTTGTCCTCGGCAGCCGATTGAACATTTGAACTTACTGTATTTTTGTTTACAAATAATGTATCGGCATCTTTAAAGCTTTTTACTACTTGTGTAAAATAGGTACTTGATTCCTGGTTTACCGAAAACAAGTTAGGCAAATGTGAAAGCTGCGAAGCATAGTTGGCCAATTGCTGATCAAAAAAGTATAAATACCCCTGCAATTGTTTTGCTTGCACTTTTCGTTCATCTGTAGCATCGCCGGGCAAGCCCCAATGGCTTATTCCGTAGTTTTTGGGCAGATGATTTTGAAAAGAATAGTAATTGCCTGTATCTATAAAGCTGCCTGTATCAAATGTAATATCTTCAGTTAATACTTTGTCATTGCCAACTATGAAGTCGCTCATCAACTTATCAAACCTGCTTTTAATGATATTCATATCCGGCCGCAACGGGATTCCGTTTTTATAGATCAAAATATTGGAATCAAGAATATTGATTAAAGGTTGTTTTCCGGCAGCTACCGGAATTATCCATTTATTTGGCAATTCGGTAGCCTGATCCAAGGGATTAAAAATGATATCAAGAATATTAATTATGCCATCAACATTCAATATTTGCTGCATGATATCAGATAAATGAATTTCTGTTTTCAGGCCGGCGTTTATTAGTTCATCTTCTTTAATAAAACCGTGAATAAGCATGGGCCCTTCAAAAATCACATCAGAAGTGTACCCCTGCGCCAACAGATCTTTAAGCCAGTAAAATTTTATTAGTGGTGTTAAGTATAATTGAATATTAAAAAAAAGTTGAGCAACGGCATCAAAAGGGTCCGCACCGGGCTTTAGTTCCAATTCAGTACAAATTCTAAATTCTTGCCGGGCGACTTCGCTTATGTATAAAAAATCTTCGCAAAGGTTGCGGTTTTGCATCAGCACCTTTCTAACGTTATCTTTAATCCCTTGTTTAAGTGTTTCGGCTACGTTAGTATCAAACTCAATAAGCACATCATAAAAACCCTGCACATTTACCGGTTCCCATTTCAAACTCAAAGGTTGAGTAAATTGTAGCTTTTTCAGGCTGATATCGGCAAAAATAGGAATGGTTCTTTTTTGCAACCATGCATTTTTTACGCCTACAATATCAATTAGCAGTTTGCGATAATCATTTATAGTTACCGGTTTGTTAGGGAATATCTGGCCTGCCGAAAAGAAATGTTTAAGGATATTGGCCTTGGTATCGGTAGGTGTGGCCAATAAATCGGGAATGGTATTATTTGTTCTGTAACTTAAATCGGTAATTACATAGCAAAGCAATTCAAGCGTAGTAATACCCGGATCGTGTACGTTATAATCCGTCCAGAGAGCGGATGCAGTTTTTTCAATATGGCCAACTCCAACCTTTCTTAATTCTTCAAAATCAAAAGCGCTGTTTTGAGGTTTTTGCGGTGAAATAGTTAGTGCATCACTCATGGGTTATCTTGTTGTCAGTTTAAAATGAATAAGCTACAGCTCATCTAATAGTTAAAAAATAGGTACCACATGCAGTATCAATCATTGATGATATCATGATGCATAGCCGATACCAGTATAGATGCAGGGCTTGATGCCTCGGCAACTTCAATATTACGGCCAAAAATCTGCCTATTAGGCGAATACTTATATAACGAAAAATCGGTCAGATAGTCTATATATTCCAGGTCTTCTAAAAATTTAATGATCATCGATTTGGTAACCTTACCGCCAAAATGAAGGTCGTTCCCCCCGTCTGATATTATCCACGGTGATAAAAAACCCTGTAGCTTTTGATCGATTATTTTTTCGTAATAATTAAACTCGTATCCTCTTTTTAATTTAACCTTTACCGATACCTTTACGGCTTCATATAAAGGATTCATGACCTGGAATTGTGCCCAGGCTGATGAATGTTGAGTAAGAAATGTGTTAATCTGATCGAGGGTATTTTTATCAACCTTTGGTTTAAAAGGATCAACAGCGTTACGATTTGTTAAATCGGGAACTACAATCATCAGGATATTGCCGGGCGCATAAAAAGAAGTTGGTGTAGCATGATTAATGCATTTAACTTTATGTACCGTAGGGAAATGATTTAAGATCATCCGCTCATAATCCCATATAGCAACGCTTCTTTCCTTGTGCCTTAACCGTTCACTTACCCTGATATAATAAGCCTGGTCGTCCTCTATTAAATGCCCCCCAAAAGATGAGTATGGCTGTGTTACTTTTTTAATGTTGCCGTTATCATTTTTAAGTTTTGTTATGGTATTAGGCGGCATGGCATTTACTAAATGCTGAGGATCATTATCCTGGTTGTTAAAAGATGAAATGGCGGCATTTGATTGTATATCAAGCAGATTACAAACACCATCGCTGTCATTTTTTATAGCCGCTTTAAACCACAATAATCCGTTTGCCAAAATAGTGTTGGATGTGGTTGCTTCGGGAGGGACAACTATCTTTATTACACCACTTGTTAACAAACCGTTGGTTGTATCAAAAATAAAATCTTCGTTGCTTAAGGTTTTCCAATAATTATCACAAAGCACACTCCATGTTATATCAATTTTAGGTTTATCCGGGTTGGCGCTACCTTCTGCCGCCTGGAAAAGCATGCATACAGAATCTTCGGCATAAAGGCCGCTTAAACCTATCTGTAATGATCCCTCATCAATATACTCCGGCACCAGTTTTACCAGCGTATTGTTCAAAAAATCGTGCTTGCTACGGGTATAAGCATGTTCGCGCATTTGCCCGAATGCTCCGTATTGAAAAAATTCGATCTCTTCATTTATATAATCATTCAGCGTAGTTCCGCTAAAATTAATTTTAGCCGTTGTAGCTGTATAATTTAAGGTTATGGATTGTATTTCGGGGGCAAAAGGTTCTGATGGAAGTTTCAATGTTCCGCCATCCCTGCTAAATCTTAAAATTTCTGCCGTATATTTTTCACGATAATCTTTAAACAGGAAACTATGATCTAAACGAAGTTGTACCTGCCCTTTCCTGATATCTCTATAAACATCAAAAAGCAACTGAAGAACTGGTTTATATAACTGCAGTGTTAAAGATGCTTTTGCTTTTACAAAATTGGTTTTAGCCTGCAGGTTTGAAAACCCGGGTAGCAGGTATGACATTTTGCTTGTTACTGTTTGCAGTATTGAATGACCGGGATTTATATAATATGGCGTAACAAATTGTGGCAGGATGTATAGCGGAAATAAAACCGGGAATGCAGGGTTTGAAAACTTCCAGGTTGTAGCAGCCTGCGCATTGGCAGTGTTGAAAAGCTGGACAGATTTATGTTGCTCCTGCCAGGTAAAACCATCTTTAAAAGCTGCTACTGCATTAAAATCGCCATTGCCATTATTTGATTGGTTATAATTAATATAATATGATGCCAGGTCTGAATCCGGGATATTTTTCCAATCCACATCAAGCGAAAACTCTTTTAATCGTTTTGAAAACGTTTCCTGGTGACCGATATAAAAGTTTGAGTTTTTATCAGATAACGGCCCAAATGGAGTAAAAGGCTTCTTGGCATTTAACGTTCCAAAATCATTTTCCAGGCTGAGCGAAGAAATACCGGTTACATTAACTTCAATTGTTGAATCAATGAGTTCGGCATTAATCAAATTCCGATATCCGAAATCATATTTATCTGTATTAACAAGAACCTGTAGTATAGGATGAGTGGTATCAAAGTCGCTGCCGTGGCTTGCTTTATTATAGGCAATTACCGCGGGTTCATCTTTAGTTATATTAAAGGTGAATTGAACATTGAACACTTGATTATCTGCCGAAGTGATGGTAGCTGATGAAAGCTTGGGACCAATCCACCCTTTTTCGCCTGTGATACTTATTTTAAAAAGATTAGCTGTTAACACCGCATTTTTGGCGGCAACATCTAGGTTTCTTACCGTTAAGTTAACCGTTACATTACGATTCCCCTCTTTCATCATCAAAATATCGCTGGCCAGGCAAAAACCAACCTGAGCCAGGGGAAGACTGGAATTTCCAAATCCATTCCATTTAGGGTTTGTGGGATCCAAAACCGCGCCCAGGCCATCTTTTGAATTGGCTATTGGCGCATAATGCAAATAGTTTTTATTAACCGGGTTTACATATAGCGACTTTAACTGGGCAACTTTTGATTGATTAACTACAATATCATGCGTAAGTACGTAGTTAAGATCTTTCTTAGTAGCATCCTTGCCTGCAAGTAAGGCCGTACCGGCTGTAAGCAAAGTATCTTCTGTATTTTTCTTAAGCTCAAAAATAACATGCGCATTATCCGGCACGGGCGCCTTTTTACCCAGCATTAAAACTTGCTGGTAATAAAAATCAAGATGGCGCTTAGTAAGCGTATTCATCAGCGCCTTGGGTTGATCCATCA
This sequence comes from Mucilaginibacter sp. P2_A4, assembly GCF_056405015.1. Classification (NCBI taxonomy): domain Bacteria; kingdom Pseudomonadati; phylum Bacteroidota; class Sphingobacteriia; order Sphingobacteriales; family Sphingobacteriaceae; genus Mucilaginibacter; species Mucilaginibacter sp. P2_A4. The sequence goes on along the minus strand of NZ_JBFUCX010000001.1, from coordinate 685,305 downwards.
GTTCAAAAAAGCAATCCAGCAAAGCAATGTGAGGTGGCAGGGAAGCGTTTGCCGCAAGGGCATTCAATTCGTCAATACTTTTATCAAAAAAGTTATTCCAGGCGCCATTTTCAATCAACTTTTGGGTAGCAGGATTCAGATCGTAAAACTTGATCAGTGATGCTATTTTTTGAACGTATTTATACAAATCTTCCTTACTACGCTGATCAACCGGAACCAGGGCCGGATCAAGCAACTGCGGCATTCGCTGTTGCTGAGTTTGCCCATCGCGTTTAAGAATTATTTTGTAGTCAATAGCTTTAGTGCTCATGCCGATTTGTTATTAGCCTCGTTTAAATAAAACGGATATACCAGGTTGAACCGGGTGTTTGTACTGATCACTTCATAGTCAACCAGTATATCAATTCTTCCTTCTGTTAAAAAATCATCCAGTAGCTCGATAGTTAATAATTTTATTCTGGGTTCATAAATCAGTACCGCGTTTTTAACAGTTACTTTAATAGCTGTTTCTGTTGTAGCATTCATTGCTTCAAATACATAATCTTCCAGGTTGCAGCCATATAAAGGCTGGAGAAAACGTTCGCCAATAGTGGTTGAAAGCAGTATTTCCAGGCTTTTGTTAATATCCTCCTCATCGGCGGTCATTAAAACCTGGCTCGCTATTTTTGAAAAAGTTGGCGGAAAACTCCATCCCCTACCCAAAAAAGACTTTTCAGAAACATTGGTAAGCTTGTCCATTTATAAGAGATTTTATTGCGGATCAGGAAATTTCAACTACACCATCGTAAGGCGTTCCATCGTTGAAAGTTGTTTTAACTTTAAAAGCTTCGGGATGTGCTTTAAGGTGATTGATCACCCCTTCGGCCACGGCTACAAATAAGAGTTGCATCTGTTTACTTGGCGGCGGAGCCGCACTTCCCATTACTTCCTGGTAGTGGTTGGTAAACGCGGTTTGTATAGCCTCGGCCATACTGCCCGAAAAATCTGATGGTGTGCCTGCTTTGAGCGCCATATTTTAACCTGTTTTTACTTTAACCGATAATAAGGATGGAGTTGGTGGAGGCATAGGCGGAACAGGAGGAGCTGGAGTTACCGGTAATGCCCCTAAAGCAAGCTCGCCGGGGTGCATATGTGTTTGATATATATTAACTATCTGGTTTAGATAACTTAGCAATTCATCCCCAAAAACCAGCGGATGCGATGCACCGTCAACCAATTCTATTTGTGGCGCGTCAACTATCACTTTAGTATTCCCCTTTACTGTAATAATTCCGCCGTTTACATCAATAACTATCTGATTACTGTTTGAATCTTTAATGGTTATGGTGGATGGCTCGGTTGTTATGACATGACCATTCTGGTCTTCCAGTCGTATTCCCTGTTTGTCATCGCTGATGAGTACTTTGTTTACTCCCGGGGTTTCAATAACAACTTCTTTTATTTCATCATCAAAAGTAAGTTTCAACTTTTCCCTGGAAGTATATCCCTTCTTAAAATTATCATTGGTAGGACTTATCGGCGGCACTTTATTGGAGCTGTGCAACATGCCTAAAATTACCGGTTGGCGTGGGTCATCATATAAAAAGCCTAAAAGCACTTCATCACCAACCTCCGGCCTAAAAAACATCCCGCGTTCGTTACCGGCATCTGTAAGCGCTATTCTTGCCCATACACCGTCGTCATCAGCATTTACGTATGGCATTTTTACCCTTACCCTTTGCTCTCCGTCAGGATCTTCATTGTCTGTTACAATGCCGGTATGTAAACCAATAACACCCGGCAATAAACCACCGGCCTTGGGTGCTGTTACACTATTTTCATCAATAAACCAATCAGGCGTATGGCCAAACTGGGCATTAGTTTTCCACCCTGAAACAGCGGAGAAATCCTGCCGCACGCCACTGACAAAAGCTTTTCCATTAAATGTATCACCAAGGCCGTTCAGTTCAATAACGTCGCCCGGGTTTATAGTAGCGATACCATCAAATTTAACCCTGCCACGTATTTTGGATAGGCGCGATTTTAATAATTGCGCATCGGCCCAGGCCTGGCGCTCTTCTGAGGTGATTGAACCAGAATGATTTAAAACAAAATCTTCCGGACTAGCAACTCCCGCCAGGTCATTAACCGAAAGGGTTCCTTCTTCTTCCAGATCAGCAGGGTCATTAGCTGTCGATTCGGCATTTGCCTGGTTAGCCATATCCCATGAAACACTTTTTACCGCGGCAAATTGATTTCTGCTATCCATTTCAGCATCAAGCTCCATAACGGTTGCTCCATGCAGTAATGACAGTGTGGCATCCCCAGAAACGGTAGGCTTTTTAGTAACTATTTTATCGTCGTTTGTGAGTATAACATTCCCGGTAGCTTCTGCTCTGCTCAATATAAAGTCCCAATCGGTGCTGTTGTACTGAACCATTTCTTTATAAGTAACATCTGTTGATCCAATGTCCAAATCTGAAGATGCAAAGCCATCGCTTTCTAAAATCTGGCTGATAATATCGGCATCGGTGAGGTCATGGAAATAAGCATTTTTACGACCGATGGTGGTTTTTACCGCTTTGTGTTTACATTCAATTACCAGATTTGGCGATACCGACTCTCTTATCTTGATGGATTGCTTAATGATAATACCCTTAAATATGCTAACGCTATTATCAGGATCACCGGCTGTTATTTCCACCTCGTTGCCCGGAGTAAACAGATCCCCATCGGTTAATGGAAATTCACCACTTGAAGCCTCACCGTCCTGGATCACAATTGTTGCAGATGAAACTTTATTTACCATCTTCATAACGTTAACCGAAAGCTTCGCCACTTCCCTGGGAATTTCAGTACCGTTGATTAATATTTTAAATTCGGCTACCGTATTAATCGCAGGAATAACTCTTTCTTCAGACATTATCAGTTGGCTTTGTATTTTTATCAAAAGGCGGAAAAACTAATTTTTGTCCGGGTTGCAGATCTCTGAAGTTTTTAAGATTATTTATCCTGGCAACCTCAAGATAATATTTAAAATCGCCATAAATTTTATTTACCATAGCTGGTAATGTATCACCTTCTTTAACTATACGAACGTGTGTTAGGTCTGGCGAGGAGTTTCTTTCTTCAGCCTGTCTTACCGCAGCCTGAAGCTTTTCTGCAAATGTTGCATTAATGATAGCACGAAGTGGCGTGCCATCGTTTTTAAACATTTTATATTGAATGGAGGTGGTTTTAAGCTCGCAATCAAATTCATATTGATTGGTTCGTAACCATGTAAGATGTCCCCACGTTATTCTGAGGAAACAGGTACGGTGTTTTTTACCATCATAACCAACTGCCTCATAAAACTCCTTAATTTTTGATGGAACATCTAATTTAACGCCATTGGCATTTGTGCCATCGAGAAAAAACTTTAATGCTACTTCTAAGGGCCTGGTACCAAGAAACCCACCAGCACTTCCGTTGGCACCAGCTGCATTGTTGCTCTCGGTTATAACCGTATAATTAAGTGTAAACTCATCCGGATTAATAAAAGAAGTAAATGTTTTTTCGGCAGGGCCATTTCTTTTAATATCGGTCCACGATTCAATTTTAAGCTTTTGAGCTTCTTTACCGGGCAATAAACTACTAAGTATGTTTACCATCAGCGTTCATTTTTTTTGTCAAGAATTTCCATAATCTGCTCAATACATTCTTTAATGATCTCCTGCTTTAAAGAGCCATCAGCAGAGCCGGCACCGTTTGTTGAATTGCTATCAACAACAGCTACAGATATTTCTATCTCCGTAATTATAACTGACATAATTTAAAAGCTTACAGAACCTGACACTGCGCCCGCAACTGCCCCTACAGCACCAGCAACAAGATCATCGAGGCCCATTGGTTTAAAATATTGATAAGTAAGTTCAAGCGTTTCAACTACCAGGGTATTCTGCTCGGCATTAAATTCAGAGATATCAATCTTTGTAGGATAAGCATTAAAAACATGCCATACATTGAGTGGGATATGGCTGTCATTTAACAAACTTATCAGCACATTTTTTGGATCGAATTCAAAGTTTTCGATACTGTTGCGAGCCCAATGACTAACAAACGACCCCAGAAACAACCCTCTTTTTAAAACCAGTTTATTGAATTGAGGTACGCCTGGAAACTGGTGTTTAAATCGATTTTCGCCACCTTCGGCGACAGTTTCTGTTGGTATATTGACGCTTAACCCGCTTACACTCTGAAACCGGATATCCTGCGGAGTTTGCGGAAACATTTCAATAACCACCAGGAAATGAAATCCCGGAGGTGGATAGATCAGACCATCTACAATACCGCTAATCAGGCTCATGATTACAGAATTAGTTTAATCGTTTTGTATAACCAAACCCTCATGTGCAACGTCAAGCTGTTCAATAGCTACTTCGCTTCCGTCTGCCTTTAAATCGGTACTCTGAATTTTTACCGGGAATGCATTTTTAATTTTCCAAACAACAACCGGGTCATGCGTTTCATTTAATAGGGTCAAAGTAATATCCCTCCTTTCAACGGTATTTAATGAAATGGTATTTAACCACTTGAAAAAATCATTATCGTGTGCAAATACCCCTCTTTTAAAAGTAATATTGCTAAACTCACGCATACCCGGCATTTTAATTTTGCTATATTCCGGCGAGGCTCCGTCGCGGTATTCAATCAATTTATTTTCGATATTCAACCCGCTTACTTCAGAGAAGCCTATGTTTGACCCGCCCCACTCTACTCTGAAGTGAAACTTTGGTAATGGATAATTTGCCATGTTTTTTGTTTTTATATATTATTTAGGTTTTGATAGCCTTTGGTTAATTAAGATTCCTGAAGTTTATGAGAGAATTTCAGGATAATAAATTCGGCAGGACGTACTACAGCCATACCAATTTCAATATTCATTCGTCCTTCCAAAATATCAAGAGCCGTCATGGTTTGGCCAAGTCCTACCCTTACAAAAAATGCCTGCTCTGGTTTAGATCCGGCAAGCGCCCCTGCCCTCCATTGCTTTATCAGGAAGTTTTCAATCATTGCCCTAACCCTAACCCAGGTATTGGCGTCATTAGGTTCAAAAACAACCCATTCTGAACCTTTTTTAATAGATTCTTCTGCAAAGATGAAGAACCGGCGAACTGGTACATACCGCCATTCGTTATCATTTCCGGCCAGCGTACGTGCTCCCCAGATCATTACTCCTTTCCCTGTAAAATACCTTATGGCATTTATAGATTTGCCCGAAGTAGGATCAACATTCAACGACATCTGATCACTTGCAGAAATTTGAAGTGATGCCGAATTTACGTAGGCTAATGTAACATTGGCCGGGGCCTTCCATACGCCTCTTGAACTATCAACCGAAGCATAAGCTCCTGCAACTGCCGATGAAGGGGGCATTAAAATATTTAAATTTTGTAATTGTAATTTAATCTGGTTGTATAATTCAGAGTTACCGGCTACTTGCGGCGCTGCCGGCGGTGATGTTGGTACTGTAGGTGTAGGTTTCTGCAGGTTAAGCCCGGTACGTACCGCAGCCTTTAAAGTTACCGGCGGATTTAAAATAGAGGCCAGGCTTATTTTACCAGTGCCAATATCTGTTGCCTCAACACCGTTTACCTTGTAAATAATGTTTACATCAACATCATCATACCTGTAGCTGAGTATAGTTTGCAGGTAAGGGAAATAAGCCGCACCATACTTCATTAAATCAAGGTTACTGCCTAAAGTAGCCGTGTTTCTGAAATCATCTGCCGATGAGTTGATATCATTTATAGTACCGGTTAACTGTTTAACATCTATAATGGTAAACCTATCCTGCAATATAAAACATTGATTTAATGCGCTGTTTATAACTGCATAGTAGTTAACAGATGGCAGTGAAGGACCATCAGGAAATAGTAATAGTGTAGGCTCATCAACCTTTGCAATCTCTGTAAGGCCATCAGTTAATTTGGTGGCGTTAACACCTCCCGCATTATACTTATCTGCCGAAACAATGTAGCAAGGGCCACCACCATTTGCAAAATACATTTGAAGGGCATAATACATCTTGTACTTAGAACTTGTGACAGGGTTAATTGCCGCGTTAATTGTTCTGGTAACAGTATTTACATCACTTGTATCTGTTATGGTTACCGTTATTGCCGTTTCTTTTTGAGCAAGCCCAAATAACTGTTCATACTCTAACAACGAACCTATTCGCTGCGGCTGTTTCCCAAAATCATTGCCATTGAAACTGGATTTTTCGGTGTATCCGATGAATGCAGGAATTGCGGTTTCAACTTCTGCCACCGAAGGTGGAAACGTTGGGATTTCCTTAATGTAAACCCCGGGAGTTTTAAATACATCTGCCATGGCGGTATTTTTTTAATTAAATGGTGATTAAAATATCTGAGAAGGTATCTGCTCCTTCTGTTTTTATGAGATTTAAGGGAGGATTTGGCAAGTTGGCAATAAGCACTTTATTTGTATTATCGCTTAGCTTGATGCCGGCTACAGGCTCTTCTGATAATGGAAGCGCATTGTTTGAAGTAACAATAAACGTCCCATCAGGAGAACCGCCAAGTAAACTAAAATTTATTGGTGAACCATTTGTTTTGGCCACACTTACCGATGTAATTGCCGGGTTAAATTTCCGGGTAATGATATAGCGCCATTTGGTTGCGCGGTTAACAAACGGAATTTTATAATTTACTGTGGTGATGGAATTATCGGCACCCTGAAACTGGTAATTGCCATTTAAATCAGTTTTGAAAAATATTTCAACCACCCCAAATACATCAGACATATCAGCAGGGTCAAGCGAATAAAAAGAAGCCTTTTCTGTACCATCAACTAAAAAACTGGCTCTTCCACCCGATGCTTTATTGAGATCAAAAGAATAGTTAAATAAATTATTTGAATTGTTTAAATCCTGCAGCAATTGCTCATTACTATCAATAAAATTTAACTGGCCGCTTTGCGTACTGGCAGTACTGTTTTGAACCGAAGAAAAACTGCCGCTTGCAAAAGGAAGCAGATCAGCATCTGATACTATTTTACTCCCGGTATTGGCCACAAGCAGCGGCAAATTATCAGCCGACATGTTGTTACCCCTATTGTTAAAATAGTAGTGGCTTGAGGGCGGTTTGATTAAATTTATATTGGTAATATTTTCAAATAAATTATTTCTTAGCTTCAGTAAAAAAGTAAATTTTGTGCCATCGGGCAAGGGGTTTTTAATAATATCATTACCTGCAACAACATCCACCTTGGCAAATAATTTCCCGCCGAATGCAGTTGGTAAAAAGTGAAGCCCCAATGATGCTATAAGTGTTGAACACCTGGCCGATGGCTGCATAATGATATCAGGACTTTTACCCGATTTATAGAATGTATGGGCAAATTCCAAAGTAAAAAGCGCTTTATATTTAATTTTTATCATTACTATATAAACTACATGCTTAATTATCAGAAATTGTAATCTCGGTAATTGGAGGTGTTTCCATTTTAGGTTCGGAATCAACAAAGCTTATGGTTCTTATTTTATAGATCACATTAGGCATATATTTTGCGCCCAATGCCGCCCAAAGATTATTTTGCTGTTCAAAAGTTGTGGAGTGAAACGTTACAAGTAACCTCCCCACCTTTTGCCAGGGTTTATCGGCATCTACCTTGGCATTTATTTGAGGATACTGATCACTATCGAAAACCTGGCGACCCTGAAAAAATGCCATCACATATGATAACAACCTCAACGCAGTAGAGTAATTATTGGCAAATACCGAGAAAAGAACAAAAGCATTAATATTTACAGGTGGATTGATAACCTGGATGCGGTCATTAACTTTTTGATAATTATATTGTGAATCAGCTATCCGGTCTTCTTCCAGGTTAATAAGTGTCAGGATTACTTTTGATACGTCACTACCTTCGGTTGAAACCGCAAATGTGCCATCGGGATTCATCAATGATGAAACCACAACTACATCCTCATTACCAAAGTTTGTTGAATCTTTCCGCTTGATGTAAGCGTTAAGTTCATCCGACAAAAATTCAAATGTGGTTCGTAACATATCTTTAATTAAATGTGCACCCTGCTCTCAATTCCGGGAGTAAACAAATTGCCGCGCAGATGATATGCCGGGGTTAAACAGAAGACTATAACCGTGGTTTATAAGTTTCTGATGATCAAAATGATCTGTGTGGGTTTCAACTATGATAACTTGTATATTTTTCAGGTCCCCATCTTTTAATTCATCTATCAGGGCCTCCTCATATCCTTCCACATCAAGTTTCAGTATAAATACCTCTTTATCCAGTTTGTTGATAAAAGAAAATAGCCCAACAGATTCAACCGTTAAAAATTCATTTGAATTGGGCAATGTTGTCCACCTTCCACTCCAATCGCTTTGATCAGGAGCATAAAGGTTTAATGTTCCATCGTTTATGGAAACAGCCTTGTTTAACGCCTGTATCTTACCAAACCGATCTGCATTCTGGCTCAAATACATGAAACTATCGGGGTTGGGTTCAAATGAAATCACCTCGATATTTGAAAGATGCTGTGCACACATAATGGAGAAAGCGCCAATATGTGCACCGCAATCAATAATATAACTGGGCCCGGCTGGCTGAATATTAGTTAACAGGCTTTTTACACAATACATATCCTGATCAATAACCTCTGGAATTACCCAACGGTCATCATCGGTATCTTTACGGTAGGCTATTTCCAAAACATCATTCATTGTACCAGACTTAAGCAATTGTCAAAAAATTCTCTTCAACCGGTAAAAACATTCTCACCAGGTAGCTGAAAAATGTGTCCTTATCTAAAATATCATCTTCGGGGTTTTCAGAAACATGTTTCCTTACCATATTAGCAGAAATCATATAGCAGTAAGAATCGTGATTAACAAACTTCCGATGTTCCTCATCTGTCCTTTTGGTAAAAAACTCTTCGGGTTTACTCCAGCACACCGGTTGAATTTGCTCTACAGTTAATTCGCACCAGGGAACATTACTTTCATTAAGTGTAGATGTTAATGCTTTTGACCCTAAGGTAAGCCACTCAATAGGTTGGCCATCCCTCAAAATATCGCAAACACGATTATAATAGTTTTGGGCGATAGTGCTGTTCCTGGATGCACCCATCAGGTTGTTGGTAACCTCGCCCGAACGTTCCCTATACCCCAAAAACTCATAACTATTTAAAGTATCTGTTAAAGGCTTAAGAGACTTGGCAACCAAACAATCCGAATCAATCCATAAACCACCATGTTTGGCAAGTAAAAACGCCCGGATAAAATCGGCCCGGTGTGCAACACAAAGATTTTCAAGACGGATATCGAGATCGGCAATGCGCATTTCTTCAAAGCTTTCAGATGTCAGCAATCGAACGTCAGAGGCGTGCGCGAATACTGTTTTTTGGCATTCGCTGATCCAATCAGGAAGATCTCCTTCCCAATAAAGCCATACCGGTAAATCTGTTGATTCCTGGTTAGTCACGATTAAAGTATTTAGCTTATTTTTTGAATAACGATAAGGGAATCTGCCTGGTGAACCTGCCGGTAATTTCCACTTGTAAGCAGTTGATTTACGTACGCCTGCACATCGGGATAATAATCTGCATAATCATGAAAAGCTACATATCCGTAAACTTCCACAAAGGATGAAAAGTGCTGAAAATCATCATTGATACTGATATAATCATGTAAACCATCTATAAATAAAAGCGAAATTGCACTATCCCATTTAACATCAATTGATTTACACACACATGAAATCACGGTATCTAATAGATCGGCATTTTCAATATTAAGGTTGAAGCTTTCAAGAGATGGTTCAAAAACACACAAATTTGAGCCCAAAGCGCCCAACTTTCCGTCGTGCTGATCAACTGCGTATACCTTAATTTCATTTGATATGGATTTGGCAATTTTACCAAGCAATATGGTTGCTTTACCATGAAAACTACCAACTTCAACCACATGGGCGTCAGGGAATTTAATACACGCCTTTAACGCGAAAGCCATCAATAATTCAGACTCGGCATCGCTTAGCCATCCCTCAATTTTTTTTGTTTCGGATATTACCTGCAACGGAAAAAACAATGACTGATCAATAGCTTTCTGCACCGTATTTTTCTTGGCTGGGATATAATTATTGAGATGTAAACGTGTACGATTCCTGATCTCATTATCGTACTCCCGGGCCACCGGATGTATCCAAAAAGCGTGAGGATCATTTATTGCACAATCCAGATCAAATGTTGAGTAGGATTTTTGATAGTTGTTGAAAGTATTACAGCACGGGTTCAGTAAAATATCATAACCAAGCAAACTCACCATTGTAGGTAAAATAATTTCTTCGGTCGCCCATATCCCAGTGTGCTGCATGATTCCCTTGAGCAGAATATTTTTTTTAAATTGTTTAACCAAATCTTTAACAGCATCATAAGTGAACACTGTAGAAGGCCAAAAAGACCAGTGTACAAACTTATCCTCCCCATCGGGAAAGGTTTTTAACAAAGGCTTCCACAAATCATATTCTTCAAATGCTTTAATAGATGTCCATACATCCTTGTTTTCCGCAGTAATGCGTTCTGGCCGGCTTGATAATAGCCCAACGTTACTTTTATCAGAAAGAAAATTGGATATAAATGATGAGTATCCAGGCTGAACACTTAATTGATCAGAATCAACAATTGTTAATGTACTAAATGAAAAATTGTCAAGCGCAAATTCCATACACTCAAGTGCAAAAGGATGCAGGTAACCGTGCTTTACCGGGTAATTAACCGGGCATATAACAGCACCAAATTGCTCAAAAGGAAACAGTGTGGCGCTGAGCTCAAAGTCGGTTCCCCCGTTGAAAATTAAAATTATGGATGAAGGATCGTTATAATGTAAATTACGAACCATGTCAATTATACAATCCGGGTTTTCATGCACCAGGCATGCATAAATATTCTTTTCTTTTTGGGTATTGTTTTGAACAGGAGCATTATTTGCACTTCTGACCACAGGCTTATTCGTTGTGGCCATGTGATAATCACGATAGTGTTTTAAATCAGCCTGCATAATTTGTTCAATATCATTTACAGGAAAAGGATGCCACCAATCTCCCGAAGTTTGTTTGGGACTAATGTTTTGATCATGTATCATATGAACAGACATGGTTGTGTCTTCAAGTTCGGTAACATACTCCGGCGCGGTACCCCATACAAATAAACCATCCATGCCTACGTCGATATTTTTAAACGGGTTCATTTCCCAATGCGATCTGTAATAGCATAATGAACTACCTAAAAGCCACTTACGCTGATCTGCAGGGTATTTATATTGATAGGCCTGGTTATTAAAAAAATCATAATAAAGCAGGTTGTTTATTCCGCAAACTTTTGCATTATTTTTATTCAATTCATGTACCTGGTATTTTAAACGATGCGGGGCGTACCAATCGTCATCATCCCAGTTGGCTATGATACTGCCGGATGCCTTGCTGCAGGCCATATTTAATTTTTCGCCAAGTGTTATTTTATGATCAAGGCGAATATATTTTACACCAGGTTGGTTTAAAACCAGGTCTTCAATGCAATCCGTTCCGTCATCAATGATAATTAATTCCTTATTTTGATGCTCCTGCCGCTGAAAATACCGGATGGCATGTGGTATAAAACGCCTGCGGTTATATGTAGGCATGATGCATGATACAAGCGGAAGCTTATCCATACTTTTGATTGACAGTAAATATTTTTCTTATTGTAATTAAGCGGAATACCTGAATTTTGGCGGTAAAATAAAGCTTCGCTTAAGGATTGTCACATACATATCCGTTTAAAGCGTAAAATTCCTGGTACTAATTTAGATTCAATGGTAGTGTAACTCTAATAGCTCAACTATTATATTATAAAAATAAGTGCATTCAAAATCAGGAACAATAGCCAATAGTAACTATTTTACATTAACATTTCCGGAGGCATGATGAACAAACCTCAATAGAAAGTGATTGGTTAATTGAATTTAAATGCACTCCTACTCTTTCTTTTCCGCGTTTAAAAAACAGTTTTCCCTGCAATCCTGTAAAAGGGCCTTCAACAATCATTACATCATCTCCCTGAATAAGGTTTGGCTCCAGCTCAAAGGCCACTTTTTCAAATTTCATGATGTTTAAAATTTCATCTTCAGTCATTGTTGCTGGCTTGCCTTCAAACGTAATAAACTTCAAAATGCCACCTATACTTAATAGCTTAAAGCGATCGTTTTCGGTTGAATTAATAAAAACATAGTTAGGAAACATAGGTACCTGCAATTCCTTCCTCCGATCGCTCCACTGCCTTATTACTTTTTGCAAAGGCAGGTAAGCTTTGATCTTTTTCCTGGTTAATTCATTATATATTCTTTTTTCGAGATTGGGAAAAGTATAAATAATGTACCAGTTATTTTTTAAAGCAGTTTCCATAAAAATGATAAGTATAGATGTATTTTAAGAAATTGCAGGCTTTTAATCAGTTATAGATATGACCCGATAGCTTTTAAATTATATTTCATAATTAAACTATACGTTAAAATTGAGCATCTTTAATAACAAGTGAAATAGCCATTTATAACTATTTTATCATTTATCCGGCAGATTTATTTTCTCGGAACCAAAGCCCCAGTTTATACTAAACAATGCTATCGACTTGCCCAGTGATTCGAAATTTTTTCCGAACGCGCCTGTTAAAATGATATTTTCAGTTATTTTATAAGTAACAATACCAACAGTTCTGTTTTCGTTGCCTCCCCTGCCATTTATGTACCGGTACAATGACTCAACACCCAATGAAAGATCATCCAGATCGATACCAACCTTACCTCCCACATCAATATTGTTCGTTTTTACAATATTATTATTTTCATCTTTTGCAAAATTATCCCATAAAGACCGAGCTGAAAAACTAAGGCTTACATAATTATTTGAAGGTTTGTTATTTGTGCCGGCCAATTGCGCGTAATATGATAGTGTGCTCCATATACCTGTACGCCCGCTTTTCCATGGTTCATTATCTATACCATAGGTGGCGTAAGCCCCGGCAAAATCCCATACAAATTTGGGTTTTTGCTTATATAGATCGCCAATTTGCTTTGCCAGATCCAAACTTTTATGGCCTTTTTTCTCCATGTAGTTCTTTAATAAATTATCTAAATCTAATTGTGTGCTAACCGATGTCTTTTGGTTGTTAAAGTCTTCCAGATCTTTTTGCGCAGCTTCATGCCATTGACTTATTAAATTATTGATTTTTTGAGCATACCCGGATTGCGGCACTTTTATCAAGGTAGTTTTTATTCCTAATGCAAATACTTTTTGAGATACATCCACATTATCAGGAATAAGATCCTTATGGATAAATGACACCGATAAACTTGTAAACTTTAGTCCCGAAAAAATATCTTCACTACCTATTTTTAACTTTTGATCCTCACCTATTTTAGTATTAAGCCCCACTGCCGCGTAAACACTCTTTCCATCGGGATTGATAAACCAGTAAGGTGCAAACTCAGCCGAATAATTATCGGGGAAGCCAGAAGATGACTTATCAAAAGATTGGGCTAATCCTAAAATAAACTTCCTTGGCGTATTTGGCGTTTGTACCAATGAGGGAGTTAAATCAGTAAGGATAAAACCTGGTGAATTGGGAAGGGCAAGATCCTGCAATTTTACTCCCTCCTGCGCATTTGTAATTAAGGCTAATAACAAGAATGCGCTAAATGATATTAACTTTTTCATATTAAATCAATTGGTTTAGCTAACAGCACTGTAGTAAAATCATCATCTACACTTTTTAACGGATCAACATAGGTTTGTAAGCCGTCTGATCCACCGCTTAAAGTATAGGTTGCATCTATATCATTATATGCGTTTTTTCTATCTTCCAATGACCCAATAAGATCAATTTTGGTCAAAATGGTAAGTCGCTTGTTTTGAATATCTGACGCTTTTCCAATAGCTTGAGTAATGATATCCCCAGATGCATCCTCTGATTGAGCAACGGAGGTACCCACAGTAGGCGGATCAACAATCTTAATTGTTGCACTGGTGGCGGCAAGGCCAAACGTAAAGATATTAACAGCCAAACTTATCTGGTGCTCATTATTCCCGGTTTCATAGGTTTCCATAACTATTTTTTTTGTAGACACTCGTCAGTATCAATGTATGTATTGATACTGAAATTTAGATTTAAGTATTTGATTTATAAATCTATAAAGTTAAAACAACTTAATAAATAGTTATTAATAACTATTGCATGTATCTATGATGTTTAAGAGTTTTATAGTACATAAACCTTAAATAAAAAAGACATCGGCCTTTTAATTTACCGTACAGCGTTAATCTTTTTTAATTATAAAAGTGTTTTTTATTTAAGATGGCAACAGCGTAAATCCGCTGTGCAGTTTGATCTGATATACCTGGATAATTTATTCTTTAATTAATAAAAAAGGAGGCACTATGTTGGAATTTAAAATCATTGAGGTGCAATTGGCTTAATCTTTATATGTAACCCAATAAGTATTTTATGCAAAGCCAACTGCCAGGATACAGCACAATAATTAAATCATTGAACTGCAAGTACTTAGCGCTACATCCAACAGCTTCTACAAGATAAACCCCGAACCTTGCTTTTAAGAGTTTTTTTACATATAGCATTATTGGCTCCCCCCTCAAATAGCTTTTAACAACAAGTTGATTTATCACTAACACACCTGAAGAATATATAATGTTAAACCTAATTCATAAAACCAATTTTCAAAATGGCATATAAAATACTTTCATTAGATGGCGGCGGCTCCTGGGCCCTGATACAGGCCAGGGTACTTAAAGATATTTATGGTGATGTTTCGGGACATGAAATTTTACGCCAATTCAACCTCGTTATTGCAAATTCAGGTGGTAGCCTTGTTTTGGCTTCGCTATGCAACAACATGTTAATTAGCGAAATAATTTCTGTTTTTGAAGATGAAGGTAAACGAAAACAAGTTTTTTCAAAATTATCCTTCTGGGAAAAATTAAAATTTAAAAATATTGCAAGCCTTACCAATGTGCTTGGCCCCAAATACAGCACCGATAGAAAGCTAAGCGGACTCAAAAATGTATTGAATAAATATGATAGCCTTATTGTACAAAAAAAGGCTACCAAGCCTATTTTAGATACTTACTTAAATGAACTGCCGGCTATCATTGGCAAAAATGATTTACAGATACTTGTTGCCGGTTACGATTATTTTAGGCAAAGAGCGGTTTTCTTCAGATCAAACCCGGCAAGTAGGACAGATTTTAATAACAAAAAGTTTTACCAGGTAAGCCTGGCGGATGCCATACATTCATCAAGTAACGCACCTATTAACTACTTTGATTCGCCTGCAGCAATTACTACCAACTTACTTGGGGGAAATGACAAACGTAAAACCTGGTTTTGGGATGGCGCAATATCCGGTTTTAACAACCCAGTACTTGCGGGCTTTATAGAAGCCCGGACAAATAATCCCGACTTGCCACTAAGCGATTTTAAAATCCTTTCGTTGGGAACTGGTACGGGTGGTGAAGCCATTATTGCCGACTATCAAAATTCAACCGATCCTGTAATTGCCGCTATTTATAATAAAAACAAAGGCAACAAACTGGCCATTACAGACAACAGCTCTTCGTTTTTTGCCGATATAAAAAAATTGTCGACCAGTATTGTGGGTGACCCACCCGATTCTGCCACATTTATAACCTATGCCATGATTGATCCTTCATTAAGTAATGAAGCTTGTTTGGTGAGGATAAACCCGTGCTTAAAACCGATATTAAACCCGGATACCCAAATATATGAGGCACCTGATGTTTATAAAAACGACCCAAACGGCAGCGCTGATTTCGTTGCGATAATGGATCTTGATATGGATGCTGTAGATAATGATCAAGTTGACCTGATTAAACGCCTTTGTGTTAAATTCATTGTAAACGGGCTGGGTTTGTGTTTACCTAATCAGTTAATACGCGGCGATGGTGCAGGTGTTCACCTGGGGTTTGATACTTACAAAGCAGCTAAAGAAAAATGGCTGAGCAGCGGTAAGTAAGGACGATAAAATTAGTGCAATGAAAAATAGATTTTCATTTAGTCGTAACCAAACGATTGTATTGGCCACTTTATTTTTTGTACTGGTAATTGGTGCAATTTACTTTTTTATCTATGTTCCAAATAACCAAAATGAATTAGAAGCTCAGCGCTTTAGATGTTTGCAAAATATCGAAATAAACATACAATCAAAAGTTGATAATTCTATTGCACTTTTAAATACCATACTTAATACATATGAATTAAACCATCCCCTATACAACCGTGAAAGATTAAACAAGTACCTTGAACGTTATCCCCGCAAAAACTTCATCCTGGAGCCTATAAAACCGGTGCAGGAGCCGGAAGATAAGAACAAGGTAAGTACCTCCACTGATAGCCTCTGTAAAGTAGAATTTGATAACCGCAGGCTAACTATTCACCTGCAAAAGGGAGGTTACTTTATTCATATGAGGTATACCTTAAAACAGTTTATTGACCCTTTGCTTACCAACGAAATATTTGACCAGTATATTTTTCTCAGGCAAAAAAACATCATCTACCAAACGTTTCCCAGCGGCATAACAACCATTGTACCTGACTCGTTAAAATCTGATAAAAGTGCTTTTTTAGAGGGACAGGTAAAAAATATACACTTAAGCGGGAACGACTACAAGATTTTTTCACAAAGGCTAAACATCAATGCCGATTCAGTGATCACTGTATCGGGGTTACTTACTACCAAAAACTATCAACAGGAAAGAAATAAGCTTCCGGAAAACATAGTTCTTTTACTATTAACAATCGCAGCCGCTGCTATACTTGCTTTACCCTGGTTAAAACTTTATCAAATGGGAAATAAGGACAGGCTGACAGCAGCAGATGGAATATTTTCATTTGCAGTATCTATGCTATTGGTATCATTACTGTTCTTCGCTTTCTTTAAATACAATTCCCTTTTCAAAACCGAGTATCGAAAATCAAGAATCAGTAGATATATAGCTGATAGTTTAAAGTATCGATTCGGTATCGAGGTTGCTAAGGCTTATCATATTTTGGACAAAGCAGATCTATTGATGAATGATCAAACCACCATAGCCTCCACAAATAATCCCGGGGAGAATGTCACCTCCAATATTTATGATCAGGACAATAAGGTGGTATTTCCTGATATTCAAAACAAATTAAAACAACTTACCAAGGATCTAAATATGAATCAGGTCTACTGGTTAGATAATAAAGGTACCGAAGTAAAAGGCTGGTACACAAAATCAGAACCGGCGCCTCCGGGCAATTATGCATACAGGGATTATTTTATTAAACTTCGTGATCACAGACCATTTTATCTGGATAATGACCCCAGGAAGCCATACTACTTTGAGCAGGTAGTATCCTGGACGTCGGGAGCATTTACTTCTATTTTGTCCAAGCCATCAATAAATAAAAACTCTCCTTATGTGGCCATATCAATTAACTTAACAAGTCTTGATCATACTATTTTACCTGCTGGTTATCTTTATTGTATCATCAACAACCAGGGAAGGGTATTATATCATATTAATCCAGCTAAAAACCTTAATCAAAACCTGTTTGAAGAGCTATCGGATTATCAAAGTCTGAAAGCCAGTATAGATGCACATACCGATAAATACTTTGAAACAAGGTACTCTGGCAAACAATACATAGCTTATGCAAGTCCAATTCATGGCCTTCCTTATTACCTTGTAATACTTGAAGATAAATCGTTTAAGAACATTCGCGATATCAATAACTTTAGCTTTAGTTTTTCTATGCTATTTGCCTTTTTCTGTATCATAGCAATGATACTAACGGCTGTCTTTTTGTTTTCCATCAAAAAAATCTACTATAAAAAACAATATTTTGATATATCATGGATCGGTCCCAACGATTGTTTTCACCAGCAGTACAACTTGGCCGTATTCTGTAATCTGATTACTATTGCACTACTCATCATTTGGTGTAACTACACCAGCTTTCTGCAGTCCTTTTTTATTCTTTTAGTTTCGGGCACAGCGGCTATTCTTTTCATAAACTATTTATATTCTGCATATTATAAAAAAAACAACCCTGAGTTATATAAGCAAAAAA
This sequence comes from Mucilaginibacter sp. P2_A4, assembly GCF_056405015.1. Lineage (NCBI taxonomy): Bacteria > Pseudomonadati > Bacteroidota > Sphingobacteriia > Sphingobacteriales > Sphingobacteriaceae > Mucilaginibacter > Mucilaginibacter sp. P2_A4. The sequence goes on along the minus strand of NZ_JBFUCX010000001.1, from coordinate 667,136 downwards.
GAAATGCATCCATTGCGCTAAGCGTCATTATTGGTCTTATAAATGTTACCACATCTATTTTAACAGAAGTTGTGCCGCTGTTAACCTATGAAGTTACCTTATTTATTCTTTTAATATTAACCAGGAAAATTCACACTGTTCTTTGCGAGAAAGATTTAATTAAAAAATTAAAAATTTGGAATTTTAGTACCAGCTATTCGCTAATGACATTTACCCGCATTATAATTACCAGCGGCTTGCCAGTAGCCCTCTTTTATACTTCTGCATTTAATTACGAAACAAAACTTATTGCACGTTACAGGCATACACAATTCATTAAAAACATTATAGCACAAAACCCTCTGCTACTAAATAATTATCCACACAATAATATTTATCGGGATAGCATTTGGATTAACACGTACAATATTGTGTCAAAAAAACCTCATAGAGAAAAGTTTGTAGATAATTATCATGCAACAACCCTATTTAACCAGTTAACTATTGATAAAGAAAATCTTATACCCGGCATTAAGGAGCTATATCACTTCCCTCCGGATAGTTTATGGACATACACAGCATTATTTACAAAAGGTGAAAATTATACCGACTATAAAAGATCGGCAAACTCCTACCTGGTAGTCAAATCTGACACTATCCAATACAGCTTACCTGGAATTACAATGGATAGAAAATGGTACCTGGGCGTAACTTATTGGAGTTGTTTTTTGTGTTCTTTGCTGCTTTTTTGGTTTGTATTTCATCATATTTTAAGAAAGCTGTTTGCCTTAAATCTGCCTAATGAAACTTATTGGGAAAATATCGACAACCTGCTGTTAACCGATAATCAACTTAACTCATTACTTTTCATAATCGGCTCTCCGGGTTCTGGTAAACTGGATAGGGTTATGAACTTAATACATGAACATAAAATTAAAGGGAAAGATGCCTCAACCATAGCTTACCCTGTTGGTGAAACTTCAAATAATTGTTTGATTGCTGATATGATACATATCCCCAATGATGAAAACAACATGGGAGCACAAATAGAGTGGAATAATTTAAAAACCGCAGTAAAAGATGCCCGGTACTCGTTGATCATTGTAAACCATTTTGAGTATGATATTAAAAACCCGGCTACAAACCGCTTAAAACTCAACTTTTTGGAGGATTTAATGCAAAGAAATAGTGCAAAGGTTTTTATAATTTCCACAGTGCATCCGGTAGATTTTCTGGATTCATTAAATGACCTTGAAAAATATAAAGATGAGGAAAAAAGGCTGCCAGAACATGACCTGGAAAGATGGCATGTATTATTAGGACATTTTAAGATCGTGATAAAAAAATTAGACCCCGGTAACCTGAAGATAGAAGAGGATATGCCTTTATGGGAAAAAACAATCCTGTATGAAACAAACAATGGTCACTTTTTTAAAAAGCTGCAACAACCAATAATAAACCAACTTAAAGCCGATAGTAAAGGGAAAATGCCGCCAGATAGTGACGCCCTGTCATTTAAATTAGGGATTACAGCTCACTATTTTTATATGTACATGTGGCAGTCATTAACTAAAGAGGAAAAGTTTCTGCTTTATGACCTTGCCCAGGATGGCCTTGTAAATCCATTTGATGAGTATAACCTCACTTTACTACTTAGCAAAGGATTAATTGTACAGGAAGGAAGTGTTCTTAAACTTTTTAACAGGGGCTTTCGATATTTTATTCTTACCGCGATAGGCAGCTCAGAAGCCATGAAAATAAAAAACCAGATTAAGGATAATGGCAACTGGAATAAATTAAAAACCCCGCTCCTGATATTGATCATTGCTGTTTTAGCGTTCCTTTTTGCCTCGCAACAAGAAGCTTATTCCACACTCATTAAATACCTTACAGTGATAACAGTAGGCATACCAACGGTACTTAAATTATTCTCTTTCTTTGATAATACGGCGGCGTCAAAAAGCCCTTAAGGCAATTACCACCCCACAAAACTCTTCCGTCACTATTTTTTTGAAATAGGAGGATCAACTGATTTGTCTTGAGTATTGGGAATACTTTTTGCGGGCGGCCATTGAGTATGTTCAGTATCTAAAATTGCTTCTATTCTTGTAACAAAAATTGATTTCCGGTCCACATCATTTGCAGCATAAGGCCCAATATTGAAGTTGTAATAATAAATTTCGGGTTTTAGTTTTTCATATGTTGATCGATATTTGATCCATAACTCCTGGTAATTAAAGGTCTTTAAACCAGTTGTTAAAATTGCTACTATACTGGAAACTGTTACAACCAGGATATTTACATTAATAAGTGGATAAATATTAATTGCACCGGATTTTACGCCATTTAAAGCAGCTATAACAGGAGTTAATGCTGATAAAATAATTAACACCCATTGAAACTGCTTATACTTTTTTTGATTTTTTGCCGAGGCCTGCTGATAATAATCCATTTGTTTGATATAACGGTCTTCAACGTATTTATCAAAAGTAATTTGGTCCATTTTACAGCTGATTTGATTATTTAAATATAACGAAAAGGCTTTATTATAATAAAAAATTAAAATAAATGAGAATTAAAAGAGCAAGCTTGATATTTTTTGGTTTTACTAAATATAAAAATTAAATTAATCAATTATTAATAACCTGTCATGTTACTTAAAACAATCAAAATTTTCCTCGCTTCTTCTTCCGAATTGAAGGCGGACAGGGATGAATTTCGAATTTTTATTAGCAGGGAAAATGACAGGCTACACAAACAAGGTATTTATCTTGAAATACTTCAATGGGAATATTTTCTTGACGCTATATCTGATACCCGACTTCAAAACGAATATAATAAAGCCATCGGCGAATGCGATATCGTTCTTTGCCTTTTTTTTACAAAGGTAGGAAAATACACTGCCGAAGAATTTGACACCGCTTACCAGGTTTTTAAAAATACGGGCAAACCCCAAATATGGACCTATTTTAAAGATGCGCCTCTTAATTCGGGATCAATTACCGAGGAAATTAATACGCTACTGGCCTTTAAGAAAAAAATTAGTGAACTGGGGCACTTTAAAACAGTGTATACTGGCATTGATAATTTAAAATATCAATTTAAAAGCCAGTTGGATGACATTTTACCGGGCATAATCATGCCGGACGAATCTCTACAGAAAACTGTGGCGGAAGTTAAAACTTCGGCAGATGAACCCAAACGAAATTCCTTTAATGAAATACTCACCCGCCGTTTGATGGAAAGTATCAGGATTTACAGCCCCAGGGCAGCTAAATTCTTAGAAAATGCTTCAAGAATGGTAACCGACTGGGAAACACAAAGCCGTTTCAGCGACCCCGCCAAAGAGATTATTGCCTTTAGCTTTGTAGGCGTGTTAGGTATCCAACTTCGTAAACTGATGGCAATTGGTAAAGAGGAGTCGTCGGTTAATAAATTTAAAAAATACCTGGAAAACTGCCAGCTCACCGCAAAAAGAATTCTTCAACTCTTATGCTTTTCGCTTATTTCAAAATTGTGGGATGACAGAAAGGATAAAAACTACGTTCTTACTCCCGACCAAACTATTATCTGCAAGAATTTTTTTGAAGATGAATTTGAGCTGGACGTCAATGGTCTCGTCAGTTTATTAAAAACCCTTATTGCAATTTTTATCGATAATGAACTGGATTTCCCTATAACAGAATTGAATGAGTTTTCAACAAACCTGCATGCAGAAAGCGATTTTTTAAAGGCATGTTCCGGATTACAGGCTGTCAATATTTTGCAGGATAACTCTTCCTTTACAGAATCAGACTGCACGGAAGCAGAAATACAATTAACAACTGTTCTGGAAAATTTAAAATTCCTTGTTAACTACAGGATGGTGTCTATTAAATCCATCGGCTATTTCGAAATGCGCAACACCAAACCTCATTATCTGTATAACTACACGGTTTTAGGTATTGACAATAAATCCAATGTTAACCAGGAAAGAGTAAATTACGCTGAAACGCCTATAAATACTGATGCTGTTTTACTTTACAAAGGAAGCTACCAACAGAACCTCAATCTTTTTCCATTTGTAATTGATGTAAATGCCCTGGCATTTGAAGGTGGAGCAAAAATATGTTTTTATGCCTCGCACAATAATACTGATGAAAGCTTAAATTATATTTTTTTGGAGGATAATAGTGTTGTGAATATTGCTGATACCGGAACGGTAAAGCCAGGTGTTGATTTCAATGAACTACTGCTCGATCCAAAAAAATTCAGAGATATGCGTTTCGACAATGTGTTTAATCTTTTTAATGAAGCTAAAAGAGCGGTTACAGGAATAGACGACGACGATAAAGAAGATGATTTGAGCCATCTTTTCTAAAATGATCCTATCGGTTAATTTCAACAGGAGGCCATCAAATGAAAAAATATCCTTTTAAATTTTTAGATGCTTACAGCAAAGAAGATACAGGCATATTTTTTGGCAGGGACGAGGAAATCAATGCCCTTTATGAAATGGTATTTCAATCGTCCATTTTGCTGGTCTATGGCGCCTCCGGCACAGGAAAAACAAGCCTGATTCAGTGTGGACTGGCCAGTAAATTCCCATCGCATGATTGGCTGGCATTAACGGTACGCAGGGGCAATAATATTAACGCGAATTTTGAAAAGGCGCTGGCTGACGCGGGAGGTACTTTTGTGGCAGAACAGGATAATATGGATTGGCTTGCCGAGTTAATGGAGGAAAAAGAAGTTATTTCAACTTCCCCACTGTTAACCCCGCTGGAGCAGGCGTTTAAAGCTATCTACTTAAACTCTTTTAAACCTATCTATCTCATTTTTGATCAGTTTGAAGAGCTTTTTATCCTTGGCTCAAAAGAAGAGGAACAACAATTCATTACCACAGTACAGGAAATATTGCAAATAGAACAGCCTGTAAAAATGATTTTCTCGATAAGGGAAGAATACCTGGGATATTTATACGATTTTGAAAAGGCGGTACCACAACTATTACGTAAAAAATTGCGGGTTGAGCCTATGAACCTCAACAAAGTACTGCAGGTAATTGAGGGGGCTACAAGTTATAAAAACTCCAATGTACGGTTGAAAACTGATGAGGCCAATTTGATTGCCGAGAGTATTTTTGAGAAAATAAAGGATAAAGAGAAATCACTGACCATACAACTACCTTACCTGCAGGTTTTTTTGGATAAATTTTACCTGAAAATAACGGGAGACGAGACCCGGCAGCGAGAAGCCGTATTTACCGCAGAGGCATTGAGTACGATTGGAGACATTGGCGATATACTACAGAATTTTTTGGAAGAGCAGGTAGCCGGCATCAGCAAAAAACTAAGCCAGGGAGATACAATCATTCTGCCGGCAACCATCTGGAATATACTATCTCCATTTGCCACTCTTGAGGGCACCAAAGAACCTATCAGAAAAAAAGGGTTATACGAACGGCTTCCAGATATAAACGCCATATTGATTGATGCTGTGGTAGAAGCATTTATTAACGGCCGGATATTACGTTATACAGAAGATGTTGACCTATATGAATTGGCCCATGACTCGCTGGCCCAGCGGATTGCCGAAAAAAGAAGTGACGAAGAAATTGCGTTGCTAGAAATAAAACGCCTGGTAAAAGCCCATACCTCTTTAAAAGCAAATGCGAGGGAATTATTTTCGGAAAAGCAATTAAATTTCATCGAACCTTTTTTGGGCAAACTGCAGCTCACTGCCGAAGAAATGGCATTAATTGATGAAAGCCGGGAAACAGTTGCAGGTTACAAAGAAAAAGAGAAACAACAACTGGAAAAGGAAAAGCGGGATTTACTTGAAAGGCAAAGGCTATTAGAAAAAAATCAAAATTCGCAGAAGCGCTTTATTTGGGTGATAAGCTCCGCGCTTGCCATAATGATGATAATAGCCATATGGGCAATTGGTAAAAAAAGACAAGCAGACAACGCGGAAAATAAAGCAGGAATAGCTCTTGCTGAAGCTAACGATGCTAAAACCGCTGCAATAAAAGCGCAGGACTCAACCGGGCTGGCTCTTGAAGAGGCTAACGCTGCCAATATTATTGCAGTAAAAGCCAGGGATTCAACTAAAATAGCCCTTGCAAATGCCAATGCATCAGAAAAAATTGCAAACACACAAAAAGAAAAAGCAGAGCAGGCGAAAAAGAATGCAATAAATGCTGAGGATTCCACCCAAACGGCCCTTGCTCATGCAAAGAAGCTGATCAATGCCTTTTATTTTTATCATGGAAACCTCGCTTTGGCACAAGGCTCAAATAAAGCATATGGTTTTATCGACAAAAACGGAGATGCTGCAATTGATTACTTGTATAAAAACGTGGAGCAGTTTGACTATACCGGCTTTGCTAAAGTTAAAAAAGTTGTAGGGGGGAGAACAAAAAAGACAGTTGATTATTTAATTGATACAGCAGGATTAGAATACACAGTAGTATACAAATTAGCAGATTTAGACGAACGCGTTGTCGCATTGGATTTGCGCAATCAATATTTGGGAAAATTTCCGGCTGAAATATTCAAATATCCGCAATTACAAATTATTCTATTTGGTCACAACTATATTAAGGAATTACCTGCTGAAATTGGCCAATTAAAAAACCTGAAAAATTTAGATCTATCAGGTAACGGCTTGCATAATTTGCCTCCTGAAATTGAGCAGTTAACTAATTTGCAAAACTTAGATTTGCATAATAATGTACTGGAATTTGAGCACACCAAAATAGGACGGCTAAAAAACTTAAAGATCTTAGATGTAAGCGACAATGTATTGCAGAGTTTACCTCCCGAAATAAAGCAATTAACAAAGCTGCAAGACCTAATATTAACAGACAATAACTTACAAAGCTTGCCTCCCGAAATTGGGCAATTAGCAAACCTGCAAAACCTCGATTTACATCATAACAGTTTAGAGCATTTGCCAGCCGAAATAGGACAGTTGCATAAACTAAAGACCTTAAATTTAGGGAAAAATGAATTGCAAAGTTTGTCGCCGCAAATTAAGGAATTAAAAAACCTAAACACATTGGATGTAAGCGAAAATGGTTTGCAAAGTTTGCCTGCCGAAATTGGGCAATTAATGAACCTGCAAAACTTAAATTTAAATCATAATAAATTAGAGCGTTTACCTATCGACATAGGGAGGTTAAAAACACTGCAAAGCTTAGATTTATCAAACAATTTATTGAAGAGCTGGCCCACCCAAACAGCGGGACTAAAAAACTTAGAGACCCTGGATGTAAGCGAAAATGGGTTGCAAAGTTTGCTTCCTGAAGTTGGGCAATTAACAAACTTGCAAAATTTAAATTTGAAATATAATGGATTAGACCGATTGCCTGCTGAAATAGGGCGATTAAAAAAAATGCAAAATTTAGATTTATCAAGTAATGGCTTGCAAAGCTTGCCTGCTGAAATTGGACAATTAACCAACCTACAGAACTTAAACCTGGAATATAATAAATTAGCGCATTTGCCCATCGAATTTGCGCGGCTGAAAAGACTGCAAAATTTAAATTTTCGTCATAATTTAATGAAGAGTTGGACTACTCAAATAGAGAAATTAAAGAATTTAGAGACCTTGGATATAAGCAATAATGGATTGCAAAATTTGCCTGCCGGAATAGGACAAGTAAAAAAACTACGCCAACTTTTTATTGCAGATAATCATTTGAATAACATTCCTCCCGAAGTAGGTCAGTTAAAAAACTTAAAAATGTTGTTCCTGTTAGGGAATGTTATTTCAGAACCTGCATTAAAAAAGATCAAAGAATTATTACCACAATGTCAGATTATAAGTGACTAATCCCCCTTCATCCCCCTCATCAAGAAAAAGCAATAGGTTTTCTCGCTTTTTACTGGAAATGCCAAACTAAATAATTTATCCGAGCACAATTATCAGAAAGCCATCTCCCGTTAAATCAGCTTACCGTATCCAAAAAAAGAGATTTCATTGCAGACAAAATTGATGTTCGCAATGAAATCTCTATGATATCTAAACCTGGTGAAACGGAGGTTTAAATTACTTTGAACTATCCAACATTTTCATCAGCTCCTGGGCAACAAATATTGATGAAGCAGGATTTTGGCCGGTGATCAGTAATCCATCTGTGGTAGTAAACGGTTTCCAATCTTCTCCTTTTACATAGTTAGCTCCTTTAGATATAAGCATATCCTCCAGCGAAAAAGGCACTACTTGTGTTAATTGTGCAGCAGCCTCTTCCGTATTGGTAAAAGCAGCTACCTTTTTACCTTTTATTAAAGGCTCACCATCTTTGGTAACAACATTTTTTAATGCCACGGGCGCGTGACAAACAAATGCAATAGGTTTATTATTGTTATAAAAAGACTCAATCAATTTTGCTGAGTTCTTGTCCTCCGAAAGATCCCACATAGGGCCATGGCCGCCAGGATAAAACACAGCAGCATAATTTTTTTGATTTTCTGCTGATAACTTTACTGTATGGCTTAATTTTGATTGTGTAGCTTTATCGCTGTAATATCTTTTTGTAGCACCTGTGCTGAAATCAGCTGTTTCACTTTTAGGATCAATTGGGGCCTGGCCGCCTTTGGGAGAAGCTATAGTCACCTCGTAACCTTCATCTACCAGGGCATAATAAGGAGCAGCAAACTCTTCAATCCACAGTCCGGTTTTTTTGCCGGTATTACCGAGTTCTGAATGGGACGTTACAACAAACAGAATCTTTTTACCTTTTGCATTTTTTGCCAATTTTACCGGATTAGGTTTTGCCTGCGCATACGCGGTTACTAATATCAGCAAAGCTGCCAATATTGATTTCATAGAATATTTCATTTTTTTAATATTTATTTTGCCCAAAGATCAATGCAAAACAAATAGGTCGATAGGATTCAAATCACACTCTTTATGTGATTTGAATCACGCTATTTTGCAGGTGCGGTCAATCTGCTGAGTGTTTCCCTCGTTATTCCGAGGTAGGAAGCCACCTGTTGTTTGGGAACTTTTTCAAGCAGATAGGGATATAGCAAGATAAGTTGTTCATAACGCTCCCTAACATTATTGTTTAACAATGACAAGATCCGGTTTTGAAGGGCGATATAACCAAAATTGGATTTCTTGCGAAAGAAATACTCAATCTTATGAAACTCCCTGCAAAGCTTTTCTCGGTTTTCAATCGTCAAACTCAACACTTCTGCATCGTCGATACAGTCAATATAAAGTTGAGCAGGTGTGCCCTTGTAGTAAGATTGATAATCAGAGATCCACCAATCTTTAAACGCGAATTGGAGGATGTGCTCTTTTCCAAGATCATTAACGGTATAGGCCTTTAAACAACCACTCAATACGAAATAATCATTGTTTACCGGATCTCCGCGTTCCAGAAGAATACGGCGGCGTTTAACTTTTTTAAATGAGAAATGAGATAATAAATAATCAAACTCGGCATCATTTAAGGTGATCAGTTGTTCAAAATGTTGCCTTAAAATAATACTCATCATTAATGGGAAAAAGTACACAAAAAGTCATTTCAATACTACTGCTGTTTGAAACAACCCACCTTTTTAATTTGCAAAGATAGGTTTATTTATCATCCACAAATATGCTTTTAACTGCATCAAGATAACCATAACCGTAAACATTATCCGGCTCAAGATAACTTGTCTCTGTCCATTCATTCCAGCTGTTTATGGTGATCAGCGGAGCCTGGCGGGGATGGGCATCCACATAGTCTTTAGCCATTTGCAGTGCTTTGGCAAAATTTTCGGGCGTATTATTTTTCATAACCGCGCTTCGCCCCAACCGCGGGCTGTTATCCCAGCCGATGCTTACGTGCGGATAATAGGTTAACTCAAAGGTTGTATCTATCCGCGCCCATTCTTTTTTTACCTTTTTTATAATGTTCATGTAGTCGTCATTTACATCAACAAAATGTACAAACTGGTAATGCGTGGCGCTGGTAAAGCCAAGTTTTTTAACAAAAGCGCTTTCCGGAGCCTTGCCCTTGCCGCCATCAAATCCACTATAGTTAAGATTTTGCGACCACATGGTTAATTGTAACTCAAGCCCCGGGAATCCCGCCCTTTTTGTTTCTTCCTTAAACCACTTTAAGGCCGCAGCTGTTTGTTCTATTCCCCCAAGTCCCGCAATCAATTGGGGTACATCGTAAATCATAAACACCGGTTTCCCATCAATCTTGTAATATTGCGAAAGCTTAAAATACTTTTCAATATTTCGTTTACAGATCTTTTCAAACTCATCCCTGCTTACTTTCCCGTTCCAGATCACGTTTCCGTCGTTTATCTTGTTCAGCCTTGTATCCCAGGTATTCACCACATCATGGTTAGCCCACATCAGGTAAAATTTCATTTTATTTACATTGTCAGCTTTCAAAAAGCCGTTGTTCAATGTAGTTTCCATAAACGGGCGACCATCGTACCAGTACCAATCAAAAATGAACACATTTACACCATGCTGCGTGGCCTCGTTGATCTCCATGTTCATTATCGCCGGATCTGCTTCATTTACCGTTCCCCATACAGGTTTCCGGTTCCAGTAATGCCCGGGATATCTTTCCTGCATGTTCATTACCGTTTCCCATTCACCAATACCCGAAGGCCAGAACGGGCGTAAACGCGGGTCATCATTGGCGTAAGCCGGATACAGAAATGCCGCTACATCATATTTCTTTTTGGGTACTTGTTTGGTGTTTTGAGCAACCGAATTTGCGGCTATCAACAATGACAGGCCAAAAGTTACTGCAAACGTAAGCCGAATGCTCAGGATTGGTTGATAAACCTGTTTCATGCGCATCCCGTTAATCATCCGTAGAAATTTCATAAAATTTAAATGTTGGTTTGTAATGGCATTAATTGACGGGCGCTGGTATTTACGTAATTTTTTAAATTCTTTAACCGATTAAAACTTTGGAATATCGTTGCGCATTTAAATATTTTACAGATAAGGCATATTACGATGATGTTCAACAATAGTGGTATCGTTTAGAATAATTGGTTGTATCGAAAATATTTGATTTCTTTTAAAGAACTATCCTGCACTGTCTTTGAATAGGCAAAATCATAAAATAAGCTAATTGCCTTTAAAACAAAAAACCCTTAAATCAACTGATTTAAGGGTTTTTGACTCGATTGGTATCGCTTTTTGATTTCCATAATGAAAAAGCTAAATACGACATTTTTCAAAAATTACCTAAATACTACTTTTTACCGCCAAGAATAGTAGGCGGATAGCCGAAATATTTTTTAAAGGCGAAGGAGAAATGCGAAAGATTTTCAAAGCCAGTTTCCAAATATACCTCGATAGGTTTCCTTCCCTGTTTTTCCAACTGGTGATGAGCAAGTGCTAATCTTTTCTCGATGAGCCATTTCTGGGGAGTGGTATTGAATGCCTTTTTGAAGTCACGTTTAAATGTGGTCAAGCTTCGCCCTGTCATAAGTCCAAATTTTTCAATGTTCATGTTGAACATATAATTCCGTTCCATAAAATCCACGATGTTGATTTTATCCAATTGTGAAAAATCGGCTAACACATTGTCAATATTGGGATCAAGTGCCCGTAGAATCGTGATAGCCTCTTCAATCTTCACCGATATGATTTTTTCCGGTAGTTTGCTTTCCAGATCGTAGTAGGGAATTAGCGAAGCAAAAAAGCTTTCCAGCATCGGGTGCTTCTCATAAGTTTTAATCTGATGGTTGTTAACCTCTGTAAATTGGGGTGGATTGCCCGCATAAAATTCCTTTAACCTACCTGGTCTAAAGAATATAACAATTGCTTTATAAGGTAATCCATCCTTTGGATTTTTGATCAGCGTAGATAATTGATTACAAGGAAAAAGCAGCGTATCGCCAGCCCCAAACAAATAAGATCGGTCTGCCTGTACCACCTTCATTTCACCAGAAATAATTTTGGCAAAAGAATGGTGCTCCATCGCAATCTCGTCCTTGAAATATTTTTCTTCTATACAGGATAGCAGTATTTCGGCATACTCATTTTGTTCTTTTCCAGCCATATCGATTAAAACATAAATCTAAACAATAAAAGAACTTTAAATGGCAAAAACTGAACCTGTCAACTTTTCACTCAAAGTCCAAAGTTTTTTAGCTGATTCTTCTTCCAGCGTATAAGGCATCACCTTTTTCATCAGGCCGGTTTCAACTGTTTCTTCAGTCACTAAATGGTCAAGGTCAGCAATATCATTGTCTTCACAATATACCCCCCCGAAACCATTAAGTTTAGGAGTTGTTGCACACCAAACCGTTGTCGCAGCACCCTGAGAAAGAGATTTCAATCCTTTTGAAGGGTCATTGATCACCTGTCCATCCTCATCAAACACACCATAGGCTACCAAATCCTCATGCGGCACATTTCTGCCTAATTCGGTTTCTGATATGATACCAGGATGTAATGAGTATGAACGAACGCCAAGCTTTTTACCTCTGTTATCCAATTCTAACGAAAAAAGAATACTGGCTGTTTTCGATTGCCCGTAAGCAGAAAAGGATTCAAATTCTCTATGAAGAAAGTTAGGATCATCAAATATAAAGGGAGAAAAGTGATGCCCCCATGATGAAATATTAATCACCCTTGCTGCCCCATCTTTAACCAATGCGGTCCAAAGTTTTGCAGTTAATTGAAAGTGGCCCAAATAATTTGTAGAAAGTTGCGATTCGTATCCACGCTTATCACGTTGCAACGGAACCCACATGATACCCGCATTATTGATCAGCAAGTGCAGTGGCTTACCAGAATTTAAAAATTTATCAGCAAATGCGTCAATGGAATTCGGCTCCATAAGATCCATCGTCTCCACTTCTACGTTTGCAATTCCTGCTAATCTCCTTTTTGCTTTTTCTATGTTTCTGGCAGGCACGATAACTGTTGCCCCTGCATAAACTAATGCCTTCACCGTTTCAAGGCCAATACCAGCATAACCACCTGTTACGATTGCCGTTTTACCTGTGAGGTTGATGCCTTTAATCACATCATTTATAGTGGAAGCTGCATCAAAGCCTGAACCCAAGGGACGCTGTAATGCTCCGTTATAATTATTCTGTTCCATTTGTATTTAGCTTTTACGAACAAGTTCTAATTCATACCCATCAGGATCAAGTACCCAGGCGGCATAATAACCCGGATAGTATTCGGGAAAAATCCTCGGTGCATGCATGGACTGAGCACCCGCTTTCAATGCTTCATGGTAGAATGAGTTAATTTGCTCATGGCTTTCGGCTACAAATCCAATATGTACTCCACTTGGATTTGAATTACCTTCTTTAAGCCAAAAGAATATAGTTTGTCCATCACCAAAGCCTTTTAAATCCGGGTGACCATCCTGTCCCTTAAAATCCATAGACATGGAGATGCCAAGTGGCTCAAAAGCTTTTGTATAAAAAGCTATTGAACGCTCGAAACTGCTTACTGTTAATATAATATGATCAATCATAATTTTGTTTTTTGTATATCCAAAGGTATTCTGTTTGTAAACCCTGGACTTTGTTTTAAAGGCTTATTTTACTTTGCTTAGAGGGCCACTGTTAAATAGATGAAATCAAGAAGATTCAATGTGCCGCTTCTCATTCTCGTAATATTAAGTTTTAAGAATTACCAATGCGGCTATTGCAGCGGCCTAAGGTAAAATATAATGGTACAAAGGTGATCTTCGCTGAATAGAAGCGATGTGAATTATAAATTCTGAAGCGCTTTGCAGCATGCGGAATAGTAAAAATAGCCCCCCATTGGAGTACTGGGAATAGGCAAAATCATAAAATAAGCCAATTGGCTTTAAAACAAAAAACCCTTAAATCAGTTGATTTAAGGGTTTTTGACTCGATTGGTATCGCTTTTGTCGGGATGGCAGGATTCGAACCTGCGGCCTCCACATCCCAAATGTGGCGCGATACCGGGCTACGCTACATCCCGTTCCCGATTGGGTTTGCAAAAGTAGGATTTTAAATCAACTTGCAAAATTTTTTTTCAAAGAAGTCGCTTATGAATTCCTAACGCATTCATTTGCACCGATTTGAATTTTAAAAAAAATCCTTTGCTATGTATTTACAGGTAAATTTTCAGTTTTAAAAGGTAGCTATTAGTCAATTCAGCTTACCCGACTTGTTCATTAAAGCAGCCGACACGCCAATACATATAAAAATACCAATCACCAGTCCACCAATTAAACGCCCGGAAAATGCAAAAAGCTCGCTTCCCATGTTAAAATAATTGATGTAAACAATTCCAGCCAAACAAGCAAAAAGCCCCCCTATAAGTAAAATTTTAAAACTTTGGAATAAAGCCTCCAAAAAGCTGATCTCCCCTTCCTTATCATCCTCCCTGTAACTTTTAACACCAAAGTAGACTCCCAAAAAAGGTATCAGTAATGATAAATATTCAATTGGAGTTACATGGTTACCTGTACTGGTGTATCCAAACGACCGCATGATAAACAGCCAGGTTCCACTCAGTATCCCAAGAATTAAACCTGTTACAAATGCATTTTTCATAACAATGGTGGGTATATGTTAATACTCTGTATAAATATGCGAAATTGAAATCATTTGTTTGCACTTATAATTATTTATTATACCATTTGAAATAATTCATATCCATAACTAATAGCAATTGAATGAGTGATTCATAAACAGGATCAGAATTGTAATTCATATATAAACCAAATCCAATACCATAACCAAAAGTTATTCCACATTCTATATTGTGATGAAAATACCGGATTGCAAACACTCACTTTTGGGATATAAAAAACGAAAAGAATGAATACCCAAAATCAGATAGCCAATAATTCGGGCGCGTTGCTTGTGAACATTCATAAAAATACACGCGTTGCCATATTCGTAATATGCATTACACTTTGTTTAACGCCGTTTATCAGTCCGGCGATTGCCCTGTTGATGGGTTTGGCGATAGCCCAATTTACAGGCCATCCTTATGTACATCTAAATCATAAGGCTACCCATGTACTGCTACAGGTATCTGTGGTTGGCTTAGGCTTCGGGATGAATGTGCACAGTGCCTTACAGGCTGGCAAACAAGGTGTGCTATTTACCATCGTATCTATCATAAGTACCCTCACATTTGGCTGGCTGATAGGTAAATGGTTCAATATTGAAAAGAAAACTTCCTTCCTCATATCGGCAGGTACAGCCATTTGCGGTGGGAGCGCCATTGCGGCCATCTCCCCTGTAATAAAAGCCGAAGAAAAACAAATCTCGGTAGCATTAGGATGTGTGTTTATACTCAACTCTGTGGCACTTTTTAGTTTTACGGTAATTGGCCATTACTTCAATTTATCACAAACACAATTTGGCTTATGGTGCGCCATCGCCATTCATGACACCAGCTCTGTTGTTGGCGCGGCAGGCAAATACGGTGCCCACGCCCTGGAGGTGGCCACTACAGTTAAGCTTGCCCGCGCATTATGGATTATTCCTGTAGCCTTCATGTCCTCCTTTCTGTTTAAAAATAAAACCAAAAAAATAGGCGTACCTTACTTTATTGGTTTATTTATACTGGCGATGATTGCCAATACCTATATTCCATTTGTACAGGCCATCAGCCCCTTTTTTATATTAATTGCCAAAGCCGGGTTAACCCTCACCTTGTTTCTGATCGGTGCCGGACTATCCAGAACTGTTTTATTATCTGTAGGATTAAAACCCTTTTTGCAGGGAGTATTACTTTGGATAGGCATATCAGCAGGTGCTTTATATGCCATACTACATTTGGCTTAGTAATAGATTAAATCGCTTTCGATAGCTCTCCTACCACTGCAAAGCAACAGCGATATTTTATTTCATACTAAGCTAAATATTTTCAAAAAAGAGACAAATACATAGGATTAAGCTCATAGGTTGCGCTTTTTTGCTTATTTTAGCCTTTACATGATACCTGTTGTTTCAAAATTACCGCAAACCGGCACAACCATATTCACCGTTATGTCTGCCCTGGCCAATGAGGTTGGTGCCATAAATCTGTCGCAAGGATTTCCTGATTATGATTGCTCACCTGCGCTGATTGAGCTGGTTAACC
Organism: Mucilaginibacter sp. P2_A4; assembly: GCF_056405015.1. Classification (NCBI taxonomy): domain Bacteria; kingdom Pseudomonadati; phylum Bacteroidota; class Sphingobacteriia; order Sphingobacteriales; family Sphingobacteriaceae; genus Mucilaginibacter; species Mucilaginibacter sp. P2_A4. The sequence continues at coordinate 651,107 of NZ_JBFUCX010000001.1, read as the reverse complement.
AGGCCATGAAAAACGGCCACAATCAGTATGCTCCAATGGCCGGTGTAATGAGCCTGCGCGAAAAAATAGCCGAAAAAACAGAAAAACTTTATGGCGCTGTTTACAATCCAGAAACCGAGATAACCATAACTGCCGGCGGAACCCAGGCTATTTTTACAGCTATAAGTGCGGTAATACATCCAAATGATGAGGTTATTATATTTGAACCCGCATTTGATTGCTACGCCCCTGCTATTAAACTGATGGGCGGAGTTGTAAAATCACTGGCGCTTGAGCCGCCCAATTACCGCATTGCCTGGGATATGGTAAAAAGGCTTATCAACCAAAAAACAAAAATGATCATCCTTAATTCGCCGCAAAACCCAACGGCAACCATTTTACACAAGGAGGACATTGATGAGCTAAGCGCTTTAGTTAAAAATCAGGATATTTTAATATTAAGCGATGAGGTATACGAACACCTGATATATGACGGGCAAACTCATCACAGTATGGCGCGCTATCCCGAATTGCAGCAGCGCAGTTTTATAGTAGCATCATTTGGCAAGCCGTTTCATGCTACCGGGTGGAAAGTAGGCTACTGCATGGCCCCTGCTTTCCTGATGCAGGAGTTTAGAAAAATTCACCAGTTTTTGGTATTTGCCGTAAATACGCCTATACAATATGCTATTGCCGAGCATTTAAAAAATGAAGAGACTTATTTAGGTCTGCCTGAGTTTTTTCAACAAAAAAGAGACTATTTCCGCAATGGGTTGAAACAAACCCGTTTTGAGCTTTTACCATGCTACGGATCATACTTTCAATCAGTACGTTACAGCAACATTACCGATGAAAAAGATGCCGATTTTGTATTGCGTTTAACTAAAGAATTTGGGGTTGCATCCATACCTGTTTCAGCCTTTTATACTAAAGGTATCGACCATCATGTTTTAAGGTTTTGTTTCGCTAAAAGGCAAGAAACTTTGGATAAAGCCGTTGATAGGTTAATGAAAGTTTAATTTTAGAATAGTTGAACCTTTAACGATAGTTTGTTGTTTCAGCTAATAACTTTAAACAAATTTAATATCATGGACATTATATAGTCCACAAATTTATAACATCCATGGACCATTGATTATGGTCTGTCGACTTAAAAACGCTTATGGATAATCTTAAAATAACTGTTTTTCAAGGGTACCTTTTTTGGGAAAATACAGACAAAAATTTACAGAATATTTCTCTGCGATTATCTGGCGGTATTCGCGAAAAAACGGACCTTATCATCCTGCCCGAAATGTTCAGCACTGGTTTTACCATGGATGCCGAACGACTTGCCGAACCCATGGATGGCAAAACTACAAAATGGATGCACAAGATTGCACAGCAATATGATTGCGCAGTAACCGGCAGTATCATTATCAAAGAAAAAGATAAATACTACAACCGCCTCATTTGGATGCGCCCCGACGGCACTTACGATTATTATGACAAACGCCATCTTTTTGCTTTAGGCAAAGAGCATAACACCTATACTCCCGGAACAAAAAAGCTTTTTGTTGAACTGAATGGCTGGAAAATTTGCCCAGTTATTTGCTATGATTTGCGTTTTCCTGTATGGCTGCGCAACGTTGGCGATAACCCTTACGACCTGCTCATTGTAGTAGCCAACTGGCCCGAGCGCCGCGCTATGCACTGGCGCACCCTATTACCGGCCCGCGCTGTTGAGAACCAGACTTACGTTATTGGTGTAAACCGGGTTGGTCATGATGGCAATGAGGTTTATCACTCCGGCGATTCTACCTGTATTGACCCTAACGGTAATGTAGTTTATTACAAACGCGATGAAGATGATGTATACACCTTCTCTATTATTGCTGATGAAGTGAAGAAAGCCCGCCGCGCCCTGCCTTTTTTAAAGGATGCAGATGAATTTAAGATAAAGCTTTAGAGAAGATTAATCAGGCAGCACTTAATCGCTTGCTTACTTTGATTTTTGTACCGGCAAATAATTTTAAACATTGAATTTTTAATTTCAAGTGTTTTTTATTTACTGCTTATTCTTAAAGTCACTTGCATTAAGGTCTTTTATTCAAAAATTTGATGCCATTTTACCGGTTTATTGAATTATATATATCTTTAAGCCGCTATGCTACCAATGAATCTTAAAACAACAAAACAGGCGTATTTAATACTGTTTATTACAATTTCAATTATACAAACCGGTTGCAACGGAGGAGCAAACAGCGGTAAAAAACAACTAATTGATTTTAAGCCCTATAATGGCATCAATTATTCAGAAGTATCCCGCCGGCAAAAAAACGGACTTTCTTTTAACGAATACGGTTACCAGCTGGAGCCTCAATGGAAAATGAAGTTCGTATCTGATGATTCGGTGAGCATATACAGCCCAACAAAACAAGCATTCATCAATTTCCCGTTAACCCGTGGTTATGATTCCATCTTTAATGCGGCACGATCATGGTTAAAGGTTCAAAAAATAAGTAAAGACAGCCTTGTTCTCGAGATCATCAAACAAAAAGGAGATTCGCTGGATATTAAAGGCACCAAAGTATACATGCGTTTTTTTGCGGATAACTATGTAAAAAACGTATTGCACACGGATACATCCATATTAAGGCGCCCGAGCCGTAAGGATACCTTATATATCCAATCTTTGGCTGCAAAAGCAAACAAGGATTACAAGAAGGCTTTTTCGGCCAGGCAACCGGTTGAACTTATAAGCAAAAGTTCACAGATAAAAGTTACCCGCCGCACAACCAAACCCGAAATCGAAAATAACTTCGATCCATCCGATGATTACCTTGCCCCTACTTATGATATCGTTATCAACAAGGCATATAAGGATTTTTATTATTCCTTCACAATGTATGTTGATGATAAGGGCGGTATGTATTACGGCAACGCACTCGTTGATCTTGCCTCAAGCGGCCCTGAGTTTGAGCGCGCTTACAACCGAATTGCGAGTGGCATTATGAACAGCTATTTTAAATTTTATTTAAACATCAAGCCAGGATCAACCCTTGGTATTGTACATTCCAGTATGGTATCTGTGCATGTAGAGGGCAAAACCGTGGCTGCTAAATAACAATAGCTCCTATTATTTTAACTTCATTTATAATGCCAAAAAGTAACAATTATGTTATTTTAAACTGCATGTATACAATTGCGCTTACCTTTCGCAGCACAAAGTCTGTGGTGGTAAATTTTGCGTACCCATTGCATACAATTTAAACTATAAACCCGTTCAAAATACCGCCGGGTTGTAAAAAAATGTTAAATCCTGTTTGCCTCCGGTATGCAACAACCCTAAATGTTTATATTAGCCCCTGTTAGCTGCTTTATATTATATTAATGATATCAAGAAAATTTTTACTCGTAGTATCCCTCTTATTATCTTTTAGCTTAGCCGCACTGGCCCAGCAGGATAGCATCCCCATTAACACCATTATAGAAAAAACCGCCAAATACTCGGCCGCGTTCCCTATAGAAAAGGTTTACCTGCATTTGGATAAACCTTACTATGCCGCCGGCGATACAATTTGGCTTAAGGCCTATGTTACCGTTGAAAAGCATCAACCATCGGCGCTTAGTGGCATTGTGTATGTGGATCTGCTTAATAGCCAGGATTCGGTACTTACAAGCCTCAGGCTACAGTTAAAAAACGGTTTTGCCAACGGAAACATAACGCTTGATGGTGCAACATTTAAGCAAGGCGCTTACCGCATAAGATCATATACTAACTGGATGCGCAATTTTGATCCGGATTATTTTTATGACCGCACTATAAACGTGGGGAACGCCATTGATAACAAGGTAAACACTTCAATATCCTATAAAAGTTCGGGCAAAAGAGGTGGTCTTATAAAACTTAATGCCAATATTGTTTATAAAGATCCGGCGAGCGTGCCCTATGCCGATAAAAAAATCACCTGGCAATTGATGCGCAATGGCGACCCGATAAGCAAAGGCCGCGGCACAACAGATGCAAATGGGAATCTGCTGGTTGAACTGCCGGAAAATAATTCGGAAACTATTACATCCGCATCATTGGTTACGGCTATTGATATGGGCGACCGCCAATTTGTTACCAATACTTTCCCCTTAAATGGTTCCATTACCAACTTTGATGTACAGTTTTTTCCCGAAAGCGGGCAGTTAACCAACGGAGTACGTACCAAAATAGCATTTAAGGCTATTAATGCCAAAGGACTGGGTGCAGATATTAAAGGAAACATTACCGATGATAAGGGAACTGAAGTTGCTACATTCACATCGGCACATTTGGGTATGGGCGTATTTGCCTTAACACCCGAAAGCGACAGAGCCTATACAGCAAATGTTACTTTCCCTAACGGATCAACAGCCACTTATAAACTGCCCAGGGTTCAAAGCATGGGTATTGGCTTGGCAGTTTTCAATAATGAGCCTGATAATTTAACCGTTAAAATATCAGCTAATGATGTTTTTTTACAGCGTAAACAAAACAAAAGCTTTTACCTTGTAGCGCAAAGTGGCGGGGTTGTTTATTATGCCGCTTCAACGGTGTTGCAAAACCTTACCTACTCTGCCAATATCCCAAAAAGCAAGTTCCCTACAGGTATTTTACAGGTTACGTTGTTTTCATCCGGAGGCTATGCACTTTGTGAGCGTACTGTTTTTATTCAGCATAATGATCAGTTAAGCCTCAATTTAAAAACAGATAAACCCTCTTATACAGTAAGGCAAAATGTAAAAATGTCGGTTACAGCGCTTAATAAAACAGCTCCTGTTGTTGGCAGTTTTTCAGTTGCCGTTTTGGACGATGCCACCATACCTTCAGATGAAAATAATGAGCAAACTATTTTAAGCAACATTTTGCTAACATCAGATTTGAAAGGTTATATAGAAAAACCAAACTACTACTTTAACAAACCCGACCAGGAAAAACTGGATAACCTCGATATCCTGATGCTTACCCAGGGCTATAGCCGTTTTAATTACGAGGATATTCTGGCCGACAAAAACCCGCCTATTTATGTCGCTCCCGAACAAAGCATTGAAGTAACGGGCATTTTACGCACCAATACAGGTTTACCGGTAAGCAAAGGTAGTATCAGGCTGATAGTACCTGATAACAACTTCTCGGCCGAAACACTTACGGATATGACAGGGAATTTCAAATTCTCGGATGTAGTTGTGAGAGATACTTCTAAGATTACCCTGAGCGCACGTAATAATGTGAATAGCAGAAACATGGTGATCAATGTAAATGGTGAAATTTATCAGAAGATTAGTAAAAACAACAATATAGCAGATGAGATAGTAAATATTGATAGTGTTATACGCCCCTACCTGGAAAATAGCCGTAAACAATTTCAAAGCTCAAGGGTGCTTAAAGAAGTAGTGATAAAGGCTAAAACAATAGTAAAAAAAGTAAGTCACTCAGATTACGGAACTTTCTCTGGCCTTAGCGCACAGGCTGATCATGAAATAAATCCCGATCAGCTTAAGGGATGCCCTATTTTAATAAATTGTTTAAGTACCATGGCGCTTGGTTTAACCTATGTTGATAATAACTTTTATGTTACCCGTAGCTATAATCAGGGTAATAAGCAGCCTGTACAGATTTACCTTAACAGTGCACAAATTGATGTTACCAACCTGGCATCAATGAGTGGCGATGAAGTTGAATCTGTTGAGATATTTGTTACCGATGGCTTAAGTGGCATCAATCGCGTAAACGGTACAAAAGGTGTAATGATCATCCACAAAAAGGTGATAAAAAAAGAAAAAATTTCGCTGTCGCAATTGATGGCGCTTATACCAAAACAAAACGTAATTACCTTCTCTGTTCAGGGATATTCCAAGGCAAAAGACTTTTATGTACCTAAATATGAAGTAGGCAAAAGCAGTGTAATAGGGCTCGATCTGCGTAACACAATTTATTGGAACCCTAAAATCACCACCGATAAAAACGGCGTGGCAACTTTTAGCTTTTTCAACAGCGATGCGCGAGGCTCCTACCGTGCAATAATTGAAGGCATTGATGGTGATGGTAATTTAGGCCGGCAAGTATTGCATTTTAATGTGAAATAAGATTTTTGGATTTTTGGACATTCGGATTTTCGGACGTTCAGACAAAGGACTAAAAGACGTTCGGACAAAAGACATTCGGATATTCAGAACAAGGACAAAGGAGTAGATCTTTTGTCCTTTGTCTTTTAATCCTTTGTCCGAATATCCGAACGTCTTTTGTCTTTTAGTCCTTTGTCTGAACGTCCGAATGTCTTTTGTCCGAACGTCTGTCCTCCGAAACTCCTTTGTCTTTTACCATAAAAAAACTTAATTTTATTGAACACATAAACTTATCATTATGAATCCTTCTCTCATTAATTGGCTGGCGGTTATAGTGGCTGCCTTATCTGCATTTTTAGTTGGTGGTATCTGGTATTCCCCTGCCCTGTTTGCCAATGCCTGGATGACCGATAGTAAACTTAATGCCGACGAATTAAAAGCAGGCAGCAAATTACGATCGTTCGGGATGACAGCAGTATTCTCATTAATAATGGCTGCTAACCTCGCGGCTTTCTTAGCCGATGCCAAAACAGACCTGGCCTGGGGTACAACGGCAGGATTCCTGGCCGGTATCTGGACTTTTAGTGCTATCGCTATCCACAGTTTATTTGAACTAAAAAGCTGGAGGTTGATACTTATCAACGGCGGCTACAGCCTGGTATCGTTAACGTTGATGGGAGCTATTTTGGGAGCCTGGAGATAATTGGCTATAGTGGAGTCAAATCCATACTTAATCAAATAACAGTGGTGTAGTTAACAATACAGATTAATTACACCAATGTTATAGTTTATAACTGCATTATACCCTGTGATAATCGCCTCTCCACTTTTGGATAGCTTTCTTAATATCGTTTGGGCTAAGGTTTTCGCTTAATGTTTTTTCGATAAGCTGTACCACTTCTTCATCGGGTGCAAAACGCAGGGCTGCTATTTGCCCAATGGTAAGCTGGCGGCTTAAGGGCTGGCGGGTTAATATAAAATATCTCAGGCCTTCTTCGGCGCGTATGGCCCTATCCTGTGCTTTCATCGGGAAAACACGCATAAACCAGAACATAAAAAAGAAACAAACAAAAACAAGCAATATCAGCAGTGAGGACATAAGCCCCTCGGTTTGCCATTGCTTTACCACATTTACTATAGCCAAAGCAAATCCTGCTAAAAGGAAAAAGCTTAATACATAATGATAGCCTATTACATTACGCTTGTGATTGACAAAATTTTGATCGGTCATTGGTTTTATTTTTTATGGAAAGATAGCGCTTTTGTGGCAGTAGTTAGCACCAGCTATCGATTACCGATACAGACGCAATCCTGATACCTGATGCTAATTACTTGCTGCTTATAATGACATTTACGTTATATTTCTCATAAACAATGCAGCCATATTTGAGTTGAAATAATAATAAACAAAATCAACATTATGGCTACTACAACAAGTTCATTTGAAAAAACTTTTAGTTTAGGCGGCGATTTCACTATAAACCGTTTGGGCTACGGCGCCATGCGCATTACCGGTCAAGGTATCTGGGGACCTCCGGCAGATAAATTTGAATGCATCCGTGTGTTAAAACGTGCGGTTGAACTGGGTGTAAACTTCATTGATACAGCCGATAGCTACGGTCCCAATGTATCTGAAGAGTTAATTGCCGAAGCACTTGCACCCTACCCTGCCGACCTGGTGATAGGCACCAAAGGAGGCCTGCTGCGTACAGGTCCCAATGAATGGCCTGTAGATTCATCGCCAGAGCATTTAATGCAGGCATTAGAAGGCAGCCTGAAACGGCTAAAATTGCAACGGATAGATCTTTATCAACTTCACCGCATCGACCCAAAAGTACCGGCCGAAAAATCCTTTGAATTTTTACAAAAAGCACAGCAACAGGGTAAGATCAAACATATTGGCCTATCCGAAGTGAGTGTTGCTGAAATAAAAAAAGCACAGGAATTTTTCGAAGTGGTATCAGTACAAAACATGTACAGCGTTGATAATCGTAAATGGGAGGCAGAACTGGAATATACCCGCGATCATAACATCGCCTTTATTCCATGGTTCCCGCTGGGTGGCGGTAACGTACAAGGCGAAGAAGTGTTGCAACGTGTAGCAAATAAGCATAACGCTACCATCCACCAGGTTGCATTAAGCTGGTTATTGCACCATTCGCCCAATATTTTATTGATTCCTGGTACATCAAGTGTTGGGCATCTGGAAGAAAACATGAAAACTATTGATATTCAATTATCAGAAGATGATATAGATGTATTGAACACATTGGGCGAAGTATAAAAAAACTTCTCTTTAAGCCTAAAAAAACAAAAGGATGTCATTATGTTTATGGCATCCTTTTGTTTTAGTTGAAAGCGATATAACGAACATGAAAACCAAAGAAGAAATATTAAATAGCTTTTATACAGGGGGTGCCAATGGCATGCCCGAAATATCTGCCGCCGACCTGCTTAGCGCGATGGAAATCTACAAACTGCAATGCCAGGAAGATGCCTTTAACGCTGCCCGCAGGCTAAAAGATGAATCGCCGGCCCAACCCCATTATAAGTTTGCAAACTTTAATGAGTATTTAAAAAGCACCGAGATTAAAGTATCGAAAGTAGAAAAAGATGAGCTCAGCGAACATATTGCCTTAGTAGCTGATAGCGTACTACCAAATTTTTTGCCCGATGATCCCGCTGTAAATGAGTTTTCATTTGATTTCAATATGATGGGTATTGGCTATACCGCTTTTTATATTAAAGATAAAGATGGTTACTGGCAAATGAAAAGATGGAAGCTGGGCAGGTAGGCGGTTTTCAGTTTGCAGTTTACAGTGGGCAGTTTACAGTAGGCAGTTTGCACTGAGCAGTTAGCTTTATAGAGCTATTTTGTCTGAGCGTTATTTGATCATGAATTTTCAAATTGCTTTCCTCCGTTTATTGCGAGCTATAAACTGCCAGCTGCCCACCGTAAACTGCCCACTGAAAACTGCAAACTAAACCGCCGCCACCTTATAAGGCTTCACATCAACCGATTCCCATACTTTTTGGGTAATGTAAGGCTCATTTTGTTTCCAGGCGTCAAGCTCCTCTTCGGTTTCAAATTGCAATATCATAACCGAACCTATCATATTCCCTTCATCATTTAACACAGCTCCGCCCAAAACATAATTTCCACTTGCTTTAAGCGCTTTAGCACCATCAAGGTGATGCGGGCGTACATTCATACGGCGTTGTAAAGCGCCTTCGTCGGTATAATCATATCCGGTAATCAGGTATTGTTTCATGGCTTTTAAATTTGGCATTAATTTATCAGTGTGTTAAGCTGATCCTTGTTGTTTTGATTGCCGTAAAACTATAAAATTAAAAACGCAGACAAAATTTTAAGTCATAATGCTTCTTTTTGGCTCTTTTTTAGCCCTTTTTTGAAATTAATTTAAATTTATAACTGTAAATGTGACAATTTTTACAATATTTGTTTTCCAGTAAACCAACCTGAATAATGAAGAATACTTTACACCAGGAATTCAATAAAATTTTTAACAAAGAAGCAGACAACGCTTACTTTTCGCCCGGACGCGTAAACCTTATTGGCGAACATATTGATTATAATGGTGGCCTGGTAATGCCATGTGCCATCACTTTTGGTACCTACCTGCTAACATCACCTAATGAAGATGGCGTTTTCCGTTTCAGGAGTTTAAATTTCGACGAAAAACAGGATGTCCCTTTGCAAGCCTCATATGAAAAAGTTGGCGAAAACTGGTTTAACTTCCCTATTGGGGTCATCGATTCTTTTATAAAAGAAAATCATGAGCTTAACGGTCTCGATATGCTTTTTTATGGCGATATTCCTATTGGCTCGGGTTTATCATCCTCTGCTTCCATTGAGGTAGTTACCGCTTTTGCACTCAACGATATTTTTAAAAGCGGATACAGTAAGCTTGATTTGGTAAAACTTTCCAAATCGGTAGAAAACAACTTCATCGGTGTAAACTGTGGCATTATGGACCAATTTGCAGTTGCATTTGGCGAAAAGAACAAAGCATTGATGCTTAACTGCGATACGCTGGACTATGAGGCGGTTGACAGTAACCTTGGCGATTATGTTTTAGCCATTATCAATACCAACAAACCCCGCAAACTGGCCGAATCAAAATACAATGAACGTGTGGAGGAGTGTCAAACAGCTTTAACTGCTCTTCAGCAAGAACTAAACATCAATCACCTGTGCGATATTGATGCCGAAACACTTCAAAAATACCAACACCTGATAACTGACGCATTTGTACTTAAGCGTGCCAAACACGTTATTGAAGAAAACGACCGTGTAAAACTTGCTGCCAAGGCATTAGCTAATAATGATTTAGCGAAGTTTGGCAAACTCATGTATGCATCTCATGATTCCCTGCGGGATTTGTACGAAGTAAGCGGTATTGAGCTTGATACAGTGGCAGAATACAGTAAAACAAACCCTGATGTTGCCGGTGCCCGCATGACAGGTGCAGGTTTTGGCGGTTGTGCAATAGCCCTTGTTAAAGGCGATGCCTTTGAAGATTACAGCAAAGGTGTAATAGATTACTACACCAGTAAAATAGGCTATGCACCATCTGTATATAGCTCTTTAATTGGCAACGGCGTAGGTTTACTAAACGAGGTGGCTATTTAAGCTATTTATCAATACTTTTGCGCCTCGAAGTTTATTAGTTTATTGATAAAGCTAATGAACCAGTAAACTAATAAACTATGGAGATTCGCAAATTAAAGTTAGATGAGCTGAACCGGGCTTCTGTTGAGGAATTTAAGGAACAGGATAAGCTACCGGTTACGGTTGTATTAGATAATGTGCGCAGCATGCACAATATAGGCTCTATCTTTCGTACCTCTGATGGTTTTGCGGTTGAGCAGGTTTGCCTTTGTGGTATCACTGCTCAACCTCCTCATCGTGAAATTGAGAAAACAGCGCTTGGTGCCACCCAATCTGTAAACTGGACCTATTTCGAAACGCCATTACAAGCCGTTGAGCAATTACGGCTTGACGGATACCAGATCATTGCTGTTGAGCAAGCTAAAAACAGTATCATGCTCAATGAATTTAATCCCGATGCTACTAAAAAATATGCACTTGTATTTGGCAACGAAGTAAACGGCGTAAGCGATGAAGTGATGCAAAATATTGATGCCTGTATCGAGATTCCTCAATTTGGTACTAAACACTCATTCAATATTGTGGTTTCGGCAGGCATTGTACTTTGGGATTTCTTTGCGAAGCTGGCTATAAAATAGTCGGGGGTGATTTACTTGCAATGTGTACCCACTTCTCATCTGCCGGGAAGTTAATTTATTTTGTAAATTAGCTATTCCAATTGTAATGACCACTAACCCAATGAACGCCCTCGCAAAAAAATTGCAAATAAAACCTGATTCCCGGTGGCTGCTTCAAAATGCACCTGCAAATTACCCGGATAGTTTATCACCTTTACCAGACGGTGCCGAGGTTGTTTTTAATACTGCCGGCGAATTTAACGGGATACAATTATTTGTTAACAGCAGTGCCGAACTGGCATCAGAACTGAAAGTGGTGTTTCCGTTATTAAATAATAATACCATTTTCTGGATCATCTATCCCAAAAAAAGCTCTGGCATAAAAACAGACCTCGAGATGATGGGCAGTTGGGATGAACCAACTAAATATGGATGGGGTCCGGTTGCTGCTGCAGCAATTGATGAAACATGGACCGCTTTGCGTTTCAGGCCCGAGGGACAGTCGAAAATTTCTGAGGGGCGAAATGAAAGTATCCGGAATAATGAATACGCTGAGTTTATTGATGTCGATAAAAAAACAGTAACCCTCCCCGCTAATGTTAAGAGTGCACTTGAGCAACAGCCTGCCGCCCTGGCCTGGTTTCAACAACTCTCCTATAGCAATAAAAAAGAATATGTACTGTGGATATTAACCGCCAAACAGGAAAAAACGCGTGAAGAACGTTTAGCTAAGATGGTGACCATGTTACTGAATAACAAGAAAAACCCTTCGGATAAATAAGTACCATAACTTTATTCTGACGCAAGTAACCCCGGGGCCATTGAAATGACCTGAGGTTATTTTTCATTTCGCTATTGCGTAACCAAAAGGTTTCATATATATTTGTAACCATAAGGTTTCATATAGCCATCATTACCATGCACCGAGACGTTTTTAAAGCCATTGCCGACCCCACCCGAAGGGAAATCATCAACCTGATAGCGCACCAAAGTATGAACCTTAATGCAGTGGCAGATAATTTTAATATGAGCCGCCCCGCTGTATCCAAGCACATCAAGATCCTTACAGAGTGTGGTTTATTGGTTATTAAGCAGCAGGGCCGCGAACGGTTTTGCAAAGCCGATTTAAAACAACTTAAAGAAGTAACCGATTGGGCCGAACAGTATAGCCGGTTCTGGACACAAAAACTTGATGCCCTGGATATATTCCTCACCAAAGAACAAAACACTGATAGTATAAATCCTAAAAATGAAAAATTATGAGCACACAACCTTTTGAAATTGAACGCACTTACAACGCACCTGTGAGCAAAGTTTGGGAAGCCATTACCGACAGGGATAAAATGCAGGAATGGTATTTTAACATTGCCGAATTTAAACCGGAAGTTGGCTTCGAGTTTGAGTTCACAGCAGGTGACGACAATGTTAAATATCGCCACCTGTGCAGGGTAACCCAAGTTGTTGAAGGCAGCAAAATTGCCTATACCTGGCGCTATGATGGTCGCGAAGGCGATTCGGAAGTTACATGGGAGTTGTTCCCCGAAGGTGAAGGCACCCGCCTTAAGCTCACCCATACAGGCCTGGAAACCTTCCCTCAAACAGATGCATTCAAAAAAGAAAATTTTGTTGCCGGCTGGACACATATAACAGGCATATCATTGAAGGATTACCTCGAAAAATAATTTGACAGGATCACAGGAAAGGCTTACGAAGTTTTGAAAACTTCGTAAGTCTGAGATTCTGCAACTTTTCATCCATAGATATTAAGTAATCTCCGGCTTACAACGTAGCTTTGCGATACAACCTGTGCAGCTTGAGTATAAAACATTCTTGAAAAAAACTCCAACTGCTTTTAAGCACCATCTATATGCACTCCAAACTTACTGATCATATTAAAAAATTCATCGAACTTACTGAAGCCGATGAGCAATTGATCAATTCGGCTATGGTAGTGAAAACCGTTAAGAAAAAAGCTTTTCTGCTACAACCGGATCATATTTGTAAGGAGCTTTATTTTGTAAGTAATGGCTGCTTACGCCTGTATTTCATCAACAAAAAACTAAACGAGCAGATAACCCAATTTGCAATCGAAAACTGGTGGCTTACTGACTATGTAAGTTTGGATAGCAGTAGCCCATCATTTTATTATATCCAGGCCGTTGAAAATACTGAGGTTATCAGCATAACAAAAAGCAAACTCGAAGAGCTTTTTATAGCAGTGCCTAAATTGGAACGTTATTTCAGAATAGTACAGCAACGGGCATTTGCCGCAGCCCAAACCCGTATTAAATATATCTACAGTATGAGCGATGAAGAAAGATACTGGCATTTTAATAGTTTGTTCCCGGCTTTTATGCAGCGAATACCTCAATACATGCTGGCATCATATCTTGGTTTTACTCCACAATTTATGAGCAAAATAAGGGCGAAAAAAGGTTAGCGCACTTCTGTTTTATTAATCTTGATTCATTTTTTGACGCCTGTTTTGATACTACTTTTGATGTATCAAAACAACATAAAAATGAAAACAAGAGTGAATATCGGTAAAACCGACCCGGAGGCTTACAAAATATTATTAAACCTTGATCAATATATTGCCAAAAGCACTGTAAGTAAAACTCACCGCGAATTGATCAAAATCCGGGCATCTCAAATAAATGGCTGTGCTTTTTGTATAGATATGCATACCAAAGACGCCCGTAAAGCCGGTGAAACCGAACAACGTATTTATGCGCTTAATGCCTGGAGGGAAACACCATTTTTTACCGAAGAAGAGAGAGCAATACTGGCCTTAACAGAAGAGGTTACATTGATACAAAACCATGTTGCTGACGCTACCTATGAAGCCGTAGCCAAAGTTTTACCTGAAGCCTATATTGCACAAGTGATACTGGCCATCATAGCAATTAACGCATGGAACAGGCTTGCTATTTCCACAGGGATGCAACCGGCGTTGTAAATAAATTATCGTCAGTTTTTTTGCAAAAAAACTTTGTCATCCTGAACGTAGTGAAAGATCTATTATTCACCATGCTTCTTCGCCCTGTAAAGTCTGCGAATAAATCCTTCACTACGTTCAGGATGACAAACCTTTTAAAACATCATTTCTGCGGCAGAGTGTTGAATCCCTCCGCAATATCTTTTTTTTGTTTTTTTTCTACTCGCTTTTTTAAGCCCTCTCCTTTGGAGAGGGCTGGGCGAGGTTTCTGCTTACGCCAAATTTCTACCGGCGTTCACAATACCATAAACCGTACGAATTACCAGCTTATCATAAATATCCACCAACTCACTATCTTTACTGTTGTTTAGGCATTGCAGGGCATAATGCTGAATAATAACCAATGGGAGTACTATCTTTTCGCGAATGGCGATAGAACGGCGCTCAACAGGGTATTCTTCCATTAAAACAGTAGAGCCTGTTAGTTCTAACAGCATTTCACGGGTTAGTTCAAACTCATCTTTCAGCATTTTCCAAAAATCCCCAAATGTTTCATCTTTTTCAAGATAGGCGGTAACCCTGAAATCTGATTTTGACATAGACATCATGCAATTATCCAGCATGGTTTTAAAGAAACCAGATGTTTGATATAGTTCCTGAATTTCGTGCCAGTTACCTCCATCCTTCATCTTTTTAAGCGCTGTACCTACACCGTAAAAACCAGGAATGCTTTGCTTAAGCTGGCTCCAAGAGGTTACAAAGCTAATGGCACGCAGATCTTCCAGCTTCAATGGCGCGCCGGCGTTACGTTTGGTTGGGCGGCTACTGATATTAATCCTGGACAATAGCTTAAGCGGACTAAATTTCTCCAGGTACTCCACAAACAAAGGATGAGCACGCAAAGCCATAAATAGCTTATAACTTTCATCAGCCATTTCCGATATCAGCGATTTGTGCCTGCTATCCAAAAGATCATTACGATTAGGATGCAAGGCCGATATAACTCCCGCATTAACCAATTGCTCCATGTTAAACCTCGCTGTCTCAATTGATCCGTATTGCGAGCTTACGGTTTGCCCCTGTATGGTGAGCTGAATATGATCATTAGCTATTTCATTACCCATTGAAGCGTAAAAGCGATGTGTTTTACCCCCGCCACGTGCCGGTGGGCCTCCCCTGCCATCAAAAAATGCAAGGCTTACTCCATACTTACGGGCTATGGTTGTTAGCTCAACTTTAGCTTTATAAATGCTCCAGTTAGCCATCAGGTAACCTCCATCCTTGGTGCTGTCAGAAAAACCGAGCATAATAGTTTGCCTGTTTCCGCGCATTTTTAAATGCTGGGCATAATATGGATGAGTATATAGCTGCTCCATGATCTCGCCTGCGCGTGTCAGGTCGTTTACAGTCTCAAACAGCGGCATAAAGTCAACAGTAAGACTATCTTTTTCCCATCCGCTCCATAAAAATAAATCTATAAGTTGTAAAATATCTGATGCCTGCTGACAATTACTGATGATAAAGCGCTGGCAGGCCTTTTCGCCATTGCTATGCTGAATTTGTTTCATCAGTCTTATCGTATCCAGCGTATCATGGGTCATGTCATCAGCATCTGCCGGGCATTTGTAATCAACCTCGTTAAAAGTTAGCTTGCTTAGTTTTTCAGCTTCATCAAATTGATTATAACCTTTAACAACGCCCGTTTCTGCCTGTTCAGTCACAAAATCAAAAACGCTGCGCAATACACGGCTATCTTGTCTTATATCCAAAGTGGCAAAATAACAACCGAATAAACGTACCTTTTGCATCAAATCTTCTACCACATCAACAAACAAGCTATCGTGATCTGTAATGATGGTTTGTTTAATGGATTGAAGCAAGCTCAATAACTCCGCCTGCAAATTTTTAGGATCATTTTGCTCATTGGCATTTTTGTAAATCAGCTTTTCAAGCTTAGCCATAGGTTTTTCAACACCACGGAAAGTAATACGGCGTTTAAGCGTTCTAAAATCGCGGTAATAGCACCTAAACAGGCGCTGCCTTAAATAGCTGGCAACAGCTTTGGTAGTTTCAGTAGTTACATTAGGATTTCCGTCCCTGTCGCCACCTGGCCAAAAGCCCATTTCAAGCAGCTGATTGCTGGCATCAATATCAAACTCGTCTTCGAGTTTTGATTGTATACCCGATACAGCATGGTAAAATATATTTTCTAAAAACCACGATAAGCTGATGGCTTCATCAACAGGCGTAGGTGAGGTTTTGTTAAAAAATGGTGTTTTGCCCAATTGCTGTAACAACACATCAATAGTATTAATATCGTTAACTTTTACAGCCTCTATAAGGTCGGTCATGATACCCAGCACCGTGCCAGGGTAAAACTGGGTGGGATGCGCGGTAAGCACCAGTCTTAACGAAAAGTCTTTTAACTTTTCGCTGATGTTTTTGCGGGTTTCATCACTTATGGCAGCTTGTTGCAGCAGGCTTTGCAAAGTTCCGGTATCATCAAACTTACCTATTTTATTAAAAGAAGAATCTTCAATAGCATCAAACAACACAACCTGGCGCTCAATGTATTGTATAAAACGAAACATCCTGTTTATTTGCTCGCGATGATCAATATCCGGAACGTACTTCTTAAAAAAGGTTTCAATAATATCCGTAGGTGATGCGTTCATTACAGCCCCCTTTTCGCAATGTGAGCTAAAAAAAGGCAACAAAATTCCTGTATCCTTTACCTGGTAAAAAGGAAGCGTTTGGAATAAACTGTTATACAACTCAAAACGGGTTACAACTTCGTGATTAAAAGTTGTTTCTCTTTGACTGAGTTTTAAAGTTAACGACATAGTACAAATAAGTTGAAGGTTAAAATTGATGGGCAATGGGCAGCGCACAATACCGGGGGTGAATTTAAATATCTAAAATTAAATTTCAGCAAAAAGTGAATAATTTATAACAGTTATTCGTTATTAATGCCATATTTATTAAAATACACCCAAAAGATTTAATTTTTGTAAATTTGAAAACCTTTTTTGGCGCAAAAAAAGCGTTAAATGAAATGGAGTAGCTCATTGCTAAAAATTTGCAATGAACCATGTAAACATCATAGCTTTATCTCCGTATAATAAAAACAAAGCAAATTAATGAAACTTAATACCCGGGAGATCAACAGCTTCTTTTATAGTCAGTATTTTTCTGATGGTTTGCGCATCTCTGCGGGAATATTACTGCCATCCCTGGTGTTATTGGAGTTTGGCATGTTTGACCTTGGATTAACAT
This sequence comes from Mucilaginibacter sp. P2_A4, assembly GCF_056405015.1. Taxonomy (NCBI): domain Bacteria; kingdom Pseudomonadati; phylum Bacteroidota; class Sphingobacteriia; order Sphingobacteriales; family Sphingobacteriaceae; genus Mucilaginibacter; species Mucilaginibacter sp. P2_A4. The sequence continues at coordinate 633,589 of NZ_JBFUCX010000001.1, read as the reverse complement.
TATCACTGGGTGCCCTTTGTATTTGCGTAATAGATAATCCGGGGCCGCTTACACATAAGCGTAATGCTATGGCCATTGGTAATTTGTGCCTGTTTATTGTTGCAGTTACCACGGGCTTTGCGCGGTTAAATGTTTTTACACTGGGTTTGGAGATCACCCTTTTCTCATTTCTGTTCAGCATCTTTATAATTTACGGAAACCGGGCCGCATCTATTGGCACATCCTCTTTACTCATTATGATATTTATGATGGATAAGGCCCTTGCTCCATCAGAAGTGCTTATGTACAGTGGCACAATACTACTGGGGGGGATATGGTATATGTTATTCAGTCTCATATTTTTCGGGATCAGGCCTTACCGTGCGGCACAACAAACCCTTGGCGAAAACGTGGCTGATATAGCTAAATTTTTACGCATAAAAGCTGAGTTTTATAATACGGATAGCAACATAGATGAAAATTACCGTAAACTGGTATCGCAGCAGATACAGGTAAGCCAGCACCAGGATGCCGTGCGCGAGCTATTATTCAAAAGCAGGGTGATGGTACGGGAATCAACCGGAGCAGGCCGAATCCTGGTACTCACGTTTGTTGATCTTGTGGATATGTTTGAGCAAATAATGGCCACCCATTATGATTACAATGAAATCCGCGAAAAATTTGGAGATACAGGTGTTTTGAACGAAATAGCCCGCATTGTACATCATATGGCCGATGAACTTGATGATATCGCCTATATCGTACTTTCAAACACCCGGCACCGCCATGTAATGGATTTCAACATAGAACTGGAGAAGCTGAAATTAAAGATTGATTCAATTGGTAAAGAGCAGCAGGAAAACAGTAACCTGGTATTAAAAAAAATCCTAATCAATCTGCGTAACTTGAGCGAGAGTATTAACAATATTTACAATTATTATAACGCCAAAAATGCCTTAAAATCAACCGAAATAAAAGGCGAAATAGAATACTCACAGTTTGTGACCCACCAGGATTATGCACCTCACATTTTTTGGGACAATTTAACTTTAGCTTCTGGCGCATTTAAACATGCATTAAGGGTGGCCCTGGTTTGTTTAGTTGGCTTTATTACTGCCAAAACTATAGCGCAGGGGCATCACAGCTACTGGGTATTGCTAACTATCATTGTGATTCTAAAACCCGGTTTCAGCCTATCCAAACAGCGTAATTACCAAAGGCTGATAGGCACCATTGGCGGAGGCCTTATCGGGATACTGATATTAAGCTTTGTACCCAATATCCCTGTTCAGTTTATTTTCCTGATGATCTTTATGGTAGGTGCATATAGTTTTCAGCGACTTAACTATGTGGTAAGTGTAATTTTCACGACACCATATGTGCTCATCCTGTTCAAATTTTTAGGGGTAGGGTTAATCAATGTGGCCCAGGAGCGCATATTAGATACCATCATCGGGTCCTCCATTGCGTTTATTGCCAGTTACCTGATATTTCCAACCTGGGAGTTTGAGATGATAGAGGAAACCCTGCGCGAGGTTGTGGTAGCCAATATCAATTACCTCATTGCCATAGCCGAAAGCATTTCAGACAAAGTTGTTGGCACTACGGCCTATAAGCTTGCGCGTAAAGATGTTTACGTAAAATCGGCCAATTTATCAGCTACATTTGAGCGGATGACATCCGAACCTAAAAGTAAGCAGCGCAATGTAAAGGAAGTACACAAGTTTGTGGTACTTAATCATATCCTGTCATCATATATTACAACCATTGCCGTGGGCCTGATAAAAAACAATCACCGGCAACATCCGGAGGCTTTAAAGCTCATAAAAAAAAATATAGCTGTATTAAACGAAACAAACAAAAAACTCCACGGACAAAGTATTGAGTTTAATATTGGCAAAGCAAACCCAGGAGCCGAACTTGAAAAGCCGGTGCTTACCGCGGACGAAAGTTTATTAAAAGAGCAGTTGGGTTTTATAAATAAGATAAGCTATGATATAGCCAGGGTTACCGATAATATTTTGAAGTAAATTTGTTACCTGATTATTATACCTGCCTGACAAACAATTTACGCTTCGCATACCTTTTATCATCAAATTAGTTTTTTAATAAATTATATTATGGAACAGCGCGAATTAGGCACATCGGGAATAAAAACCGCGCCTTTGGTTTTTGGGGGAAATGTTTTTGGATGGACGGTTAAGGGTAACGATACGGCTTTATTACTGGATGCATTTTTAGATGCAGGTTTTAATACCGTTGATACGGCCGACGTATACTCTAAATGGTCACCCGGCAATAAAGGAGGTGAATCTGAAACAGAAATTGGCAAGTGGCTTAAACTAAGTGGCAAACGCGATAAAGTGATCATTGCAACTAAAGTTGGCGCCGAACTGGCCGCCGATAAAAAAGGGCTAAAAAAAGATTATATAATAAAAGCAGTTGAAGATTCTTTAACCAGGCTGCAAACCGATTATATTGACCTTTATCAATCACATTATGACGATGCTACAACGCCGGTTGAAGAAACCCTTAGAGCCTTTGACCAATTAATAAAAGATGGCAAAGTACGGGCAATTGGGGCATCTAATTTTTCTGTTGAACGGTTACATGAATCGCTCAAAGTAAGTCGCGAAAAAGGGCTGGCCAGCTACCAGAGCCTGCAACCAGAATATAACCTGTTTGATAGGGAAAAATACGAAACTACCCTTGAACCATTCATCAAAGAACAAAAAATTGGCGTTATCAGCTATTTTTCATTAGCCAGCGGGTTTTTAAGCGGCAAATACCGCTCCGTGGCTGATTTAGAAGGCAGTAGCCGTGCTTCAATGGTAAAAAAATACTTAACCGAAAGAGGGATGCGTATTTTAAAGGCTTTGGATGAAGTATCGGCACAATATAACACCAAACCCGCGGCCGTTGCTTTAGCCTGGTTAATTGCCAGGCCAACAATAACGGCGCCAATTGTAAGTGCCACAACTACATCTCAGTTGAAAAGCCTCGCCCAGGCGGCTACCTTACAACTAAATACAGAAACAATTGAAGCGCTTACCAACGCGAGCGCATATTGATATTTTTTCTTAATACAGTATGTTTTAACCAGGCATGCTGTATTAATTACTCCCTCCCGTTTAAAGCTTAACTTTTAATGAGTTAATTACTTAATAATTATCCCCGCCAAATAATTTAATTATTAAACAATTCCATGTTGTTAATTTACCTTTTTAAATAGTTAAATTATTTTTCCTCAAAAAATTTCCATTAATTACCCTATCCTTTTAGTTGTTTTTTGCGTAATAGTACTCTATAATTAATTTTTTAACTTAAATGGAAAAGCTAAAACAAATCATCGGTTATGGCGATTCTCGTTTGTCTCTTGAGAATAAACTTTTTAACGCTCTTACTTTATTCATTTGCTTCAATAATGTTATATCGCTTGCAATAAATATTATATTAGGATTTGGCCTGGGTTTAATCCTGGCAAATCTTTTTGTACTTTCATTTTCGGCCTTTGCTTATTACCAAAGCAGGTTTAAAGGCTATAGAGAAAACCTTGTATATGTTTATATAGGTATGGGTATAGCTGCAGTTTTCCCAGGCTGGTTTTATAATGGAGGCATACATGGATCAACTACCCAAATTGGTATTTTTTTAATTGTGCTGGTAACGTTACTGGTAAAGCAGCGATACCATTATATATTTATATGTATTCTGGCTGGTGTATTTATCAGCTGTTATATGCTCGAAAAAGCACATCCGCAATGGATTTCAGCAGCCTCGGATGAATCATCAAACCAATTTGACCTCATATCGTCGGCGGTGATGAACATTGTATTGGTGGGCCTGCTCATAGGATTCATCAAAAAAAGCCATGAAGCTGATAAGCGAGATCTTGTTCACAAAAGCGAAGAGTTGCAAACATCACAAGTTGCTCTTCAGGCCTCAAAAGAAGAAGCCGAAGCCGCTACATTTGCCAAATCGAACTTTTTAGCTAACATGAGCCATGAGATACGCACCCCACTCAACGGAATTATCGGAGCTTCACAATTATTGTCACGATCTGTTTTATTGCCAGATCAGCAGGAACTTCTGCAAACCCTGCAAGCAAGCGGTAATCTGCTTATTAATATCATCAGCGATATTCTGGATATATCTAAAATAGAGGCCGATAAATTGATCCTCTCGCCGGTTACCACTAACATCAGGCATTGTGTTAAAACAGTTGTTGATATCAGTCAGCCCGGCATTACCAATCAGCACAAACCCATTGTACTTAGCTATATAGTTGATGATAATGTAGCTCAATTTGTCAAAGTAGATGAAGGGCGTTTACAGCAAATTTTAGTTAACCTGATAGGCAACGCTATCAAATTTACAGATGAAGGAGCGGTGACCGTAACCGTAAAAGGATCCGAAGTAAAAGATGGCCTTCAGGAAATCAGCTTCCATATAAAAGATGATGGCATCGGCATCAGCCAGGAATCGTTAACACAGTTGTTTAAACCATTTACACAGGTAAACACAACCGCTCTGCGCAAATATGGCGGTACAGGCCTTGGTCTGTCCATTTGTAAAAAACTGGTTGAATTGATGAATGGTAAAATATGGGCCATTAGCAAAGAGGCGCAAGGATCTGTATTTATTTTTAATTTACCATTACAGGTAACCAATGGAGAGGTAGTTACTGAACCCAAAACAGAAGATAAAAAAACGTTTCTGTACCGCCCTCTAAGGATTCTTTTGGCTGAGGATAACAAAATGAATCAGCTTATTGCAAGTAAGATATTTAAAAAGGTTGGATACAATATTGATATTGCCGAAAACGGATTGGATGCCATCAGGATGAATGATGACCAGTTATATGACCTTATATTTATGGATATCCAGATGCCCGAAATGGATGGGTTACAGGCAACCAGGAACATCCTTAAAAAACATGGAATGAGCGCTCCGCCTATTATAGCGATGACTGCTAACGTTTTAAGCGAGGATGAAAATGAGTGTACCATGGCCGGCATGAAAGATTTTGTGAGTAAACCATTCACATTTGAAAGATTAGAAAATGTTATCCAGAAGTGGACTAAAGCTTAAATAGCTAAAAACTAAAAATCAGTAAATAATACCATTCAAAATAACAATAGTACCATTTAAAACAATGGCATTGTATGTAATTTTGATACATGATACAAAGCATTCCGGTATATGATATTTGCTCGCTATCTGACGTAAGGCAGGATGACTTGCTGGCAAGCCGTTTTGCCCCCTATCTCGACTCGCACAAGAATCTGTTCTTCCCCCATCGTCATTCTTTTTATCACCTTGTACTGTTTACTGATGGTAGCGGATCACATACCATCGATTTTGAAAATTTTGAAGTAAAACCCCGTCAAATTTATTTTATGATACCGGGCCAGGTACATTCCTGGAATTTTGATGGTCTTACCGACGGCTATATCATTAATTTTTCCGAATCGTTTATCCAGTCATTCGTGTTGCAGCCTGGCTATCTAACCAACTTTTCATTCTTCAGCGGAAGTTTGAAGGACGCAGTGATCGATCTGCCGGAAAATAGCTACTGCGTGGTTAAATCTTTATTTGAGAATATACTTTTCGAGATCACAAAACCTGCTCTTTCGGGCAGCGATATGGTGAGGCTGTTGATGCTCGAGATATTTATCCATATCAACAGGTTGAATGTACAACAGGATGTCACAGGTAAATTAACCTATAATCAAACCTTGCTCAAAAACTATAATAAATTAATTGAGCAGCACTACACCAATATTAAATTACCAAAAGATTATGCCGAATTACTATATATCACCCCAAACCACCTTAACGCGGTTTGTAAAGACTTAGTGGGCCTGTCGGCGGGAGAATTGATCCGTAACCGTACTTTGTTAGAAGCTAAAAGATTGTTAACCAATCCACAGCTCAGCATTAGTGATATAGCGTTTAAACTAAACTTCAGCGACAACTCCTACTTCACCAAGTTTTTTAAAAAAATGGAGAATATTACTCCCGAGGAATTCCGCAAACAGATATTGAAAAATTAATAATTAATAGATCATGGAAAATACCAAAAAATATGAGTTAGCAGCCTGGCCTGCAATAGTACATGCCAAATGCCCCCGTTGCCGCAGAGGCGATTTATTCAGCACCAGTATGTATAGCTTTAAAGGGCAAGCTATGCATAAAACCTGTTCGCATTGTGGTTTAACCTATGAACGGGAACCGGGTTATTTTTATGTAGCCATGTTTGTGAGTTATGCCCTAAACGTTGCCGAAATGGTTACCATCGCTGTCGCCATTCATGTATTAACCGGCAGCAGCAACCCCTGGTTGTATTGTGGTATCATATTAAGCGTTGCTGTATTGTTATCGCCGTTTAATTTTCGGTATTCAAGGGTTGTATTGCTTCATTGGCTTACCCCCGGTTTACATTATCATCCAGAAATGAGTAAAGATAAAATATAAACGTAAACGGTTAAACCATGTTTACTGCTTTCTGTCAAAATTGTAAAGATTCACATTTACCGATCATCAATTTTTTGAACAATGAAAGCTAAATTAAACACCATAAAAAACGACCTGTACAAAGTATTTATATTGGGGAATGCCGATAATGTACAATTAGCCAAAGCATACTTTTTATTAGCTATACCGCTTTTAACAGCACTTTTCACTTTGGGCCATTTTAATTATTAATTGCCCCGGCGAACATTTAACTCCTTAAAACAAGACAGCCGTTACACTTCTGTAATGGCTGCTTGCAACTGTTTCCCTAACTAAATTAAACTAACTATCAACTAAACTTATTTGAATTTTTTAAGTGCACCGAAATAATTAAGGGCTATTTGAACGTTGTTTACATAAACAAACTTTTGGTAAGCAAAATCCATTGCGTTATCCTGTATTAAACTTGTGTATAAAGGGTTACTACCTTTTGAATTGTTAACTTTAAAAGCAAATGCATCACTATTGGTAATCGAGATTGTAGAATCATCTTTCGATTCTACATTATTGGACTCAGGGGCAGGAAATTCATCTATTTGGGATTTACCTGGAGCGTCTGAAGCAAATAAATTGGCACAGGCAACCAATATGAGTGATGTAAAAACAAAAAACAAAAAATGGTAAAATAGCTTCATAGCGGTAGGATATTAAATGTAGACTTAGGTATCAAATAAATGTTATATCAAAGATAAGCTTTGATAAATAAAAAACATATAGTGATTACACTGAAATGCGCACGTATTTTTACGCAATCTTTAAGAAAACAGGCTTTAATTGAGATTATTTATAGAAAAACAGAATGAAGATTAAAGTTATTGTAACATATATATTACAAACAATATTTCTTTCTATAAAATTCAAAAATTAAAAAATCCCTCCGGGTAATAACTTGCTGGCTATCCTCACCTTAAAAGGTGAAATACAAATTATCTGTATCCTGCTGCCTGCAAATCAAATAACTCGGCATAGCGCCCTCCCTTAAGCAATAGCTCTTCGTGACTGCCAATTTCTACCAGTTCGCCTTTTTCCAATACAAGAATTCTATCGGCCATACGTACTGTACTAAAACGGTGTGATATCAATACTGCCGACCGGCCTTTGGTAAGTTCAGCAAAGCGTTCAAAAACATTGAATTCGGCTCGTGCATCCAATGCCGAAGTTGGCTCATCAAGTATCAGCAATTGAGCATCGCGCATATAGGCGCGGGCAAGCGCAACTTTCTGCCATTCGCCACCTGATAGTTCGACACCATCGGCAAAGCGCTTACCCAATTGCTGATCATAAGCTCCCGGTAATTTAGCCGCAAGTACATCTGCAAGGCTTTGCCTGGCCGAATTTACTATCAAAGGCCTGTTATCCTTCTCGCTTATTTTACCAACGGCTATATTTTGAGCAAAACTCATCTGGTAGCGTAAATAATCCTGGAATATGATACCTACATTAAGGCGAAGGTCGGCAAGATCATATTCACGCAGGTCGATACCATCCAGCAAAATACGGCCTTCTGTAGGGTCATAAAGCCGGGATAACAACTTCACCAGGGTAGTTTTCCCTGCCCCGTTCTCTCCTACCAGTGCAAGCTTTTCGCCGGGGTATAAAGTAAAACTTAAATGCCGGTTGGCCCATCTGTCAGAGTTGACGTATCTGAAACCCACATCCTCGAAAGTAAAACCTTGCTGTATGATTTTTGGAAACGGTAATGCATTTGCTGCATGTTTTATTTTAGGTTCGATCTCGAAAAATTCAAAAAAATCGCGCAGGTAAATGGCCCCCTGCGATACAGCAGTAAACCGGGTAAGAATCCCCTCCAACAAAGCACGAAGTTGACGAAATGAACCTGCCAGGAAAGCAAGTTCACCAATAGTTACGCTCCCCTGAACCGCCCTGATGATGATTACCACGTAAGCTCCGTAATAACCTAAACTACCCAACATGGCAAAAAATGTTCCCCATAAAGATCGCTTAATAGCCAGGCGTTTATTATCGTTGTAGAATTTGCCAGAGAGTTCTTTAAAGCGATTGATGATAAATCCCGAGAGATCAAAGATCTTTACTTCTTTAGCAGTTTCATCACTGGCGCCCAGGTAACGGACATAATCCAACTCACGGCGTTCGGGCGTTTGCCCACGGGTAAGGGCATAGCTACGATCATTAAAGTATGATTCACCTAAAAAAGCAGGAATTATGGCAATCAATAACAAAACAATAAGCCACGGATTAAAAGTCATCAACCCTACAGCCAAAAAGCCCATGGTTATAAGATCCTGCACCTGGCTCATAACCTGTGATAGTAATATCGTACGCCCTATGGTTTGCTGCCGTGCACGTTCCAGCTTATCATAAAATACCGAGTCTTCAAACTGATCCAGATCTAGCGTAGCGGCATGCGCCATGATCTTTACCGAAGTATGATTGCTAAACAAATCGCCAAGTAAGCTATCCATCAATGTAATAGCCCTGCTTAACGCATCGGTTAAAATTGCTAATGCAAACTCCAGCCCCACCAGCTCCCAAAGCTGGCTCATATCCTTAACCGGGCTGTGGCTTATGGTAACCACGTTATCAATAATAAGCTTCCCCACGTAAAGTAATCCTAACGGCATAGCCGAGCGAACAATACGCAGCAGCGCGTTAACCACGGTCATCCAACGACTGGTTTGCCATACCAGCTTAAAAAAAGCAGGCAAGTTGCGCAACGCGTCAAAACGTTCTTTTAAAGTAACTTTTGTATTTATGGTATTTTTGGGTGGGCGGGCAGTATTCAATATTATATCTTCCTTTGTTTATTGTATTTAAACAAATTTAATCAATTGTTTAGCCAATTAGGGATGCTCAGATATTTGTGAGGGATTGATGACAAAAGCACTATTGCAGATCCTGATGTTTTGCGATAACCTTTTGATTTTCAAAAAAAGATCATGCCTTGCGTATTTTCTTTCTAAATGTAATAATTTACTGTACAATAGCTGCTTCAAAAAATATTCCCTTATTTTTGCGGCCATTATGGATACTTCATTAAAAAACAAATTCGATAGTATAATTTTTGACCTGGATGGCACGCTTTGGGATAGCACCGCTAACGTAGCGTTGGCCTGGCAGACCGCCATTGCTAAAGTTGATTACTTAAACGAAGAAATGACAGTTGAACGGGTAAGATCCATTACCGGAATGACCTACGATTCCATTTTTGATAAACTCTTCCCTACCCTTACCATCGATCAACGCAAAGAGGTACAAAGCCTTTGTGCAATAAGCGAACTCGAAATCCTGCATACTAAAGGTGGCGAACTTTATCCGCAATTAGAAGAAACCCTTAAATATCTTGGTACAAAATACAAGCTTTACATTGTTAGTAATTGCCAAAACGGTTATATTGAAGTGTTTTTGGATTTGAATAACATGCACCCTTATTTTTTAGCGCATCAGTGCTTTGGCACAAAAGGTAACCCTAAAGCAGACAATATAAAGGATATCGTAAACGATCATGAGCTTAAAGCCGCTGTTTATGTAGGCGATACCATGGGCGATTATAATGCAGCCACACAAGCGGGTGTACCTTTCATTTTTGCCAGCTATGGTTTCGGCGTAGTGCCCGATGGGATGGCCGCCACAGCTGATAGCTTTAGCAGCCTTGTTGAATTGTTGTAATTAATGTTTACTTCTATTTTTCAACCAGTTACTTGTTTCAGCGCCGGCCACCGATGATATTTTAACTTTTTTCTGACTAAGCAATAATTCCATTAATACCGCAGCAATCCGGGCCTCTTCTTTATTCCCGGTTTGCAATACCTCGGGGGCGAAATACTTTTGCACAAAATGGGTATCAAAATTACCGGTAATAAAGGCTTCGTGCTGCATAACAAACCTACCAAAGCCTAATGTGGTTGTAATTCCCGTGATCTGATACTCATCAATGGCCCTTATCATCCGCTCTATGGCTTCCGTACGATCTTTGCCATACGTAATAAGCTTAGCTATCATCGGATCGTAATAAATAGGAATCTCCATCCCCTGTTCAAAACCATCATCAACCCGTACACCAGCGCCCTTTGGGGTGATATATGTTTGCAGGGTACCAATATCCGGCAGGAAATTATTAGCCGGGTCTTCGGCATATACCCTAAGTTCAATGGCATGACCACGGATCTGCAGATCTTCTTGTTTAAAGCTGATAGGTAAACCCCTGGCAATATTGATCTGCTCCTTAACAAGATCAATACCGGTTATTAATTCAGTAACGGGATGCTCCACCTGCAAACGGGTGTTCATCTCCAGAAAATAAAAATTGAGGTCGGCATCCATGATAAATTCTACCGTACCTGCACCCGTATAATTTACAGAACGTGCAACATCAACTGCACATTTGCCCATTTTTTCCCTTATTTGCGGGGTAAGCACTTTTGAAGGAGCTTCTTCTATTACCTTCTGATGGCGGCGTTGTACCGAGCAATCCCGCTCAAACAGGTGTACAATGTTACCATGTGTATCGCCCAAAACCTGGATCTCGATATGCCGGGGAGATGAAACGTAACGTTCAATAAAAACGCATCCATCACCAAAGGCGGATGTAGCTTCAGACACGGCCATCTGCATTTGTTCTTCAAAATCATTCGGTCCCTCAACTATACGCATACCCTTCCCGCCACCACCGGCAGCGGCCTTTATCAGGATGGGGAAACCTACTTCAACGGCACGCTTTTTTGCCTCGGCAACATCAGTGATAGCTTCCTCAGTACCGGGAACCATCGGTATGTTATATTTTAATGCAGCAGCTTTTGCCGATAGCTTATTGCCCATTACCTCCATTGCTTCGGGCGATGGACCGATCAAAATAAGGCCCGCATCCCGTACCTGCCTGGCAAATGCCGCATTCTCGCTCAAAAAACCATAACCAGGATGAATACCCTCCGCCCCTGTTTTAATACAGGCTGCGATAATTTTTTCGCCAACGAGGTAGGATTGATTTGAGGGGGAGGCACCAATATGCACCGCTTCGTCTGCATAACGTACATGTAGCGCGTCACGGTCAGCATCTGAATAAACTGCAACAGTTTTAATCCCCATCTCACGCGCAGAACGCATGACTCTTAAAGCTATTTCGCCACGGTTGGCTACCAGTATCTTTTGCATAAACAAATGTAATTTATTTACCGGTTAGCAGGCAGGAATTAATTATGGAACCAGGATTAAAATAAACCAGTGCTTACAGTACTTGTAAGTCAACGTTTACTTGCCTGTTTTATCAAACCTGTATGTTTTACGGTTACAACGATAGCAAACGTAGCGTTTAATGGGTAACCAAAACAAAAATGTTTTAACAAACGGGCCGCGTTTAATACGTGAAATACTTGCTTTGCAACCCCGGCACCGTAATTCTTTTTGAGCAGCTAAAGGCCTTATGGGCGTAATGTTATCAATGCCAGGCTTGCTATTTAATTCAGCAGTCATATTATAGTTAATTTATTATGGGGTATTAAAATCAACTAAAGTTAAATATTAATCATGAACTTACTGTGAACATTTTGTTAGCAAATATAAAAAGGGTATTTCTAACTTATTTTAGTACTTTTTTCATTATGTCACAAACAAAAACGCCTCTAACTTTTAGGTTAAAGGCGTTTTAAATAGCGGTATTACAATTATTCCTTTTTATCAGGGGCAGGCGTTCCTGCTGGAGGAGGGCCAGGCTGACCAGATGCACCAGGAGGCGGACCACCCGGGCCACGACCACCAGTAGGAACGGTAACTTCCGGATGGGCACTACCGCGGTGGCAACTATTACAGTTAACACCAGCCTTTAGCACCATGCCCAATGAATCTTTTTTAGCATGAAAATACTTACTGTTAATTTTGTTCATCATTTTGAACATATCGCGGGCCATATTTTTTTCGGGCTTGGCATCGCTTACCCAATCCATCTTTTTAGCCGCCTCATCACGCACATGGCAAAAGTTACAATGTACGCCTAATGAATGTTCCCATTCATCCATTACTGCATGAAGCTGATCTTTTGTAATATTTTTTGGCAACACTTTCAGGTTTTTAAAACCTTCGTCTTCTGCCGCTTTTGGTGTCATAGATGTCATAGCACCTAATATCACAACTGAGATTAACCCCAGCATGACCAATATTTTTTTGTTTACCAGCATAATTGTCATATTTAAGTCATCCAATGTAGATATTAACTTTGAATGTTGCAACCCTTATATCAAAGAATTACCGGTAATTTTTTTGATACATGTTTAAATTCGCAAATAGCTTATCATTTAACCTGCCATCATATCGATTCTATTTTGAAATGAGTTTTTCGCTTATGGCCCAAAGCTTATCACGGGCAGCAGTATCAGTTGCTATAGCCGATGTTTTAGCGATCTTTTTCTTTTTAAAATAACCTCCGTTGTATTTATCAAGGCGTGGAGCGGTGGCCAAAAATATAGAAGTTTCGGCGCCTTGTTCTGCAGTTATCATGAACGGGCGAAGCAACATCGTTGTGAGTTTGCCAAATCCTTTAAACCTAAGCCAAAAATCGGTACTTACCACACCGGGATGCAGCGAAAAGGCAAGAATACCCGTATTGGCAAATTTTGAAGCCAATGACTGTGTAAAATAAATATTAAATAACTTATTCATGCCATATGCTTTCCATGCATTATAGGATTGCTCCCATTGCAGGTCATCAAATTGCGGGTTGCCCCTTTTGTGCGCCTCGGAGCTTACGTTGATTATCCGTGCCTGGCCCTTCTGCAGTAAGGGCATCAAACTGGTGGTGAGCAAAAAATGACCTAAATGGTTGGAGGTAAAGGTCATTTCAAATCTATCTTTACTCAACTCCCGCTCAGCAAAAATTCCACCAGCATTATTGATGAGTATGTTAATAGCGAATAGCTTTCCTGATAATTCAGCTACAGCATCGCGAACGCTTTGCAAATCGGCCAAATCACATTTAACAACATTGATCTCTTTATTGCCAGTCTGCTCTATTAATTCCTGTTTAACCCGATCTCCTTTTTGGATGTTACGCACCAACAGGTAAAGTGCATGTCCCTGTCTTGCTAATGAAAGTGCTGTCTCCTTTCCGATGCCTGATGTGGCTCCGGTTATTACCGTTGTTTTTAATGCCATTCCACTCAGCTCCCTAAAGGGGGAACTTTGATTGGCAAGATAGAGGTTTTTCTCTATAACCTGATTTTAAAAAGCCCCTCTCCTTCGGGGAGTGGGGCTTGGGGTGAGGCTTTACTTTTGCATCACCATAACACCGTTCATCAACAGGGTGCTGCCACCATCAGCTACAATGTTGTATACTTTTTGTATACCGCCACCTTGCTCTGTTTTTTGCAATACCGTAAAGGCTTCATATTTTCCAGTTTGCTCATTAATGCAAAGTACCTCCTGACCTTCTGTAATCTCGCCCATTTTATGGTTGCCCTGCCTGGTGAGCATCGGGTGATTTGGCGTAGCCTGCAATACTTTTGAATTAAGGCTTATTAGTTGCCCTGCATTTGTATTTTTCACATCTGCCGATACCAACACCAAACGGGTTAAGGCGTAGTTCTTAGCATCATGAACGGTTAATTCCCTTACTTTAACTGCCGAGCTTTTATTAGTTACGGGATCAACGGTGATTACTTCATCGCCGCTTTTGATGGCTTTCAACATCTTTTTATCACCATTAGCCATTGTTACCATTTCATCCCCGGGGAAACAAATATCATTACCATATGTGGCTGCTTCTTCTTTCATATCCTTACCGCCATTGAGTAATTTATATTGCTGAAAGCTCATTTCTTTTGATAATATGTAGGACAGCTTCAGGATGAAATTGGTTTCAACCTTGTTGATGTTATCAATATCTAAAAAATACTTTTCCCAAACTTTACCATCAGCTGTAAAATCAGGAACCAAGGCTCTGTATAGTTTACCTTTTTCGTTGGTATAAAACACCATTAAACCTATTTCCTGCATACCCTCTTTGGCTACAAGTTTATACAGGTCAATACGTTTTTTTAATCCGTCAGATCCGGTAATGAAATACGGCTTACGGTTCTCATACCTGTCAAGCACATAGGTATTCTCAAATTTAACGTACGTATCCTTATCCAGATCGGCAATGGTAAATGATTGTGCCTTGTTGTACTCGTCCATAGTAAGCGGACGAGGATTGACTGCAGTTTGCGCATTACCTAAGTAAATAGAACCTGCCAAAAAAAGTATTAATGTTAGTTTACGCATAAAGCCCCCTCTAAATCTCCCCCTGAAGGGGGAGACTTTTATTTATTATTTGTTAAATATTTTTTTCGTCCTCTCGGGGTCTCAAACAGTACCCTGAAGTAAACACATTCTCCCCCGTCATTGCGAGGCACGAAGCAATCCCAAACTGTACAGATCGAATCTGCAAGGTTACTCTGTAGCTCGGGGATTGCTTCGTACCTCGCAATGACGATCTATTTCTAAAGCTTTCTCTTTCGGGAAAGCTTTGGCTAACTCAGTTGTTTAAACGCGTCGGCAAATGCTTCCATTTCGTCCATACGCCCGATGCTTACGCGGCACCATTCCTTATTGTTAAATTGCCAGCTACGTACACCTACGCCACGTTTCATCATTTCGCTTACAAACTTTTTGCTATCCATTTTAAGGGGGAACATCACAAAATTGGCAGATGACGGAATGTATTCATACCCTTCCTTTTTAAGTACCGAATATAAATACTCTTTTGAAGCCAGCGTTTTTTGTAATGCCTCTTTTAAAAAGGCTTCTTCACGATAAGCCACAATGGCACCGGCAATTGTTGTAGCCGAAAGTGAGAACCCTGTACTGTAAATAGATAATGCCTTAATGGTTTCTGGTTGTGCTATTACATAGCCGCAACGCAAACCGGCAAAACCGTATAATTTAGAGAACGTACGGGCCACAATAACATTATGCCCTGCTTTTACAGCGTTTATCATGGTGCTGGCCTTAGGATCGGGCAGATAATCAATATAAGCTTCATCAACAAATACGGTCACCTTTTTTGATACGCGTTCGCAAAATGCTTTTAATTTGGCGGTATCTAATATTGTTGCTGTAGGGTTATTAGGATTACATATATAAATAAGGCCGGTGTTATCGTCAATTTTTGCTTCCATAGCATCCAGGTCCAGCTTATAATCAACGGTTAAGGGAACTTTTACCCACTTACCATCAAACTGCTGCGCATGCGATGGCAAATCTTCATAGGAAGGATCGCCGGTAATAATGCTTTTTCCGCCTTTGCTATATAAAAGGGCGGCCGCAAGTAATAAAGGCGAGGAACCCGATTCCATTAAAATATTATTCTCTGAAATACCTTCATAGGTGGCTATTTTATTGTAAAGGGTACCCATAGAAAACATGGGGTACTGATAACTCAGGTCAAGAGCCTCCTGGATAGCCTTTTTTGCAGCCGGCGATGGACCAAAGGGATTTTCATTAGCCAATAAACGTGCTTTTAACACCGGCCCCCCATTAAGGATAGCAGCCTGATCGGTAACGTGGTTAGCTAAAGGAGCAATTTTTTTAAGTACCGGCATAGCAGCCAGCTTACTGATGGTACCCGAAAAGAAGGCCAGTCCTCCGGCCATAAGTGCGCTGGATTTTATCCAGGTTCTGCGGTTAAGTGAGTTTGCCATGGTGGTTTTTTTTTAATTTAGAATCAAGAAATTAGTGTCAGCAGCCAAGACAAATAAAAAGCTGATCTTGCCTCACGTGCAACTGTCTCTTGTTTCCTATATTTTGTATATGAGTTCTTTATTTTACAACATCGTTTGTCAAAAATCCCTCACTCCCTCCTGATTCTTAACTCTTGATTCTTGACTCTCCCAACCTATTTCTGCACAGGATATTTTGCACTTCCATCGGTAACCCTTGCATGTAAAGCGGCTACTGTACTCCTGGCCGATTCAAATGCACCGGCCATCCAGGCATTTAAATAGGTTAAATGTTCACCGGCAAAATAAACTTGCTTATCGGGCTTTAGCAACGCCGGGTATTGCGTTTTGCGGGTATCAGTATTATACACAGCCCATCCGCCTAAATTATACTTGGTTTTGTGCCAGCTTACCGAAAACGCGCCCTCAAATTCCTTATCATACTGTGGATGGATAAGCCTGCCTTTTTCCAATGCAAACCGTTGGCGATTTGCATAATCTAAGTTACCTATCTTTTGGGCTTTTTCATTAAAATTATAATAACCTATCAAGATACCCTTTTTTCCTAAATAATCATATGATGGATAAAAAATCTGGGTTAAATCGTTGTTGGTGTGCGTAATACCGCCATAAATATGTTCATCCTCTTCCCAAAACCTCCGTTTAAACTGCAACCCTATTTTCCCGGTTTGTATATATCCAATATAATCAATGGCACGGCTCACATCACTTGAAAAATTATTGCTGATATTGCTCAATACCGGGAGTGGCAAAGTACAAATACACATATCGCCAGTAAGCTGATGCTCGCCAAGCGCATCCTTATAAGTTACTTTAACGCCCTCGGCAAGATTATTTATCGCCGTAACCTCGGCGCCCATTTTAACAAATGGCGTTACTTTTTTCTCCAATGCCTTTGCTATCTGATCCATCCCGCCAACGGCCTGGAACATGGTCATCTGCAGTTCATAGGTATACTCGGCAACATTATAAAAATCAGGATCCATCAAGCCCGAGTGTAATATATCTGCCAGTTTATGCGGATCGGCAATTTTACCTGGCCTGTCTCCGGCGCCCGGCGATTCGGTATAGCCCCGCCTTGCAGATGCTTTGTACAATTTATCCACATCAAGGCCGCCCTCTGCCTGCAGGTATTCTATGATCTTTTCGCCATCCTCTTTGGTCAGGTTACTATCAAGGCTGCCATGGTCTATACTTTTGGCAAGCATTTCGGTCATGTACCCCCTGATGTCGTTATGAACTTCCCTTACCCTTACTTTTTTGTTTGATAGCGCTCCTTTACCTTCGGCAAAGTAATAAGCGCCCTCGTTTACGTTGTTGTAAACCTGGATTGGTACGCCCAACTCCTTACAGTAATGCAGCGTAAGCTCATGGTGATGAGGTATACGTGACGGGCCAGCATTAAAATACAAACCATCATCAAACTTCGCGGTAGCAGCAGGCTTATCAATCTCCTGGTTAGTGCTACCATTACGAATACTCCAGCAACGGCCACCTGTGCGTTGGCGGGCCTCCAATATGGTACATTGATAGCCTAATTTATTTAGCTCGTAAGCGCAGGTCATCCCGGCCAAACCTGCTCCTAATATGATAATATGTTTTCCTTTACCATCTCCCTCCAAATTAAAGGCATGTGCGGGCGCCGGCCGTAACAAACCTAAAGCCATCATAGCGGGGTAAGCACCCCCAGCCAGCATAGCTCCTTTACCAAGAAAATCTCTGCGTGTAATAGTTTTCAATAAGCGCTATTTTATGTTTTACAATAATGTAATCCTTAAAGATAGTTTATTAAATGATTTTATAAAAGACAAGCCATATTTTTTTAAATATGACAATATCTACAGGATTTGTATGGATTTACGAATAACCATTTTTAATTTCCAAAGAGCCCGTTTACCAAAACAGCCCGGTTATCCTGTGCGGTAACCGGGCTGTTTATATTATATACTAAAATCCCAAACTTCAGACTGAATCATCAACCGGGTATAGTTTTCAATGTTGTTTCGAATTTTCGCACCCGCTGATTTAGGCTCATTTGTTTTATTGAGCCGGCTGCTTTTGATGCGATGCCGATACCTTATTAAAGTAATCAAGCAGCTTATCCATATTTTTAAGGTTGAATTTGTGCTCTTTGATGCTATCAACCACCTGCTCTTCATCGCCCATAACCTCAACCATAATATCCTCAAAATTTGCATCGGTAATGCGTTGCATAACAGCGGTGCTTTCTCCAAAATAGTAAACAGCTTTGGAGCTTTTTCCGCGACCGCCGCCGCCACCACCGCCAAGGGAAACACCCAGGCCACCGCCAAAACCACCACCGTAGCCTCCACTGCCATAACCGGCTGATATTCCCGGCGAAAAATGCACGCCACCACCGCCGCCCGAACCGGCTTTTGCCATGTACAGTTTCATTGGCTCATCCAACACCACCTGCACAAAGTCGGTCTCCTCCAAATTCCAGGCTTCATTGCGCGGGGCATGCGCCACCACAAAGCTATCTTTCCCGGCTACAAACGACCGCACATCACTTGCACTAAGTTTATACGGGTTTGTTTTTTCGTCGTCCTTAAACTCAATAAAACCCTCATCTTTTATAGGACTCTTCCCTCCGGGATATAACCTTATAAAGCCGGTTGTACGATTACCTTTAACATCGGTAAAATTACCGGGCTGCCATTTTTGCGATTTTGCTGATACAAAGCACAGCATAAAAAATAAAATGATTAAAATTGAGCGCATAACAAGTATAAAATACAAAGAACGCATTTTTTAGATATTTAATATGATGACTGTTGATTTACGCAGCGATACCGTAACAAAACCTACGCCCGGCATGCTGGAAGCCATGTGGAGCGCTAAAGTTGGCGATGATGTTTTTGGCGAGGATGAAACTATAAATGAACTGGAACAAAAGGCGGCAGCCATGTTTGGTATGGAAGCGGGCCTGTTTTGCCCATCGGGAACCATGACCAACCAAATTGCCATTAAGTGCTTTACCCAGCCTTTGGATGAGCTTATTGCCGACCAAACCGCACACGTTTACCGTTATGAGGGCGGTGGTATTGCCTTTAACTCCGGCGTATCAACCCGCCTGTTAAATGGTTACCGGGGTATCATCACCCCCGAAATGATAGAGCCGGAGATAAATGCCGAAAACATACATTACCCGCATACCAGCCTGGTAGTGCTTGAAAACACAGTTAACAAAGGTGGTGGCAGCTGCTACACGCTAAACGACATTAAACCCATTGCCGAACTATGCCAGGCTAAAGGCTTAAAACTGCATCTGGATGGTGCACGCATATTTAACGCGCTTACCCATACCGGCGATAAAGCAGTTGACTATGGTAAATACTTTAATGGAATTTCGGTTTGTTTATCAAAAGGCCTTGGCGCGCCCGTTGGCTCTGTTTTACTGGCTGATGCGGCTACTATTAAATACGCCCGACGCATACGCAAGGTATTAGGCGGTGGTATGAGGCAGGCAGGTTTCCTGGCCGCTGCAGGCATTTATGCTTTAGACCATCATGTAGAGCGCCTGAAGATAGATCATGCCCACGCGCGCATCCTGGGCGATGAGCTGAGCAACCTATCATGGGTAAGCAATGTGATGCCTGTAGAAACTAATATTGTATTATTTGATACTATTGAACCAGCAAGCGCCGTATTGGCTAAACTTGCAACCCAGGGCATTAAAGCCAGCGATACCGACAAACATCGCATCCGCTTTGTTACACACCTGGATGTACATGCCGAGCAGATAGAATATCTTGTGGGAGTGTTGAAGGGGATGTAATTGTGAATAGTGAGTGGTGAGTAGTGAATGGAAGCTTAATTTAAATTGCTCACTCACTACTCACCAACTACCGCTCACTACTTTTTAGCTGGCACCCTATCGGCTGATTGCCTTTCAACCATCCAGCCGGGGTATTCCTTTGGCAGGGCGCTTATCTCGTCGATGCGTTTGAGCTCATCGGCAGAAAGTTCAACTTCTATTGATTTTAAATTATCATTGAGCTGATCGATATTTTTTGCGCCTATTATAGTGCTGGTGATGCCTTTTTGAAGGCGAACCCATGCCAGCGCGATCTGCGCGGCAGACACATTTTTCTGTTTACCAATTTCGCTGATCACATCTACAATATCATAAGCCTTGTCCTTATTTATCGGCGGAAAATCAAAGGTATCTCTTCTCGATCCTTCTGATTTTTGGTTATCGCGGGTGTACTTACCCGAAATAAAACCACCGGCCAGCGGGCTCCAGGGCATTACAGCCAGGTTCTGATCTTCGGCAACGGGCAATAACTCCCTTTCAATATCGCGACCAGCCAACGAGTAAAAATATTGCAGGCCAACAAATTTGTTCCAGCCATTCTTTTCGGCTATACCGGCGGCTTTCATTACCATCCAGGCAGGCCAGTTACAGCAGGCTATATAACGTACCTTGCCACTCAGCACAATATCGTTTAACGACCGCATGATCTCTTCCACAGGAGTTTTAAGATCCACGCCGTGAACATACAGCACATCTATATGATTTAACTGCAACCGTTTCAGGCTGTCGTCAACAGAATTAAAAATATGGTACCGTGAAAGGCCTGTATTGTTTGGCCCCTCGCCCATCCGGCCACGCACCTTAGTAGCGATGATCAATTCCTCGCGGTTAAGTCCCAGATCAATAATGGATTGGCCCAACAATGTTTCAGATTCGCCAAAGGAATACACGTTGGCTGTATCAATAAAGTTAATGCCCGAGTCGACAACCGTTTTCATCAGCTCGTTAACTCCTTCCTGCTTTATTTGCCCTATGGCCTCCCAGTACCCTTTGCCACCAAAGGTCATGGTGCCAAAGCAAATTTCAGAAACCAGCAAGCCGGTATTTCCTAAAAAATTGTATTTCATAAGTTTGATGTTTGTTTAATGTGAAATTAGGGAATAGTCTAAGAATTTGCCCTGTATTTTAAACTCATTAATTGATTAGCCTTTAGGTATAGGCAATCATTTTTGAAATCAAGAATGATATTAAATCGCTTTAAAAGATCATTGCCCAAATAATTAATCTCTAAACCTGTTGGATTCAAACTACCAACCATGAGCGTGGGGATATTGATAAGCTTAAAATTATCGATCTTCAGCAGCGGCGAAAGCACTATTTTAGTTTCATATTTTACACCTCTTGGATCGCTCAATACCGATAATTTTATCAATCTTAAATTTTGGGGAAAGTTTTGTTTAGCGGCCCAGGTATTATCTAAAACAATTGCCTGATCTGACCCTGTATCCATTGAAAAATTGCCGGCGTATTTCTTACCTCCTATTTCAAAGGTTCCCTTAATGCAGGCGAAAGAGTGAATAAATTCCATTTTCGACCTGGTATACCCTTTCAAAGCCTTTGGCAATCGGGAATGGATTATCAAAAGGTGATGATCATAATCTATCTCCACTATTTTACCTTCAAACAAATCCCAACCAAATCGGCCGTCCATTTCATGAGCCGTTGTTGTTGTCGGCAGAATTTCAGGGGCATTCCAAACAATACTCCCTATTCGCAATTTAAACGCCTTGGTTAAGTTATTATAATCCGGCTTGGTTTTACCGGCTAAGGCATCGGGCTGGTTTGATAACAAGTTTGTTTTTTTAAGTATAGCATCCCTGGTAAAATGAAAACCGAAAGAACTAACATCAAAGTGCAGGTTTAAGGTATCTGTATTGTTTATAACGGCTTTTACTGCAATAGCATTAAATGAAGTAAGTGTAAATGGGATGGTATCATCTTTAGCAACAATTTTTCGGAGTTTATCCTCCGGAGGTATCGCGCTTACAATTTGCGTATAGCAGGAGTCTTTGCCATTTAGCAATACAATAAAGTTAAATTTTGTACCTGGTTTTACTTTTACCCTTATAGAATCTATATCTGTATAAAAAGTAACCCACTTTGTTTTCCGGGTTCTATCGGCAGTGAAAATATCTGGTTTAGTTTTTGGCGAGAGAGTCCAGGCATTTTTATCTAAATAGCCCCCATCGTTGATAGTTACGTTTTTAGATGTTGCTTTAATAACAGGCAGTTTTGATTGTGCAAAAACTGATTGAACCAGCAAAAATGGTATAAAAAGGTTAAGGTATTTCATTTGTTTCGTTGTTAAAGCAATCGCCAATCTCGTTCTTACGTTCGATTCCCGATTTTAAACTAATATCCTGTTAAAAGTTTAATAAGCAAATAACACCAACAGTCAATAATAATCTATTTATGCTTTCTGCTTCCTTTTATCGCTCAAATATTTCCGGATAGGCATATCATAAATTACCATTGCTAAATACGATATCCCAACCAAAATAAAAACTCCCGCTATAACGATGAAAACAAGCTGGGTTGTGCCGGGTTTATGACTGGTGTAATAATTTCCAAAAATCCATATACCCGCATAATGAATCATATATAGCGGGTACGATATCTTACCGGAGAATACACAAAACTTTTTTACACCTTCGGTAAGTGTGGCCCCGGCCCCCAACGCAACAAGCAATGGAAAATAGATCAGTACAACCATTAACTCTGCCAGCCAGTTCCATTTAAAATGTGGCATTATAAAGGCAAACACCAACAATACAGACAGGGCTAAAAAGCCCAGCTTTGTTTTAATGATCCAGTTAGACCGGTAAACAAGCAACCCCGCCATAAATGAAAAAGCGATACGGGCACCACCATCCCAAAAACTACTGCCGTCCCAACCACCCAATAATGCCCCCGCCCTATAGCCAACAAAGCAAAGCGCTGCCGCGGATAATATCGTCAACAAAAGCAAGTATCGACGGCTGATTTTGTAAAGGACAAAAGCATAAAAAATATTAGCTACATACTCCCAGAATAATGACCATGAAGGCGCATTAAAACTGAATAAATTAAAATAACGCTCAGGCATCACCGGGAAGGGAATAAGCAACACGGAGCTCAAAAATATGAGCACCAGTCTGCCAGTAGTATATAATAATGCAGGATGACCACCAAATGGATCAAACAGAAAACCCAATAAGCCCAATACCGAGCCCAAAATAACCAGGGGATGCAGCCTGATTACCCTTGATTTAAAAAATTCCAGTACACCCATTTTACCAATACGATCGTCATAAGCGTACCCAATAACAAAGCCGGATAAACAGAAAAAAAAGTCGACAGCTAAAAAACCATGCCCTATAAAATTTTCGCTGCTATTTGGATAAATAAACTCGGTAAAATGAAAAACTACAACAGACAAAGCCGCTATGCCTCTTAATCCGTCGAGAATATCAAAATGCTGTTTAGTTTTTAAAATGTTAGGGTTTAGTGCTGTCATGTTTGTTGATTCTGTTTTATCAGGCTAAAAACTGATAAAACAATTACTGTTGGGGCTATGTGCAACGCGCAAGATGTAGAATAATAACAATTCTGCCAAATTTTTTAAACAGTTATGAATTCTCTAATAACAGTTTAAGCTGATAATACATACAACTCATGCGCTCCATTTCGGATATCAAAACATTTGTTCAAACACCAATACAAGACTTTTGTCGAATTAAATTCATATAATTAAATTTATTTTGAATTTAATTCACAAATTGACTAATATTACCGTATGATTAACGAACCAGAAATAGTTTTAGATAAAACCGATCTGCATATTTTACGCCTGATGCAGGAAAATGCCCGCATATCAAATGCCGACATGGCCCGCGAACTGGGTATGGCGCCATCGGGTATATTGGAGAGGGTAAAAAAACTGGAACAGAAAAACGTTATCCAGCAATATACTACCCGTATTAATCCCGTGGCATTGCAGCAAAAAATGCTGGCCTTTATATTTATGAAAGCTGCTGAAGGACCGGGATCGGACCATACAACCCGCGAACTGGCTAAAATACCCGAAGTACAAGAGGTACACCATATAGCCGGCGATGATTGCTACCTGGTAAAGATTCGTACGTATGATTCAGCCTCGCTGATGCTGTTAATGCGTACTTACTTTAGTAAAATACCTAACATTTTAAGCACCCGTACCACTATAGTGCTCGAAACGGTTAAAGAACAACAACAATTAGTTATACCCGAAAAATAAATACCGCCATGACCTCAACTACACAAAAAACTGCGTCTCCCCTGTTGGTTATCATAGCTTTTGCTATTGTTTACCTGGTTTGGGGCTCAACCTATTTTTTTATAAAAATGGCTATTGATGGTTTCCCGCCACTATTACTTGGTGCACTCCGCTTTTTTATAGCCGGTATTTTACTGCTGATATGGTGCGCCATTAAAGGCGAACAGATTTTTGTGAAGCGTAACATGATCCATGCTGCAGTAAGTGGTTTTTTAATGCTGGTAGTAGGTAATGGCGCAGTAATATGGGCCGAGCAAACACTGCCAAGCGCCATGGTAGCCATCATGGTATCATCTCCTCCTATATGGTTTGTATTGTTGGATAAACCTAACTGGGGCACCAACTTTAAAAGTAAAAGCACCCTTATTGGGCTGGCAATAGGTTTTATAGGGGTTATATTATTGTTTAGCGAACAGATAGAAAGCATGGTTGGCCCATCAACCGGGCCATCAAAACTACCGGGAATGTTATTGCTGCTGGTGGGTACATTAGGCTGGGCATCGGGCTCATTATACTCCAAACACAATAACACAAAGGGATCTGTATCTGTTAACGCCGCATGGCAAATGCTGGCCGCTGGTATTGTTTTTATCCCATCAAGCTTTTTTCATCACGAGGTGCAAACGCTTAACTGGAGCGCCATTCCCGCTCATAGCTGGTATGCATTGTTATACTTAATAGTTTTTGGATCAATAGCCGCATTTAGCGCTTATGTATGGCTTTTACAGGTTCGGCCGGCTACACAGGTGGGTACCTACGCTTACGTTAACCCGGTTATAGCGGTTATACTGGGTGTACTTTTCGCCCATGAGGGTGTTACCCTGTTACAGGTAGGCGGCCTGGTAATTATATTGGGTAGCGTGTTACTTATAAATTTGAGTAAATACAGGAAAGAAAGGTTGGTGAAAGAGGGACAATTAGTAACTGATTAAATTAACCTGATGCCATTAAATACACCTGTTATTACGATAACAGGTGTAAAAATCCTTTTCGTCACCTATCTTGATTCTTAACTCTTGATTCATGATTCTGATTCTTCGTTTCAACTCTCCCACTTACCAAACTCAAAGTATTTGCTGATTTTGATGCCTACCTTACTGCCAGTTTTATATTTACCCCTGTTGTAATTCATTACGCGTAACGTAACGCCGGCATACTCCACAATCAATTCTTCGTAAAAACCTTTAAACAGCACCATTTTCACCACCCACTTTTTACCCAACAGGGTTATTTTTATATGCTCGGCATATATTACTACTACGCCGCGCCTGCTTTTTATGCCGCAAACTTTGGCTTGGGTAGAAGTAAGCTTGCTGCCACTGGCCAGTATTTGCGATGTGTACAATAATTGGGGCGAATGATATAACTCATCCGGCGGACCATTTTCAACTATCTCGCCCTCTTTAATTACAATAAGCTCATCGGCCATGGATAGGATCTCGGCCGGGTCATGTGATACCAGCACCACGGTTGTTTTCCACTCTCTTACAATTTGCCTTATGTCGTGCTGTAAAGCTTCACGGTAAAAAGCATCTACCTGGTTAAAGGGTTCATCAAGTAATAAAACTTCGGGCCTGCTTATTAATGCTTTTGCTATAGTTACCCTTTGTTTTTCGCCACCGCTCAGTTTGCCAAATGGATAATCTTTAAGTGGGTAAATATTGAGCATGTTAAGGGCCTCGGTAACCCTTTTTATTTCGTGGCTCAGGTCCTCCTCGGGCAGTCCATCACGAACTGTGTTCCAAACAGATGACCGCGGATCCATATCAATACCGTTCTGGGTTACCAAACGCATTACTTTGTGGGCATGCTGTATGCCATGCTCGCGACTAAGTACCTGTTCCTCCTTAAAAAAAACCTCGCCATGATCGGGTTGCAGCATCCCAAATAACAAATTAAGCAGGGTGGTTTTACCGCTGCCGCTTTCGCCAACTATAGCTGTGATCTTGCCCTTGGGCACAAATATGGTTATATTGTTAACGCCGGATGACTTATCGCCGAAGAAATTTTTGGTAACGGAAATGGTTTCCAGTATCAGATCATCTTGCATTCCTATGAATTGTTTTAGTCATTAAGCTGGCTACTTATCAGCCCCCCAAATGAGGTACCTAAGCTATAAAAAGTTTAGTCGCCAAAAAAGCCCGATGGTATTATTTAGTGAACAGGCAAACAATTTCATCTTATACTTATTGTTATTGCAATAATAAACATATCCAAAATCATCACCCCATGAACAAAAGCATTGGCATAGTACTCATTGTTATAGGCGCAATAATGCTTATGTGGACTGGCTTTACCTACACAAAAAAAGAAAAGATTATTGATGCGGGCCCTATCCAGTTATCTGCCGACAGGCAAAAAACTGTAAACTGGCCGCCCTATTTGGGCGGGATATTCATTATTGGCGGTGTGGCTATAGTTATACTTTCAAAAAAATAACGCTTTACTTGTTGTTTGATGCTTTAAGTATACTAATATCTTTTGTTGCCAATAATTGCTGGTAATTAATCATCCGAAATTTCTTTCCTTCCATACTCCTAAACTCGGGTGATAGCAACATATTGAGTTCGGTTTGGCGGTGCAGGCTGGTTAAGGGTTTGCCATCTTTGGCGTTCATCATATTGCTGTTCATATCTACCAGTGCATCCATTTCGGGGCTGGGCGTAGCGGTATGGATCACAACCAGGTTTGGCCTTTCGGGGTTCAATTTATTGCTCACATAATTCAGGAAAACTTTCTTTTTGGTGGCGATAGGTTCGCCCCACATTTCCATATAGGTTTCACCAAAATAGGTAACACTACTTAATGTTGATATTGCTAATTTGTATTTATGGGCCAATTTTTCTGTAAGCGCGCGTAGCTCGGGGGTCGACAATGCGATCCCCATGTGCGGATCTATGAAGCTTATCTTCAATCCCGATGCCAAAGCCCTTTCAATCTGCGCCGATAATTCGGTTTCAACCTCATCCAGTTTATACCCGCTTTTTGCAAACGCTGATGTGGAATGCGGAAAGTAGCCTACTTCATCAACCAAACTTGGTACGGCAGTGCGGCCAGTAACCGGTCCCCAGCGGTAATTTTTCCATTCGGATGTGAGTGTTAAATGCACTCCTACGCTTACGTTGGGGTATTTTTTCAATATCTCCACCGCTTCCTGGTACCATGGGCAGGCAAACTGAAGTGATACAGAAAATGGCAAACCTGTTTTGGCCACCTTTTCGGCAGCCATGTTTACAGAATGGTTCATCCCTATATCATCAAGCCTGATCAACAATTGGGGTAATTTATCGGCTTTTTGAGCCATTAAAGGGTTTACGTGTGTAAGTATTATCAGCAGGAATAGGTAAAAGGCAGATTTGGTTTTCATACGGGCAGCGCGGTTATTATTTTGGTAATGAATAAGTAAATCTAATTTTGAATATCAATTTTGGTATTTATCTTTTGAGTTTTGCCCTATTTAAACTTTCCCATTCTAAATCCATCCCTTCAAGACTATTAACAACAGGTCATTATAAGTTTCAACTATTTACATGAATTTAATTAGGGATAACAAACCAAAAAGTTGATCCTTTGCCTACTTCACTGTCCACATAAATATGGCCGCGGTGTTGTTTAATGATCTCGGCAGAAATAAACAGCCCTAATCCTAAACCGGCATATCTTTGAGATATTTCATCAACACGGTAAAACCTATCAAATAATAAAGGTATTTTTTCAGCTGGTATACCAATGCCAAAATCTGTAATGGCAATTTTAATACCCTCTGCTGTTTTTTCGGATTTGATGATCACTTTATTCCCATCGGGAGAATACTTAATAGCATTAGAAATCAAATTAATAACAACTTGTTCCAAACGATTCCTATCAGCTCTGATTTTGATATTGGGATCACCCTCAAAAATAATCTGGTGCTTTGTTGAACCAGTTTGTAATTCTTCCTTGCACTCATCCAACAATTCGCCAAGGTTAAAATTCGTTTTCTTCAATTCCAATTTGCCCGCCTGAATCTGGGTGACATCCAGTAGGTCCTTAATCAATTCGGTAAGTTTATCAATCTGCTTATTGGCTTTTTGTACAAAAGCGTGTAAGGATTTCATTTCCTCATTTTTGATGGTCGTGCGCTCAATAATTTGAAGTATCGCTTTAAGACTGGTAACCGGCGTTTTTAATTCATGACTGGCAATGCTTATAAATTCATCTTTTTTATTCAATAATTCCAGCGTGGCTTCATCAATCAGTTTTTGAGCGGTAATATCCAACAAAGTACCGATAAAACGAATCGCGATTCCCTCGTCGTTAAAATATGCCCTGCCTTTTGCCTTAAGCCATTTTATTTTTTGTTGTATTGCGATAGTCCTGAACTCAATATCAAACGCTTCGCAATGCTGATCATTGAGGGTATCCTTAATGCTATCCTCCACGCGGATCAAATCCTCGGGATGTACCTTTTCAAAAAACGAAGCAATATCAACTCTACTTGTTGGTAATAAACCAAATATTTCTTTGCAACGCTTATCCCAAATCAATTCTTTTGTTTGCGGATCATAGTCCCAGGTGCCCAGACCTGCAGAATCAACCGCAAACTTTAACCGTTCTTTGCTTTCGTTTAACAAGCGTTCAACTTCGACCAAACCTTGTTCTATTTTTCTTTTATCGGTAATATCTTCAATTGCAAGTAAAATGAGCTGTTCGCCATTAACATTATCTATTTGCCTGGCATTAAGGCACATGAAACGTTTTCCTATCGTAGGAAATACTTGCTCAACCTCAAAATCTTCCAATTCCTTTTTTTCGGGAAGTATATTTTCAAGTAATTCCCTCAGTTCGGGAATATCCCATTGGCGGTCGCCAAGTTCATACAGGTAATATCCTTCCGTTTGTTTTTCATTGAACCGGAATTTTTGATAAAATCCGCTGGTGGCACGTTTAACACGCAGTTCGCTATCTAAAATAATTAGTGGATCACGAATGGTTTTTACAATACCCTCTGTATACATGCGGGCATTGTTCAACTGATCATTCCTATCCAGTAATTCCTTATTAACAATCATTATCTCCTCGTTGGTACTTTGCAATTCCTCTTTTGAGGTTTCCAGTTCCTCGTTCAGGCTTTGCAACTCTTCACTCCCGGATAGCAGCTCTTCATTGGCGCTTTGTAGTTCCTCATTAGCAGTTTCCTGCTCTTCGGTAATAGCGCGCATATCGGCACGCGCCTGTATTAGTTCTTTCTCAAGCTGTTCAATACGCAAATCGCTCTCATCATAGGATACACTGGTACGACCCGGATTTACCTCATCCGGTACATGCTGTACCCCCGTTGATGAAGCATTTTGGAAAACTATAAGATAATAAGGTTCAATGGTATCTTTAAGTGGGATTGCCTGCAGATTAACAAAATGCTGCAAACCGTTAACTTTAAAAAACACCGCGAATTTACGGGCTGGCAGGGCCGTTTTTTTTGCAATATGTAAAATATTTCGCAATTCAAATGACAGGCCATCACGTGCCATTTTTAACAGATTAAAACTGGGCTTACCCATAGGCGGAATAAGCCATGTTTCGGTAGGCCCCCTAAACTGTATAATATCAAATTTTTCATTTACCAAAACAGAAGCCGGCATAAAGCTGGCCAGCATAGTTTCGTCGGCTACCTTAAAAACATCTTTATCGGTGTTTTCTTTTTGTACGTTTTTATCTATCTCTCTGAAGCTTTGTTCCCGGCCAGGCGAGCTTACTGCCATAAACCTACCTATTGGCCCCTTGCGGGTATAAATTTTCTCGGCACTGTTAGCAACCTTAAAAATATCGGTATTAGTGCCTATAGTTTCTGATTTACCCAGCATCAGGTATCCATTTTCATTTAAAGCATAATGAAAAGTAGATAGCGCCCTTTTTTGCAAAACAGGTTCCAGGTAAATCATTACATTACGGCAACTCACCAAATCTATTTTTGAAAACGGCGGATCTTTAAGCAGGTTATGGTTAGCAAATACGCACATATCCCTGATGGTTTTACTCACCTGGTAGGTTCCATCAAGCTTCACAAAAAATTGTTGCAGCCTGGATGAAGAAACACCCTCTAACTCGGTCGGCCGGTAAATACCTGTACGGGCTTTTGCAATAGCGGTTTCAGAAATATCAGTGGCAAATATCTGGATTTTCATGGCGGCGGCTTTATCGCCAAGGTGTTCCTGCAAACAGATGGCCATTGAATAGGCTTCTTCGCCTGTGGCACATCCCGCTACCCAGATCCTTATAGAATCGCTACCAGTTTTTTTGTCAAGCAATGCCGGTAGTATATCGTTACACAAAACTTCAAAACTTTGGGTATCCCTAAAGAAATGGGTAACCGAAATAAGCATATCGTTGTATAAAGCATCCTGCTCATTCTTATTTTCGCGAAGGAAACTAAGGTAATTAGATGGCTGTTCGATTTTATTTAAGGCCATTCGCCTTATAATACGGCGTTTTAAGGTACTTTGCTTATAGTAAGTAAAATCTACCCCGCGCCTAACACGCAACACGGTAAGTATTTGTTTAAATGTTTCATTATCCTGCTCGGGAATTGTATCAGCAATTTCCAAACCGGAATAATCTGTATGAAAAGGATGATTCATGGCTATCAGCTGCTCTGCAATTTTTTGTGGTGGTAATACAAAATCAACAACACCGGCCTTTATCGCACTTCTTGGCATACTATCAAACTCGGCAGAGCCTTCATCCTGCGCAAAGGTTAAGCCACCATATGATTTGATAACCTGCAAGCCAAGGGTGCCATCGGTTAAAGCACCTGATAATATAACACCCACGGCATAGCTTTGATGAATCATGCCTAACGAAGAAAAGAAGAGATCAATCGTATTACTTTTTATATGCTTTTTTTCTATCGGAGCCAGCTTAAGCACGCCATCTACTGCTGTTACTACCTTATTTGAAGGAATAATATAAAGGTGATCTTGTTCCAGGTGAACATTATCAGTGATTTGCTGAACAGGGAACGGTGCTACTTTTTGCAATATCTCTGGTAAAATGCTGTCATGGTCTGGGCTAAGATGCTGAATAAACACATAGGCCATGCCAGATTTAGCCGGCAAAGCTTTTAAAAAAGCTTTTACTGCATCTAAACCGCCGGCTGATGCACCAATACCAACAACCGGAAATTGCACTGATTGAATATTTTCTTTAATTACTTTTCCCATTAAAATAGATGGCTAACCAGCTTCATAAAGCTGCAAAAATTCAGGAATTATCCGCAGGGGGGATTTTCACAACTTTACCTGTAAAAATACATTTTTAGCACCGTAGTGAAAAATAATTAAATTACCATATTGCTTTTTATTATTAGTTAAACAGGTAAGTAAAATATTTATTTCAGTATGCTGAGCACCGCAGCTATATGCCCTTTACCGGCCAACCAAAAGATATTATAAAACTATCGGGATTGGTAAAGGCGAGTGCTTTGCATCCATATTATATAATATGGGCCTTATCACTAATAATCCGATTATAACCACTCATCTACAATTCCTTTATTACTTTACAAGGGTTCCCTACTGCCACCACATTTGCAGGGATATCTTTTGTTACCACGCTGCCTGCACCAATGGTGGTATTATCGCCAATGGTAACACCGGGGCATACAATTACACCACCGCCCAGCCATACATTATTGCCGATGGTTATCGGAGCCGCATATTCGGGGCCTTTTATACGCTCGGCGGCTATTACGGGATGATAGGCTGTGTAAAGCTGCACATTGGGGGCCATAAAAACATTGTCGCCCAGCGTTACACGGGCGCAATCCAATATGATGCAATTAAAATTCAGGAAAAGGTTATCTCCGGCAAAAATATTAAAGCCATAATCGCAGTAAAAGGGCGATTGAATATCAATGGCATTTTTGAAGCCTCCCAACAGTTCCTTTAAAATAGCCCGTTTGGTATCTTTATCATCATAACTGGCTGCATTATATTGGGTAAACAGCTTGCGTGCCTTTGAGCGACCGGCAACCAGTTCAGCATCGCCGGCATCATAAAGCTCGCCAGCCACCATTTTTTCAAGTTCTGTTTTTTGCATATATAGGTTTATATGGATTAAATATATGATTTATAGATGAACTACATAGACGCCCCAAGTTTTACAATGCAAAATTCATTCACTCCATCCTATTTTAATTTACATTAATTACATCATGGAGCATTTGCAAATTGAGAATATCTTTATTTACTTTGCATTGCAAAGTTCTTTTATAAATGATTTTTAATAAAACTTACTTAGGATTTACTTTATTCTTACTAACGATAGAAATACTGATAGGAAAATACCTGCATGATAACATCATCAGGCCGTATGGCGGCGATTTTTTAGTAGTGACCCTCGTCTACTGTTTTGTTAAATCTTTTTTAAATAAAAGTGCCCTATCTACAGCATTCGGGGTATTGCTATTTGCCTACGCTGTTGAAATATCACAATACTTTCATATAATCAGTTGGATGGGTTTAATACGCTCCAAAATGGCGGCACTGTTATTGGGTACTTCCTTTTCGTGGACAGACATATTGTGCAACACATTGGGTATAGGATTGGTTTTTACCGTTGAAAAAACACGGGCAACAATTACATACCGCTAAATTATTAAACAATAAAAACATGCCATATTTTGTAGGCGAAGATTCAATAGTGCGGAAAATATGGGGAAAGGCTGATACCATTCTTTTTATTTTTGCAGGTGCTGCTGCAGAGTTTGCCTTAAATAAGGCCGTCGACTGGCTTTATTTTACCGGTCGCCTCCCTGCAGATCCGCTTGGGCGGCTATTCTCTACAGTTGCTTATTCCAGGCAGATCATCTTTTCTGAAGAGCAGGCAGCCTTACAATCTATTGATAAGATCAACAGCATCCATAAAGGAGTGGAAACCAGCCGCGGGGCACAAATACCTGATTGGGCCTACCGCGATGTATTGTTTTTACTCATTGATCTCTCCATTCGCTCCTATGAATTACTGGAACGTAAACTTACAGAAGCCGAAAAGGCAGAAACTTTTGATGTTTTTAATCGGGTAGGCCTGCGCATGCAGCTTGCAGGCTTACCTGCCAACTATGCCGCATACCTGCTCATGCGCCATGAGCACCTGCAGCAAAACCTCGTAAGCGGCGAATTAACGCTTGATATGTATCGGCAATATAAAAAACACCTCGGCCATGCGCGTTACCTGGTATTAAAACAGGCGCAGTTATTGGTTGTGCCTCCGTTGGTACGCAAACACCTGTCGTTAGGTAAAATACCATGGTTGCTGGCTGTTATCTGGACTTATAAATTTTTAAGGCTGATTAAAATAGAAACCTTTTTACGCAATGCCCTGCTGCCCGCAGCTTACAAGGCGCAGATCATTGGTATGGATAGCCCGTTTATCGCTAAGTAAAAACGGAATATATCACTTTACCATCCATCGTTCAAAAGCTAATTTAAAAGCATCTAAATATACGTTTGCACATCAGGGTCTACCTTTTCCATATAAATTTCGGGCTGGATGATCACAAAATGTACAAGATTATACTCATCCTTTACTATATTTCTGACGCGGGAGATAGCCTCATTAATACCTGCCGTATCCAAATTTTTTTTGAAGGCGATAATGAGCATCAACACAATTTCGCTTGGTGACTGATAGGTTGACAGGATATGCATCAGTTTTAATACATCCTGGTCTTGCTCTACAATTTCGGTAATCCTTTTTTTAGTAGTGGAGCCTATCCCCTCACCCATAAGCAGGCTACGGCTTTCGCGGGCTAATATTAACGATACGCAAATGAGTAATATCCCTACCAGCAGCGATGCCAGGCCATCCATGTAATTAATGTGATAGGTATGGCCGAGGTACATGCAAATAGCCACAATAAATAAACCTATCACGGCGGCGCTATCCTCAAACAAAACCAAAAATGTTGATGGATCTTTACTTTTGGTGATTGCCTGCCACCAGGTATTGTCTCCGCGTAGTTTATTGAACTCTTTTGCCGCTATCACTAACGATGAGCCTTCAAATATCACAGATATCCCCAACACAATATAGTTCCACTTCGGAATGCCGAGAACATCCGGGTGAATGATATGATAGATACCCTGGAACATGGATACTCCACCACCCAGGCCAAATATCAATATGGAAACAATGAACGAATAAAAATAGAGTTCCTTCCCGTATCCAAACGGGTGGGTGGCATCAGGTTTTTTCCGGCTTTGCCTCAGCCCGAAAAGCAATAATACCTGGTTGGCAGTATCAACAACCGAGTGTACGCCTTCGGCTATCATTGCAGCGCTGTTACTAAAAAATCCCGCTATAAATTTTGTTAAAGCAATAAGCAAATTCGCCGCCAGCGCGCTATAGATAGATTTGTTTGATGATGCCATACCCATCTAAATGCTTTTACGCTATATATTGTTTGCCTAATGAGTTTTATGATTAATCATTGGTAAAAAAGCTAACCGGCAACAGAAACTTCACCCACTTATCTCATCTTCCGCACTGATTTATAATTAGATATGCTACCTCCCTTTTTATTAATCGAAACAATTTTGGCCATCAAACATTATATTATAAGTTAATTTATATACAACTTAAAGAAAATTACCATGAAAAATTTAAAGATAATAGCAGCTGCAATGACGTTATCATTTGTAGGTTCGGTAGTATTTGCCGCCAATCATAATGCAGGTAGTAATTCCAAAAACAACCAGCTAACCATCAAAAAAACAATTAGGGTTACTGATACAATACCTGGAAAAAAGAAGAAAAATCCCAAAACGCCGCCACCTTCTCCAACACCGGTGCCTACACCAACGGATCCTACTACACCAACTCCGGTTCCAACACCTGTGCCAAATCCAAATCCATCGCCAACACCGGTGCCAAGCCCTAACCCATCGCCCACTCCAACACCTGTGCCAAGTCCGAGTCCAACGCCAAATCCAAGCCCCTCACCTACGCCGGTACCAACCCGTCCTGGTGTATAATTGTTTTTTTATAAAACTTCTATAAAAAGTAAAGCCCTTCTGTTTTATTAACAAAAGGGCTTTATCGTTTAAAAACGACTACAATATTTTTTATCCTAAGAAATTTCTATTGATTATTATTTCCGAATGTATAAGGCAGATTATCGAAAGTACCTACCAATATCTGTGATATTTCTATAGATACATAGTTGCCATCGCTGTCATAATTAACCTTTTTGGCAGTAAACGAATAGGTTCCTGTAATTACTTTTTTTACAGTATCTATTGCTGTTATGGTAGCCGAGCCTGAACCAGGCTCCACAGTGCCCGTTTGCACAAATACATAATTGCCAGAGGAATTTTTCTGTTGCGTGTAATAGGCCATATTTACTTTACTGGTTCCATCTACTTTATAAGTAGCCAATGGAAAACTATTAGTATTGGTACTATTTGGTACATTTAAACTAAAAACAACCCGTTTTGCAAGCGCAGTACCCGTTACAGAAAAGGTTTTTATTTTTGTAGCATCATCAAAAGAGATACGGGCCGATACCGTATCAGGGTACCATTCAACACCATTAATATTTGCAGCCAGGATTTTATCAGATGTGGTAGAAGCAGAAGTAACAACGTCTTTTTTACAGCTTTGAAAATAGGTAGCCGATATAAGTAACAGAACAATAAGTTGAATTTTCCTCATATATGAATTTTATGCAAAACATTCGCTTTGCAGATTTTATGCAAATAACGCTCTTTGCAGATTAATAATTACAACCAAAGTTAATTTTTTCACATATTTTAACATTCGGCAATTTTAAGCCTGTTAATTTTGAGCTAACATTTATAAAACAAATGGTTTTATTTAAGCATATTAGTAGCTTAAATTATGAGTATGATCAACGTAAACGAATATTTTGAAGGGGCTGTAAAATCATTGGCCTACAACAGTGCCGAAGGCCGCAGTACCATTGGGGTAATTGAAAAAGGCGAGTATGAATTTGGCACATCCAGCCATGAAACCATGACCGTTATTGAAGGACAACTGGAAGCTTTATTACCAGGCGAACAGGATTGGCAAACCTACACCGGCGGCCAATCATTTGAAGTTGAGGCCAATACCTCGTTCAAAGTAAAAACCCATGTGCAGAGCTCCTATCTTTGTAAATACAGGTAAGCATCACCAATGTCCTGTAATCTTTTTGCTATAGTTTTATTGAGCGTAAGTACTTAATGTAACATTGAATGGTATAAATGCTCTAACCAATCATTGATAAACTAAAAAAAAATGGATACTTCACTTATAACAACCAGTACTGGTTTGGATGGTTATCGCGTAGTTAAACATTTAGGTGTTGTTCGCGGTATTACAGTACGCAGCCGTAGTGCATTAGGTAATATTGCCGGTGGTTTTCAATCGCTTTTTGGCGGCCGGCTGTCAATTTACGTTGAACTTTGCGAAAATGCGCGCGAAGAAGCTTACCAGCTTTTAATACAACATGCGCAGGCTATTGGTGCAAATGCCATTATTAATATGCGTTATGATGCCAACGAAGTGATGCAGGGCATTACCGAGGTGTTGGCTTATGGTACCGCCGTTGTTGTTGAAAAAGTTTAAGTTTAAAAGTATAATGAAAGAGGAAATGGTAAAACTGCCATTCCCTAAAAATCTGTTTATAAAAAAACTACCCGGCTGTTTGGCGGGTAGTTTTAATTGAAAAATATATTAAACCCTTGTATTAATTAAAATAAGACAAGGGGATGGTTTTCCATAGGCCATGCGCCAGGTGCCCTATTAATAATTCATAAACCAGGTACACCGGCCAAATAAGGTAATGAACAAGCAATAAAATTATTGAATGATTATAATGCCAACTAATCATGAGGGTGTATAGGCCTAATACAAGATATAGAATACTGGAGTCACGGGTTTTCATATTTTTTTGCTGCTTATTTTTTATCTAATCTAAACAATTAGTTACAATTTTTCATACTGTACAGCACGCTAAATTCGGCCGCGCCGTTGGTTTGCTGCCGGCCTGTTTTAGTATCGTATTTATAAGGCTTTTGGGCAAGGGCATTCCCTCGTAACTGAAACTCAACGTTCATAGTATCCTTAACACCTTCCTGGTTAAATGTCCAAACGGCTTTAATAACGTTGCCGTTAAGGGTACCTGTCAACAGGCCTTTTTTCGAGTCCTTTTCTTTGGGGAGCCAGCTCATTTCACCATTAACCTTGTCGCCATTTATCAACATACTTACTTTTGTGGTGTCCTGGTTTTTTGTACCATCCGTATGAAAAAAGCAGTATTGCATATTAATATCAGGAGCGTTTGCAACATTGGCTAACTGGGAATCTTTTTGTGAGGGTTTAATACCAGAGGTATCGGCGCTACCAGAATTGCTACGGCCTCCGGCGCAGGATGCCATAAAAGCTACTGCCAGCAGCAAGCATAAATTGATCTTCATAGTTTTTTAATTACTCGTGTTTTTTATGTACGACAATTAAAACTCAAAAAGGTTCAAAGGGTAGATGAGGTATTTATTTGAGGGAGAAACTTACAATGATTTATGTAGTGTAAACGTTCGTATTGTTACACTACATAATATTGTAAATAAAGAAGTTTATACTTTCTTTTCGGGAGGAGTAGATACTATTTCGCCAAATTCATTAACGTAAGCCATCATGCTTTCCAGGTCACTTCCGCCACCATTTTGCTGACGCTCCTGCTTGCGTTGCTCTTTATCCTCTTTCTTTTTCTGACGATTTTTTTCGAGTTGTTTTTTCATGAATGTTGCCTGCGATTTAGCCATGTTTATTAAAATTTAGTTAAACAATGAGCTTTTCCCTGGTTACAACCTGTATCAATCTGATCAACGGAACTAAAGTTCGGTATCTGGAATTACATGAAAAGGATATCATCAATTTAATTTCCGGGCAGCAACGGTATCAGCGGGGATAAAAATGAACCCTGATCAATAAGAATTGATTAGTGGGTGGCTATAAGGAAATAGCTATAAATTTCCGTTTGTTTTGCAAATATACGAAAATTTTACACATTAAAATTGCGGGTTGTATTTGTAGTGCCATTTTAACAAGGTCCAACGCTTCCCCCAAAGCAAAAGCAGCCACCCGTTTGGGTGGCTGCTTAATATTTTATGGCAGATTGTTTTTGAGTAGCGTTATATGCCTGCATAGTCGTCAGATTTTGCTTTATCGCCGATTAATTTTTCTGTAGCGTGATCGGCAACCAGGTAGGTCCTGTTTACGGTTGATGATATGTTGTGTACCAGGTTATATTCTTTTACGGTACCACTGATATCAGCTTTTGCGCGATCATTCATAGTAACACGGGCGCTGTAGGTATCCAGTTTTAAATCGGCAGATGCATTGTTATATAATTTCACGTCGAGCTCAATGGCAGATAGGTTTCCGAATGATTTTATTTCTGCGTTATCATAAGCTGTGATTGATGAAAGTTCTTCTGCAGTAACCCAAACTACCAATTTTTCGGTTTTGTATGATGAGATCCTTAAAACACCTTTTTGTGATTGAACCAAGGCGCTTTCGGCATAGTACTGATTGTAAACTTTTACCTGGTCGGCAGCACCGGTTGAAATGTATAACTGCACATTTCCATAAACCTCTATTTTATTGATGCTGCTAATGTCTGTTAACACAACACCTTTAGTAGTATTTTTAGTAGTATTATCTACTGCTGCGTAAGTTGAATTTGTGAAGCCAAGTACGGTAACTATTACTGCTAAGATGGCGATTAAGTTAGTTTTCATGATATTAATATTTTGATTGTCAGATGATTGTTTATTTATATTTTTAAATACACCTATATGACGATCTCGATTAAAAAACGTTACAGCAGTATAACCTGTAATAGTTGTATGCAGGTTTTTTGTCGGTAAGTGGTAGATTTTATCCGGTGAAATAACGATAAATTTTTCGGGGTATTTCGGCTTCGGGGCAGGTTGTTGGCCGCGGAGCCGCAGACGGGGGTTTACAACCTGCTGTGCGAATTAAAAAAGAGATGAAAGATCAATATTACTTACAACCGAAGCCCTAACCTCGCATCCCGCAACACGAGCCAGATTACATATAATACTTCTCGCCGTCTGTTTTAATTTTGCCGGCATCAAGCAGTAGCCTGATAGCTTCCATCTTCTCTTTTTCGGTGCCGATATTGATGGTGGTTACAAGTGTGCCAATATCAGGGGTTGATACGCTTAATAGCTGCACTATCTCGTTTGTGATGTTATCAAATATTTCGTCGGCGTTTTTATGGCGTTTTTCATCCAGGCAAACATCGCAGATGCCGCATTTGCGGGCATTTACCTCATCAAAGTAAGCCAGCAACATTTGGCTCCGGCATTTTTGATGAATGGCATAAGCAAAAACCGCCTCCATTTTTTGACGATAGGTTTCCTTGCGCTCCTCTATGTAGTTTTTGTTGATAAACAGGCGGGCGGCCTGTTGCCTGGCCTTTAAATAGGTAATCTGCGGCTTATCTGTTTGTTGCAGATAACTTATTAAACCAAACTGTTGTAATTGCAACAAACCGTCAACAACCTGCTGAACGCTCAGGTTTGTGCGCCTGGCAAGGTCAAATTCTTTAATCCTTACGTAATCCTCAAATGATCCACCGTAGGAGCGCAGCAGGGTTTTAATAAACGGATCCCAACCGGCATTCTGAATCTGGAAATTATATAATACCTCGTTCACCACCTCGAACCTGAAACGCGATGGCAGAAACACACTTTCATTGAATGATAGGTATTCATCCTTCTCCAAAAATTTAAGTGCATTTAAAGTTTTAATAGGGTCCAGCTTAAACCGGCTGCAAAAATCGCCAAGGTCAAGATCAAAGCTCAGCCCCTCGCCTGCCTCGTAAGCAAGCTGGTAATAATTAGCCAGGCTATGGTATACCTGCTTAATTTCATCAACCGAAGGAAAATTAAGCAGGAACATTTTTTCCTGTCGTAACCTATCGGCATGGGTATACAGCAATACGCCATAAGCTTTTTGCTCATCGCGCCCTCCACGGCCTGCCTCCTGGTAATAAGCCTCCAAACTTTCGGGCATATCTTTGTGGATCACAAAGCGCACATCAGGCTTATCAATCCCCATCCCAAATGCATTGGTAGCAACAATTATCCGGGTGCGGTTACTTTTCCAGCTTTCCTGCCGCTCGGCTCTTATATCCATGGGTAAACCGGCGTGGTAATAATCGGCTTTGATACCGTTTTCGTTGTAAAATTTTGCAATGTCGGCGGCATCCTTACGGCTGCGTACATACACAATACCGCTGCCTTTAACACCTTTGGCTATATCCAGCATGCGGCGCAATTTATTCTCGGCATTTTGCACCACATAGCTAATGTTTTTGCGTTCAAAACTTTGCTGGTATACAACCTGGTCTTTAAACAGTAATTTATCCTGTATATCCTGCTTAACATCAACTGTTGACGTAGCCGTTAGTGCCAGCACAGGCACATTGGGATGAAGTTCGCGCAAATCGGCGATGTGCAGGTATGACGGCCTAAAATCATATCCCCATTGCGATATACAATGTGCCTCATCAATGGCAATCAGGTTTACCTTCATATACTTGATACGCTCGCGTACCAGTTCGGAAAGTAGCCGCTCGGGCGAGAGGTACAAAAATTTAACCGTGCCATAGATGCAGTTATCCAGGGCCAGATCAATCTCGCGCAATCCCATGCCCGATACAATGGCCACTGCATTGATACCTTTCCCTTTCAGGGTTTCTACCTGATCTTTCATGAGGGCTATAAGTGGCGAAATCACAATACATATCCCCTCTTTTGCCAGCGCAGGCACCTGGAAACAAACAGATTTGCCACCACCGGTAGGTAATAAAGCCAAGGTATCACGACCTAATAAAACAGATTTGATGATCTCGGCCTGCATCGGCCTGAAATGATCATGGTTCCAGTACTGTTTTAATATTTCCTCTATGGTCATGTATTTGGGTAAGCCCCAAATTTAGTGAGAAAGCGGCAGGAATCAAGAGACAAGAAATAAGAGTATAAAAAATGTGCTTATTACTTAAACAGCCATTTATAAAAGTCCGGAAAATCGCCATTCCATTGTTTCTCATTATGGCTGGCGCCTTTAATAATTACTACCGGGGCGTTTTGGGGCTTAACACCTTTTTCTTGTACAATCGCAGCCATTTTTTTCATATCGGCAACCATATCTTCACTCTCGGCATCACCGCATACAAAGTAAAAGCGGGCTTTATTCCCTATCTGCTTTTGTTTTGCCAGCTCATAAATTTCTGGCGCTATCCAAAACGCGGGCGAAAATATACCGGCATTACCAAATACATCAGGATATTTAATGGTAGCATACATTGAT
The DNA here is from genome assembly GCF_056405015.1 of Mucilaginibacter sp. P2_A4. NCBI lineage: Bacteria > Pseudomonadati > Bacteroidota > Sphingobacteriia > Sphingobacteriales > Sphingobacteriaceae > Mucilaginibacter > Mucilaginibacter sp. P2_A4. Next base: position 591,894 of record NZ_JBFUCX010000001.1, on the reverse strand, counting down.
ATCAGCCCGCCCATGGAGCTGCCTGCAATGGTAGTATATTTTGCACCGGCTTTAGTTTTATAATGCATATCAATGTACGGCTTTAGGGTTTTAACTAAAAACTCAACGTAATCGGCACCCAGGCCCTTGCCGTATTTTGAATCATAGGGATCATATTCTATAATACGGTAATCACCGCCGTGATCAATACCTACCACTATACATTCTTTTTGAGGCAATACTTTATCAAGCAGTTCATCAATTCCCCATTCGCCATACCCGCTATAGTAGTCATCAAACAGATTTTGCCCATCGTGCATATAAATTACAGGGAATTTCTTTTTGGATGAGGCATAATCTTTGGGCAGATAAATCCATACACGGCGTTGCCTGCCCAGTTGCGGTATTTCAAAATTATCACTTATAATATGTACCTGTGCTGAAGCTGTATGTTGCTTTGCTGCAGTTGCAAAATTATCCTGCCAGGCGGCAACATCTAAAGTTATCAAAGTATCATTTGCAACACTAAGCGTTCGGTTATCAATGCCTTTACCAGCGGAGCTGCATTCAACTGTACCCCAGCTGCCACGGGTTATTTTGTAATTGTAAATGCCTTTGGGCATAACTTTCAAAAGCTGGTAGCTGCCATCTGTATTAGGTATCATTTGCCAGGCACTATCTGCCGGGTTCCAGTTGTTAAAATTACCGGCCAAAAACAGGTGCTCGGATGCACTTTTTAAAGAGGCTATTTTGCCCGTTTTAAAGGCAGTTTTTACCTGTCCAAAAAGTAAAAAACTTTGACCTAAAATCCAAAACGCGCAGAAAAATATTTTTTTTCTCATTATTAATTGTTTCATTGACAAGTAATTTCCGGGAACGTTCCCGGAAATTGGTTACATATTAGGAAAATTACGCAATGTGTAATTTTGACACTTAGTTTCGTGCAAATCTTTGTAAATCTGCAAATTTCCCACAAAAAAGGCGTTAAACCCTTAAAAAAAATAACTTTCCTGAGGTTGCCCTAAAGTTAACTATACCTTAATTTATTCCTTCAAAATTATCTTTTACATAAAATTTGCATTTATTATTTCTAAATGTAAATTAGTCACGTGCTATTACAGCAAAATTATCAGACCAATTAAGTACTGGCTAAATAAGCCTTTTTTATTCACACAAACCAAAAAGTAAATGAGAAAAAATTACTCAAAAAAGTACGTTCTCCTTTGTGCCTTTCTAATGATGTCAGTGATGGCATTTGCCCAAACCGGAAGCATCAAAGGCAAGGTATTAGACGAAACCAATGCGCCCCTACCCGGCGCTTCAGTTACCATTGATGGCACAACCCTTGGTGGAAGTACCGATGCAAATGGTAGTTTTACCATAACCGGTGTTAAGACCGGGAACGTTACCGTAACCGCTAAATTTTTAGGTTACATCCCTTTAAAGAAAACCGTTACGGTAAATACCTCTGTTACGGTAGTTGATTTTAGCCTTCAGCCCGAAAGTAAAAGCCTGAATGAAGTTGTGGTTATAGGTTACGGTACTCAAAAAAAGAAGGATCTTTCAGGATCTATCGCAAACGTTACTTCAAAGGATTTTCAAAAGGGAGTTATCACAACTCCTGAACAATTAATTGCAGGTAAGGTTGCAGGTGTTTCTGTAATTTCAAACAGCGGTGCCCCAGGCGCAGGAAGCCAGATCCGTATTCGCGGTGGTGCTTCACTATCTGCAAGTAATGACCCACTTATTGTTATTGATGGAGTGCCTATCAGTAACAGCAGCATTTCTGGAGCTGCAAACCCATTAAGTTTAATCAATCCAAATGATATAGAATCATTTTCTATATTAAAAGATGCATCTGCTGCCGCAATATATGGTAACAGGGCTTCAAATGGTGTAATTTTAATTACCACCAAAAAAGGAAGCAGCGGTAAACCAACTGTTGATTTTAGCACACAGTTCTCTGTATCTAAATTAGTTAAAGAGGCGAGCGTACTTAGTGCAGATCAGCTTCGTGATTATGTAAAAGCAAACGGATCAGCTGCCCAGCAAGCCCAGTTAGGTACAGCAAATACTGACTGGCAGAAACAGATCTATCAAACTGCCGTATCAACAGACAACAATATCAGCGTTTCGGGTGCTACTAAAGTTTTACCTTACCGCGTTTCTTTTGGTTACCTAAATCAGGATGGTATATTAAAAACAAGCTCATTAGAGCGTTTAACAGGCGCTATAAACCTTAATCCAACCCTGTTCACCAATCATTTAAAAATAAATTTAAACTTAAAAGGGGCGCAGGTTAAACAAAGGTTTGCAAACGAAGGCGCTGTTGGCTCCTCTGTAAGTTTTGACCCTACACAACCCGTTTACTCTGGCAGCAAACGTTTTGGCGGCTATTATGAGTGGCTTGATTCAAAGTCAACTTCTGGTTTAAGATCATTAGCTGGTTTAAACCCACTGGGTTTGCTTGAGCAACAAGACAACAGAAGTAAGGTTTACAGAAGCATAGGTAACTTACAACTTGATTACAAATTCCATTTTTTACCAGAATTGCATGCCAACGTTAACTTTGGCTATGATATTTCAAAGGGTGATGGACATACCATTATTCCTGATAGCGCAGCTAACGGTTATAACCGCTTTAAAGATCCACAAGGAAAGTTTCATGGCGGTACCAATAACGTTTACAAACAAACGCAATCAAATAAAATTTTTGAAGGCTATTTAAGCTACGCAAAAGATTTTAAAAATATAGCAAGCCATATTGATGCAGTAGCCGGTTATTCTTACCAGGATTTCGAGACTACTAATTATAACTATAATGATTACACCTACGACAAAACTGTTGTAACCCCTCCTACTTATCCTTTTGATAAACCGGAAAATAGATTAATATCAGTTTACGGACGTTTGAATTATGTTTTTGAAGACAAGTATATTTTAACTGGTACTGTACGCCGTGATGGATCATCAAGGTTTAATCCAGATCAAAAGTTCGGTACGTTCCCATCGGGAGCATTTGCCTGGAAAATTAAAGAAGAATCATTCCTAAAAAGCTCATCGGTAATTTCTGATTTAAAGTTGCGGGTTGGTTATGGAGTTACAGGCCAGCAGGAAGGTATTGGCAACTATGATTACATTTCTTATTATAACTTAAGTAATAGTACCGCGCAATACCAGTTTGACAACACATTTTATAGCTTGTACCGCCCCGGAGGATATTATTACAACAGAACTTGGGAACAAACCGCAGCTACAAATATTGGTTTAGATTTCGGCTTTATAGATAACAGGATAACCGGTAGTGTTGATTACTTTAACCGTAAAACAACGCATTTGTTAAACAAAATTTCGCAGCCGGCCGGTACCAACTTCACCAATGAGATTGTAGCAAATATTGGTGATGCAAAAAGCAGTGGTGTTGAGTTTAATATAAGCTCGGACATCATCAGGAGCAAAGATGTAACCTGGAATGTTAATTTTAATGCTACCTATAATACAAACAAAATAACCAAGCTTACCATATCTAATGATCCGAATTACGCAGGTAGCCCAACCGGCGGCATTTCTGGCGGAACAGGTAACAACATACAGATCCAGTCGGTAGGTTATGCAAGAAATTCATTTTATGTATACCAACAGGTGTACGGAACAAATGGCAAACCGCTGGATGGCGTTTTTGTTGACCGTAATAATGATGGCGTAATAAACACGCAAGATCTTTATCATTATAAAAGCCCGGATCCTAAAGGGTACTTTGGTTTAACATCAAACGTTAACTATAAAAAATGGTCTGCTGGTTTTGTTGCCAGGGCAAGCGTAGGTAACTATGCCTATAATAACGTATTCTCGGGCTCGGGCACAAAAATAAGCGTTCTTAACCCGATAGGAATTATAAACAATGCATCAACAAATTTATTGGAGAGCGGCTTAAGCGGCAGCAATGATAAAAATGTGCTATCAGACTATTACATTCAAAATGCCTCATTTATCAGAATGGACAATGCGAACATAGGCTACAACTTTGGTAAAATATTTGGCAGCAGAGGTAACCTTAGGGTAAGTGCAAATGTTCAGAATGTGTTTATTATAACAAAATATAAAGGGTTAGATCCTGAAGTAAGCAATGGAATTGATAACAACTTCTATCCAAGACCGCGTACTTACGTTTTAGGTTTAAATCTATCGCTGTAATTATTTGATTATTATAAAAAAATTAGCATGAAAAAAAATTCATTTAAAATATTATTAGTTGCCGGATTGATATCAGGTAGCTTGGTATCATGTACCAAAAAACTCGACCTGCTCCCAACTAACGATGTAACATCAGCGCAGGTTTACAGCACCGCCACCGGTTATAAACAAGCTTTTGCAAAAGTTTACGGAAGTTTTGCCCTAACCGGAAATAAAGGACCGGCAGGCGATGACAACACCAAGGATATCCAGGGATTAGACGAAGGTACTTCTGATTATTTCCGTTTATTATGGTGTGCCCAGGAATTATCTACTGATGAAGCTGTTATAGGCTGGGGAGACGTTGGTCTTCCCGATTTCCATAACATGAGCTGGTCATCAAGTAATGTATTTTTAAAAGGCTTGTACTATCGTTCCATGTACCAGATCACACTGGCCAACGATTTCATCCGTCAGTCTTCTGATGCAAATTTAAGCAGCAGGGGAATTACAGGCACTGATGCTGATAACATTAGAAGATTTAAGGCTGAAGCCCGCTTTTTAAGAGCTTACCAATATGCTACATTGATGGATATGTTTGGTAACCCTCCATTTGTAACAGAAGCAGATGCATTAGGCTCAACATTACCTAAACAAATTTTGCGCAAGGATCTTTTTACTTATGTTGAAAGCGAATTGAAAGCAATTGATGCAGGTTTAGCTGACCCTAAAACAAACGAGTATGGCCGTGCAGATAAGGCAGCAGCATGGGCCTTATTGGCAAGAATATATCTGAATGCCAAAGTATATACCGGTACAGACAGAAACACAGATGCTATTACCTACTCTAAAAAGGTAATTGGCGCCGGCTATTCTTTAATTAGCGACTACACCAAATTAATGCGTGCCGACAATAATTTGAACCGCAGAGAATTTATCCTAACCATTAACTATGATGGATTGCATACACAAAGCTATGGTGGTGCAACCTTTATGACTCATGCACCTGTAGGTGGTTCAATGCCTGCATCTGAATTTGGTATCAGCGGTGGCTGGGGAGGTGCACGTACTACTAAAGCTTTGGTTAACCTGTTTCCGGGTGGTGCTTCAAGTGCAGATAAACGCGCGCAATTTTATACACCTGGTCAAAATTTAGATATCACCGACATAGGCACCTTTACCGATGGTTATGGAATAACCAAATTTAAAGATGTTAAAATTGACGGCGGCGCGCCTCAAAGTTTGGATTTTGCTGATATGGATATTCCTATTTTCCGCTTACCAGAAATGTACCTTACTTATGCCGAGGCGGTTTTACGTGGTGGCTCGGGTGGCGATGCTGTTACAGCTTTAGGTTATGTAAATGCATTACGCACACGTGCCTACGGTAATGCCAGCGGAAATTTAACAAGTATAACAGTTGATAACATCCTTGACGAAAGAGGAAGAGAGTTGTATTGGGAAGGTTTCCGCCGTACAGATTTGATCCGTTATGGAAAATTTGTTGAAGACACCTATTTATGGCCGTTTAAAGGTGGAGCTAAAAATGGTAAATCCGTTGAAGCATTCCGCACCATATTCCCATTACCAAGCAGCGATGTTGCAGCCAATACTAACTTAAAACAAAACACAGGATATTAAAAAACGTTCCGGGTATCTTTTAATGAAGATACCCGGTTAACCGTTCCATAAAATATAAGAAGAGATTATGAAAAAATCATTTACAAAATTCCTGGCTTTCGGCAGTATTGCGCTGTTGATGCTGGCATCCTGCAAAAAGGATGAAAGTAATAAAGTTGTAGCATCACCGTCAACAGCAAAAGGCACACTGACAGCAAGTACAACTACGCCGACGCTTAGCAAAGCACACCTTACAGATAATGCCATCACCTTCACCTTTAAAGCGCCAAGCTTTGGCTTTAGTTCTGCAATAAGCAATTCGATACAAGTAAGTGGTACCGCTGCTTTCGTAGATACGTTGACTAAAGAGACTACCTTAAGCAGCAAAGATGTTTCAAAAACATTTACTGTTATGGATTTTAACAACTTGTTGCTGGCCGCAAAATTACCTGGGGGCGTTGCAACAACTGTTCATGTGCGTTTAAAAACACAGTTCACTGGTTCGTTAGTTGCTCCTACATATTCAAACGATATTACGTTAACAACTACACCGTTTAATTTAACTTCATTTTTGTATACCGTTGGCGCATTCCAGGGATGGGATATCAATCACCAGGATAGCTTAATATCGGCTACAAGCAACGGCATTTATGTTGGTATAATTAATTTTACTGCTGGTAATAACCAATTCCTGGTAGTACCCGGTAAAAAAAGCTACGACAATAAATACGCCACTGCTGATCCTCAAAACACCACCAGCAGTAATGTGGCTATAGGCGGAGCCAATAATTTCTACGCTCCTGCGGCTCCTGGCTTTTATACGGTTACGCTTAACCTTAATACTAACAAAATTTCATTTGAATCCTTCACAGATTATTACAGTATTATTGGTGACGGCGCAAACGGATGGAGCGATGGTAACGATGTGGATATGAAATCCGCCAACGATGGTAGCGGATCATGGAGCGTTACGCTTCCATTAAAATCTACTGGCTCAATCAAAGTTAGACTTGGGCATGCCTGGACACATAGTTACGGTATTCCTAAAACAGGAGCAAATGGCACCATCCTGACTTCATCAGATGATGACAATATCCCTGTACCTGTTTCAGGCACCTACAAAATCACTTTTAAACCTATCGGAAATGATAATGCTCAGGCTACCTATACAATGGTAAAGCAATAAGAATTTTATACAGTTGACTGATTGATTTGAACGCCCGCCTGGTGAAAACCAGCGGGCTTTTTTGGCTATTGGCCATAAAAAAAGCGATGGAGTTAATACCATCGCTTTTTACTTTATCTTTTATCCTTGGTCAAAAGGAGTTTATCTATCCTTAATATCCTTGTACTCTCTATCAGTGTCGCCGGTATAAATCTGGCGCGGACGACCGATAGGCTCTTTGTTCTCTTTCATTTCTTTCCATTGTGCAATCCAGCCAGGTAAACGGCCAAGTGCAAACAATACGGTAAACATTTCTGTAGGGAAACCCAAGGCACGGTAAATAATACCCGAGTAAAAATCAACGTTTGGATAAAGTTTGCGCTCAACAAAATAAGGGTCTTTCAGCGCTACCTCTTCCAGTTTTTTGGCTATCTCCAGTACTTCATCATTGATACCTAATTTCTCTAATATATCATCGCAGGCCTTTTTGATGATCTTGGCCCTTGGATCAAAATTCTTGTATACACGGTGACCAAAACCCATCAAACGGAACGGATCGTTTTTATCCTTGGCTTTGGCAATCCATTTATCGGTATCACCACCATCATTTTTAATTTTCTCCAGCATCTCAATAACGGCCTGGTTTGCGCCGCCATGCAGCGGGCCCCAAAGTGCTGAAATACCGGCAGAGATTGATGCATATAAATTTGCATCAGATGAACCCACAATACGCACGGTTGATGTAGAGCAGTTTTGCTCATGATCGGCATGGAGTATCAGTAATTTGTTCATTACATCAACTACTACCCTATCAACCTTATAATCTTCTGTACGTTCGGCAAACGTCATGTACAGGAAGTTGGTCACATAATCATATTTATTTTGCGGATAAACAACCGGATGGCCTAATGATTTTTTATAGATCCATGAAACCACGGTGCTCATTTTGGCAAGTAGTTTTTTTATCTCCAGGTTTACTTCCTCTGTTGATAAACCTTGCTTTAGTGATTCGGGGTTAAAAGCAGCTAACGCGCCAATCAATGATGAAAGCTGACCCATTGGATGTGATTTTGACGGAAAACCATCAAAAAATTTCTTCATATCCTCGTGAACCAACGTATGGCGGCTTATTTCATATTGAAACTCATCTAACTCTTTTTCGGTTGGTAAACTGCCATAAATTAATAAATAGGCTACTTCAATAAAGCTGGCATTCTCGGCCAGTTGCTCAATTGAATAACCACGATATTTAAGTATGCCCTTCTCTCCATCCAGAAAAGTGATGGCGCTTTTGGTAGCTCCTGTGTTTTTGTAGCCGATATCCAGCGTTACATAACCACTTTGATCCCTCAGTTTTGAAATATCTATTGCTTTTTCACCTTCTGTACCCTCAATTACCGGGAGTTCAAATGTTTTATCACCAATTTTTAGTTGTGCTGTTTCCGACATAGAAATTTTTGTATCTGCAACAAATGTAATTAAATCTGCGTATTAATAACCGCTAAGATAATTTACTCTTTGTAAATTTTTAGGTGCAAATTTATTAATTTTACCTTCTTTTATTGAGCACCGCCCCCTAATTTATCAAAAAAGCACCAAGTAATGTCGTTGAAAGTTAAAACATTGTTAATGATCCAAAACGACAATACAATTTACCGGCTATTGCTCATCGGTTTATTCATAGCAAGTCCTTCATTACATTATCTCTGCTCTTTTAACTCGTATGATCCCATTTGGTTGAGGATAATCAATAGCTTTTTTTGCCTTTTATCACTGGCCATATCTTTCGGCAATAATAAAACCATCTATACAATAAGCACTTACACCACCATTCTAGCATTTATAGTAATCAATAATTGTATTTTACTTAGTAAAAACGGGTTCGAACATGTTTACCTGTTTAGCTCCGTTACCATATTTATTGCCTTAACTTTATTTTGCAAAAAGCGGAAGGAATTTGTTGCCATTTGCGCGCTTAATTTGATTGCCATCATCGCTGCATATTACACAGCCCCCCACTTAAACATATCATTAACAATATTGGCTGTATTAATTTTAATTTTTACAATTATTGCATATGTATCTTTCCTGGTGATTATGGCTTACCAGTATCAGCTTAAAAATGCCATTGGTAAGGCAATGGACCTTAATCGTGATTTACTGGCTAATGATGGAATGCTACGCGAAAGCCGGGAAGATCTTCATTCCCTTATTAATTCACTTAAAGATATCATTTTTGAGTTTAATGAAGATAAGGTTTGCTTAAATGCCTGGTATAACGAACTAACCGCGAGACCAATTAACCCAAGCTTACTCATTGGTAAAAAACTGGCCGACGTTTTAACCCCTGAAAGAGCCATAAAATACGATATTGCCCTTGATTATGTAATAAAAAACAGGCTGCCTACTTCTATCCAATATATATCAGATTATGGGAGCGGGAACTGGTTTACCTGCGATATGATGCCGGTATATGATCGTAACGGCGCTTACACCGGAAGGATCTCTGCATCGGTTATTGATATATCAGAACAAAAAAAATATGCCGATGCTTTAAAGGCCAATGAGGCGCTTTTGCTGGAAGCTCAGGCTATTTCAAAAACAGGCAACTGGTGGTATGATCACACTACCAGTGAAACCTATTGGTCTGACAACTTGTATGCCCTGTTGGAAATAGATAGTGTACCGGAAAATATTAGCAAATTCCATTATTACATCAGCCTTATCCACCCCGATGATCAGGAAAACGCAGAGGCCTATCTATCAAGCATACATGCAATCACTCAACCTCAGTTTGAGCATAAATTTATTACACCTAAAGGTAATTTAAAGTATATCAAGATAATTCGTGGCGCGCTTTTGCAGGATATAGAGGGCAATAACAAACGTATTTTTGGTGTACTACAGGATATTACCGAAGCCAGGCTATCAGAAAAAGCCGTAAAAATTAGCCAGGCAGAGTTGATGGAGGCCCAAACCATTGCCAAAATAGGTAACTGGAAGTGGGATTTAACTACCAATAAACTTGCCTGGTCTGAGGAACTGAACGTCATCTACGAAATTCCGACTGCAACAACTTCGCATGAACCGGATTTTATTAAGCTGTTGCTAAAATATGTTCATCCTAATGACAGCTACATTTTAAAACATCTCTTAAAAAAACCTGAAGGTTTAAAAGATGTCTCGCATGAGTATCGCATCATTACACCAAACGGAAATGTAAAATACCTAAGCATTATTATAGGTAAGCTAATGAAGCGTGATGATGGAAGCACTCGCAAAATAATTGGCACATTACAGGATATCACCGAGCGTAAAAAAGCGGAGTTAGATTATCGCCAGTCGGAAAGCAAATACAAACTGGTTTTGGAAACAATTAACCTCGCTGCAATTACGCTGGACAAGAACGCTAATGTAGTTTTCTGCAATAAATACCTGGCCAACCTGGTAGGTTATTCACAAAATGAGATAGTGGGCATGAACTGGATGAAAAACTTTGTACCCGATGACCTGCAGGATTTTCTGCTGAACTGGTACAAAAACGATACAATTAATGCCCATTTTGTTAACCCTATTATTTGCCGTAATGGAGATCTGCGTATTATAAGCTGGCAAAATACTATCAGCTATGATGAGAATGGAAACCTGAAGGAAACTACAAGCATTGGAGAGGATATTACCGATCAGCAAAAGGCCAGGCAAGAACTGATATCGGCCAAAGAACTTGCAGAAAAATCATCAAAATTCAAATCGGAGTTCCTGTCCATCATGAGCCATGAAATCCGCACACCGATGAACGCTGTTATTGGCACTACCAATTTATTATTAACCGAAAATCCGCTGCCAGGGCAGATGGAATACCTCAATACACTCAAATTTTCGGGAGAGAACCTGCTGGCCATTATTAATGATATTTTAGATTACAATAAAATAGAAGCCGGTAAGCTGGAACTCAACAATACTCAGTTTAACCTTCACCTACTTATCCAAAAAATAAAGCAGTCATTTCATTCCAAAGTGGCCGAAAAGCAGTTAACATTAGATGTTATCATTGACGAAAGCATTCCTGAAATGATAACCGGCGATGCTATGCGTTTAAGCCAGGTAATGAACAACCTGGTGAGTAACGCGGTTAAGTTTACCCATAAAGGTGGAGTTACCATCAAATTAGAGAAGGAATTTATACACAACTCAAATGTAACTGTAAAATTTACTGTTACTGATACGGGCATAGGCATATCTGCCGATAGCTTCAACATTGTGTTTGATCCCTTTATGCAGGACAAACAGGTTATCAACAATGATTATGGCGGTACCGGCCTTGGCCTCGCTATTACTAAACGATTGGTTGAACTGCACAACAGTACGATATCTGTTGAAAGTGAGCTGGCCAAAGGCACGTCATTTGCCTTTTCAATCGCCTTTAATATTGCGCCGAAGGCCATAGGTCAGCAGCAGGTTACCCCTTCTATTCCCGGGCATGTACTTGATTTAACAGGTATGAAAATACTGATAGTTGATGATAATAAAATGAACCTGATGATAGCTACCCGGTTTTTAAAGAGATGGAACGCCCAGGTTGATGAAGCGCTTAATGGTGAGATTGCCGTTAACATGGTGAACAACAACAGCTATAACCTCATCATTATGGATTTGCAGATGCCTGTTATGGATGGCTTTGAAGCAACTGCTATCATCAAGAAATCATACCCCGATATTCCGATCATTGCACTAACGGCAGATGCCATGCCCGAAACCCACAACAAAGCATTTGATGCCGGCATGAGCGACTACCTCACTAAGCCTTTTGAGCCGGGCACTTTATTTGAGAAAGTAGCTAAACACTGTAACACTACTGCAGTTAATGAATAACACACCCCGAAAGTTCAAATTAATTCAATTGTTCCTTAACCGCCCCACAGGTTTTCATACTTTCGGGAAAATAAGGATTTTCGATGTTTTTATTGAGCGATAACCAGTAGCCTCCTTTTCCGCTATCGGCCATGGGGCAATAGTCAACATATATAGTTGCGGTTTTTAGTTTAGCTCCTTTAACCAGCATCATAATATCTTTACTCAATATCAAAAAACTTGCGCGTTGTACTTTTACATCATCTGTTGCAGTAATCTGGTGGGCAAGCGTAGCGGTTTCTGAACACCCTTTTATAATTTTTAGTTTACCCTCAAGCACTGATGCGGTTGATTTGATACCAGCTACATCTGATTTTAAAAACTCATCTTTTAACCCGATGTAGGCGGTAAAAACTTCGGCCGTATTGTTGGTATCAACTACACGTGCATCAACAATTTTCGCGGTAGAATCTGCTTTAGCGGTATCCTGCTGTTTTGCAGGCTGATTACATGCCGAAGCCGCTACAAGAGCGCCAAACAGCCAAACATGGTTTACAATTTTCATTATTGCTTAATTAGTACGTATGGCTTCAACGGGGTCGAGCCTGGAGGCAAAATATGCAGGAATAATTCCCGATACCACACCAATCCCGATAGAATAGCTTAAACCAATGATAATATTTTTAGCTCCAAGTATTACCTGTACATCAAATACAGCTTTTATACCAAATGTTAAAAAATAAACCATTAAAAGCCCTACCAGCCCCCCCATTATACAAAGCGCTATGGATTCAATTAAAAACTGCAATAATATAAAATAGTTTTTAGCGCCCAACGATTTTTGAATACCAATAATATTTGTACGTTCTTTTACCGATACAAACATGATATTGGCAATACCAAATCCACCAACCAGCATTGAAAATAATCCTATAATAAAACCGCCCTTGTTTAATACATTAAAAACGATATCCAGCTGTTGCGTTAACATGGTAGTACGGTTAAGCGCGAAGTTATCTTCAACACCCGGCCTAAGGCTCCTGATAGAACGCATTAAACCTCTTACCTCGCTTTCAACATCATCTGTTGGTATTCCCGCCTTACCCCTTACAATAATGGATGGGCGATAATTTTCATTCTGAATATCTATCAGGTTATGGGCAAAATTCAGCGGCAGTAAAACCTCCTTGTCGGTTGATATACCCAGCATATCCTTACCCTGTTTTGAAAACACGCCAACAACTGTTACATACCGGCCCATTACCTTTATTTGCTTACCAATAGCATCCCCGCCAGGGAAAAGGTTTTGTGCTATATCATAACCAATATCGGTTATGGGAGCACCCGTTTTTGATTCAATGCCGGTAAAATACCGGCCTTGTGCAAAATCAAAATTCCAGGTTTTATCATGATCCTGTGATGCCGCATCTATCTGCGCGCCATCAACGGTGTTACTTTTATATTTAATAGTGCGGTTATCAATACTTATCTCGTATGATAGTGCTTCGGCAGTTTGGCTGCGACGAGAAAGTTCATTGAAATCTTTAAGCTTTGATACCGGCCTTTGCAGATATTTCCACCATGGAAAATCACTGCCGCCTACCCAGGGCCATTTTTCAACGTAGATACTATTATTGCCCAGCTTGTTAACGCTGCTCTGCAAATTATTGCGCAAAGTATCAACCGCCGAAAATACCGCTATAATAGTAAATATGCCTATAGTAACACCCAGCAATGAAAGCGTTGTGCGGATTTTGTTTTGCCTTAGCGCATCATAAGCAAACAAAAAGCTTTCCCCTAAAAGTTTTAAAAACAGCATAAACTTATTTTGATTTCAATGGTTATCACACTGCGTTTTGCTCATTGCAAAACAGCAAATAAAGATCAAATTATACCCGGTTGAATATTTTTATTTTTAGACTATATTGCCATGCATAAGTTACAGTATTTTAATATTAAACTTAACAATTAATAAAACACAATCACCCTTAAAAAAATCGGTGAAAATAACAAAAAAATTCATACATTTGCGCCCTGAAAATTCATATACATAAACATGAAATTATCTCAATTTAAATTCAATTTACCAGATTCATTAATCGCACACAACCCTTCAACAACCCGCGACGAAGCCCGCCTAATGGTTTTACACAAGGATTCTGGCAAAATTGAGCATAAAATATTTAAAGACGTACTAGATTATTTTGATGATAAGGATGTTATGATCCTTAACAATACTAAAGTATTTCCGGCCCGTTTATATGGAAATAAAGAAAAAACAGGCGCAACCATTGAGGTTTTTTTACTACGCGAGTTAAATAAAGAACTGCGTTTATGGGATGTACTGGTTGATCCGGCACGTAAAATACGCGTTGGTAACAAATTATACTTTGGTGATGACGACCTGTTAATTGCCGAAGTTGTTGATAACACTACTTCACGTGGACGTACCATCCGCTTTTTATTTGATGGCACCGACGAAGAATTCCGCCGCAATGTGGAGATCCTTGGTGAAACTCCGTTACCAAAATACATAAAACGTAAAGCTACAGCCGAAGATAAAGAGCGTTATCAAACCATTTTTGCTAAGCATGAAGGTGCTGTTGCCGCCCCTACTGCCGGCTTACACTTTAGCCGCGAGCTAATGAAGCGCCTTGAATTAAAAGGTGTTGAATTTGCCGAGGTTACCCTGCACGTTGGTTTAGGTACTTTTCGCCCGGTTGAGGTTGAAGATTTAACCAAGCACAAAATGGATTCTGAGCAATTTATTATTGAGCAAAAACAAGCAGATATTGTAAACAAGGGTATTGATCGTAAAGCACGTATATGTGCTGTAGGTACTACGTCAATGCGTGCTATTGAATCGGCAGTATCGGCAGGTAAAACACTTAAAGCCGCTAACGATTGGACCAGTAAGTTCATTTTCCCTCCGTATGATTTCAGCATAGCCAACTCCATGATCACCAACTTCCACACTCCAGAGTCAACTTTATTGATGATGGTATCGGCATTTGGCGGTTATGAGCATGTAATGAATGCTTATGAAGTTGCAGTTAAAGAAAAATACCGTTTTTACAGCTATGGCGATGCCATGCTGATCATCTAATCTTTTAGATTTGATACATGATATTTGAGATATGAAACTTAGGATTCATATCTCATTTTTTTTGTTTTAGTTTGTACTTAAAGACATGTCATCCTGAACTTGTTTCAGGAACCCACAGGACAGGCATCCCCGCATGAAGTAAAATTAGCACGTGAGATGCCGAAACAAGTTCGGCATGGCATTGCAGGTCAAAATTTATGGAAAACCCTAATCTAAAATCTCATATCTCAAATCTCATATCTAAGTATGTAATCATCGTAGCCGGTGGTTCTGGCAGCCGGATGCAATCGGCAGTTCCCAAACAGTTTTTACTTGTTAACGGCTTACCTGTCTTAATGCACACGATGTTTGCTTTTTATAATTCCCATGCAAAACCCAACATCATCCTTGTTCTGCATGCTGATTTTCACGCTTACTGGAATGAACTATGCACAGCGCATGATTTTACGCTCCCCCATCTTTTAGTAGCCGGTGGCGAAACCCGCTTTCACTCGGTAAAAAACGGACTGGATAAAATAGAATGCACAGATGATGCGCTAATAGCGGTACATGACGCCGTTCGCCCGCTCATCAGCGCCACAATTATTGAAACATCATACAAACATACACTTGAATATGGCAATGCCGTAACGGCCGTTAAAAGCCGCGATTCGATAAGGCAGATGATTAATGGCAAATCGGTAAGCTTATTACGGGATGAGATTTACCTGGTACAAACCCCGCAAACTTTTAAGGCCGGCCTGTTAAAAAAAGCCTACAAACAACCTTTCAATTCAAAGTTTACAGATGATGCAAGTGTGGTAGAAGAGTTGGGCGTGGAGATTCAACTTACAGAAGGGGATCACGAAAACATAAAGATCACCTTCCCTGAGGATATAGCTATTGCAGAATTACTTTTAAGCAAAAAACGCCGCTGATCAAAGGATCACCGGCGTTTTATTTTTTGATCGAATGTTACGCTCTTCGGATAACTCCCAATAGTACAGCAATAATAGCTATTACTAAAAGTATGTGAATTAAACCACCGCCAAAAGGGTGAATAAATGCTCCGAATAGCCATCCTATTACCAGGATAACCGCGATGATGTACAATAGGCCTCTCATGTTGTTATGTTTTAATTGATAAGTGTGTTAAGCTTATTACTAAAATCATTCCAAAAATTTGCGGCAAACAAAAAAGCCCCGAAAAAGGGCTTTTTATAAAGATTTAATACTCGTCTTCGTTAAAAAAGAAATCATCTTTAGTCGGGTAATCCGGCCATATTTCTTCTATATTTTCATACGGCTCACCATCGTCTTCCAGTGCCTGCAGGTTTTCTATCACCTCCACAGGAGCTCCAGAACGAATAGCATAGTCAATTAATTCATCTTTTGTTGCGGGCCATGGCGCATCTTCAAGGTGAGATGCTAGTTCAAGTGTCCAATACATGTTTCTATATATTTTATATTTATAAGTAAATTTACTTTTTCGCAAAAGTATAACAATTTCAATTGGAATATCAATTTTTTTTTCACATAATTACATGCGCGGTATCCATTGATTTTCAGGCACATTACGCTCATTTGCAATTTTGCGTGCCAAAGTGAATAGGTAATCGCTCAACCTGTTCAGATAAATATTCACTTTTTCATCAACTGTACTTTCATTAGCCAGCTGAACGGTAATCCGCTCGGCCCGGCGGCAAATACATCTTGCAATATGGCAAAACGAAATGGTATTATTACCCCCCGGTAAAATAAAATGACGCAGCTCGGGCAATTGCTCGTTCATCGCATCCATTTCCCGTTCCAGCAGCTCTATATCTCCCATATGCAGATCTGGTATTACCATTTTTGATCGTTCCGGATCAGCCGCCAGCGAGGAGCCTATTGTAAACAATCTGTCCTGTATCTGCTTCAATACTTCTTTATGATGTATATTAATGCCCTGGTCGCCGATGAGACCTATATATGAGTTTAGTTCGTCAACAGTGCCGTAGCTTTCAATCCGCAAATGATATTTAGCAACCCGGGTACCCCCTATTAATGAAGTAAACCCCTTATCCCCTGTTTTAGTATATATCTTCATTTATTTAATTAAAGTGAATATATAATTTTTACAATAAATGTGGTAATTTAAATTCATGCAATAAATCAAATATGATCACTTCCGTTATTTAGTTAGTATAATTTTTGATAATGAAATATAGTTTATTAAATGATAGTTTTAAACTTGCATTAGTATAATGAAATATTGTTTATCAATAAAAATCATGAAATCAATCATAATATCTTCCAAATTAGTTTTCATTGCCGCTTCGGCCCTGGTAATTTCAGCATTTAGCTGTGGTGGCAGCACCAGCACAAAAAAATCTGCCGATACAGCTGCACCCAAACCAGCAAAAGCGTCAATCAGCAGTATTCTCACCGAGAAACAATTTAATGATCTTTTTCCACAACGCGATAAATTTTATACCTACGCCGCCTTTATTAAAGCAGCCGATGAACTTGGGCAGGTAAGCGTAAAAATTACCCGCCGCGCGGTTTCGGTTTACCAGTTTATACGTACCGATAAAAAAACAGGTAAGGCAACCGTAGTACGCCAGGATGCCGACTGGAACGAAGAATGGGCAAAAAAGAAACCCGACAGTACCTTCACCGTTGATTATGGTGAATTTTGCACTGCCTTTGGCGCCGATATAAATAAAAAAGAACTGGCCGCTTTTTTTGCCCAGATAGCTCATGAAACCCGCCATGGTATGAACGGCAGCTACACCGATGGCTTGATGTTGATACATGAAAGCAATACTTCAAATACTTACGTATCTGACAGTGATGAATACCCTCCGGTAGCCGGTAAAAAATATTATGGACGAGGCCCCATGCAATTGAGCTATAACGGAAACTACGGCTATGCATCAAACTGTATTTTTGGCGATCCAAAGATATTGCTTAACACCCCCGAACTGGTAGAAACAGATCCTGTTGTAGCCTTTAAAGCCGCAATTTATTTCTGGATGACGCCCGAAACCCATAAACCATCTGCCCATGATGTAATGACCGGCAAATGGCAGCCCACCGCCGCCGACAAAGCACATGGCCGCACTACCCCGGGCTTTGGTATGACTATTAATATTGTTAACGGCGATGTTGAGTGTGGTAAAGGCGATAATTACGGCATGAATGACCGGATTGGCTTTTACCAGTTTTTTTTAAAGAAAATGGATATAAGCGATCCTAATTGTGCCTGCTCATGTGGTAAAATGGAGCCGTACAAATATTAACAGTTTTAAGTACGCTGATTTGTATAAGTATGATTATAAATACATTTATGCGATTGTTATTAATAATCATACTTTTCGCAGCCTATAGCACTCTCTCATTTGCTTCAAGCAAAGCGGATACCATTAAACATATTGCCCGTCGCCCATCCTCCATTGGCATCATTGGTGATACGGCAAATGTGAATACACCTGTTAAAGGCGGCATTGCTATGGTTGGTGGTGGCAAAGACGTTGACGCGGCTTTTAAATGGATGATAAAACGAAGCGGCGGAGGCGATGTGGTAGTGATCCGTGCTTCGGGTACAGATGCTTACAATCCTTATATCAAAGCATTGGGTAAAGTAAATTCCGTAGAAACTCTTTTGATTAACTCACGCGAGCTGGCTGATAATGATACCGTGGCATACATCATCCGCAATGCCGAGATGCTTTTTATTGCCGGCGGCGACCAATCAAACTACATGAAATTTTGGAAAGGGACCAAAACTCTTGATGCCATCAATTATCTGCTCAACGTAAAACATACCCCGGTTGGCGGCACCAGCGCAGGCTGCGCCATTTTAGGAGGCTTTTACTATAGCGGCGAAGATGGCAGTATTACCGCAGATGAAGCATTGGGCAATCCTTACAATAGCCTGGTTAAGATATACAACAATGATTTTTTACATGTCCCCTATCTAAAGCAGGTTATTACAGATCAGCATTATTTAACCCGCAAAAGGCAAGGACGCCATGTGGCATTTTTAGGCCGTATTAGTAAAGACTGGAACATTTTTGCCAAAGGCATTGCTGCCGATGAACGTACCGCAGTTTGTATGGATGCAAATGGCCAGGCGACGGTAATTGGTACAAGCAAAGCATATTTCCTGGTAACCGACCGTAAAAAGCTGCCAGAAACCTGCGAACCGGGTAAACCGTTAACCTGGAACAATACCCACCAGGCCATTAAAGTTTATGAGGTGCAAGGTACAATTGAAGGCAATGGCAGTTTTGATGTTGCTGAATTTGATTTAAAAAAAGCTACCGGTGGCAAGTGGTTTTGGTGGTGGGTTGAAGATGGTGTTTTGAAACAGGAAGAAGAAAAATAAACCTTGAACAAGCAGGAAAATGACAGGCGGAGATACCTAATTAAAAATATTTCACAACAAAAAAGAGGCAAATCTCCCGACCTGCCTCTTCCATACAAATAAATTTTTATTTACGGCCAAACACCTAAATTTTGGTAAGAAACCGCTATTTTGTTGATGGCACCTACCATTGCTGCGCTGCGCAGGGTATCAATCTTAGGATTGTTTTTGTAGATCTCCCTGATCTCGTAATAGGAACGGATCATGGTGTCTTCCAGTCCCGAGTTTACAAGCTCCAGCTCGGATGCACCTTTGATAATAGTTGAACGCTGCATCGGGGTTAATGATGTACCGGTGATGCCCTCAACCATGTTTACCAGGTTAAGGTTTGAGTTTTCCTCAAATCTGCGGTTCATGCGGCCAAATGCTACGTGACTAAGATTTTTTAACCATTCAAAGTATGATACAGTAACACCACCAGCGTTAGCATACATATCCGGGATGATAATACCGCCATTGGCGTAAAAAATGGCTTCAGCCTCTGGCGAGGTTGGTCCATTTGCACCTTCGGCGATGATCTTAGCTTGTATGTTATAGATGTTGGCTTCGGTTATCTGGTTTTCCAGCGCTGCAGGTACCAGGATATCACATGGCTGCTCCAGGCCTTCCATGGTATTGGCAAATTCCTTTGCTGCGCCTGCGTAACCTAATATGGAACCGGTTGCCTTGCGGTGCTGAAATACAGCCTCTACATCCAATCCATTCTCGTTATAGATGGCGCCTTCAAACTCACAAAGACCTACGATTATTGCACCAAATTCGGCCAGGAATGTAGCCGAATAGTAACCTACGTTACCCAAACCCTGCACAATTATTCTTTTGCCCGATAAGCCCGGCAAAAGACCCAATTTTTGCATATCCTCACCAAAGCTAACACATTCGCGAACGGCAATAGCCACACCACGGCCGGTAGCTTCTCTTCTTCCGGCTATTCCCTGCAAAGCAATAGGTTTGCCTGTAACTGCACCCATAGCATCCAGCTGACCGGGATTCATGGTAGCATAAGTATCCGCTATCCAACTCATTTCGCGTTCGCCAGATCCATAATCCGGCGCGGGTACGTCAATGCTTGGACCAATAAAGTTTTTCTTGATTAATTCCACTGTATAGCGGCGGGTAATATTTTCCAGCTCGCCCACGGTATAATTTTTAGGATTAATTTTAATACCGCCTTTTGCACCACCAAACGGAACATTCACAATGGCGCATTTGTAGGTCATGAGCGCTGCAAGGGCCATTACCTCATCCTCGTTCACCATTTCGCTGTAGCGAATACCGCCCTTTGTTGGCGATTGATGGTGCGAGTGCTCTACACGCCATGCATCAATTACCTCGAAGCCATTACCCCTGCGGATAGGAAAACGGAACCGGTATACGCTGTTACATGATTTTATCTGATCAAGCAAACCAGCATCATGTTTTGTAAACTGTGCTGCGTAATCAAAGTTTTTACATACATCACCAAAGAAGTGTGTCTCTTCGTTGGCAACTAAAATATTGGTATCCATAATTAACTGTATAAATATTAAACTCTTAAAAAAGTGAGCAAATTTGGTACAATTTTTATCAATATTGCAAATATATTATAGTTAGTGTGTTTGGTACACCTTAAAAAATACAGTAAAAACCATGTTTAAACTCAATAGGCAAATTTTTTAGACTAATTTTCTTTTTCGAGTTTTTTTAGTCTTCTATCGATAGAGAACAAATAAATAGCCAATCCAACAAAAACTATTACAATTGTGGTCACAACGACGTATATTTTCCCCGAACTGCGTAAAACATCGGCCATTTCAACAGGCTGTTTTTGTTGAGCAAAAGCCGTAGCAAAACTCAACACCAGCATTAACAATAATGTTAACTTCTTCATTAATTTATTTGGTTCTTTTTATATTCAATTAAACGGATGCGGTAACGGATAGATGCTATCCATAAACCTATAAAACTCCAGGCAATAAAGGCGGGATATACAACAATGCGCATGCGGTTATCCATATCCAGTTTACCAAAGGCGGGGTTGCCGCCGTTACCCGGGTGCAATGAATCCGTCATCCGGGGCAGCACCATTATCAATACGATCATGATAGGGAAGGCAAAGATGTTATAGATAGCCGAGATTTTGCCCCGTTTTTGTTCTTCGTCAATAGAGTTACGTAATACCGAGTAAGCGCAGTACAACAGAAACGCAATTGCCGCGCTGTTTTGCTTAGGATCGTTGCTCCAAAAATCGCCCCAGGTATATTTGGCCCAAAGCATACCGGTAAGCAAACCTAAGGCAAAAAAGAAGAGGCCCGTATTGGCGCTTTCTACGGCTATTAGGTCATACTCTTCTTTCCCTGTTTGCAGGTATTTAATACTATACACAACCGATATGGTAAATACGGTGAACATGGCCATCCACATGGGCACATGAAAGTAAGTATTACGGATAGTTTCGTGCAGGATAGGCATTGTTGGTACCCCAAGCAATAAGCCTGCGATAAGGGTGTATATAACCATAACTACGGCCAATACTTTCCACCATGTTTGATAAATAAACTTCATATTATTTAGATGCTCAAAGGTAATTCATTTGTTCATTAGTTCAATGATTCATTTGCTCATTAGTATGCTTATTGTATAAGCCTTGCCTATTTTTACAGACCAATGAACCATGGACCCAATGAACGATTAGTCTCCCGGCTCATAATCAACGGGCAGCAGATCCGCCAGTTTGGCTTTTGACCACGTACCTTCATACAGTGGGCTTGGATTTGATACTATTATACCATTCATATCAAACAGCGCATAGTTGGTAAATAAGGTTACAATGCTGGTTTCAAAGTTCTCCATATCCAGAGGGCGATACACATCCTTAAACTCGGTAAGCTCATGCTTTTTGGTATATACCACATACAAAAAATGAGGAAACATCAAGGCATAAATTCCAGGCTGCGGTGTTTTACGCAGGATCTCGATAGATTGATATGGTATTTTTACCACATTTTCATCATTCCATTTGGTGAGGTTACCTAACTTGTACCAGGCATTAAGGGAATCGCGGTTTAACTCCCTGAATCTTTTAATTTTTTGCTGAATGAGTTCCTCAGGCGGGCGTTCCCTGTTTAACGCCCGGGTAAAATCATGGGCTTCAAAACCCTCCTCTTTTAACCTGTCTTTATACAATGAACGGTAAAAATGTTGCGCCGAGCCATGATAAGCCTGCTCACGTTTTAGTTTCCACAGGCGTTTTTGTTCGGCAGTACCCGGCAATTGCTCAAAAAGTGCCTTGCCCGAGTATTCAATAGTATGTTCAATACCGTCGCTTAAAAACTTCTTCAGTAAAAATTTGGTGCGATAACCAAGCGCACGGTTCTCCACTACCAAAAATTCGTCGCCCTCAGCCTCCAGTTGTTGTTTGTTACGGTGATAAATAAGATTAAGAACATGCGAGTTAAGCACCCTGCACAGTTTAGAATTTTCAGTAGTGCCTATAAATTCGCGCTTAAACTGTTCATAGTTCTTCTTCCAATCGGCATTACTGCTTATCACTACTTCGCGTAACATCAACACCTTTTGAGTAAGCGAAATATCGAGCTTTAGGGGCTCATGCCCTACCTGTATGGTTTGCGAATAATCTTCATAACCCACCACGGTAACTACCAATTCATACTGCCCCGGCTTAACGCCCGATAGCGTGTATGAACCATCCTCGGCACTTGAAGTACCATAAGTGGCATTGCTTAAAAACACACTGGCATTGGCCACTGGGGCTTTACTTTCGCCATGCACCACCTTGCCGGTAATGATTGCATTTTGCGCCAAAGTAAAAAACGGGCATAGTAAAATAAAAGCTGTTAGGAGTATCCGGATTGGCCGCATTAACTAAAAATACTGAAATTTAATTTTCAAGCCACTAAAAAACACATTTTTTATGAACGCAGCATGAATTGACATCGTATTTTTTTGTTGATACAAGATTTTTACAAAAACACACCTGTGGTTGGCGGATCAAGTTGGATTGGCAATGACTGTTAAAAAAAACAGGTTTGTTGTAGAGATATGGATCTGTGCTGCATGATATCAATTATATCTCAGATCTTAATACAAACAGCCTGATATGTTAAAAATCGATCTAAGCCCGGCCTTTAAATTTCACTCATGAGAACGAGTAAAATTTGCTCATACAATTAAAACACATATATCTTTTAACGGGTAGAAAAAAAAGAAATACTTTAAATACTGAACCTCTTGACACACGATAATCAGAAACTTTATTACACTTTGGGCAATTAGGTTTCGCCTCAGGTATTTTATTATTAATTAACTCCAATTCTTTATTAACTTAATTATTATGTGTCTAATATACATAATAAACAAGGTAATTTTTAATATTTAGAATATTTTTTAATTTATATGAAATAAAACAACATATTGACAGTTGTAACCAGGTAATGTATGATCCGGTTTAAAGACCGACTTTTAGAAAGCCAAAAGCGGCCTACTAAAAGTCGGTTTTATATAAATCAATCTGTTAAAGCCTGGTAAACCAGCGCCCTAAATTTATCTTGTATAGCGTTATGAGGCAGCGGCCAATTCTGTATAAACAGCAAACATACCAGGTGCTCTTTAGGGTCAGCCCAATACAAAGTGCCATAAAAGCCACCCCAGGCAAAAGAACCTTCACTCATACCCAGTTTTTTTGAACTGGTCTCTGAAGTAATGCCAAAACCCAGCCCAAACTTGTCTTTTTCGGGATTGAGGTACAGGTCGCCGATTTGATTGGTGGTCATTAATTGCACTGTATGGCGGGCCAGTAAACGCTGGCCGTTGTATGTGCCGCCATTCAGCATCATTTGTAAAAAGGCAGCATAATCCTTAACTGTTGAACTTAAACCCGCACCGCCAGCATAATAAGTACCGTTCACTGTAGGGTAGTCCACGCTTATAGGAGTAAATGTTCCTGCGTTCCATTTAATAAGGCGACCTTGCTTATCGGGTGTATAAACGGCTACCAGCCTGTTTTGCTTGGCCGCCGGAATGTAAAAATAAGTATCCTTCATCCCCAGCGGGTCAAAGATGCGTTCTTTAAAAAACTGGTCTAAACTTTTGCCGGATAGTTTCTCTACCAGGTAACCTAACACATCTACATTTAACCCATAGGTCCAGCGTTCGCCGGGTTGATGCACCAGTGGTAAAGTCCCAAGTTTATTGATAGAATTGGCCAGCAATATTCTATCGGTAACAAAACCAGCCTGTATACCTGCTTTACCATAAATAGCATTCATCTGGGGCGAACCAATCTGGGCATATCCTATACCTGATGTGTGAGTAAGCAGGTCGCGGATTGTTATTTCCCTTTTGGCAGGGATGGTTGTGTAAGTTGTATCCTTGTCATTATAAGTATCTAACACCCTTGGATGAGCAAACGTTGGGAGATATTTGGAGATAGGATCATCAAGTAAAAATTTCCCTTCTTCAAAAAGCATCATCACCGCCACGCTGGTAATAGCTTTAGTTTGTGATGCGATGCGAAATATAGCATCGTTGTTCATTAGCTTTTTTTGTTCCAGATCGGCAACGCCGAAAGATTTGTTATAAACTATCTTACCATTGCGGGCTATCAACGCTACTGCCCCGTTTACATATCCGGAATCAATATTTTGCTCAATCATCTTATCGATGCGTTGCAACCTTTCGTCCGAAATTTTCTCGTTAGCCGGCATGCCTGCCTGTAATGTACCCTGTGCAAAAATATTACCCGCGAGGGTTATGAATAATACGGAGGTTAATAGTTTTTTCATCTAAGGAATGAGGTCTATAATTTCTCCCAAAATAGGATTTTTTTAATTATAAAATTCAGGAAAAAGCAGCAGCAAATGCCATTTCCCTTTAAAGCGTAATGGAGGGATATATTACTGATAACCATAACGAAGAACACGATACTGCTAACGCGCCAACTTATAGGGCGAACAACCTTTTGCTTGTTCATTTAACAAAAAAAAAGTCGCCCGTTACAGGCGACCTTTCATTATATATATTGGGATATGAATAGTCTTACATAATTACCAGGTTCTTAAGCTTATTGCCTTACGCCAAAACCTCCGCGATTATCTGCAAATTGACGTCCTCCGCCCCTGTTGCCATGATCCTGGCCATTGGTATGGTCATTGTGGTTACCGCCATCATTGTGTCCGCCACCCCAATTGCCGCCCTGGTTATGGCCACCATTGTCAGGTCTTCCACCCCAGTTACCCTGATCATGCCCGTTGCCTTGGTTTGGCCGGCCTCCCCAGTTTCCACGATCACGCCCATCATTTGGCCTGCCGCCCCAATTGCCACGGTCATTATTTCTGTTGCCTCTGTCCCATCCACGGTTATCATGGTTTTGGTAAGCATATCCTCCATCATATCTTCTTTCAAAACGGCGTCCCCAGTTACCGCGGTCACCGGAATAACCACCCCATCTCTGCCTGTAAACATCATGATGCATGTAAGGGCGTCGACCACGTACCTCATACCTTGCCGCAGTACGCCAATCGTAGTTACGGTATGCACCTGGCAGGTAAGCACAGGTTACCCAGTTGTTACCATCATTGTAATAATAGTTACGGTTTGTTACGCTGTAGTAAGCTTCAACCTCTGGCAGGTAATAATAATCATCACTGTTATCATTATAATTAACCTGCGCGTTATCATCATAATAAACCGGTTCCTGAACTACAACTGGCGGAGGGGCCGGTACATAAACATGACGAACGGGTACATTAAAGCCTACATGTATTGATAATTGAGCGTTGGCTTTATTAGCTATTAAACCACTCATTGCTATTGCTGATAATATGACTATGTTTTTCATTTTGTTAAATTTTATACATCTATGACGCCCTGGCACCCCAATGGTTTAATCCATTGTTGCTATATATGTTCAAACAGCTATAAATCAGCATTTAATTTTAGCTTAGCGTTAAAAGACAAAATTTAATTCCAGCCAATTCACTTTCATTGAATAATGCTCCCTCCCAAAAACCTAAATACGTATGTGTCATACAATTACTACAAAACAGATTTCGGTATTCCCTGTATATTTATTTAATTTGATAACCAATAATCTTTACCATGAAAAACAAAAAAATATTTTTGGCATTGCTGCCTGCGGTGGCAATAACCGGCTGTATGTTATTTTTTAGCGCGTGTAAAAGCGGTGGCCCTGCTGATAAAAAAAACATCGATTCCACCGGTTCAACAACAGCACCGACAGGTGTTAATGCCGGCCTTAAACTACAAGCCGGGTTTACCGCTGCTGCTATAGCCGAAAATTTGGGTGGTACAAGAGAGATAGCTATTACCCCACAAGGCGATATTTATGTAAAACTAACCGGAGCAAAAACAGGCAAAGGCATATTATTTTTACACCAGGATGCTGATAAAGCTACTGTAAAAACATCCTTTGGGGATTTTAGCGGCACCGGTGTTTATGTAAAGAATGGCTACCTATACGCATCATCCGATGAAGAAGTTTTCCGTTATAAATTGAATGATAAAAATGAAGTGATCAACCCTAATCAACCCGAAAAAATAGTTACGGGCTTAATAAGCCGTAACGAACATGAGGCCAAGGCAATCACTTTAGATAATGATGGTAACCTGTATGTTAATATTGGCGCTTACTCCAATGCATGCCAGGTAGAAGACCGTAAAAAAGGCTCACCGGGTCAAAAGGGCTGCCCTATATTAGATTCTGCAGGTGGTATATGGCAGTTTAAGGCCGACAAGCCTAACCAGCATTATGGCGACGGCGTACGCTATGCAACCGGCCTGCGCAACGTTGTAGGGATGGACTGGAACCAGCAAAACAACCAGTTGTTTGTAATGCAGCATGGTCGTGATCAATTACATGATCTGTTCCCTGAGTACTTTACTACCAAGCAATCTGCCGAGTTACCCGCAGAATGTATGTATGCTATTAAGAAAGGCGATAACGCCGGATGGCCTTATATGTATTACGACTGGCAACAAAATAAAAAAATATTAATGCCGGAGTATGGCGGCGATGGCAAGAAAGAAGGCGGCGAAACAGCGATTAATCCCGCAGCCGCATTCCCGGGTCACCTTGCTCCTAATGGCTTGTTGTTTTATACCGGCATCCAATTCCCCGAGAAATATAAAAATGGCGCTTTCATTGCGTTCCATGGTTCATGGAACCGCGCTCCGGAGCCACAGGCTGGTTACTTTGTAGTTTTCCAACCTTTTAAAGATGGTAAAGCAAGCGGTCAATGGGAAATATTTGCTGATGGCTTTGCAGGTGGTGCAGAAAAAGCAGCATCTGGTCGCGCCGAACACCGCCCATGCGGACTGGCGCAAGGCCCCGATGGTTCTTTATATGTAACAGACGATAGTAAGGGAACTATTTATAAGATAACCTATAAGAAAGGCTAAAGGCTAAAGGCTAAAGGCTAAAGGCTAAAGGCTAAAGGCTAAAGGCTAAAGGCTAAAGGCTAAAGGCTAAAGGCTAAAGGCTAAAGGCTAAAGGCTAAAGGCTAAAGGCTAAAGGCTAAAGGCTAAAAAAATAGCGATGGTAAAACCATCGCTATTTTTTTAGTTAATTTCCAGAAAAGCTTTCCGCTTTAAGCCTTAAGCTTTCTGCTTTTTTACTCCGTAATATGATAAGTGTAGGCCAGCGTATGTTCCATTTTTGAGCGCACACGTTTTAGGCTTTGTTCAATATCAGCCCTTTCTTCATTTACCGTAACATCCATAAATGCTTTATGGTAGTAGGTTAAAGCATTTGTCCATTGCTTGTTTTTTTCATAGAATAAGCCAAGCAAATCGTAAATACCGGCGGTATCTACTCCGGGCGTATTAAGAGCCTTGACAGATACGGTGTTTACCAGTTTTTCCATATTTAAAAAAACAAGCAGATCAAGGTAATCTGTATAATTATCAGGAAAAGATGGTTCAAGCTCCATACAGGTTTTAAAGTGATAGCCTGCGGTTTGGTAATCTTTAATTTCGTAATAATATATCATGCCCAGCTGGTGGTGTGCACGTGCGTATAAAGGATCATTGCTGATGATCTCGTTCAGTAACTTAAGTCCTTTAGTAGTTTTTCCATAGGAGAGCTTATCCACGGCCTGCAAATACTTTTCCTCTATAGTATAATAAGTGTCCATAAATTTGTTATGTGATAAAATGCCTGCTTAACGCAAACTAATTGAATAAATAATGATGTAATAAATTCTGTCGGTGTAATTAAGTTATTTCGCTAAACCGGACTTGAGAAGAGTATTATTGATGCATAACCCTTCTGCTGTGCTCCCTTGGACCACATTGTTTTTTCGCAGAATGAATATTTTAACAGCATCATTTATTTTTTTACAAATTTACAATTAATGTTGGAGAATGCAAAATGTGAGGCTGATGATGACATTGCGGAGAACTTTGGATAAAACCAAGTCAACCAATTAATTTACATTTTTTATAGAGCCGTAGGCTCGAAAGATCTTATAGCAACGGATTTTAATCCGTTGGATTGTAAATGAATTAAAAAAGAGTGCCGTAGGCACGGCGCATTTTGTTTTTAATGGGCTACCTGCGTTTCTTGCATGCTAAATAACCTTTAGCATGCTTAACACATAGGCCGAACCTATGGTTCTTTTTATGCGCTGCTTCTTTTTCAACGGATTAAAATCCGTTGTTACAATATTAGCCGTGGCTATGCCACTCTGCGGCAACCGTTTTAAACAAAGGAAACATACAGATCCTTAAGCTGCCACAATATTAGCCGTGGCTATGCCACTCTGCGGCAACTTTTTTAAACAAAGGTAATATCCAGATCCTTAAGCCGCTATAGCCGCGTTAACCTTAGTACCTTCTATCAAAAAATTGTTTTTCAGTTCTCTTTCTGATACAATTACGCTAAAATCATTGTACTTAATGCCGTGTTCCAGCGGGTAAAGGGTATAGCCTCTTTTCAGGGCGTCATACGTTCCAAGCTCGAAAATTTCGTCTTGTTGCTTTCCTTTTATTTTCGCGCCGCTTACTAACTGGTAAGCGTCGGATATGGTTTCAAAATTATTGTTTTTCATGGTATTGATTCCATTACAATTATTTTGCCAATTTTTAACCAAACCAATTGAAAAGGTCATTTTGCTTTAGAGCAGCTTTTTGTTTTTTATTTAAATCATTGATTATCAAACCCTCACTCATTTGTATTATTCTTGTTCCATAATTATAGGCGTCTTTTAAATTATGGGTGATGAGTATTGCAGTCAGTTTAAAATCGGCTATCAGTTTATCAGCCGTCCGCATCACTACCTCTGCAGATCGTGGATCAAGTGCGGCAGTGGGTTCATCCAATAGTAAAACCTTGCAGCTATCCATCACACTCATTAAAAGCGTTAACGCCTGGCGCTGCCCGCCTGATAGTGTACCCATAGATTGCTCAATCTTATTCTCCAACCCCATACCCAGCGTAGCAATCTTGTCTTTTACCTCCTGCTTAAACTTATCATCAATACCAATGGAAAGTCCTTTGGGTTTTGTGCGAATAGCTGCCAGCCGGAAATTATCAAGAATACTCAGATCAGATGCCGTGCCGCTCATTGGATTTTGGAAAACACGGGCTATCCATTGGCTGCGCTTATAATCGGCAAGCCTGGTTACATCATTTTCATCAATAATGATAGTCCCCTTATCCGGTATCACGCTCCCTGCTACCAGGTTCAATAGTGTAGTTTTACCTGAGCCGTTTGAGCCTACGATCACCAAAAATTCCTCATTTTTAATATCCAGGCTGATGCCATTTACCGCGTTTACCTGGTTAGCCTTACCCCTGTTAAAAACTTTATGAACATCATTAATAACTATCATGAGGCTTTGTTGAATGATAAACGGGGTAAACTAACTATGAGCAATACAAAAGCGGCAGTAACCAATTTTAGCAGGTTAGGGTCAACGCCTATGGCTAATGTAAGGGCAAGTACCATTTGAAATATTACCGCGCCGGTAAGCACCAAAATTAAACTGAGCCACACTTTAGTAATGCGAAACCAGTTGATGAGCGTTTCGGCAATGATGACCGAGCCCAATCCTATAATCACTATCCCTATCCCCATGCTGATATCGGCAAAACCCTGAAACTGCACTATTAAATATCCACTCAATGCAGTAAGCGCGTTGGCCAGCGCAAGCCCGGTGATCTTCATCCTATCCGTATTTACGCCCAGGGCACGAATCATGGACTCGCTGTTGCCCGTAGCCCTCATGGCTATGCCAAAATCTGTTTTGAGCAGGTAGCCGATTAAAACCGTAACCACCACTACAAAAATTGAAATAATGATCAGTGTATTCTGATTAGGATCAGCTATCAGATGCAGGTTGTTAAACAATGCGGGCAGGTTGCTCACCGGTAAATTTGATCGTCCTAAAACAATCAGGTTAACAGAGTAAAGCCCCGTCATGACAAGGATACCAGCCAGCAGGGCATTTATTTTAAGCTTGGTATGGATTAATCCGGTTAACGCGCCTGCTAATGCACCCGCAATAATAACCACAGGTAAAATAACCCAGGTAGATTGATGGTGGGTAAGCATAATACCGGTAACCGCGCCACCCAGCGTATAACTTCCGTCGGTTGTAATATCGGGAATGTTAAATATTTTCATAGAGATATAAATACCCAGCGCAATGGCCGAATAACATAGTCCCTGTAATAAGGCGGTAAGGTAAAAATCCATATTTGAAAGCCGAAAGCCTAAGTATCTTAAAATCGATATCGTGTATATATTATTTGTGATTTATTTAACAGCCTCGAAATTTGATGGGATAGTAATGTTGTACTTTTTAGCGGCAGCAGCGTTATAAACCCTCTTCCTTACTTTTACCATTTCCCACTTTAAACCGTCCGTTTTATGCGTTTTTAAATATTGGGCCGCCTGCTCACCTGCCTGGTATCCCCATTGGTAAATATCAGCACCAAAAGCGGCAACTGCGCCACGCTGTACCAAACCGGCTTCGCTGGTAAATATGGGCACATTTTTTTCGTTACAGCTTTTCAAAATCGTCTCGAACGAGGCAAATACGGTATTATCCGGGTTAGCAAAAAATGCATCTATATTTTTACTTAACAGGCTTTGTGTAACCAGCTGTGCATCGGCAGATGTATTTACAGGAAGGGCAACAATGGTAACATTCTGACTGGCAGCCAGTGATTTGATACGGTCAACGGCATCTGCCGATTGCGGCTCTGCCTGGTTATAAATCATCCCGACCACAAGCTTTGCGCCTTTTGGTTTTATTAATTTAGGGATGATAGAAAATGAAGTATCAATGTAGTTCAACTCTTCCAATGCGCCAAACAGGTTAGCTGGGGCTTTGCCACTGGCATCAAGTACCTTCATCCGCTCTGGCACGGGCGATACCATGGCAAAATCAGGAATGCTTTTAGTATTTTGCAAAGCAGTTACTGTGGCCAGTGTAGTACAGGTGGCCAACAGATCAACCTTTTCTGATATAAAATAATTTACAATTTGTGTTAGCGTAGGGATATTGCCCTGGGCGTTGCGGTATTCTATCTGTACTGTTTTCTTTTCTTCGCTAAATGCGTTCTTTTTTAGGGCATCGATAAAACCAATACGGGCCTGGGATATGGTAGCATCTTCAAAAGCATCAACAAAACCAACAACAGGCACATCAACAGCCCGGGGCTTTGGCTTGCACGATACCATTAAAACCAATAAAAACGCGGCGGGTATATATTTGAAAAACTTCATTGTACTAAGTTATATATTTGAGGTGAAAGGTAAAAGTTTTCTTAAATCGTCATCGCCAGTAACAAAATTTCGCGAAATTATGAGCTGGAAATGACGTTACTGAATGGCAGCGAGTCGACTCACCCCGACATCGCTGCGCTTGTCACCCCTCTCTCCGCTTCGCGCATAGAGGGGGCTTGAAAATTTTCCCGACCCTCTTTCCACCGCAGGTGAAGAGAGGGTCGGCCAGCGGAGCGTAGCCGGGTGAGTCGGTTGCCTGCTTTCAAAGCTGACGTTTGTATAAAAGGAAACAGATGATAACGTATTGAGAGGAGCTTGAGATTAAATTATATTTTAACTTGCTCCACCAGCTCCTCCAGCAAACCCACCTGCCCGGGATTGATCTTAATCAATGCCTGCTCAATACTAAACCACTCTCCCCTATCCACTTCCGGAAATTGCTGAATCTTACCGGATTTTGGCGGCCATTCCATTTCAAAAAAATTGCTTTTGATGTTATGATGGTCAATATCGCCCTCAACAGCCCAGGCCTGTACTATTTTGCCGCTTTTTTGTTTAATTGGATTGAGTTTTATAAACCGGCCATCAATATACTTGCCTGTTTCTTCATAAAATTCACGTTTCGCGGCATCCAGTGGGTCTTCCTCATCTTCATACTCGCCCTTGGGGATAGACCACGCGCCATCATCTTTGTTTTTCCAAAAGGGGCCACCCGGATGCACCAGGAAAACCTGCATTATATTGTTCACCCTTCGGTATAGGAGTACTCCGGCACTCTGTTTGGGCATAATCTTAATTTTATAAATACAATAAATAAACTTATAACAGGCTTTCAGCTTTTTGCACT
This sequence comes from Mucilaginibacter sp. P2_A4, assembly GCF_056405015.1. Taxonomy (NCBI): domain Bacteria; kingdom Pseudomonadati; phylum Bacteroidota; class Sphingobacteriia; order Sphingobacteriales; family Sphingobacteriaceae; genus Mucilaginibacter; species Mucilaginibacter sp. P2_A4. The sequence continues at coordinate 559,011 of NZ_JBFUCX010000001.1, read as the reverse complement.
AAGCTTTTAGCTTTTTATATACAAGCGTAAAGTAATATTGTTATTTTTATATCGAAACCCAATCACTAAAATAATTCAAATCATGGCAGACGAAAGATGGAGTAAATTTAAAGTTACTGCGGATTTTGATACAGATGTACGCAGTATTTACGAGGCCTGGGCAACTCCTGCAGGTCTTGAGAAATGGTTTTTGCGTAAGGCAGACTTTTACGCTATTGCCGGCCGCCTGCGCGATCCCGAAGAATTTATAAAAAAAGAAGATACCTATTCCTGGTACTGGCATGGCTATGATGATACCACGGTTGAGAACGGCCAGGTGTTAGAGAATAATGGCAGCGATCTGCTTAAATTCACCTTTTCGGGAGGAAGCATAGTTACGGTAGATATTCAAAATAAATACGGGTTAACGGTTGTGGAGCTAACACAGGAAAACATTCCGGAAGAAAGCGATCCATCCAAAAACTTATATGTACAATGCCAGGTGGGCTGGACGTTTTATCTCACTAATCTTAAATCGGTTATCGAGAATGGTAATGATCTTCGCAATAAACGCACAGACCTGGCCAGTAATTTCAAATAAATTCATTTTTGGCTGACATATTAAACCCACAATATTTTTAGCTTTGAAGCTAATCAAACGTCCCCCCTTTAGGGGACCGGAGGGGTTTATGTTTACAGGCATTATAGAAACTTTAGGGAAAGTAACCGATCTGAAACAAGATCAGGGAAATTTACATATCACGGTTGAATCGGCAATTGCACATGAATTGAAGATTGATCAGTCGGTTGCGCACAATGGGGTTTGCCTCACAGTGATAGCCCTGGGCGATGGCTTTCATGTGGTTACAGCTATTGACGAAACCCTGAGTAAAACCAACCTGGCACACCTAAAAACCGGCGAACCTATAAACCTGGAACGCTGCATGCAAATGAACGCCCGGCTTGATGGCCATATTGTACAAGGCCACGTAGACCAAACCGCTGTGTGCACGGCATTCAAGGAGCACGATGGCAGCTGGGAATATACCTTTGAATATGATGCAGCCAGTGGTAATGTTACTGTTGAAAAAGGGTCTATCTGCGTAAACGGCATCAGCCTAACCGTAGTAAACTCTAAAGCCAATAGTTTTTCGGTAGCCATTATACCTTATACTTTTGAGCATACCAACCTGCATAACGTGCGCGAAGGCTCTACGGTTAACCTGGAGTTTGATATTATCGGCAAATACGTAGCCCGCTTAATGAACCGCTAACGCGACAGCTCATTAGCCCTTGCCTGTGCATAAGCCACATATTTTTGCTGCTTAGCCGTAATTTTACTGCCCGCGAACTTTTTGTAATACTTTATCGCAAGTTTTTTGTTTTTAAGCGATCCATCATACATGGTTGCCATGAGGTAGTAAATGATAGGTTTCTCCTCAAACTGCAAGGCTTTTTGGTAAGCAGAGATAGCTGCTTTGTATCGCAACTTTATATCATAACTATCGGCCATTTCTGCATAATAATCACTGATGTTGGGCGAGATACCTGCTTCGATGGCTTTAGCCAGGTTTTCAATGGCCGATGATTGATCTTTTAAAGCTTTGTAGGCCAAAGCAGCAATATAATAACTGGTTTCTGATTGATTAACCTGCGGTATGTTTGCAAAAGTTTCCGCACTGCAGGCATATTCTTTTAAATTATAATAGGCAGATTCCAGTTTGGTTAGCACATAGCCCGATTGAGCGCCTAACGCGATCAGCTTTAAACACGTGGCCTTTTCTTCGGCATACTTATTTTCGGCAGAGGTTAGTTTAAGCAAGCTTTGCAGCAATACAATATTATCAGGATCCTGGGTTATTGCCGCGTTCAGCACCTTATCGGCCAGATCTATCTTTTTTAAACTTACATACACATCGCTCAGGTCTGATGCTACGTCGGCTTCGGCGGGGTTTATCCGGTTTGCTTTTTCAAGGTAATTCACCATCGCTATAAAGTCGCTTTTATCCATGGCAATTTTGCCCAATTGCTTAAACACTAAAAAACTGGTGGTATCCTTCTGACTCAAAATCTTATAATACATTTCGGCCTTTACATTATTCCCCCTGCGCAGGTTTATAGCGCCCAGGCTATACAACACCGCATTGTTTGTGGAATCAATGTTATACATGCGTTGATAATAGCCTTCCGCATCGGACAGCTTACCTGCCATTTGCGATGTATAGGCCAGCTTGCTCAAAACCTTTATATCGGTCACCGGCTCGGGATAAATTTTTTTGAGCAAATCGGCAGCTTCGGAAAAGCGCTGGTTTTGGTAGTAATCAAGCAGTAAAGCATCGTTTGCAGCAGGCAATTGCTGGGCACCAGCCGTTTTAAACAAGCAGATCAAAAAAGAGAGGATTAATATATTTCTCATATCAACTAATTGATTAGTTATTTTAAACTAAATTATTAGTTATAGATGAATTATCCAAATGGTAAACAATTTTTATTATTTGGAGTTAACTATATATAATTAGAATTAAAAAACACAACACTATGGATAAGTTAAAGAAATTCGGACTGATGGAAAAAATTGTCCATGAATTAGAGGATTTGAAGAATAGCCAGCAGGCCATTATCACCAAGCTTGCCAAAATTGAAGTTGACAATATAGAGTTAGGCGATAAGAGACTGGAGAGAGACCTGCCCGACATGCATCAACGTGTAGCCGATAACCTGGACACTATTGCAAGCATCCTGCAAGATTTTGCTACCCAAACCGACACCTTTAGCGACAAGAACAATATCGCAGCATTGAAGGAACAGGACGCTATTGACAAATTGTAAAAAAAGTAAAATCCCCGGAAGCGGGGATTTACTTTTTTGCGGATTTTTCGGCTTCTTTCTGTCTGTTATGATTGTATTTCCCTATTGCTTTAAAATATTTTTTTTGTTGAATATCTTTTAAAGCATCAATATCATCACCTACAATCTCCTTTAAATTTTCTTCATTATATTTAACGATGGGGCCATCATCATGTAGTTGGATTCCAACAACCAGACTCTGATTATAGTATTCCTCACTTAAACATGAATAAACATTAATATCGCCCGATATGACTTTGAACATCCAACAAGAGTCTTTAGCAATACCTTTCCAAATTTTTTCCACAGTATTACTTTTAAAAGCAAATCTGGGATCAGGAACTAAAGCAAAGCCAATACGTTCAATGCCAAGAGTTTGATCAGGATATATTTTTTGATTTCTGTTCGAATCACTTCTTGGCAGATTTTTATCTACATAAAGCAAGTAAGTTTTATGGGTAGCTTCGTCGGTTAAAATCCGTGAATCTATCTCCTTCCGGCTACCATCTGCCATGGTTGCAAAAAACTTATGTTTGAAGTTAAAATCGCCCCTATTGAGCATCATCATGCTCATCCTGTTCATCATGTTAATGCTAATCTGTATGCTCTGATTATTTACCATTGCATTTATTGCTGCCATATTCTGGGCCAACGATATTTTCCCGGCCAAAACAATTAAAAGGACTAAAATATATTTAAAAACAGGTTTCATCGTGATTATTCAGGTATGCTAATATATGACTTGAAAAGCATATAAAGAATATACATTACATAAGCATTAAAACAAAATCGGGGTTCCCGTTAGCAAACCAGGTGTTTATTAATTGGCTGTATGGGGCTGGCCAACCCTTTATACGCGCAAAACGAATTTGGCGCAAGGCTTCTTCTTTATCCCTATAGCATTTGGCTAAATGAGAATTTACGGAATTTTAGAATTAACAGAATGACTAATTAAAGCCTCAATATTTTGTTATCTATATACCTTTTTCAAAATCATCTCCTTTAGTTAGCACTTAGGAGACTCTCTCTACTGATATTGTATATATATCGGACTTGGCTTTAAAGCCAATACCTCTTTGGGTGTAAGCATCCTATGCGGAACATTCTTTATATCGTTTTTATAAAACAACTTAAATCCTGTAAACTGTACCGGTTCGCCGGCTACAAAGTATTTATAGGTGCCTTTTTTCAACTCGGGGCCACCCCAGCCATCCATATCCATTATAAACTGCACATCGTTGCGTAGTTTAATATCCTGGTAATTGGTAACCATGCGTTTGGTAAAGCGGTGAACCACAAACATTTTAGGAGGCAGGTTATATTTTTTAACCAATGAACTCAGGTAACCTGATACATAATTGATATCATCCGCATCAAAAGTGCCAATACGTTTGCCCGGCACACTCCCCTCTTTCATAGAAAATTCAGGGTCGATACCGAAGTGGACATTGGGCATTTTCAAATATTTTTCTAATAATGGTAACTCTGTTTGTACAGTGCTAAACCCCACCTGGATATCCAAAAAGACCAAAGCGTTCATGCTCTTCGCCATGTCAATCACTTTATCTATCTGGCTAAAAGGCATCCTTAGGTTGTGCAATCCATTCCTGCCTGCATCGGCCTGGGCGGTTACACAAATGTAGTGCAGGGCGGGGATTACAGGGGTAAGCGTATCTGCTTGTTCCCAGTTTTTACATTCGGCTTTTAATTTGGCCATCATCACCTTGGGTTCAAACTCGCCCAGTATACCCATGTTTTTGGAATACATATTACCATAAAAGGCAACAATGCGGTTAAAAGGTAAAATAGCGCCCGGCAGCGGTACCGGCGATTTTTTAACCGGCCATTTACCGGTTTTATCACCATTGGCCAAATTCTTCATCAATGAATCATACCGCATGGTATCAATCATCGCTACACTTTTCAGCGTAGTATCTTTTTTGCCTGGGCCAGTAGCATTATTGGCGTAAGCTTTATTTAATGAACCTGATAAAAAAACAGCCGTAACTGCCAAAAATGTAAATACCGCTGTAATCCTTCTCATCTATAAAATTAAGTACTGTATATTATTCAATACTCTTACCACGCATTGCCGTACTTATCGCCTGATCCATCAGTCGCTCGGCAAAGGGGCGGGTGTATTCATTTATTTCATCTATGTTTTTCAGTATCAAATCCTTATCGCCTGTAGCAATAGCATCTTTTAATGATGCCAGGTGCTTGTTGGTCTGTTCGATTTCATCTGCTGATACATAGCTGCCGTTCTTTTGCAAAAACCGCTCCACGGTGTAAACCATTTGCTCGCCTTCGGTACGGGCTTCTACCAGCATACGCTGACTTACATCGTCTTTAGCATGGGTTATACTATCCATCAGCATCTGTTCCACCTGCTCATCGGTAATACCATAGGTAGGTTTTACTTCCACTTCCTGCTTTACGCCAGAACGGAGTTCAATAGCTTGTATGGTTAATATCCCGTCGGCATTCAGCAAAAAGTTAATATCAACCTTCGGGAAGCCGGCTGGCATGCTGGGGATACCTTTGAGGTTAAACTCAGCTAATTTACGATTCTCTTTAATCAGGTCGCGTTCACCCTGGTAAACGGCTATTTTCATGTTTACCTGGCCATCAATAGAGGTAGTATACTGCCTACCTCCTTTAGTTGGCACTTTACTGTTACGTGGGATAATTACATCCATCAAGCCGCCCATGGTTTCGATACCAAGAGAAAGCGGCGTAACATCAAGCAGTAAAATATCTTTGCGGTTACCGGCCAAAATATCAGCCTGGATGGCAGCGCCCAAGGCAACTACCTCATCGGGGTTAAGATCATCATGCACCGGGCGACCGAAAAACTCTGCCACCATTTTCTTAACCAATGCTGTGCGGGTTGATCCGCCAACCATCACTACTTCATCAATCTCCTGTATGGTAAGCTTGGCATCTTTCAACGCGTTTTGGCAACTGGTAATGGTTTGCTGCACTTTAGGCATAATTAGCTGCTCAAAAGTATTCCTATCAAGCGTACACCATATCTCTCCTATCTTTTCGTTAAACAGGCTTTGGTGAGCAAAGGCTTTTTTGGCCTCTTCGGCTTTAAGGCGCAGTTGCTGTGCCAGTTCATTATTGGCAATTATTTCGGCTTTGTTAAGGTTATTTTTTTCTATCCAGTAATCAACTATGATCCTGTCGAAGTCATCACCGCCTAAAAAGGTATCGCCATTGGTTGCCAATACCTCAAATATGCCATTCTGTATCTGCAGGATGGAAACATCAAAGGTACCACCACCCAAATCATAAACGGCTATGGTTTTGGTTTCTTCGGGATCAAGGCCTATGCCGTAAGCTAAACTTGCAGCTGTTGGTTCGTTCACGATTCGTAAAACATCCAAGCCGGCCAATTTACCGGCGTCGCGGGTTGCCTGGCGTTGCGAATCGTTAAAATATGCAGGCACGGTTATTACCGCACGGTTCACCGGGGTTTTAATAGCGTGCTCGGCACGGGCCTTCAACTCTTTAAGTATCAGGGCCGATAATTCTATCGGTGTATAAAACTTATCACCTACTTTTATCTTAACCAGGCTTTCGGTATCATCATCAATAACTTTGTACGAGAAAAAGTCCTTATAATTTTCGATATCATGATAACTACGACCCAGCAAACGCTTTACAGAAAAAACGGTATTCTGCGGATCGGTAATTAAATAGTCCTTAGCCTCGTTACCTACAAGCACATCACCCGTTGGGCCAAAATGCACCACTGAAGGCACCAGGACACCCCGGCCTAAATCGTTTATTACTTGCGGATTTTTATCAGGATTGATGAACGCCACCAACGAATTGGTGGTACCCAAATCAATACCTACAATAATATCTTCCTTTTGTATAGAACCTGTTGCCAGGTTGATAGAAACTTTAGCCATTACTTTTACTTAACAAACCGCAAATGTACTTAGTTTTGACTGATGCAGTGTCTTTTCAATCTCTAATTATTAAATTCAGTTAAAAGGGGCTATGATTGTCTCTTAATGATTTAGTCTGAACCGGGATTAGACGGATTTATCAGATGTGTTGGATTTTGATTTGCATCCTTTAAAAATCCAATAATCCAAAAAATCTGTTTAATCCCGGTCCAAACAATTACGCTGCAACAGCCTCCACGACCTTTGCTTTCTTTTCAAAAACCAGCAGCGACAATAACAGCAAAAAGCCGATCACAAAAAAGCCATCCAGCACTAATGCAGAATCGCGCATTTCATCAGTTATATCCTCCACAAAACCAAAGGTGAATAAACCTACCACAATGGATAGTTTCTCGGTAACATCATAAAAACTGAAGTATGATGCGGTATCCGGGATATTTTGTGGAATATATTTGGAATAGGTTGACCTGGATAAGGACTGAACAGCGCCCATAACAATCCCTACAAATACTGCTGCCACATAAAATTGGTGAGCATTGGCAATAAAGTAAACTCCGGCACATATTACACACCAAACAGCCACTATGACCGACAAGGTTTTTATGTTACCATATTTCTCGGATGCTTTTGCTGTAATAGCGGCGCCGATGATAGCCACTACCTGTATTATCAAAATAATAGTGATCAGATCTTCATCGGGCATTTTAAGCTCTTTGGCAGCAAAATTAGCCGCCACCAGCATAATGGTTTGCACTCCTACGGAGTAAAAGAAAAATGCAGGTAAAAACCGTTTCAATAAAGGAAGTTGTTTAACCCGTTTAAAAACCTTAGCCAGCTCTTTAAATCCACCGGTAAATACATTGTACTCATGTGAGCCGGCATTGGGTACTCCTTTTGGCAGCAGGTAAAACGGAATCAGCGAGAAACCTATCCACCATAAGGCCACGATGAGAAATGATAACCGGGCCGAAAAATCTTCGGTTATACCTAACCATTTGTGCCCCAATACAAATACAAAACAAAGTATTTGCACTACAATACTACCTGCAAAGCCATATATAAAACCCTTGGCACTTACGGCATCCTGCCTATCAACGGTCGCTATCTGGGGCAGATAGGAGTTATAAAACACAAAGCCACCACAATAGCCAACAGAAGCCAAGCCGAAACAGATCATACCAAACTCAAAGGTTTCCATCTTAAAAAAGAACAAACCAAAACAAGCAAGTGTACCCAGCCAGGTAAAAAGCTGCATGTACAATTTTTTATGGCCTTTATAATCTGCAATAGATGTTAATATAGGCAAGAGCACTACAATAATGAGGTATGAGAGCCCGAGAATATAATTAGACAAAACCGTGTTTACATATTTATGCCCAAAGAAGGACACCATCCCACCTGGATTTTTATCCTGGGTAATACCCACATAGTAAGCCGGGAATATGGTAGATGTGATCACCATATTGTATGACTGGTTGGCCCAATCAAACATAGCCCAGGCCCAGATAGTTTTTTTATCGTTTTTTTCTTTCATTGTTAAGGTTGATGGAGTGAATGGTTGATATTGTTCTGAATCAGAATTTTCAGAATTAAAAAATTAACAGAATTAAAAAAAACGACGTTGAATTAACATCGTCAAATTTTCAAATCAGCTAATCTTTAATTAACTCAACCACTCACCTAAAACACTACTTAATCCCGTAATGATCGTTCATTAGTTTCACGAATATGGGGCCGGGTAAAATGGCCTTAAGAGTAGGCACAATGGTTTGGCCTATAGCTCCTACCAGGTAACTATGCGCGGGTTTTGATTTGGCTACTATTTTGCAGATCTGTGCGGCCAGTTTATCCGGACTTGCACCTATGCTTTCGTCCTTTTCCATGGCAGCTACAGCAGCGTCAAATTCTTTTTTAAGCTGATCGTTTTTCAGGGTGAACGGAAGCTTTTCGCGGTTGCCTGTAAAATCGGTTTTGAAATCGCCAGGGTTTACTACCGATACCTTAACACCGGTATTTTGTAACTCCATGCGCAAACTTTCAGAGTATCCTTCAATAGCAAATTTTGATGCACTGTATAATCCCTGGTATGGCAAACCAAACAGGCCAGCCAATGAGCCGATGTTAATCACCAATCCTTGTTTTTTTTCTATCATGCCCGGTAAAACGGCGCTGCTTACCCGTACTACACCAAAAAAGTTAACCTCAAATTGTTTTTTTGCAGCATCAACAGGCATAGAGTACAGCGGCCCGGTGATACCATTACCTGCATTATTAACCAATACATCTATCTTGCCTTCGGCCTTAATAATTTTATTGATAGCCGCGTTTACAGATGCATCATCGGTAACATCCATTTGCAGCGGATTAAATGATACGCCGGATATGCGTTTAATATCACGTGTTGTACCATAAATCGTATGCCCTTCGGCTGTCAAAGCTGTGGCTGTGGCCAAACCTAATCCGGATGATGCCCCTGTTACAAGAATTACTTTTTTCATTTTTTAAATAGTGATTGAATATTTTAAGTGTTGAATTATTCTATGCAGGGAATAATTTTATAAAACTATAAAATTATAACTGTTACCCGATAATGGATGTTAAATAAAAACAACGGAAACAAAACTACCCACCAAAATCAATAAATATATTTAAGACAATGTTATTTTCCTGTTTATTTTTCTGATTACTTGGTTATATTTGAATAAAATAGATAAATCGTTTTACCAAATCACCTTTTCATTATATGACAAAAATCAAGTACGCGCTCGTAGGTTTGTTTTTAGGCGGCATTTCCCTGGCATACGGCAAAACTGAGCCTTTGAAACAAATTCACCCACAACAAAACATGGCAGATACGGCCGGCATCCCGCCCCTCAAATGGCGGGAACACTGGTTTGAGCATAAACAACTATTAACCCGGGTATTTTATGATGATAATGTAGCCGTATATTATGATGACGATGTAAACCGCAGCATTACCTGGCCTTTTAAAATAATGGCTGATGTATGGAAGTATACCAAAAAAACATACGGCAAGTTTGGCAGCGATGAGCGATTATTTGTCATTTTTCATTCGGGTAAATATGGCGGTGGCCACCCGGCTTCTTATTTTGATGATAGCCATGATAACCGCAACGTGATAGATGTTGGCCTGGGCGATCCTAATGCCTGGATGGAACCTAACGGCAACAACATCAGGATTCCGGTACATGAAGTTGGGCACATTGTTGAAGGGGCATCAAAGGGCATCAAAAACTCTCCATCTTTTCCGCTTTGGGGCGATAGTAAATGGATGGAAATTTATATTTATGATGTACTGAAAGCACTTGGTAGTAATGATGAGGCAGAGGCTATATACCAGCAGATGCAAACAACTAAGGATAACTTTCCACGCCCTCGTACGCAGTGGTTTAAAAACTGGTTCTACCCTATTTATAGCCAGCACGGCGGCAAGGCAGTTTTAAACCGGTACTTTGAACTCCTGGCTGCCAACTTCCCCAAAAATGGCAAAGAATATAGCCGCGACCTTAACTATGGCGAGTTTATCCACTTTTGGAGCGGTGCAGCCGGGGTGAACCTTAAAGCACAGGCAACCATCGCCTTTGGATGGCCCGACGAATGGGAAAAAGAGTTTAAACAAGCGCAAAAGGATTTCCCTAATGTGAAGTATAAATAATGCCCCTACACTACACCTATGTTTAACAAAAACGCCTGAGATCTTAACAGAAATCAGGCGTTTTAATTTATAGCTGTAACTTATTACATTTTATTCCTTGGATCTGCTTTCGTCCCCTCAGGGTCTCCTTGAAAAGGGACCCTGAGGCCGTTTGCTGAGCATAAATGCATATTCGACATGCATGGCTCCTCAGGGTCCTCTGCGAGAGACCCTGAGGGTACTAAAAGTATAAATAATACCCCTACTCTACACCTATGTTTAACAAAAGCGCCTGAGATCTTTACAGAAATCAGGCGTTTTAATTTATAGCTGTATATCCTTTTTCGTCCCCTCAGGGTCTCCTTGAAAAGGGACCCTGAGGCCGTTTGCTGAGCATAAATGCATATTCGACATGCATGGTTCCTCAGGGTCCTCTGCGAGAGACCCTGAGGGTACTAAAATGCTTATTACATTTTATTCCTTGGATCTGCTTTTGTTTTCAGCACATAATCATGCGGAGGCTCAACACCCAACAGGTTCTTTACAAAATAATCCCAGCGACGGCGCATCATATAGGGCGAGTACGCGCCATAGCCATGCGGACTGTTAGGGAAAACTACCAGGTCATAATCCTTATTAGCTTTCTCTAAAGCTTCAACCACCAGCAGAGTATTGTATGGAGGTACGTTGTTATCCATTAACCCGTGGGCAAGCATTAGTTTACCCTTTAAGTTTTTAGCATAGTTTTGATTAGCGTGAGCAGCATAATCAGAGTTGGCTACCAAACCGTCATAACGTTCGCCCCAATCATCCTCGTAGTTGCGGTTATCATGATTGCCCGATTCAGAAATGCCCACCTTAAAAAAGTCAGGATAACGGAACATCGCCGCCGCGGTAGCAAAGCCACCACCAGAGTGCCCCCAAATGCCTACTTTATTGGTATCAATAGGATATTGCTGCGATAACTGCCTGATGCCGGCTATCTGATCTGGCAAAGTATTTTCAGACATGTTACCGTAGCTCATATCATGGAAACTTTTGGAACGCAGCGGGTTGCTGGTGCCTTCAATCTCTACTACAATAAAACCTAATTCGGCCAATGACTGGTTATCACCTCTTGATGAAACAAATGACCAGCTGCCTACACTGCCACCCTGCGGACCAGGATATATATAATCAATTACCGGGTATTTTTTACCAGCATCCATTTTTGTTGGTGTAAACACCAATCCGTAAACATCGGTTTTGCCATCATGTGCTTTCAGCGTAACCGGGGTAGGCGCGTGCCACCCGGTAGCAGTAAGCCTTGATATATCTGCTTTTTCCAAAGTAGAGATCAGTTTACCATTCAGGTCACGTAATACAGTAACCGGGGCAACATCGGGTTTAGAGTAACTATCAACAAAATAACTACCACCCGGCGATAAGGTTACGCTATGGTTGCCATCCTCGGGAGTTAATGCGGCAAAATGTTTACCGTCAAAATCAACCTTGCATAACTGGCTAAAATATGGGTTCTCTTTTTCGCGGCCGTCGGCAATAAAGTAAACCACGCGGTTCTTTTCATCTACCTTTAGCAATTTAGTTACTACCCAGTCGCCTTTGGTAATTTGGTTTTTAACCTTTCCGGTAACGGCATCGTACAGGTAAAGGTGGCCCCAGTTATCGCGTTCGGAGTACCAGATGATCTCGTTTGTTTTGGCAAGGTATTTCCAGTTGATAGTACCCTGGCCCGATTCGTATTGTGTTTTAACGGTTTCTTCAAAAACCTCTTTAACTGTACCGGTAGCTGCATCACTGATCCTGAATTTCTCATTCTTGTGATCGCGTGAGGTAGATACAAATGCAAGTTTGGAGGCATCCGCGTTCCAGTCCACATCATCAAATGTTCCGCTGCTGCTGATATCATCGCTCAGGGTAGCCCGGTGCGCATCTGGCGCTACCTGCAGTGTAACCACTTTAGGATTATCCACCTCTACAATCACCCTCGTGATCATGGCAATTTCATCACCCGGCAAAGGATATTTCCATTGCTTTAAAGTTGGCTTAGCCACATTGGTGGTAACCAGGTACATATCGCTCACCTTACGCTGATCCTGCTTAAAGGTGGCTATCTTCCTGGAATCTGGCGACCAGCGCAGTATCGCCGCATCTGATGATTGCCAGCCGGCATTATCTGTGGCGTATCCAAAATCCTTTATCCCGTCGGTGGTCAGCTGAGTTTGGTTACCTGTTTTAACATCGCGCACCCAAAGATTATAGTCCTTGATAAAGGCGGCACGGTTTCCATCGGGTGATAACACTTCTTCCGTCTTTCCTCTGCGGCCAGCTGGAGCTTCTGCTTTACCTGTATTCATCGCCTGTGTGCAAACGTCTGTTTTCAAGTCGTACTGCCAGTGCTTATCTGCGGCAAAAAACAAAAGCGTTTTACCATCTGCCGAAAAGCTAATGGTTTGAAAAGGCAGCATGTTGCCATCGTATTTATTACCAGAAACGGCAGATAGTACTTCTGCCAGTTTTTGATGGTCAAAGGCTACATCACGCGTTTTTTTAACCGGATCAACCAAAATAAATTCGCTGCCCTGGGCGGTTAAAACCCTGTACCAGAACTTATCGCCCGGCAACCAGTTAGGGCGAACGTAGGCCCTGTCAACAAGCTGTTCTGTATTATAGTACAGAAAGCTTTCGGCATTTTCGTAATCCTTAGTGCTTAAAGCGCCACCCTGCTGGGCATGCGCGGCCACAGCCATAGCGAACGCCGGAATGGTGAGTAAATATTTATTCATGAGTGTCAACTAATGTTTTAAAGCGCAAAGTAATGCTTTTTTATCATTTGAGATTGTTTAAAGATTGTTACAAGAGCGCAATAACAGCGTTAGTCTATACGAGGTATAAAGCGATCTTCCTAAACAGGCCCGCCATAAAAATACGCGTGGGGTTAAACGCAAAAAATCCCGGGAGATTATCCCGGGATTTTTGGTCTAATATTTAAAAATCCTTTGTCCGAAAGTCCTTTGTCTAAAAGTCCTTTATCACAAAATTACGACTTCTTAGCCTGTTGTTGATTCCTCATCATTTCTTCCATACGAGCCTGGAAACCTGATTTCTTCTTTTTGGTGTCCTCTGGTTTCTTTTTATTTTCCTGTATCTGGGCATGAATCTTTTTATCGTCAACCATAAATTTAATCAGGTATTGTTGTAAAAAGGTAAGCATGTTGGCCAAAAAGTAATAATAATTTAAGCCTGATGGATAGCTGTTAAGGGTGAAAAGGAATATAAGTGGTGTAATGTACCCGATATATTTCATTTGTCCGGTTGCTCCAGAAATCTGGTTATTGAAGTAGGTGTAAATCAACGTTGATATCGTCATCAGCAAACACATTAAGCTGATGTGATCAACACCACCTACAAGCGCTATAGGAGCAAATTTAATTACCGAATCATAAGTTGACAGGTCATGCATCCATAAAAAGCTTTCGCCGCGCAGCTCAAACAAACTTGGGAAAAACTTAAAGAATGCGATTACTATAGGCATTTGTATCAGCAATGGTAAACAACCACCCAGGGGATTAACACCCGCTTTTTTATAAAGCTTGAGGTATTCCTGCTGTAAAAGCGTAGGGTTATCTTCACCCACTTTAGTTTTTATCTCATCCATTTCAGGCTTCAGCACACGCATTTTGGCCATTGAAAGGTATGATTTGTAGGTAAGCGGCGATAATACCAGCTTAAGCACAATGGTTAAAACTAAAATGATCAATCCGTAATTCCAGTTAAACTGTTTCAGGAAATTAAATACAGGCAATACAGCAAACTGGTTGATGTATTTTAATGGACCCCAACCCAGGTTAACCAATTTGTTAAGATCGGAGCCTTGCTGTTCTAAAGTTTTATAACGGTTAGGGCCAAAATAAAATACTAACGGAACACTGCCGTCTGATGAACGTACCAGCGTCAAATCGGCTTTCATCTGCTTAACGTCAGTAGTATCGGCAACGTCAGTTACTACGCCAAAGCTCGATTTACTGATACCATTTTTAGCAATTAATGCATTGGAGAAAAAGTGTTGCTTAAAAGCAACCCAGGTCATCTTTTTATCACTTACATCTTTTGAATCGTCTTTATTTTCATTAAGCCAATCAACAGTATTTTCGGTATTGTAGTAATACACTGTCGAATACTGGCGCTCCTGCTTCATATCCTTTTCCTGTTTGTGCAGGCTGGCTGCCCAGTTAAGGTTAAGGCTGCTGCTATTGGCTATAACGCCATCAAGTCCGGTAGGTTTAATAGTCAGGCCTAATTTAAAGCCGGTACCTTTTAAACTGTATATGTAATCAATATACTGTGTAGGGCTATAGCTTAAACGCAGAGTAATAGATGCAGAATCTTTTTCGGCAACTTTTAAATCAGCAGCGCTTGGGTTAAAATAGTACTCGTCGGTATTTATTTTTTTATCCCCAACATTAAAGTTCAAACCAAAATGATCTTTATCCCCACTGAAAAGTACAAGAGGCTTTTTATCAAAGGTTTTATAGTTCTTTAATTCAACCGAAGCTACTTTACCACCTTTTGTGCTTAGCTTAACTAATAATTCCTGGTTTTCAATAGTGATTAGTTTCTCGCTGCCCACTGATGCTGCTCCGAAAGGGCTTTTTAAAGTGGCAGAATCCGCAACCGTTTTAACAGCAGCTTTTGCTGTATCAAATTTCGCGGTTACGGGGGTATTTGTTTTACCCAATAACCCCTTTTTTAAAGAATCCTGATGTTGAAAAAGGGCATCTTTTTTCAATTGGGCTTCACTCGGCTTTAAAAAATAAACAGAGCCGGCTATGATAGCCATAATCAGGAATAATCCTGTGAAAGTATTTTTATCCATTATATTGTATCGTACAATTACTTATTTCTTACGGGCATAAGCCAGTGAAGCGGCGACAAAGTTAATAAAAAGTGGGTGTGGATTTGCAACTGTTGATTTTAATTCGGGATGAAATTGCGAGCCTACAAAAAACGGGTGGTTTTTAAGTTCTACAATTTCAACCAGGCCATTTTCAGGATTAATACCTGATGGTATCATGCCAGCTGTTTCGTACTGTTTAAGATACTCATTATTAAACTCATAACGATGGCGATGCCTTTCTGATATATGATTTTTACCATATATAACCGCTGCTTTAGTTCCCTTTTTAATATCACATGGATAAGCGCCTAAACGCATAGTGCCACCTTTGTTTGTGATGTTTTTTTGATCTTCCATCATCCCTATAACCGGAAACTCCGTTTCAGGGTTCATTTCTGTACTGCTTGCCTTATCAAGCCCTAAAACGTTACGGCCAAATTCAACAACGGCACATTGCATACCTAAACAGATACCGAAGAAAGGAATATTGTTTTCGCGTACGTACCGGATAGCCTGAATTTTACCCTCAAAACCTCGCTCGCCAAAGCCTGGAGCCACCAGCACGCCATGCATGCCTTTTAGCCTTTCAATAGCATTCTCTGGTGTTAATGTTTCTGATGGAATATATTCAACCCTTACTTTACACTCCATTTTGGCACCTGCATGTATAAAGGCTTCTGTAATTGATTTATAAGCATCGGGCAGCTCTACATATTTACCTACCAGCGCAATGCGTACATCGGCAGTTGGGTTTTTTAAGCGGCCCAGGAAATCTTTCCAGCTATCAAGGTTGGGTTCGTTTTTGTGCGATAATTTTAGTTTGGTAAGCACTGTTTTGTCCAGCTGCTCTTTCAGCATCAATAATGGCACATCATAAATAGTTGATGCATCAATTGATTCAATAACCGCATTAATGTTCACATTACAGAACAGGGCAATTTTTTTGCGGATATCGGCATTAAGGTGGTGCTCTGTACGGCAAACCAAAATATCTGGCTGAATACCATATTCTAACAGCATTTTTACCGAGTGCTGGGTTGGTTTGGTTTTCAATTCACCTGCAGCTGCAAGGAAAGGAACCAATGTAAGGTGAATTACCAAAGAGTTACCAGAACCTGTTTCCCACCTAAACTGACGTACAGCTTCAATATAAGGTAATGATTCAATGTCACCTACGGTACCACCTAATTCGGTGATCACAATATCATATTCGCCACTTTCGCCCAATATGCGGAAGTTGCGTTTAATTTCGTCAGTAATGTGAGGAACTACCTGTACGGTTTTACCTAAAAATGCTCCCTCACGCTCTTTATTGATCACATTTTGGTAAATGCGACCGGTAGTAATGTTATTTGCTTTGGATGTTGGGGTATTTAAAAAACGTTCGTAATGACCAAGGTCCAGATCTGTTTCGGCACCATCCTCGGTCACATAGCATTCACCATGCTCATATGGGTTAAGTGTTCCCGGATCGATATTGATATAGGGATCAAATTTTTGGATAGTGACACGATAACCGCGCGATTGAAGTAGTTTGGCTAATGAAGCGGAGATAATACCTTTTCCTAACGACGAGGTAACGCCACCCGTAACAAAAATATATTTAGTCATGATTTTTTTGAAAAATGGCTGCGGTTTTATGCCGAAACCAAATGTTTGTGTACGGGATACAAAAGTAAGAAAATTTTCAGGCTTTGCTTTACATGTTGAGAAAAAATGGGCCGTAAAAAGCTCCCCATCTATTCTTAGGATTATAACACACTTTAAATGAGATACTTATAAATAACCATCAAACAAAAATGACAAAAACCTACACGTTTTCCTTTTGTCGGCTGTACTTTGCAATTTTACGGTGAAGCTCATTTGGGTTAAAGGGTTTACTCACGTAATCATTCATCCCAACAGTAAATGCCATATCCTGAATATCAAGCATGGCTGATGCTGTGAGCGCTATAATTGGCAAATCTCTGTATTTTTCGCCGGGAAGCTCGCGTATGGCCGTTGTAGTTTGGTAGCCATCCATCTCTGGCATTTGAAGATCCATCAAAACCATATCGTAATCATGGGTTTGCACCAGCATTAAAGCTATTTCGCCATTTTCGGCAACATCACATTCAACGTCCCATTGTTTCATAAAATGTTTAGCCAGTATTACGTTTATCTGGTTGTCTTCGGCAATAAGCAATTTGGTGCCTTTAAGGCTCTTTAAACTGTAAAACTCGTCGCTATCCGAAGTGCTGCTCAATTGTTTTTTACTATTTTTAAACACAAGACTGAACTTAAAAACAGATCCCTTACCAAATTCGCTGATAACTGTAATTTCGCTGCCCAACAGTTGTAAAAGGCGTTTTGTAATAGTAAGCCCCAGCCCGGTACCTCCATATTTACGGGTAGTATCAGTACTTGCCTGGCTAAAACTTTCAAAAATATGCTCAATTTTATCGGGCATAATACCTATCCCGGTATCGGTTATTTCAAAATCAATGGTTGAGTTATCCTCGTCGCGGCAAGCCAAAGTTGCGGTAACAGTTACCTTTCCCTGGTGTGTAAATTTAACAGCATTGCTTATCAGGTTAGTTAATATCTGCCCCAAACGTACCGGGTCGCCAATAATTGCATTGGGCAGGTCCTGATCCATCATCAATTTTATCGGGATATTTTTTTCGCTGGCCTTTTGAAGCAAGGCCAGCCTGATATTTTTTGTAAGATCGGTAATGCTGAAATCAACTTGTTCAAACTCCACCTTACCTGCCTCTATTTTACTAAAATCCAGGATATCATTAATGAGTACCAGCAGGTTTTCTGCCGAAAATTTTAGGAAACCTAAAAATTCCCTTTGCTCGGGTTTCGGGTCCTGGTGTATAAGCAAATGAGTAAAGCCAATTACCGCGTTCATCGGTGTGCGTATCTCATGGCTCATGATAGATAAAAATTGCGCTTTGGCCATGGCAGCCTTCTCAGCAAATTCTTTGGAAGTTATGAGGGCAACCTCCAGTTCCTTGGCTTTTGTTATCCGCTCCTGCAAAAAGCTTATAATATGAATAAGATCATCGTCAGAATCGGAAAGTTTCAGTTCAACATCCGGGTTGAGCGCTTTAATAGCCTCTTTTAATTGCGAAATAGATCGCTGTTTAATTTCGTTTTGCTCCTTCAGGTTATCGGTTACCGAAAGGTATTCGCGTTCGCTGATATTGAACGCGTGATCGGCCAGTTTTATTGATTTATCAAAGTTGTTAAAACTTGTATTTATGGCATTCAAAAACTGCACAACAGCAGCATCCTCCAGGTATTGTGCGGGAAGCAGTTTTTTGATTTGTTTATTTAGCAGTTGGTGATAATCCATAACTATTTCTCTGTAAAGGTAGTAATGGTCATGGTTTGGTTATGTAGCTCGCAGTTTGAACCTTTGTTCAAAGGCGAAAGCTCCCCATAGGAGTAAAAGCCGGCAATAACGGTATTATCTCCAAATATATCTTTGGCTACTGCCAGTTCTTCTTCTGTACGTTCATTGAGCACCAGTTTGCGCCCCACGCAGCTTACCATGATAGCAAGTTCGGTTTCGGTCGAACTATCAATAGCGTCTGTTGCCGCGGCCGATGACGCGTTGATTAATTTTGTAAAATTGGCTTTCATAAGGCGCACCTTGCTGCCTTCGGGTAAGTTACCGGCAAAAGTCATTGATTTTTCATCATCGTTAACACTCAAAATGGTACGCACCAGCTTTTTATCCGAACCATTAATACTTAATGATAAGGGAAATAACAATGCCGAACCGGGAAGTTCTTTAGCATACTCGCCTAAATATTCCTTATATAAATCAAGGGCATTTTTATGATCAATCTCAAACAACACATTTTTATCAGATTTAGTAATAGTGCGCTGCGGGCCAAATTCTTCCCAGCCACCATTTGAGCCGTGGTTAACCAACAAACTATCGCCGTAAAAACCAACAGCTATAACATTGCCCTGCGCAGGCACCTCGTTTAACCCTGTATAGGTACTGGCAAACCTGGCTGCATCGCCGGCAAGCCCACCGGTAACAGGCACTTTACCCGGATTGTCATCATTAAAACCGGCAACCAGTTCACTGCCGTTAATATAAGTGCCATCAGATATAATGAAAACGCAATTCAGATGCTCCTTATCAAGCTGCGACATAAGGTATTTGCCTGTTTCATAGCTATTGGCATGTTTACTTACATGTGTAGCGGTTGCAACCACAGCAGATTTTTCAAATTCAATGGCTGTTGCAACTATACTATCGTCATACACTTCGCTGCCCATGATCTCGCCTGAGGTTGATGAGAAAACAATGTTGGCTATTGGGTAATTTATTTTGAGATAATTATGAATTTCTGGTACTATAATTAACTGGGGAGCACCAAAAACAAATACCAACTGGCTCTTTTCGGCATTAAAACCGGGAGCTGCAAAATAGCTGGTCCAGCCATTGCTTGTAAAATGAAGCTGACTTATGCGCATAACTATAACAGTTTATTATTTAAGGCTAGGTGAATGTAATAAATTAAAAAGCAATTAATTTACCACAAAGCAAATAAATTATACGTTTGTTGTTAGTGTAAAATTCTTTAATTATTGATAGGTGTTTTTATTGTAATAGTTTAAACAGAGCACTTTACCTGTTTTTATTAAATCAATAATTATTAAAAATCATCTGTTAACTTTATTACGATAATTTATTTAATAAGGTTTTAATTTTATACTTTTTGTAAATTAACGTAACCTGGCATATGAAAAAACTATTTCAAGCCCCGGCTTATTTAGCCAGAATTAAGCAGAAATTAACGACCAAAAGTTTATGGGGATGTTAATTTTATAAATGCAGCGGGAGTTTTTCCAAATCAGCAGGCACATCCACCGAATGTGTTTCCAGTTCGGTTTCGGCCACTTTAATACGGTATCCGTTCTCAATCCAGCGCAGCTGTTCCAGGCTTTCGGCTTTCTCCAGGCCAGATACAGGGAGTTTAGTGATTTGCTGAAGCACATCTGCGCGATAGCCGTAAATGCCAATATGTTTAAAATAAGTGTGGCATTTTAGCCAGTTGTGAGGCTCACAGGCACGGATATGAGGTAACGTGGCCCGTGAAAAATATATTGCTTCGGATAATTTATTGATGATTACTTTGGGCGAGTTGTAGTTAAAAAGTTCTTCGTTTGTAACAATCTTTTTTATCAGCGTGGCTATCTGTGTACCGGCATCTGCAAAACAAGCAGCCAGCTTGGCAATTTGCTCGGGGTTAATATAAGGTTCATCACCCTGGATATTAATGATCACATCATATTCAGGATGCAGGCGGGCTACTTCGGCGCAACGGTCGGTTCCGCTCTGGTGATCATCAGCCGTCATTACGGCCACACCGCCAAAGGCCTGCACATGATCAAATATCCGGTCATCATCTGTTGCAACGATAGCCTCGGCCACATCATCACATTTTTTAACCTGCTCATATACCCGCCGAATCATGCTTTTACCGGCGATATCAACCAATGGCTTACCCGGGAAACGGGAAGATGCATAACGGGCAGGAATGATACCTAATATTTTCATTTTTAGTGGCAGCTATTTAAGTTGTAATTGACGGATCAAAGATAATTAGTTTACACTTTATTATATTATCCATAACACACAACAGACAACCCGTACCCCGAATCCATGTTAAAACAAACCATTAATCTCGCGCTCAATCAATTGCACAATAGTAGCCATGTCTTCTGTATTATTAGCAAAGTCAAGGTTATCCTTATCAAGGATGAGTAGTTTACCCAGCTTATAGTTTTTTATCCATTTTTCGTACTTCTCGTTCAGTTTAGATAAGTAATCTAAACGAATACCGCTTTCATACTCCCTGCCACGGCGCTGAATGTTGCTTACCAGGGTGGGCACTGATGCTTTGAGGTAAACCAGCAAATCGGGCGGTTTAATAAACTCGGTTATATTATCAAATATGGATTCGTAGTTTTCGTAATCGCGGGTGGTCATTAACCCCATATCATGCAGGTTTTCTGCAAAAATATAAGCATCTTCATAAATGGTGCGATCCTGCAAAATATTACGCCCGCTTTTTTGAATATCGATGATCTGGCGGTAACGGCTGTTCAGGAAATAGATCTGCAGGTTAAAGCTCCAGCGTTTCATATCGCTATAAAAATCTTCCAGGTAAGGATTATTATCTACGGCTTCAAAAAGTGGTTCCCAACCATAATTATGGGCCAGCATTTCAGTTAAGGTGGTTTTACCGGCGCCTATATTTCCTACAATAGCTATGTGCATGCTTATTTTATTTGTTTTGTCTGAACCGTAATTTGTCGAATTTACAGAATTACTTGAATTTTTAAAGGTCCGAAACTTTATTATTTCAACTTTTAAATGTTAAAAAAAGCCCTGAAAGGGCTCCTGTTATAAATTCCGAAAATTCTTTAATTCTTTTAATTCGGGTTCAAACGTTTTTTAAAATTTCTTAAACCCTATGATTTCCCTTACTTCTCTAATGGTTTTAGAAGCGCTTTCGCGAGCCTTATCGGCTCCTAACTGGGCTACTTTACGCAAGTATTCGGCATCACCGGCAATGGCGCTAATCCTATCCCTGATTGGTGCTGTGGCAATGATCATATCCTCGGCCAGTTGTTTTTTCAGGTCGCCGTAACGGATATTCATTGTATTGTATAAATTATCAAAATGAGCCAATGTATCTGCCGATGAAACAACTTTCATCAGGTCGAACAGGTTTTGAATTTCCTGGGGTTTGGTTTGATTTTCTGTTGTTGGGCCCGCATCAGTAACCGCGCGCATTACTTTCTTTTTAATGGCCTCCGGGGTATCACCAAGAAAAATGGCATTGCCCTCCCCCTCTGATTTACCCATTTTACCTTTACCATCAAGCCCCGGAATTTTCACCAGGTTACTGCTATAATTAAAGGCATAAGGCTCGGGAAAATAATCATGATTATACAGCCTGTTAAAACGGTTACCAAAGGTACGGGCCATTTCCAGGTGTTGTTCCTGATCTTTCCCTACGGGTACCTTGGTAGCTTTATGGATGATGATATCCGCAGCCATTAACACCGGGTAGGTAAGCAAACCGGCGTTCACGTTTTCGGGGTTGGCACGTACTTTATCTTTAAATGAAGTGCTGCGCTCCAACTCGCCCAAATAGGCGTTCATATTCAGATAAAGGTATAGTTCGGCAACCTCGGGCACATCTGATTGTGCGTAGATGGTGGCTTTTTCCGGATCGATACCGGCGGCAAGATACTCCACCAAAACCTGTTTTACATTACTATGCAAATCGGCAGGTGTAGGGTGTGTGGTTAACGAATGCAGATCGGCAATAAAAAAATAACAGTTAAATTCATCCTGCATTTTTATAAAGTTCTGCAATGCACCGTAATAATTTCCTAAGTGTAAATTTCCGGTTGAACGGATGCCACTAACAACAGTTTCCATAATGGGCGAAAGTAAGGAATTTTTCTATTTTTGATGACGATGAAAATGATATTGAAAAAAGTACACCGCTTTTTATATGTGATTAGTGTAGCTTTATCCTACTTTTTATTTTGGCCTTTTTTTTATTATTGTTCTAAAAATCCGTCGCGTTACCATACCCTCAATAAACTGCGCGGGGCCTGGGGTTTCATCAGCTCGGCAATGGTAGGTATATTTTATAAATTCCAATATGAGCAACCTATTGATTGGAGCAAAACCTATATTATTTGTCCCAATCATACATCAAACCTGGATATATCGGCGATGTGTATCCTGGTGAAAAACGACTGCTCTTTTTTGGGTAAACAGGAATTGGAAGAAGGCCTGGTGACCGGTCTGTTCTTCCGCACCGTTGATATCCCGGTTAACAGAGAAAGCAAAATGTCATCCTTCAGGGCATTTAAAAAAGCTGCCGAAAAATTACAGAATGGCATATCACTGGTAATATTTCCGGAAGGAATGATAGCAGACATTTATCCACCTCAACTGGGCCACTTTAAGAATGGCCCTTTCCGGCTCGCTATCGAAAATAAAATACCCATAATACCGGTAAGCTCATTAAACACCTGGAAAATATTATGGGATACCGGCATTCAATATGGCAGCAGACCGGGCAATTGCAATTTTTATATTCATAAACCCATCGATACATCAAACCTAACCATAGCCGATGCCGATACCCTGCGCCATAAAGTTTATGTCATTATGAGGGATAAACTGGAACCTCAAATTAGTTAGCGATGTTTAACGTGTACAAAAACGAGTATTTTTTTTACATTTGGTGAACATGAAATTAACACTGAAAAGGATACATACCAATTTTTACAGGTATAGCATCGCTTTCTTTTTTACACTATGCTACCCGGCCTTATACTTATTAAGGCAACAAAAAAGCTGGTATAAATACATTAACCAGGTAAGGCGGCTCATTATATTTTTAAGCTCAAGCATATCAGGTATTTTTTATAGCGCCAGTTTTGAAGAACCTGTAGACTGGAAAAAAACATATGTAATTTGTGGTAATCACACCTCAAATCTTGATGTATCTGCAGTAAGTACCATCATGAAAAACAACATCTGCTTTATGGGTAAGGAAGAATTATTAACCAACTATGTGCTTGGCTATTTCTTTCGTACTATTGATATTACTGTTAACCGGGAAAGCAAAATGTCATCCTTCAGGGCGTTTAAAGCAGCGGCCGAACGGATAAAAAGTGGAGTAAGCGTGGTTATTTTCCCAGAAGCTACTATTCCGAAAGATTACCCGCCCGAATTAAATTCGTTTAAGAACGGCCCCTTTCGCCTGGCTATTGAAATGAAGGTGCCTATTTTGCCAATTAGCTCGGTAGATACCTGGGAGGTACTTTGGGATACAGGCAAAGAACTT
Source organism: Mucilaginibacter sp. P2_A4 (assembly GCF_056405015.1). Lineage (NCBI taxonomy): Bacteria > Pseudomonadati > Bacteroidota > Sphingobacteriia > Sphingobacteriales > Sphingobacteriaceae > Mucilaginibacter > Mucilaginibacter sp. P2_A4. The sequence continues at coordinate 534,819 of NZ_JBFUCX010000001.1, read as the reverse complement.
GGCAGTAGACCAGGAATTTGTAATATATTTGTACATAAACCCATCGAAACAGCCCATTTAACTTTGGATGATGCCGATGCGCTGCGTGATGAAGTTCACGCTATTATTAAAATGAAACTACAAACTGCATGAACATAGATAAAGAAACAGTTGAAAAGGTTGCCCACCTCGCCCGTTTAGAACTCAGCGAAACTGAAAAAAAGGACATGATTAAGGATATGAGCAAAATTCTTGATTTTATGGCCAAACTTAACGAGCTTGATACAACCGGAGTTGAGCCTCTTATTTATATGACCGATGGGGCAAACATTTTACGGGAAGATGTAGTGAAACAAACTATTACGCACGAAGAAGCCTTAAAAAATGCCCCTAAACACGACGAGGATTATTTTTTGGTGGCAAAGGTGATTGAGAAATAGATAAAGGACTTTGAAGCAAGGATAAACGACATTTTTAATTTCTGATTTTGACTTACACCTTTGTAACAAATCCTACCCTCTTGTTGTCCAAATAAAAAAACATTCATGGAGCCATTAAACGAGAAGCCTTTAATTAGCATAAACGAGATCGGACGTAAATACGTTATAGGTACCGAAGTAATACACGCCCTTAAATCTGTTTCGTTAACTATTAATAAAGGTGAATTTGTGGCTTTGATGGGGCCCTCTGGTTCGGGTAAATCTACGCTGATGAATATTTTGGGTTGTTTAGATACGCCAACTAAAGGTGAGTACATATTAAATGGCATAAACGTAAGCCATATGACGGACAATGAACTGGCCGAAGTACGTAACTCCGAGATTGGCTTTGTTTTCCAGACGTTTAACTTATTACCCCGTAATACCGCCCTTGATAATGTTGCGTTACCCCTCATTTATGCAGGCATCAACAAAGAGAAACGTACAGAACGTGCTACCAACGCGCTAAAAAACGTTGGCTTAGGTAACCGTATAGATCACAAACCTAATGAGCTTTCGGGCGGTCAGCGCCAGCGTGTTGCTGTAGCCCGCGCGTTGATTAACAACCCCTCTATCATCCTGGCCGATGAGCCTACCGGTAACCTTGACACCAAAACTTCCATCGAAATTATGGGGTTGATAGAGGATATTCACGCCAAAGGCAATACCATTATATTAGTAACCCACGAAGAGGACATTGCCCTTCACGCCCACCGCATAGTACGTATGCGCGATGGCTTGATAGAAAAAGATTACCAAAACCCAGAAATACATACGGTTAGCAGGCGGGTTGAGGAAGTGTAGATTTCACTTATTATTATCTTACCGGCACTACTGTAGAGACGCATAATTGCGTCTCCCTCAGGACATTCAGGATTTGCAAGGTCGATTTGCATGCGAGAGACTATGCGTCTCTACATAACAAAATCAACTGATAATCAATAACTTAAAACCAATATTTTTTTCATAAGGCACTCTTAATGACGTTTGTGTTTCGATGTAGGTAGGCATGTCAGTCTGAGCCTGTCGAAGACTCGCGCGGAGAGGCTTTTGCACACTATGCTTCGACGGGGCTCAGCATGACAGGCCTTTTAACAACATCATTTCCCCATCAGATGCCAAACGGATTTTTAAACTCATATGACGAGCTTTTTTCCTCCTAAAAAAATTAAATAACACTAAAATAGTTAGCAAACTTGTATTACATTTGAAATATGTATGCAATTGTTGATATTGAGACTACCGGGGGGCATGCCAGCGCTAATGGCATCACAGAAATTGCTATATGCATACATGATGGCAAAAAGGTTATCAAGCGGTTTGAGACCCTTGTAAACCCTCACCGGGAAATTCCTATCTATATCAGCGCTTTAACAGGCATCACCAATGAGATGGTGCAAAATGCTCCACCTTTTGAAGATGTTGCTGCCGATGTATACCATCTTATCCATGGCAAAATATTTGTTGCCCATAATGTTAATTTCGATTATTCATTTGTACGCTATCATTTAGCTGCTGCCGGGTATGATTTGCAGTGTAATAAACTATGTACGGTACGCCTCGGGCGAAAAATACTGCCGGGACTTCCCTCCTATAGTTTAGGTCGGCTGTGCAAACACCTGGGTATTGATAATGAAAGCCGCCACCGCGCAGCCGGAGACGCCGAGGCCACTTCGGAATTGTTTACGCTGCTATTGAAAAGTGATACCGACGGGCATATTAAACAGGCCCTTAAACAAAACTCCAAAGAACAGGTATTACCCGCAAACTTGCCTAAAAAAGATGTGGAAGCTTTACCGTTTTCGCCGGGTGTATATTACTTTCACGATCAAAAGGGCAAAGTTATTTATGTAGGTAAAGCCAAAAACCTAAAGAAACGCGTAAGCAGTCATTTCACCGGCAATAACCCAGGTTTACAGCGACAGGAGTTTTTGCGCAACATTTACCAGGTTAGCCACCAGGTTTGCGGCACCGAGCTGATTGCTTTTGTGCTGGAGGCCATTGAGATAAAACGCCTGTGGCCAAAATATAACCGATCATTAAAGCGCTTTGAAAACGCTTATTGTTTATATGCTTTTGAAGATCAGCGAGGCTATATCCGTTTAGCTGTTGACAAGCGCCGTAAATTCAGCGATGTGATCTATACCTGCAACTCATTGCTGGATGGCTACAACCTGCTTAACAAGCTTATAGAAACCTTTGGCTTATGCCCTAAACTTTGCTTTATCCAAACCAACAATAACCCTTGTTCAGGTGCTGCAGGAAGCGAATGCGCCTGCGAGGGAGTTGAAAGCGTTGATGATTATAACCTTAAAGTAAACAACGCCATTGATGAATTAAAACGCGCCTTACCCACTTATGCCATCCGCGATGAAGGCCGTACAGGTGATGAGCATAGCTGCATTTTGGTAGAGAAAGGCCAGTTTTATGGCATGGGTTATATATCCCATTATTTTGATGCTGATAATATTCAGCAATTGAAAAACCACCTCACCCCCTATCCGGGGAATGATTATATTAAGAATATTGTATCCAGCTATGCTACTCGGTACCCCGATAGGATGGTGGTGTTTGCATAGGCGCAGAGATAACTTACGAAGTTTTAAAAACTTCGTAAGTTTGATTAACAAACTTTTCAAATCTTACATGTGAAGATCAACCCTGATACCTGTTACCATTTGTACAACCGAGGCAACAACAAAGAGCTTGTCTTTTTTGAAAATGAAAACTACACCTACTTTCTTGATCAATTCAAAAAGCACGTCCTTCCTTTTGTTGAAGTTTACGCCTACTGTTTAATGCCAAACCACTTTCACTTTTTTATCAAAGTAATTGATAAAGACCTTTTTGAAAAGGGAATTAAAAACTTCTTTATTTCATATTCAAAAGCGATAAACAAAAAATACAATCGGGTTGGGAGTTTATTTCAAGGAAGATATAAGGTATCTGAAGTTACTTCTAATAGTTACTTTACCAAAATCATAATTTATATTCATCAAAACCCTATAGTGGCTAAGCTTGAAAAAAACTTGGGGAGTTATAAATATTCGTCGTATCCTGCCTACTTATCAAGTAAAGAAACTGTAATTAGCAAACAAGAAGTCTTAGATTGGTTTAGTGGATTAGATAGCTTTATTGATCACCATAAAACAATTGTAAATGACGAAGAAATACGTAAGTACTTGTGATTTTTCAGACTCATGAAACCACCTAAAAACTTACGAAGTTTTAAAAACTTCGTAAGTTATCTCTCTTCCAGGCAACTATATGCCCTGAAGAGTTTTTATATCAGACGCTCACAATAATCATACTAACCTCCCAAGCGTCTTGATACTTGATACTAACTACTTAATACTTTCTCTAAATTATCCCCAAAGTTAATTTTATTAACACAATAGAGATTTTGATTGGTTATAAGCTATAACATTTACCAACAAAAACTTTAAATAATGAATAGCATTAATCAACAACAGCCGGAAGATAATTATAAGGATCTCGGCGGACCGGAAGCCATTGCCAAAATCAAAGAATTAGTCGGCAGCGCCAAAAGTTGCTTCTTTTTAACCAATATAAAAACGGGCCTGCCGGTATCAATTCGGCCAATGTCAGTACAAACAGTGGATGAAGAGGGTAACCTCTGGTTCCTGAGTGCTAACGATAGCCATAAGGACGGCGAGATAGCGAAAGACCCTATGGTACACCTGCTTTTCCAGGGATCGGCACACTCAGATTTCCTGAATATTTATGGGATTGCAGAAGTAAGCCAGGATAAACAAAAGATAAAGGAGCTTTGGGAACCCTTATTGAAAGTTTGGTTTACCGAAGGTGAAAGTGACCCGCGCATCTCTGTAATTAAGGTTGAGCCAACCCAAGGTTATTATTGGGATAATAAACATGGCAATGCCATTGCCTTTGTAAAAATGATAGCAGGCGCGGCCATCGGCCAAACACTCGATGATTCCATCGAAGGAAAAATAACAATATAGTTATCTCTTCAAATAGGAAAGCCACGCTGGTTTATATACTGCGTGGCTTTCTTATTTCAGGGGCATTCCGGTAGAACACCCATAAGCCGGCTACTTCAGATACTTATCATACCACTCTATATAACGCTGCAGCCTATCCACCTGGTAACTTGGCACTGTTATACCATGAAACTGGCCCGGGTAAAGCACCATCTGTGTAGGTACCCCCTGCGATTTCAGCGCCTGGTACATTTGCTCGCCGCCGCCTGTGGGTACGTTAAAATCTTTTAAGCCCGACATAAACTGTGTAGGCGTTTTTATCTTATCTGCATGAAAAAACGGGTACGATAGCTTGATATACTTCTCGGGGTTTTTCCATGGAAAACCCAACTCATTATCATATTGTATCACCCATTGATCGCTGCCATAAATGGCCAATTGTAACGCGCTGCCCGCCCCGCTTGATGCTGCTTTAAAACGACTATCGGTTGCTATGGTATAATCGGTAAGGATCCCGCCGTAGCTCCAGCCACCTATGCCCAGGTGATCTTTATCGGCAACGCCTGTTTTCACCAGTTCGTCAACCGCTCCCAACAGATCCTGTACTTCTTTATTACCCCAATCGGCATAAATGGCTTTCGTATACTCAAGCCCTCGCCCGGTACTGCCCCGGTAATTAACCGCGGCAACCGCATAACCCGCCGAGGCCAGCGTTTGCCTGATCATATCAAACTCAAATTCGTCCTGATCTGTAGGGCCGCCGTGTATGTACAGGATAAAAGGCAACTTTTTGTTTACCATACTATCCGGTGTATATAATATGCCCGATACCAGCGTACCATCACTACTAAAAGATTGAAAACCTTTTACGTGCGCAAGCTTAATGGTATTTAACCACTTATCCTGGTGAAAAGTAAGCCGGCGAATCTTGCCATTCTCAATAGCTACCAGTTCATGCGGCATATAAGGGGTGGTCATTTTGGCTATCCAAACACCGGGCGAATGCCCTATCAAACTTTCAAAACTACACTCGGCACCTTTATAAACCGTTGTTGATTTGCGAAGGAGCAGGTTATATTGAGCAACATAGCGAATACGATCATTGCTTACCAGGTAAACGATGTTCTTGCTGTCGCGACTCCAGGCGTGGTTACTTATCGGGCGGTCAAGTGCTTCGGTAAGTATTTTGTTATTCTTACCGTCGGCATCCATGATACATAAAACATCGTGCTGATAAATGTAATAATTAGCATCACTGGTTGAGCGTAGATAAGCGATGTGTTTACCATCCGGACTCCAGAGTGGGGCAATATCATGCCCGGTAAATGTGGTGAGCTGTTTTATCTCACCATCGTCCTTAGCCTCAACCGTAAAAATATCCAGGTTTTCATTCCTATCGGGATCCGCAGTATGGTTACTCACAAACGCAATTGCTTTACCATCCGGACTCCATACCGGCGATTCATCATCCCTATCCCCTGTTGTTAATGTATCCAATTTCTTTGTATCAATACTATACAGGTACAAATGCGTGTGCAAATGCTGCAGGTAACCATTAATATCCTGTTTAAAGTGATATCGATCTATCTTTATAGGAGGAATGGTTTTGGGCTCCTTACCTGCATTTTCGGGATCTTTAATTACCAGCACCAGTTTCTTACTATCAGGCGACCACGCATAATCTTCCAGATCTCCTTTTTTTATATCTGTTAGTTTATGTCCTTCGCCTCCCCTTCGGTCCATCAGCCAAACCTGGCCCCCGTTTTTGGAATCCCGCTCAGATAAGAAGGAAAGGAATTTACCGTCCGGCGTCCATTTAGGTGAAGAAGCCGCTTCGTCGCCATAGGTAACCTGGATGGATTGCTTGCCATCAAAACTCTGCATCCACAGGTGCGATACCCGGCTATCCTTGGCTGTATCAACCTCTGATAAACTATAAGCCAGCCATTTGCCATCGGGTGATAACTGCGGATCAGATAATGTGGGGATATTATTGATATCGGATGGTTTTAAGGGGCGTTTAGTGGTTTGGGCTGAAAGGTTTTTGAAAGCCAATACAGCGAAAACGATATATATAAATTTATTCATGACGAACTAAATCAATTGAGTTATTGTGAATTCCCTTATCCAGGCTGATTACTACTTCTTCAAATATTTATCAAACCACACCACATATCTTTGCAACCTATCAACCTGGTAGCTCGGCTTGCTGATACCGTGAAAGGAGTTTGGATAAAGTATCAATTCTGTTGGTATCCCCTGCGATTTTAGGGCCTGGTACATTTGTTCGCTGCCAATGGTTGGCACGTTGAAATCCTTCAACCCAGACATGTACAGTACCGGCGTTTTTATTTTATCGGCATGAAAGAACGGGTACGATAACTGGATCCATTTATCGGCGTTTTTCCATGGCACGCCCAATTCGCTTTCATATTGCAATACATATTGATCGCTGCCATAAACAGACAACTGTAATGCGCTACCTGCGCCACTGGCAGCAGCCTTGAAACGGGTATCTGATGCAATGGTGTAATTAGTAAGGATGCCGCCGTAGCTCCAACCACCTATGCCCAAATGATCGGGATCAGCTATGCCCAGCTTCTCCAGCTTATCAACCGCACCCAGCAGATCTTTAACTTCCTTATTACCCCAATCTGCATAAATAGCTTTACAATAATCCAGCCCACGACCATTACTGCCGCGGTAATTTACAGCAGCCACCGCGTATCCTGTACCAGCTAACACCTGCCTCGTGGCATCAAAAGTAAATTCGTCCTGCCCAACAGGGCCGCCATGAATAAATAATATCAGCGGTAGCTTTTTCGCATTGCTATCGGGAGTTAATATAATACCAGAAACTTCTGTACCATCAACACTTGTTGACTCAAAGCCTTCTACATGAGCAAGATTAACCGTATTTAACCATGCCTGCTGATGAAAGGTAAGCCGGCGTAGTTTACCGCTTTCTAAAGCAAATAATTCGGCTGGCGTATAGGGGTCGCTTTTTTGTACTACCCAGTTGCCAATGGCATTTGTACCAATATCGGTAATGCCATATTCACCTTTATTTACAGTCGCGATTTTTCCATTGTTTACGTTTACGCTGGCTACGTAACGCTCCCGGTCATCAACAACTAAAAATGAAATGCTTTTACTATCCTTAGCCCAAACCTGGTTGGCAACCGGGCGGTCGAGTTGTTGAGTTAGTACTTTTTTGTTTGAACCCACAATATCCATAGTGCACAACACATTCTGATCATACATCATATAATCAGCATCGCTGGTTGATCGCAGGTAGGAGATCAGCTTACCATCAGGGCTCCATTGAGGATTTCTGTCCGGTCCTTTCCAGGTAGTTACCTGCAATATACTGGCATTAGGCCGCGCATCTATCGTAAAAATATCGCTGTTCTCATTTCTATCCGGATCGGTACTACGATTACTTACAAAGGCAATTGTTTTGCTATCAGGCGACCATACCGGTGATTCCTCGTCCTTATCGCCCTTTGTAAGTGTATCCAGTTTTTTGGTGACCATATCAAGCAGGTATAAATGCTGGTGCAGGTGCTGCAGGTAACCTTCCACATCCTGCTTAAAGTGGAAACGATCAAGCACTATCGGCTTGGGTGTTTTGGGTTCTTCCTTACCCTTATTTGCAGGATCGCCAATTACAATTACCAACTTTTTACTATCTGGCGACCACTCATAATCGCCCAGGTCGCCTTTAATATCTGTGAGTTTAACGCCCTCCCCACCCCTGCGGTCGATTAGCCAAATCTGCGATCCATTCTTTGACTCGCGCGATGAAAGGAATGACAAATATTTTCCATCCGGCGACCATTTTGGCGATGAAGCAGCTTCGCCTCCGTGTGTTAGTTCAATAGATTCTTTACCATCCCAGCTTTGCATCCACAGGTGCGCTACACGTTTATCTTTTGCTGTATCAACTTCAGATACGGTATAGGCCACCCATTTACCATCCGGCGAAAGCTGCGGATCACTTACCGTAGGTATGCGGCTGATATCTGCAGGCTTTAACCGGGTCTTTACCTCCTGGGCCAATGCATAAAAAGAAACAGTAAATGCAATAATGGAAAGTATGGTTCTTTTCATAGATGAATACAATAAATAAAGTCTGTAATTTAACAATTAGTAGCAGAATCTGCAGGAATTAAACCCCGATGCCGGAAATATTACAAAAGATAAACCGGATTTACATAGTCCAATTCTCACAAACTATTTTCCGTCTGATTAACTATTAACTTAATTATTTGGAAAGATAAAATTTAATTATTTACTTTGTTATTCAAAGTACTTTTAAACAAATAAACAATGAAAGTTAAATTGATATTACCAGCCTTAACAGAAGCAGAGAGCCCATTTTGGCGGCCAATAAAATATTCATTGTTCCCTCCCCTGGGTTTGGCAACCCTTGCGGCTTATCTTTCGCCCGATGATGAAATAGACCTGCAGGATCAGCACGTTGAAAAACTCAATCTGGATGATAACCCCGACTTGGTGGTTATCCAGGTGTATATAACCAATGCCTACCGCGCCTATAAAATTGCCGATCATTACCGGGCCAAGGGTGCCTATGTAATTTTAGGGGGCTTGCACGTTACATCCTTACCTATGGAGGCCGCCCCGCATGCTGATAGTATTTTTACAGGGCCTGGAGAAGACACTTTTCCACAATTTTTATTGGATTTTAAAAACCACCGCCCTCAAAAAGTTTACAATTCCACTATTCGCACGCTCGAAAAAGTTCCGCCCATACGCCGTGACCTCATCAAGAGACACCTTTATCTTGTGCCTAATTCCATTGTGGTAACAAGGGGTTGCCCCCATCATTGCAGCTTTTGTTATAAGGATGCATTTTTTGAAGGAGGCCGTACTTTCTACACACAAGAAGTAGATGATGCCCTGGCCGAAATTGACAGACTACCCGGCAGGCACCTGTATTTTTTGGATGACCATCTGTTAGGTAATGCTAAATTCTCGGGCGCTCTTTTTGATGGGATGAAAGGTATGAACCGCGTTTTCCAGGGAGCAGCAACTGTTGATTCCATACTAAGAGGCAACCTGGTAGAAAAAGCTGCAGAAGCAGGCCTGCGAAGTTTATTTGTAGGATTTGAAACGTTTTCGCCCCAAAATCTAAAACAAAGTAACAAAAAGCAAAATCTTGAAAAAGACTATGTAAAGGCCGTAAACAGGCTGCATGATTTGGGAATAATGATAAACGGAAGTTTTGTTTTTGGCCTGGACGATGATGACAAAGATGTTTTTAAAAGAACGGTTGACTGGGGCGTAACGCACTCCATTACCACATCAACCTATCATGTTTTAACGCCATACCCAGGTACCGAGCTTTTTAAAAGTATGGAACGCCAGGGAAGAATACTCACCAAAAACTGGGACCTTTATGATACACGTAAAGTTGTTTACCAAACCATCAACCTAAGCGCTCAGGAACTGGAAGACGGCTACTGGTGGGCCTACAAAGAGTTTTACAAGTGGACTAATATTTTCAAAGCCAGTATGCAGCATGAATCCAATCTGCATAAATTAAAACATTTATTTTATTCGGGAGGATGGAAAAAGTTTGAACCTGTATGGAATTTCCTGATCAAAACAAAAAGCCTCAACAACACCCTCCCTGCTCTGGAAACCGTGCTCTCAAAAATAAATTTCAATAAAGGTGTAAATAAGACCTCCGATACCCTGGAGTTACCGGTACCCGCCTTTTTACCAGAAAGTTAAATTATGGCAGTCAATTTCAATAATTAATTTAATTAACTGCTCATCAAATTATATCACTCCCGCCTTCTCCAACTCCGCCTGCATTTGTTGTTGCATACTTTTGGCTTCGGCACGCGCGGCTTCGGCAAAATCTTTACCGTTACTCGCGTAAATAATAGAGCGCGACGCGTTAACTATAAGGCCGCAATCTTTGGTGATACCATATTTACACACTTCCTCAAGGCTTCCCCCTTGTGCGCCTACCCCGGGTACCAGCAGGAAATTATCCGGGGCATACTTGCGAATATTGGTAAACTCGGTGCTTTTTGTAGCTCCTACCACGTACATGATCCTATCGGCACCCGCCCAGGTATTGGCTTTTTGAATCACGGTTTCGTACAAATAACCATCGCCGGTTTGCAGGTATTGAAAATCTTTACTGCCCACTGATGACGTAAGCGCTAATATAATGATCCATTTACCCTCATAGGCCAGGTAAGGAGTTACGCTATCATTACCCATATAAGGTGTAATAGTAATGGCATCAAAGCTCATCCCGGATGCATTTTCATCAAAAAAAGCTTTGGCGTATTTATCGGAAGTATTACCGATATCGCCCCTTTTGGCATCTATTATATTTAAGGTATCGGCAGGCAGGTATTTCCAGGTATCAATAAGGCTTTGCAAGCCTTTAATACCACGTGCCTCGTAAAACGCCGCGTTAGGTTTGTAGGATACGCACAGATCCTTAGTAGCATCAATAATACGTTTGTTGAATTCCAGTATAGGATCCGGATACTCTTTTAAAAACTCTGGAATTTTATCAATATCTGTATCAAGACCTACACATAAAAAGGATTTCTTTTGCTTTATCTGATCAATTAGCTGCTCGCGGGATACCATCTGACGGGGTGTTTAAATATTCTGATTGTCAAAAAAACTAAAAATTTAGCTTAAACATTGTAATGGATCAGATATTTATTTAATTAATTTGAAATTAAAAAATAATTGTTTACAATTGCATCGTTTTCCTTTGAATTTTTCTTGCACTAAAGAAACAATTTAAAACCCCACGATATTTATTCATTAATACTTTGACTGGGTTTAGATGTTTATTTAATCAATGTTTCAAGATCAATTATTTACAATAAGGCCGCTGTGTATACAAAAATTTAAATGCACATTGAAAACCTTATTACCGTTTGAAAACTAATTACAATATTAAAAATCCCTTTTGAACTATAATTCATATCATGTCTGATAAAATCGAATTGAACGACAAACTCGTTTCTGAGTTGCGCGATATTGCAAAAAATTTAGGTATTACTGAGGCCGACGAACTACGCAAGGCTTCCCTAATTACCCGTATTGTTGAACAACAACAGTTAATTGAGGCCGCAAGGGCACAACAAAACATTGTTGAACAAAATTATGCACCTATTACTGCAGAACCGGCAGCCGAGGCAGCCAGTGAAAAAGCACGTAAACGTACCCGTGTATTAAAACCTAAAACTCAGCCCCGCGTTGAAGTTCCTTTGGATGATACCAACCTGTTTGATCAGGAAGAAGAAGACCAACAGAATAACGAAGACGCTCAGAATGATATACCAGCACCCGAGCCGGTTGCCAGCGAAGCCGCTGATAACCAACCCGGTGAAACAGCTCCTAAAGTGGAGACGCCATCAGCAGATGTTCGTCCGCCGCAAAAATTTGACAGGCGCGCCAATGGCAACCCTAATCAGCAAAAAGCACAGGAGCCACCTATCAACCTTGATTTTGATAATGTTATTGTAAACGAAGGCGTATTGGAAATTATGCCAGATGGTTACGGTTTCTTAAGATCATCAGACTATAATTACCTTACTTCACCGGATGATATTTATGTATCACAATCACAAATAAAATTATTCGGCTTAAAAACCGGTGATACTGTTCGCGGTAGCATCCGTCCGCCTAAAGAAGGCGAAAAATATTTTCCTTTGGTACGTGTTGAAGCCATTAACGGCCGTATCCCTGCCGAAGTTCGTGACCGCGTTCCTTTCGATCACTTAACACCGCTTTTCCCATCCGAGAAACTGAGCCTGTTTACCGATGCCGGTAATTATTCAACCCGTATCATGGATTTGTTCTCGCCTATTGGTAAAGGTCAGCGTGGGTTAATTGTGGCACAGCCTAAAACAGGTAAAACCATGTTATTAAAGGATGTGGCCAATGCTATTGCCCGCAACCACCCCGAAGTATACCTTATTATATTACTGATAGACGAACGCCCCGAAGAGGTAACCGATATGGCCCGCAGCGTGCGTGCAGAAGTAGTATCATCAACCTTTGATGAGCCAGCTGAGCGCCACGTAAAAATTGCCAATATTGTTTTAGAAAAAGCTAAACGTATGGTAGAGTGTGGTCATGACGTGGTGATCCTTTTGGATTCAATAACCCGCCTTGCCCGTGCCTATAACACGGTAGCACCTGCTTCAGGTAAGATATTATCGGGTGGTGTTGATGCCAACGCATTGCACAAACCAAAACGTTTTTTTGGTGCAGCCCGTAATATTGAAGATGGTGGTTCATTAACCATTATTGCTACAGCGTTAACAGAAACCGGTTCAAAAATGGACGAAGTTATCTTTGAAGAGTTTAAAGGAACCGGTAACATGGAATTACAGCTTGATCGTAAATTATCAAACAAACGTATCTTCCCTGCTATCGATATCACTGCATCAAGTACCCGTCGTGATGACCTGTTGCTTGATCGCGATACGCTACAACGCATCTGGATTTTACGTAACCACTTGGCAGACATGAACTCACAGGAGTCAATGGAGTTTCTACAAGCTCAGATCAGGGGTACAAAAACCAACGAAGAATTCCTGATTTCTATGAATTCGTAATATTTTTGCGATAATGAAGTTATATTTAATGTAAATATTATTTGTAACTTCATTATTACTTAATAAAATCCTGATAACTTCGTAACACAAATGAAGAGACGAGTTAGAAAACATCTTCCTAATACAATAACCTGTGCAAACTTATTTAGCGGTTGTATAGGGATAGTGTTTGCCTTTCAGGGTAATTTGCTAATTGCTTCCTATGCAATTTTTTTAGCAGCAATTTTTGATTTTTTTGATGGCTTTGCCTCTCGTGTGCTTAACTCTTATTCGTTTATAGGCAAGGATCTTGATTCACTGGCTGATATGGTGAGCTTTGGTTTTTTACCCTCGGCCATATTATATGAGTTGTTTTTAAAAGCTCCGCAAATTAATCATGTAAGTACTTATTTGTGCTACCTGGCCTTTTCTATAACTGTTTTCTCGGCGTTAAGACTGGCAAAATTCAATAATGATACCCGCCAATCGGATAGTTTTATTGGCTTGCCAACACCGGCCAATGCTATATTTATTGCTTCGTTACCTTTAATTATTGAGCAGTATGAGGTTTTGGCCCGCTACATCTTAAACCCATACATTTTAACAGGACTTATTATAATCATGTGTACCCTGTTGGTTTCTGAATTGCCGCTCATGTCGCTCAAATTCAAAAACCGCGATTTCAATAAAAACATTTTCCGTTATTTACTGCTCTTGTTTTCGGCAATACTGATTCTATTTTTTAAATTTGTCGCAGTTCCGGTGGTTATATTTATTTACATCACTTTATCTTTAATTCAAACAAAAATCACAAATGACAAAGTTCCAGGCTGAAATTGACGTAATGCCCAAAAAAGAAATACTTGATCCTCAAGGAAAAGCAGTAACCGGAAGCATGAAAAATCTTGGTTTAGCCGAAATACAAAATGTACGTATAGGCAAACACATCACGCTTGAAATTGAAGCCGACAACGCTGAAATCGCCCATAGCAAAGTTGATGAAGCTTGTAAAAACCTGCTTGCTAACCTGATTATGGAAAGCTATACTTTTAAAGTAGTAGAAGTAGTAGCTTAAGGCAGAAAGGTCAAAGGCAAAAGGTTTTGAAAACCACATAGCTTAATAATTCTTATAATATTAAAAGGGCGCTTGATAAAATTATCAAGCGCCCTTTGTCTTCTCGGCACCTGGTAAAAACCCTTTACCATTCGCCTTTATCCTTTTGCCTAATTTAAAGGCTTGCTTCTTTTTCTTCCTTAATTTGCTTAAGCGTAATCAGGTTAGCATTAACCGTTGCCTTTACCTGGTTAAATTTAGCTAATATCTCGCCCGGGTTTTGTCCTCCTGATTTACAGGCTATCTCAACTTCCTGTATGGTGGCCTGGCTTATAGGCATACCAAAGAAACCAAGGTTGGGCTTTAGCTTGTGCGATACCTTACCCGCTTCTGCCCAATCGCCAGAATCAAGTGCGGTGCTGATATTACCAAGTAACAGTGGGGTCTGCTCCAGGAACATACCTATTGATTCAACAATAAATTCATCACTGCCATCGGCAATTTCATATAGAAAGGAAAGATCAAAGTCTTGCTCGGGTGAAATATCTGACATATAAAAGATGTATGAATAATCAAAATTATACTTTTTTTACGATCAAGTCGTCTTTAAGTTCGCTTTTTAGTTGTAAAATATTTTTTTTTATTAACGGATGTATAAAATCAGGAGCAATCTGTGCAAATGGCTCCAGAGTGAAGCGCCGTTTATGCATTTCGGGATGCGGAACTTTTAAATCCGGTTCATCAATAACAGCATCGCCATAAAATAAAATATCTATATCTATAGTTCGTGAGCCCCATTTTTCCTCGCGCCTGCGGCCCAGCAAAAGTTCAATACTTAAAATTTTCTTCAGCACCATTTGCGCAGGCATAGCTGTTTGTAAAAGCAGCACCTGGTTTAAATAATCGGGCGCATCTGTTTTACCCCATGATTGTGTTTCATAAACTCCCGATGCCTGCACAATGGGCGCAATACCTTCCTCAATATGCGCAATTGCCTGCTGCAGAAATAGTTTTCTATCGCCAAGGTTACTGCCTAAAAGTAAAAAAACGTCAATCATGTTGTAACAAATATTATAGATCAGGCTCTTAAGATTATACGGTATTGAATTACTAAGTTTGCATAGTTAAAAAGATTTATAGCATTAATGAAACAATTCTTCAAATTCGTTCTGGCCACCATGTTCGGGGTATTTTTAGTGACAGTGATTCTGGCTTTTGTAGTTGTAGGTTTAGTGGTAGCCGCAAGTGGTGAAAAAACTGTAGATGTTGAATCAAATTCAGTATTGCACATGGCATTTACTACTCCTATTACAGAACGTACACCCAATAACCCTTTAGCCGGACTAAGCTTTTTAGGATTGAACAGCGAGAAGTCGATCGGACTGAATGATATTTTGGCCAACATAAAAAAAGCCAAAAACGATTCAAACATCAAAGGCATTTTTCTTGACGAAAGCTACATGACATCCGGCCAGGCTACTACCGAAGAGATTCGCAATGCCTTGATCAATTTTAAAAAATCGGGTAAGTTTGTGGTAGCCTACTCCGAAATTTATACACAAGGATTTTATTACCTGGCATCCGTTGCCGATAAGGTATACATGAATCCGCGGGGTATGTTTGAATTTACCGGCTTTAGTCAACAGATAACATTTTTAAAAGGCGCACTTGATAAACTGGGCATCGAAGCACAGATCATTAAGGTTGGAACGTACAAAAGTGCAGTTGAACCTTTAATCCTTACCAAAATGAGCGATCCTAATCGCTTGCAGGTTACCTCTTATTTAGGCTCGTTGTATGATCATTTTTTAACAGGCATCAGCAAAAGCAGGGGGATTAATAAAGACTCGTTGTTCAACTATGCAAATAGTGGCCGTGTACAATTTCCCGAGGATGCTTTAAAATTAAAGCTTATTGACGGCTTGAAATACAAGGATGAAATTTTGGATGAGTTGAAACGCCGTACAGGTACCGGTTTAAAAAGCAACCTTGCAAGTGTTGATCTTGACGAATACACCAAAAGTAAAGCCGATGACAAAGGTGATGATGATGGTTCATCAAATAACCGCATTGCTATTGTTTACGCCAACGGCGAGATTAACGGTGGCGAAGGCGACGATAACAGCATAGGATCTGAAAGAATTTCGAAGGCAATCCGCAAAGTACGGTTAGATAATAAGGTAAAAGCAGTTGTACTCCGTGTAAACTCACCGGGAGGTAGTTCGCTTGCATCTGATGTAATCTGGCGCGAAGTTGCAATGACAAAAAAGGTAAAACCTATCATCGTTTCTATGGGCGATTATGCTGCATCGGGTGGATATTATATTAGCTGTGCTGCAGATTCCATTATTGCCGAACCGAATACGATAACAGGATCAATAGGCATTTTTGCCATATTGCCCAACATGCAAAAGCTGTTTAATGATAAGTTAGGTGTTACTTTTGATGGAGTAAAAACCGGCAAATATGCTGATCTGGGCGATATCAGCCGCCCGCTAAGTGCAGAAGAAAGAGCCATTTTGCAAAACAACGTTAACCATGGTTACGATGATTTTACCAAAGCTGTAGCCGCCGGGCGTGGTAAAACACAGGCCTACATTAATAGCATTGGCCAGGGCCGTGTATACACAGGTTCCCAAGCCGTAAAATTAGGTTTGGTTGACCGCTTAGGCAACATCAACGATGCTATTGCGTCGGCAGCGAAAAAAGCTAAGCTTACAAATTATAACCTGGTTAGCTATCCCGAACAAAAAAGTTTCTTTAAACAACTGGATGGCGATGTAACCAGCCAAATGAAAACCAAAATGATGAAATCGGAACTGGGCGACAGCTACCGGGTTTACGAACAAATAAAAGGCATCACCCAAATGATGCGGATTCCGCAGGCAAGGTTGCCTTATGATATTGTGATCAAGTAAGTTTTATTTATATTTTGATAAAATAGCTGTCCGGATGGATGGCTTTTTTATTTTAGGCTAATTATCATTTTCTTTATAGAGCCATTGGCTCGAACATTTTGTAGCAACGGATTTTAATCCGTTGATGTTAAACCAAATAAAAATGAGTGCCATAGGCACGGCGCATCTTGCTTTTAAAAGAATCCCCACATTGATTATATATGCTAAGTAACAATTAACCAGCTGAGCATATGGGCCGAACCTATGGTTCTTTTTGTATGCTGTTTTTATTTCAACTGATTAAAATCAGTTGTTACAATATTAGCCGTGGCTACGCCACTGATTTATTTAAAAGAATAATATTGATTTTCTCAAAAATAATCCCGACTCTGCAAAGCCACAGAGCCACAAACATGCTTTAAATTCATCACTTTTTTATTTGAGTTGTGCGGTAGGCAAGGATAGATGGCTTTTATATTTTAAGGATACCTATATCACTAATACATCTCAGCAATCATAAATCACCCTTTCAAATAAGCGTTCGGCACATTCTTAGGCACATAATCAATCCCAAAAGCGTGTTTTATTAATAAGGATACAACCTCCATCACCGTTTTTTCTTTCCGGTGCATTTGGGGTAATGAACCCATCATGGCATAACTTATTGGGTTAACAGCCGGGATAAACGTTTCCCATTCGTAACCCTTACCCCAGATAAGGCCTTTAACGGTGATTAACAGCTCGGCTCCATTTTGCAACAGGAAATGAAGCATATCGATGGAACTATTACCATTTTGATTTACAGTGTGAAATATAGGTGTATGCCCTCCAAATCCATATTCGTCAAGAGCAGCTTTTGCGTTTACATCCGCTCCATGCTGTAAAAGGATTTGAGCACAGTCCAGGCTGTTATATTCTGCACAAAAATGCATGAGCGTTCCACCGGTTAACGGGGTATAAGTGTTATTATATAAGGTATATGTTTTGGAAACAATTGCAGGATCATCGCTGATGTAGGCGTTTAACTTTTCGGCATCATGGGCCAATACAGCCAACAAAGACTGATCAGGATATACCAAGCCCGCATCAATAAAAGCCCTAACGCAATCTTTAAATTCGGGGCTGCGATAATACATCTCCACCATGGTGGTAAAAAGAGGAATACCGTCATGAACCTCATTCGGGCTGCCGCCATCGAGAAAATACCGTTGAATATCTTCTACAGCATGAACCTCAATGCTGTAAAGGAGCTGGATGTAATCGGGCATAATGTTCAGTTTAACCTACCTTGATGAGTGTATTTTCCCTGAAGGATATCAACCTAAAGTTAGGTATAAAAACGCGCCAATTTTTCAACTTAACAACTATACGTATTTTAATCAAAAATCGCTCCCCCTGATTTCTCTCAATTAGATTTAGAAACATTCGTTAATTTAATCAACACACCACAAAACAAACCCTTCTACTGCACTGTCTTTACAATGGCTTTTTGTATTTTTACAGCTTCAATTTTATAATGGAAAACAAACCCATAGCCCGCACGCTTCGCTTACTATCGCAACTCATGGAACTGCATGAGGTTAATCCCTTTAAAATTAAGTCGATAGCTAATGCAGCTTTCAAGGTTGATAAACTCCCCTTCCCTATCGCCGGCAAAACACTGCAGGAACTGGAAAAAGTGGATGGCATTGGCAAAAGCATCGCCGCAAAAGTCATTGAACTTTTTGATACAGGCACTATCGCCGAGATGGAAGAACTGCTGGCCAACACCCCTGATGGAGTGGTAGAAATGATGGGCATCAAGGGCATTGGCCCAAAAAAGGTGGCCATTATATGGAAGGAATTAGGGATTGAAAACACCGGTGAGCTTTTTTATGCCTGTAACGAAAACCGACTGATAGAGGCCAAAGGCTTCGGGTTAAAAACGCAGGAAGAGATCCGCAAAGCTATCGAGTTCAGGATGGCCAGCAATGGTAAATTCCTGTTTGCACAGGTAGAAAAAGAAGCCAATGAACTGATGGATGAAATAAAAGCGGTATTCCCAAGCGCTTTGAAACATTTCGCAGGTGAATTTCGCAGATCGAATGACATCATTACGGAGATAGTAGTTGTGATAGGCAGCATTGACCCGGAGATTGCCTACAATACTTTTCTGCAATCAAACATCCTGAAAAATGTAGCTCAAAATGAAAACCATATTTCAGGAGAATTGGGCAATGGACTTTTGGTTGATATTATCTGCACATCAAACGGCGAATACTACAAGGAATTATTTATAAATACAGGCAATGATGAACATGTGCAGGCTGTACTCGCCCGTATTACAGAACCAATAGAAGAACCGGAAACTGAGGAACTTATTTATACCCAAGCCGGTTTAACCTGGATGCAGCCCGAACTGCGTGAGGGTACCACGTTTATTGAAAAAGCCGAAAAGAATGAATTGCCAACCCTTATCATCACACATGATTTGAAAGGCAGTTTACATAACCACAGTACCTGGAGCGATGGTGTAAACACCGTTGAAGAAATGGCCCTTTACTGCCGCGACAACCTGAAACTGGAATACCTGGGCATGTGTGATCATAGCAAGAGTGCCTTTTATGCCAAGGGTTTAAGTATTGAACGGGTACTGCAACAACAGGAGGAAATTGACAGCCTGAATAAAAAGCTTAATGGCTTTCATATTTTTAAAGGTATAGAATCGGATATATTATATGATGGTTCACTGGATTACCCTGATGAGATATTGAAAAAATTTGATTTCATTGTTGCGTCTGTACATTCAATACTTAAAATGGATGAGGCTAAGGCTACGTCAAGGCTGATCACTGCTATCGAAAATCCATACACTACCATATTGGGCCACCCTACCGGCAGGCTATTGCTGAGCCGTGGCGGCTACCCTATCAATTATAAAAAAGTTATTGACGCATGCGCGGCAAACAATGTAATCATCGAGATTAATGCCAACCCGTTAAGACTTGATCTTGACTGGCGCTGGCACCAGTACGCTTTGGATAAGGGCGTTTGGCTGTCAATAAATCCAGATGCACACCGTTTGGAAGGACATCTGGATATGCATTATGGTGTTTTGGCCGCCCGTAAAGGTGGACTAAATAAGGAAATGTGCCTAAACGCATTATCACTGCCAGAAATAACAAAAGTATTTGAAAAGAAAAGGTCGGCAGTAAAATAGAATAAGGGACTAAAAATTATATCCCACATCGAACTAAAAAGAATGATAGATAAAATACGTGCCATACAATCATTAAATACCAAACCTACCATACTGGTAATAGGAGATTTGATGATAGACCACTATATAATAGGTGGCGCCACCCGCCTTTCGCCCGAGGCGCCGGTGCCTATTGTAAACGTCAAAAAGGAAACTTATACCCTCGGTGGTGCTGGTAATGTGGTACAAAACCTGGTATCATTGGGTGCAAAAGTAACCGTTGCCGGCGTTATTGGCGATGATGCTTCTGCATTACAGGTGATAGATATATTAACAGAAGAAGGTGTAGAAACGCATACCATAATTAAAGATAGCAGTCGCCCAACCACTGTTAAAACCAGGGTTTTGGCGGGCAGTCACCAGTTGGTAAGAGTGGATAGGGAGGTAACCGATCCTGTTTCTTTAGCTATTGAAGATGAACTGATTGGTAAATTATCCGCCTACATTGCGCAGGCGGATATGGTGGTATTATCCGATTATAATAAAGGTTTGTTTTCGCCGTCGTTAACCCAAAAGGTTATCATTGAAGCTAATAAACACGGTAAAAAAGTAGTAATAGACCCTAAGGGCTTAAATTACGAAAAGTATAAAGGCGCTTTCATCATTAAACCAAACCGCAAAGAACTGGCAGAAGCTGCCAAAACCGAAAAGATCAATTCGCTGGAAAGCTTACAACAAGCCGCGAAGTTTATATTTGAGCAAACCGGTACGGAGTATATAGTAGTTACCTTATCCGAAGAAGGCATGGTGATACTAAGCGAGTTAACCCACAAGCTATTACCTGTAAAAGCCACCGAAGTATTTGATGTAACAGGTGCCGGCGATACAGTACTGGCAACGATGGCTTATTTTATAGCTTGCGGGCTAAGCATTGAAGAGGCCTGCGACCTGGCCAACCATGCTGCAGCCATAGTTATAAGGCAAGTTGGTAGCGCTACCACTACTGTTGACGAGATAATAAAAGACATGCAAATAGGTTAGTGATAAAAGGTTTAGCTTTAGGGTGAAGGAAAAGCCGGGCAGCAAAACGTAATCACTACTTATAACAAGAAACTTAGAACTATAAAATGGTTTTAGACGAACTTAAAGATCATCAAAATACTATACAGCTGGTAATTGACCAGCTTACCGGCGATATTGAAACGGCATGCGAAATGATGACCACTACCTTAAAAAGCGGCAATAAAGTTTTGTTTGCGGGTAATGGGGGCAGCGCGGCAGATGCCCAGCACCTTGCAGCCGAATTAACAGGCAGATTTGTGAAAGAAAGACAAGCTCTTCCCGGTATTGCTTTAACGGTTGATACCTCGGCACTTACAGCTATTGCAAATGATTACCATTACGATAGAGTGTTTTCGCGCCAGGTGGAAGCATTCGCCCGGCCGGGCGATCTGTTTATCGGGATCTCGACAAGTGGCAATAGCCAGGGCATTTTGAACGCATTTGAAACCGCAACCAAACTGGGCTGTAAAACATTAGGCCTTTCGGGCAGGGATGGCGGTAAAATGAATGGCTTGTGCGATCTTAATATTGTAGTTCCATCGAATGCAACAGCCCGCATCCAGGAAATGCATATACTCATAGGTCATATTATGTGCCAGGCAGTTGATGATCTTTTTGATTAAAAACCGCTTATAAAACATACCAAAACGAGAGACGCAAATAGGCGTCGCTACAAAAAATTTCAATGAGAATCGACCTCGAAAAAACAATCACCGATAAAATCAGCGATTTGCCTTCATTGAAGGCGAAGATGAAAAACTGGACAATTGAGGGTAAGAAAGTAGTTTTTACCAATGGTGTTTTCGATCTTTTGCATATTGGTCATATCACTTACCTGGCAAAAGCGGCCGAACTTGGCGACAAGCTGGTTATCGGCTTAAATGCCGATAGCTCGGTAAGGCGCATCAAGGGCGAAAACAGGCCGGTTAATGACCAGAATAGCCGTGCGGCTATATTAGCTGCCCTATTTTTTGTGGATGCTATTGTTGTATTTGAGGAGGATACCCCACTGAATGTGATCAGCACTTTACTACCCGACTATTTGGTGAAAGGTGCGGATTACTCCGTTGAAAACATAGTAGGTGCAAAAGAAGTAATAGCTAATGGAGGCGAGGTAAAAACCATTAATTTTGTGGAGGGCTATTCCTCAACATCTATAATTAATAAAATCAGGAACCAAATTACCTGATAGCACAACAACATGAAGATACTGGTGATCCGTTTTAGCTCGATGGGCGATATTATTTATACTACCCCCGTTGTTCGCTGTCTCAAAAAACAGATCCCAAATGCCGAAGTTCACTTTTTAACCAAGCCTGCCTTTAAATATATCTATGATAACAACCCTTATGTAGATAAGCTGCTGCTGCTAAAACCTTCACTCACTGATACTATTAACGAGATAAAGGCAGAGCAATATGATCATATAGTTGATTTGCATAACAACCTGCGCACCACGCTTATTAAACTACGTACAGGCATAAAATCAAGCACTTATAAAAAGCAACCCATAAAAAAGTGGCTTAGTTTAAAATTCAAATTAAAACTGATTGCCCCTACTCATTTAGTTGACCGGTACCTTGAAGCCACAAAATCTTTAGGTATTGTAAACGATGGAAAGCCTATTGATTACTACATTAAAGCCGAACATCAGCTTGATAAGCTGCTCCCTGCATCACACCAAAACCGGTATATCGCCTTTATCATTGGGGCAACACATTTTACCAAACGGATGCCAAATGAAAAGATTATCAGCATATGCAGTAAACTAAAACTCCCCATTATATTGTTAGGCGGTGGTGATGTTAAAGCTAATGGCGATGTAATTGCGGACGCAGTTGGCACATCTGTTTACAATGCCTGCGGTAAAACCTCGCTTGATGAATCTGTTTTCCTGGTTTCAAAGGCCGAAAGTATTATAGGTTTTGATACAGGCCTTACCCACATTGCCGAAGCTTTTAATAAACCCATTGTTTCAATTTGGGGAGGCACGGTACCTGAATTATTGGGTGTACAACCCTATATGGTTAAAGATGTGCTGGTTGCAGGTATTGAGCTTGATTGCCGGCCATGCTCAAAATTCGGGTTAGAGAAATGCCCGCTCGGGCATTTTAAATGCATGAATAATATGCCAGAAGGTGGAATTATTGAATTTGCAAACAGGTAGGGATTTCTGACTATTAAAATTGCTTACATTTGTTTTACCAATTCCCTAACCTTAGTTCAATGACAAAACTATTGCTCCTGTTGCTTTTAACTATCTCTCCAATAGTATCTTTTGCACAATTACCGGGTTTAGGTGTAAAAGGGGGAATAAATTTTGCAACAATGAGTACATCCGGCACCCCTTCAAATATGATCTCAGGTTCAAATGTTTATGCTCATTCGGGGTCAGTAACATCGTTTAATGTCTGCGTTTTTGCAGATGTAAAACTCGGGCACTTTTCGCTGCAACCCGCTATTAACTTTACCGGTAAAGGAGGCACATTTTATGGCCCCACCGGTACGTTTCCTAATGGATCCACAAGCGAGGTAAACACCAAATATAATTTATATTATATACAGGTGCCTGTGAATATGGTTTATCACGTTCCTGTTATCGTAGGTGATTTTTATATTGGCGCCGGTCCCTTTGTGGGTATGGGCGTGTATGGGAAAAAGAAATCATCAGCCGATAACAACAATAATGGCATCCATACCATGGTTACATCAAATAATAAAATTACGTTTGGCGATGATGGCGATATCCGGTCTGACGAATATGGAGCTGGCGCAATTGCGGGAATAAAATTAAAAGGCGGCTTGCTTTTTAATTTAAACTACGACCTCGGGCTATCGAATATTGCACCCGATGCCTTGGGCAACAAATTTAAAACTCATGTTTTTGGAGCTTCGGCGGGATTTATTTTTTAACTTTTTGTTTAGATAAAGAAACAAAAACATCATTATAAACTTAATTTTAAAAAGAATATAAAGTATCTCTTTTATCTCGGTTATGAAAAAATTACTCTTAATTCGCCACGCAAAAGCAACCCACGAAAGCAGTTACGTAGATTTTGAACGCCCACTAAAACAATCAGGCAAAGATGATGCTGAATTAATGGCCTCAGTTATAAAAGGGCAATCTATTATTCCTCAAATCATCATCAGCAGTCCGGCATTGCGTACGCTTACAACCGCTAAAATTTTCGCCAAACATCTGCAACTACCCAAAGTAGATACCGACAAAAAAATATATGAAGCCGGCGAACAAGGATGGATAAAAGTGATTAACGACCTGCCAAATAAATACGATTTTATCGGAATTGTGGGCCATAATCCCGGCATTAGCCAGGCTTTATACTACCTTACTGGCCAAATTCGCGATATGCCTACTTGTGCGGTTGCACTCATCACTTTGGATAACGAAGACTGGCAATCCATCAGCGAAGAAGACGGACATTTAAGCTTTTTTGATTCACCAAAAGGATGATCTGTGGCGGGCTGTAGAGATCAAGTTAAGATTTTTTGGGCAAACATATTTTCCGCATTTTCGCAATCCAACACCCAACACGAACCTCGTAACACGAAACACGCAAACAACCCGCAATTAACTCACCTTATAAGTCTTCCCAGGTAACGACCTGATGTAGCCCTGCATTTCCATATTAAGCAAGTTCATGGCAAGCATACTCATAGGCATATTGGCTTTTATAGTAAGCTCATCTATAGCTAAAGGCGTTTTATTTTCCTGTAAAATATCAAAAATGAAGCGTTCATCTGTTGATAAATCCAGTGGTAACATAAACTGTTCAACGGGTTTGGCATTATCAGCCTTTTCCCAGCCAAGGCTGAAAGCCAGATCGGCCATGCAGGTGAGCAAAGCAGCTTTGTTGTTGCGGATGAGGAAGTTACAGCCTTCAGAATAAACGTCATCCAACCGGCCGGGGAATGCAAATACATCCCTGTTATAAGAATTGGCAATTTCGGCAGTTATCAATGCGCCCCCTTTTAAACTGGCCTCAATTACTACAGTAGCGTCAGCCATGCCGGCTACAATACGATTACGCTGCGGAAAATTCTCCCTATCCGGCACTGTTCCAGACGGATATTCGGTAAGTAAACCCCCGTTTTCTAACATTTTATCGGCTGTTGCCCGATTTTGACTGGGATATAATCTGTCCAGCCCATGCCCCAGCACTCCTACTGTAGGCACATTTAGTCGTAAACATTCTTTATGAGCGGTTACATCAATGCCCAAAGCAAGGCCACTTACTATTAAAACGTTGTATTGTTGTAGTTCCTCTATAAGCTGGCGGCATAATTGGCGGCCATAATCTGTAGCGTTACGGGTACCTACAATGCTTATCACTTGCGGTTGGTTTAGTTCCATTTTCCCCTTCGCATACAATAATATGGGCGAATCGGCGCAGTTTTTTAAACGTTTGGGATATCGGGCATCAGTATAAAATATCACCTCAATCCCCTGTTTATCTACAAAAGCCAGCTCTTTTTCGGCTTGCCTTAAGGCATCTTCAAAATTCCACTGAGCAATCCTCTTTTCCCCAATACCCGGTATCGCCATCATTTTAGCCGGCGAAGACCTGAAAATTTCCTCCGCACTCCCTAAATAAGCCATTAACGATTTAGCCGCCACCGGACCTAAATTTTTAACAAATGATAAAGCGGTTTTATGAAGTAAGGACATATTAGATGTGCAGATATGCAGTTTAGCTGCAATCCCTTTATGACACGAACATACAAAATCCTAAAAATATTAGCAAATATATTTAGATTTCAAATGTGCAGATTATAGATGTGCAGATCCAAGCATCTTTACTAAGGATCTGTCTAAAAATAAAAAACAGGTCGTCATTGCGAGGTACGAAGCAATCCCGAACTCTACAGATCCGATTTGCAAAGCTACTCTGTAAGGCGGGGATTGCTTCGTACCTCGCAATGACGCGTGGCTATGTACTTCATTAGAAGCCTAAAACATTTAATAAATCATTTTTAGACAGCCTCTGAGATTACATTTTCAAATTCAACCACAAAAACCTCCCCTCATTTGCACATCCTCCCACATCTAAATAAAAAACTACAAAAATAGTTTGCAAACTATAAAAATAGTTCTACCTTTATATAACTATAAAAATAGTTTGCTATGAATCTTAAAGAACTCACCAAAGCCGAAGAACAGATAATGCAGATACTGTGGCAGTTAAAAGAAGCTATTGTAAAAGATATTATTGAACAAATGCCCGATCCTAAACCCGCCTACAATACGGTATCAACCGTGGTACGGGTACTGGAAGGTAAGGGTTTCATTGATCATAAGGCCTATGGCAATTCACATGTATACTTCCCCCTCATTAGTGATGATCAATACAAAAAATTCACTTTTGATAAAATGATGAAAAACTATTTCAGCAACTCCTACCAAAGCCTGGTATCATTTATTGTTGACGAGAAGAAGCTTGGGGTAAAAGAATTGGATGAATTAACCTCCCTGATTGATAACCTTAAAAACAAAAATCAATGAACTGGCTGCACTACCTCGTCGAAGCAAACATCTACCTTGCGGTATTCTATGCCGGGTATTGCCTGTTTTTAAATAAGGAAACTTACTATACGCTTAACCGGATTTACCTGCTGCTAAGCTGTATCATATCGTTTATTTTACCTTTTTTCCAGATTGGCTCCTTAAAATCAACCGAAGAACCGGCTACCCAAACATATACTACGGTGATGCAAAATGTGCATACCACTAATGCTCCGGGGCCAGTAAATTATCAGCCGGAGCTAAGCCATTTTAACTTTCAGGATGTTATTTGGTATGGTTACCTTATTGGTATTGCGATACTCACTTTGATATTAATCATCAAGATATATAGGCTGATCAAAATGACCACCGGTGCCAAAACTATTATTGGGAACAAGTATAAATTGATTGATATTGATAGTTCAAACACCGCATTTTCGTTTTTCAATTACCTTTTTATTGGCAAAAATACCGCGGGTAATGATACCATCATCAGGCATGAGCTGGTACATATCCGGCAAAAACACTCCGTCGATATCCTTTTTTTGGAACTGATCAGGATCATCAACTGGTTTAATCCCATTATTTATTTGATGCAGATAAGCCTTAAAACCCTGCATGAATATATAGCCGATGAGCAAACCGCCACCCTTGAAAACGATACCCTTGCCTACTCTGCTTTCCTTGTTAATAATGCTTATGGCCTTAACGGCTCATCTATTACGCATTCATTTTTCAATTATAACCTGTTAAAAAAGAGAATCATTATGTTAAACCAAAAACGTTCGGGAAACTTAGCAAGACTAAAATACCTGGTAGCCTTACCCATTTGCGCGGGGATGCTTTGCGCATCCACATTAGCTTTCAGTAAAAACTATGCACTGGTTGACCTTGCGCCAAAAAGAGTGCTTACAGATACGATAGTGCAACATGTTTCTAAGCCTTATGTTAACGCAAAGGGTTATATAATTGATGAAAAAAGTTTCACAGCTAACGGCCACCTGGGATTTATTGCCACCATTACCGATAAGAAAGGCAAAAAACTTATAGCTGACGCCAGCAAATGCAGTGTATCCGGCGAGTCGATGCTGTATGACGTTTACGGTTATAAATTTCCGGCAGGATTAAAGGTTAAAAAAATCCCAATGGATATTCCGCCGCCACCTATAGTTGTTAAAGACGATTATGTTGCGTTATTTAATCATTTAAATAATACGGTCAATTATCCTGCAGAGGCTTTAAAAAACAATAAATACGGTGTGGTAGGCCTTAGCATTAAAGTAAAAAACGACCACAAAATATCTGATGCCAGGATAATTAACAACGGTGGAGATGAATTTAATAAAGCAGTTTTAAAATCAATTCAGTCCTTTAATGGTACAGTTAATGCCTCTGCAGGCCAGCATAAAATACTTGTTTATTTTTGTACCGATTATTATAAGTTTATTAAAACTCAGGAAGCTGCCATCATAAATGATCCATCTTATGATTTAAGTATGCTGATCTATCGCGCAGGTAAATACCCACCGATGGCCAAAGGCGCAAAAGATCTGAAAGCAGCCAACGCAATAGCGCCGCCTGCTGTTCCAAACCCAATTGCTCAACTTCCGCCCCCACCGCCACCGGCTCCTGCCCTTAACATTCAGACTGCCGTTCAAAAACCAACCCTGCCAGATTTTACCGCTTTTTATAAATACATAGCTAAATCTGTAAGATACCCTGCAATTGACCGCAAAAACCTTATCGGCGGCAGGGTAATTGCAACCCTTGATATAATTGATGGTAAAATTATCGATCCTAAAATTGTACGCGGCGTTGAACCTGTTATGGACGGCGAACTTTTACGTGTACTTAAGGCCTATGATGGCAGCCTTGATTTAGCAGCAGGCCATTATTCAATGCCGGTATCATTTCAGCTAATTGATTCTAAAAACAATCAGGTTGTCCATCTTCCTGAAAATCAAACTAATGATAACCAAAAATCAACAGCCGATAAACCTATCAAACAATCTACCGGATTTTCAACATCGCTTAGTTTGGATGAAGTTGTGATAGTTAGTTACATAAAAGATTAAAACATAGCCCGATTTTTAAAATGCCCACCCATTAAATCAAAAACCAATGAACTGGCTGCATTACCTCCTCGAAGCAAACATATACCTCGCTGTATTTTATGCCGGATATTGCCTGTTTTTAAATAAGGAAACCTACTATACACTTAACCGGGCCTACCTGTTGTTGAGCTGTTTACTATCGTTTGCTTTACCTGTTATCCAGGTCGGTGTCTTAAAACCGGTGGAGGAGCCCGGCGGGTCAATTGTGATCATTACTCCTGAAAACATTGTAACACAAGCAACTACGGATACAACAACAGTTAATGACGTATTAATGTATGCTTACCTGGTGGGAGTTATTGTTTTGGCTATAATTCTACTTATAAAACTATCCAGGCTCATAAAAATGACTGGTAGTAGTAAAACACTTGTGGGTAATAAGTATAAACTGATAAATATTGATGGCTCAAACACGGCATTTTCATTTTTCAATTACCTATTTATAGGTAAAAATACCGCGGGTAATGATACCATCATCAGGCACGAGTTGGTGCATATCAGGCAGAAACACTCTGTTGACATTCTTTTTTTGGAACTGATCAGGATCATCAATTGGTTTAATCCAATTATTTACTTGATGCAGATAAGCCTTAAAACCGTACATGAATATATAGCCGATGAGCAAACTGCAGCGCTTGAAAACGACACCCTCGCCTACTCTGCCTTCCTTGTTAATAATGCATATGGCCTTAATGGCTCATCCATTACACATTCATTTTTCAATTATAATTTGTTAAAAAAGAGGATCATTATGTTAAACCAAAAACGTTCGGGAAATTTAGCAAGGCTAAAATACCTGGTGGCCGTACCCATTTGTGCGGGGATGCTTTGCGCATCTACATTAGCTTTCAGTAAAAATTATGGCTGGGTTGACCTTGCGCCAAAGCACAAATTAGTGCCCACCGCCAATAGCAAATCTGCAAATCTGGCTGCTGACACCTCGGCCAAAACACAGATCAAAGCAAAAGCAATAACCGCGAAAGGTTATAAATATGAAGAAACCGGCTACCTTATTAATAAGAAAAGCGATTTCAGAGTGATTATTACCGAGAAGAACGGCGAGCAAAAAGAGTACTATAAAAGCAAAGCAAAACCCGGGGAAATAGCGATGCTAAAAGAAAAATACGGCTATTCATTTCCTAAAATGGTGATATTCCCTAAACTTCCACCACCACCACCACCAAAGGGCCCTGGATTGCAGACCTATATAGATAAAATGCCTCCTCCTCCACCAGCCGCACCAAAAAAGGGCGCCAAAAAGCTTCATAGAATGCCACCGCCTGCACCTCCAATTGGTTCAGAGGACATCGACAAAACGCCACCGCCGCCTGCGTCACCAATTGGTGCAGAAGACATTAACAAAATGCCGCCACCACCACCACCCGCTCAACCTATTGGCTCAAAAGACCTTGTTGCAATGCCAGTGCCCGCACGCCCGGTTTCTGCAAAACAGCTTAAAAAGTTAAATTTGAAAACGGCACCCGTAAAAGCAGTTGATGTTTTTATTATCGGAGAGCCTAAAACCCAGGCAACTCCTGCGCCGGCTGTTGCTCCTGCTAATGTAAAGCCTACTACACAGGAGCAAAACCCATCACCGGCTCAGCGTAATTCTATAGTGATGAAAAGTTCAACAGGTAAGTTTTACAAAGGGGCAAATGTTATCCAATCTACAAACATGTCTATCACTGCCGGTAGCGGCAATGATAACCTGCCTGTTTTAATTGTTAATAATCAACCAATTACAAAGCACCTCAACAAAGGCGAACACTTAAATATAGCAGCAAATAAAATCCTATTTTACCAGGGCGACAATGCAACACAAATTAACCGATCGGGGGATAGAGCCAAAAACGGTGTTGTTGAAATATCCGGAGCAAACAAAATAACCATCAATTAAATTATCTCAAATCCCAATTGAGATAAAATTGCTGAACGGCTTAAACCCGCTTCGGCATTTTTCTGTGTAAAACCCTTCTCTTTTTTAATCCCCCCAATTGTTCCAAAAACTATTTTTAAATAATTGGTTTATATACTAACATATGAACATATTGTTTGTTAAATTTGTTATAAACCAATTACTCAATTGATATACAGCGCCATAATACCAATTGGGTGTCTCATTTAAATCAATTATCATGAAAAAGTTTGGAATTACCTTAATTATTGTGGGTATTGCTCTTTTTATTACAAGTAACTTCTTTTACAAAAAAACTGTTAATGCTGTAGATAGCTCTGGCAGTAGCACAATTGTAACCGGCCCTAAAGGCAGCTGGACATTTAAGCTACCAGTTTTTTGGGGAGGTGCCTTATTTGCTATCGGTTTGGTTTTTTACGCAGCATCGCGCACAAATAACCAAAGCCATGATCACCATGCTATATAACAGCAATAAGCTGTTTTATGTATGATGAACGGTTAGTCTTGCAGAATGTAAAAAGGGAAAAACCGGGCAAAATCAATTCAAATCAGTGATATTAAACCACAGCTTTTACATATATCACCTGCTTGGTTTCAAAAAACTCTTCACTGAAATGATCTGTCAGGTGATATTGTTGCACTTTTAGGCCCGATTCTTTGATCTCCTGATCAAGGTCGCCCCCCTTAAGGTATAGGATACCATTGGGTAACGTATTGCCAGATTGCTTTTTGAATTTGGTACGTACCCATGGATAAAAATCTTTCAACTGAGTTACAGCACGAGATACCACGAAATCAAACTTTTCGTCAATCTGCTCTGCATGGGCATGCGTTGCTTCTACATTGGTTAAGCCTAAAGCTTTGGCAACTTCCTGCACTACTTTTATCTTTTTACCAATGGAATCAACCAAATGAAACTGTGTTTTTGGGAATAAAATAGCCAGCGGAATGCCCGGAAACCCACCTCCTGTACCTACATCAAGCACAGTTTCGCCAGGTAAAAAAGACATTATTTTGGCTATACCCAGGGAGTGTAATACATGGCGCTCATATAACAGATCAATATCTTTACGTGATATTACGTTGATCTGGCTGTTCCATAAATTATATAATTCTGGCAGCTGCTCCACCTGGGAACGTTGCTGATCTGTCAGATCTGGAAA
The DNA here is from genome assembly GCF_056405015.1 of Mucilaginibacter sp. P2_A4. Lineage (NCBI taxonomy): Bacteria > Pseudomonadati > Bacteroidota > Sphingobacteriia > Sphingobacteriales > Sphingobacteriaceae > Mucilaginibacter > Mucilaginibacter sp. P2_A4. Next base: position 502,883 of record NZ_JBFUCX010000001.1, on the reverse strand, counting down.
ATATTTAAAAACGATATCAGATGTCATCCCTGTTAAAACGGTTTATGATGTTGCCCAATAAATACCTGGCCCTAAACAATTGTGCCTTAACAGTACCTAATGGTAAATCAAGCTGCTGGGCTATTTCTTCGTAGGATAATTCGTCAAAATAACGTAAAGTGATTAAGTTACGGTAACGTGGTGGCAAGCTTTCTATGAGTAATTTAAGTTCCTGGGTTTGTTGTTTTTTGATAGATGTTTCTTCCGGGTTTAATACATCTGCCTTTATTTGCAGCGGTTTTTCGTCGCCATCCTCGTCTGTCATCCCGTGGATAGATTGTGTATTAAGCTTTTTCTTTCGGATAAAATCTATACAATTATTGGTGGCTACCCTAAAAAGCCAGGTGCTAAACGCATAATCCGGCTGGTATTTCTCCAGTTTTTCAAATGCTTTGGCAAAGGTTTCTACGGTCAGGTCCATGGCGTCTTCCTTATTATTCACCATTTTTAACACCATAAAATAGATAGAATCTTTATAACGGTGCATCAAATCGGCATACGCTTTTTGGTCGCCTGTACGCGCCCTCACCACCAGGTGAAAATCATTTTTAGCGTTCTCGGTAAAATTCGCGTTTATTTCCATTGGGTGGTTTTAAAAAAGGCCCCAACTAAGCCAAATACATTTAAATACATATAATATACTATGTCAAAAAATGGCAAATACCAAATAAGGTCTTTACCATCTAATTTTTTAAATACCTTACTATATATTATCAACTGCACAATCAACCTAAAAATGAACAACCCCAATGCCAATAAGGGCTCAAACTTTAAAACCAGGCAAAGTACGAGCAACAGGTAAAACAAAAACCCGCTCACGGCATCAAAGCTAAGCATTTGGCGGTGCTTATTCTTGTATAATTTACCCACACCTGCATGCCTTTTCTTTTGCCTGTACCATGATGATAACGTAGTTTTTGCACTGGTATAAGTAAAGGTTTCCGGATGAATTTCTATTATCGTATTGTCTGCAGTGGCATGTTGATTTACAAACAGGTCATCATCACCAGATATTACATGCATGTGCGATGCAAAACCCTTAGCGCTAAAAAACAACGATTTTGTGTAAGCCAGGTTACGGCCGATACCCATATACGGATCGCCGTTTAAAGCACATGACAAATAGTTCATCCCGGTTTTAACGGTTTCGAACCGGGTAAACCTATTTAAAAAATTGCTGGTTTTATAATAGGGCGAATAACCCAAAACTATCTCGGCGCCGGTACCAAAATTAGCGGCCATACGGGTTATCCAGTTTACCGAAGCCGGTTTACAATCGGCGTCAGTGAATATTAAATATTCGTTTTTTGATGCCTTTATTCCCAGCGTAAGGGCAAATTTCTTCCCGGTTTTAAACCGGTCATGCTCGGTAATGGTAACCACTTTAAGGTGTGGATACTGGCGCTGCATATCTTCCAGTACCTCATTCGATGCATCATATGAGCAATCATTTATCACCACAACTTCAAAATCGGGATAGTTTTGCGCTAATATAGATGGGAGATTTTCCTGCAGATTTTGCGCCTCGTTACGCGCGCTAATTACTACAGAAACAGGAATCAGCACTTTGGGCAATTCCTCCAGGGGATGATAGCCGGCAAGGCGACTGTGGTTGCTAACCAGATAGTACAGCTGAACAATAAAACAAAGCTGAAAAAGCAGAAAGAGTATGTCTTGTATATAAGTTTCCAATGAACAGTAATAATCAGCAAAGTTGTTAAAATTACACGAATTTAAAGACCTTAATTGGCGTAAATTTAAGATTTAGAGGACATAGCATAAGGTATTTTTCCACACTTTTAGGATGAAGGGGATTTGTGTGGATAACGCTTCACTCAGATAGATGGTAACCAAAATAAAACTAAGCGTCTACCACAACAGATTTTAGCTTGTTTTTAAATACAAAACGCCAACAGATTATAAATACAAGGTTATACTTAAGAGGCTGTCTAAATTTGATTTATTAATTTTTTATAATTCTAATGAAGTGCATATCCACGCGTCATTGCGAGTTTTAAAAACCGGAGGGCCCTGAAGAGGGAAATGACAAACGATTTATCCCAAAGTCATGCCGAACTTGTTTCGGCACCCCACTTGCTAAGTAGACTTCCAGCTGGTCACCTGTCCTGTGGGATTCCGAAACAAGTTCGGAACGACTTCCGTTTTTATAACTTGTCATGTGTAGGCACGAAGCAATAACAATCGGTTTATTTATTTTCAGACAGCCTCTGAGATAACATCACCGATATCCTCCTATTAAACACCCCTGAAATATTCAAAAATCCCACCTGGTTATATAGGTTTTCTCAGCTAAAAAGCCCCTCAAACAAAAGCCTTTTTAACCCTGCTTTCCTTTTAGCAAATACTTGAACTTGCGTAACGAAATCACTCCCAATATCGGGGTTATAAACAAATAATTCAAAGGGCTCGGGCATTGTCTGGTCTGTTGAGTATTGTTTTTAGCAGCAGGTCTTGGTAAGCATTTTCAACACAACAATTAATATAATCAATAAACCATATCTATTTTAAAATCAAATTTAACCTACAATTTTATGTCAAACACAAAAATCGATCTTACACCGCGCGATCTGGCCAAAGGCACCACTTTCGCATTATCATCCAATGAATGGTTATCAATACAGGTATTTGTTACCGGTGCCATGTTATTGCCAACTACCACGGCGCTATTGCAGAAAACCCTGCCTGGCGTGCCATCCGGTGGAATTGAGCAATTTGAGCCTCTGGTTAATGGGTACAAAAGTTTATATGATATTTGCGATAAATTCGACACCGTTACCAAACCCGACAGCGTAAAGTGCGCTTCAGATTTGATTGCTTACAATGTTTCAGTCCCGATATTTTACCGGGCTATTTTGGCATTGCTGTTAAAAATTGAGGCAAACCCAGCAGATACCGTATCAATTAATCAGCTTAAACAAACGCTGCAGGTAATGATAAACAAAGCGCAGGCTTTTTCAACCCATGCTACCAATGTTGCAACGGCGATGCAAAAATTTTCTTTAGATACATCAGTTAATGAAGCTGCTATCGGCACATTGTTTAAAACTTATAGCGACAAGATATCAGGAACAAGCGGAACAATTAAAACGATGCAAGCCCAACTGGCACAGGATAAGGCTGACCTTTCTGACGCGGAAGACGAATATAAGCATGACGTTATTGTAGCCGCCACATCAGCAAGCTACGCCTGGATTTGGCCATGTGGTACTGTTGCCGCAGGCATTGTGGCTGGAATTTATGGCAAAAAAGCAACCGAGGCAAAAGCAAGAATAGAGGCGCTTGGCGAATTGGTGAACAACCTTGAGGCTAAAATTGCCGCCGACGCCACACTTGTGCTTGACTTAACCCGCATTAATACCGATATCACCGGCATTACCAAAAAAATAGATGGCGCCCTTCCCGCCATTCAGAAAATACAAGGTATGTGGAATGCGCTAAAGGATGACCTTTCCAGCATCCTGACCACTATTAATGGCGAAATTGCAGATATGCCATCATTTATTGCAGGCCTCGGAATTGAGGAGGCTATTGTATTATGGCAAAAAGTAGCTGATGAGGCTAATGATTATCGCATTAACGCCTATATTACTATTGTACCCAACCCAACAGTGGCTATCCAAGCTACAAATGAACTTAAAATAGCGCTGGACCGGAAAAACAGGGTGAGTATACACCAACCCGAGCCTGTGTTAGCATAATAAAGAACAAGAAGCCTCATAAATACAGGCCGGATGAAACATCCGGCCTGTAAACGTTAATCTACACTTCACTTTTTAATTCCCTCAAAATGGCAATTTCAGTAAATGACAAAAAAGACTGGGCCGATTATTATAAAAGCGCCCAGAATACCTCCAATAAAATACCATGCACCACCGCTACGATACCCTTTAACGGTCAGCTTATTTTCCGCGACCTGGTTGTGGATATGGATGAAGTATTGGCAACTGCGGATAAGCACAAATCGGCTATTGTATACATCATTGCGGATATTGTAAATATGCCCATTGCAGATATTCAGCTCTTTAACCGTGGGATATTTATCATCAGCCGCAGGCTGGTTTGCAGTTCATCCGTGGTTACCATGGATTTTAAATCAAATAATGCGGCAACTTTTATGCTGTTTGCCACAGAAATTAGCGGCGAACTAAAAATAAACACCTGCGGCCCACAGGAAGAAGCAAAGAAATTTGCCTTGACAGATTTTCCGGGCTTAGGTATTCATGTTAAACACGTGGATTTTAAAACCGAATTGGTTAACCTGAACTCAGAGCACCTTAAACTTATTACAAATAATCCGGTGCATCCCCTACCTGGTGTAGAGCTACAGCTCACGCTTTCCTCTCTTTACCAGTTTAGTACACGACTGGTAGATTCAGAACCGGCCGCGGCAAGAGCTATACTTGGCTGGGTTAAGGCTGCATCCCAAAATAATGTTGTACTTGCAGATCTTTATTATCAAAGTTCGGCCTTGTTGGGTGAACTTACTCTTGAAGCAAGTAATTTAAATTTTGTGCCGCTGCTTAGTCCGGTCATTTACGAAACAGTTGCAGGAGCCTATTTAGCCGCTGTTGGTAATTATGAAACCCAATACAATCTGATAACCCGGGATTCAACCAGCAAAGCCGATCAGATAAAGGCCGGGAATCAAATGCTTACTTATTTTAACAATACCGCTGCATTTACAGATAGTTTGATAGCGCAGGCTGTATCAAATCTGGATGCCGCAACAAATGCCTATGGGCAGGCGCAAGCCAATATGACCTTCACAAGCATAGCCTGTATGCGGGCTGCTACCGATTTCGAGATCGGCGTCGCGATATGGAAGCAGGACCAGGCATTAAAAGCCGCTTTTGAGATTTGTATGGCCGTTGGCACTTTTGCAGCATCTATAGGTGCTATGTGTGTTGGCGATGCAGCGGCTGCGGGTGCGGCCGCCGGCGCGGTAGCCAAAGCGGGAGCAGCCGCCAGCGCCGCCGCAGATTCCGCAACAACCGTATCAAAATTTGCAACAGCAATAGGTAACCTATCCAAGGCTATGTCAAAACTCGAAAACATAGCCAAAATGCTGCAGAACACTTTTAAATTCATGAGTGCACTCAGGGATGCTGCTAAAAAAATGGACTATACCAAGGCTGTTACAGATTTTGAGATACCGGATGCCGGCGACATTTCGGGCCAGGCTGAGTGGGATATTTTTCGCTTACAGGTGGATGATATGATGAAGGGCGCAGAAAGTGAAAACATTGCCGGCGCGGCAGACTACAGGCAACAGCTGGATATCTTATCTATATACGGAAAAGCGCAATCAACCGCGCAGGCTACTATGGTACAGGTAACGCAGGAATTGGCAAGGCTATACATGCAAAAAAAGGTGAGCATAAATATGATCAACTCCTATAAAGATTACCTTAAAGCGCTTGAAGGAGATATCGCAATAGATAAAAACACCCTGCATAACGTTTATGTATTGCAAATGAATATGAAAACCTATATGTACATGGCCATCAGGAATTATACCCGGGCTTATAAATACTGGGCCATGAGTAAATCCTTAGTCACTCCATCAATTTTAAAATCAGCAGCGGAGCTTACAGAAGATGTGGCCACGATGAAAACCGATTATGCTGATGCCTTGAAAAAATTTGAACCGAAGCCACAGGATTTTGAAATATCAGATGAAGGTTTCAGTGTAAATATTACCGATCCGGATGCGATTAAGTCGTTTATCGAAGACGGACAACTTACTGTACTTGTTGACAAGGATACCGAGGTGTTTCAGGATTTGGAACGGGTTAGGATAACTAAAGTACGGGCTTGGATACATGGCATCAACGTTGCTAAAATGCTTAAAGTAAGCATCCGCACTTCTGGTATATATGCCGATGAGTACCAAAAAGAGAATTTTAGTTTTAGCAGCAACCCTACAAAACTGACATTCGCGTACCATAATGAGGATGGCAAAATCATCATAGATACCGAAGGCGCCATAACCGAAGAACTAAAAGCCGCTTACTTTAAGCCCACTCCTTTTACAGAATGGACTATCTCAGTAGATAAAAAGGTGCCCCGAAACCAGGTGAACAAAATAACGCTGTCATTTGCAGGCTCTGCCATATTTACAAAATCATGGAAAAAAAATCACCTAAAAACATGGGAACTACAGGAAGATCATTGATAGTGTTTAATATGGGTGCGTTGTTTACCATACCCCAAACGGATATGGATGCCATTAAAGCCCGTGTAAAAACCTGCAAACAGGGAGCAGCTATTGAGGACACCATCAAGCAGCACCTTCCTCATTTTTCTGATGCGCTTGCTGCCGCGTACCTCTGGGACCTTAATATTGCGCCGCAAATGAAGGTTCAATGTAATTTACTGATGGGGTATGCCGCAAAAGCCAGGACTGATTTTTCGGAACTGTATATTGCAGTACAGCAATTAGTTAACAATCAGCAAGATATAACACTTACAGTGCAGCAACAGGCAACAGTAGTGGTAGCAGCTTTAAATAAATCAACCCAGGTTCTTTCTGCTTCTTTTATCAATATTGTAAATCAGATCCAGGTCTTTAATAAAGCCAACCAAGAACTTGATAGTGATATTGCCTGTAGTGAATTTGGTTTTATGAAAGAAATAACCGCAAGCATAGCCGTGCTTGACCATGCCACCGGAAGTATCCGGGGGGCATGGTCGGCACTTGCCGATGATCTGGAAGCCATTGCAAAAACAAGCCCGGTTGATTTTACTTTCCCCTTCATTGCCGACCTAAACCTTTCTGCAGCCATAGCGGCATGGGATCAGCTTCAAACAGAGTGTGATGCGTTTTTGAAATCACAATAAACGGTTATCAAGCCAGGGAAATCGCTTTTAAAAAGAAGGCACCTACAGAGCCAAAAACGAGACATTTTTTTCGCTATAAACACGTAACTCCGCTGGAGTTGAAAATGGGTTCTGTATCATTGACTCCGTAGGAGTCACGTGTTTATAGCACAATAAAACCAAAAGCCGGGCTCCGTAGGTGCCTCCTATTTGCTTTTAATTTAAAAACTAATCAAATGGTTATCAATTTATTAAAATCGATTTCATGTTACAAAGCTGAATGCCGCTAAACTCGAAAAACTTTACGTATTACAACCACATTTCACTTTCACAAACCAATTCAATCTACAAAATCATGGCCTCAATTAACTATGCTAATCCCATGCAGGGAAAACTATTTTCACTGGCACAAGGCAAAGGCAGTTTAAGTGGTTTTTTTCAGGATGCTGTTATCATTTGGCGGCCCAGGCCTGGTTATATACCGCCCGTAGAACGGGTAGATCTCAGGATAGATAGGATTACAGATATTATCAGCAATAATATAATTCGCGATTGTATACAATGGTCGTTTATCAAGCTAACTGATAATAAATTTATGCTAACCTGCAATAGCCCGCGAACAGGCAAAACCCATGTAATGACTTGTAGCGAGTACCCGAACATTTGCCAAACAGTTAAAGTAAATAACTTTGATCTTCCTGTTAATACGGAAGATGTGAACCGGGGTAATCAGTTCACTTTAACCTATGTAGAACAGAGTCCCTGCTTTTTTTATTTAAAAAATGCTGATAATTTGTACCTGGCCACTACCACAGAATCGGTACAGATACTTGGGCTAAACGTTGGCATATTAACCTTTTTTACCGAAGATCAAAAAAATAACCCCGCTATCAACGCCAATTGCGTTTGGTTCATCGATACAGTTATTGACAAGCTTCGCCAGAAGGATGGTGAGATTATTTATATTGACGATGAGGATGTTAAACGGCCTGTTTCGTTTGCCGACATATCTAAAAAAGTGAACGAAACTATTGACTTAGCTTTCCTCAATGCATTGATGGGAAGATGAGCTGACATAGATCTGTGAGTCGTTGCTGAGTATCGCACAGAGGCCTTCGCCCACTATTTTTTTGAATTTTTTAATGTAGAGACGCATAATTGCGTCTCCCGCCTGCAAATCGACCTTGCAAATCGGCCTCCAAATCCTGATTGTCCTGCGGTAGACGCGATTATACATCTCTACAAATTGGCGTTTAAAATTATGCCATTACTGTTTTTTTCAGCTTGCTGGTGCTCACTCACAATAACATAAGGCATAAAACATTAAAGTATATTGATAATAAACCACTTACAACAACACCATTAAATGATACAAAGACAGCCCGACTAAAAGGAGCTCATTAATGCCTATAAAAGCGGACGTCATAACCTTCTGGTTTTCTTTTAAATGCGATTCCCTGAATGTTCAGCTTATTGATTCCGAAAAATTTAGATCTTTTGTATCTTTTTTACCTCCGTCTCCTTTGGAGAGGGCCCGGATGAGCCTTTTTTTGTTAATTTTGCCCCTTCGAAATGAAATTTAAATTAACAACACAAGATCCGCTTTCAAAAGCCCGCGCAGGTGAAATTACTACAGATCACGGCACCATACAAACCCCTATATTTATGCCTGTTGGTACAGCCGGCACAGTAAAAGCAGTACACCAACGGGAGCTTAAAAGTGATGTAGAGGCGCAAATCATCTTAGGAAATACCTATCATTTATATTTAAGACCAGGCCTCAACACGCTGGAAAGCGCCGGTGGCCTGCACAAATTTAACGGTTGGGAGGGTCCTATTTTAACAGATAGCGGCGGTTACCAGGTATATTCATTAACCGAAGTACGCAAGATAAAGGAGGAAGGTGTTACCTTCCGATCGCACATTGATGGCTCAAAACACCTGTTTACACCAGAGAACGTGATGGACATACAGCGCATTATTGGGGCCGATATTATCATGGCTTTTGATGAGTGTACCCCCTATCCATGCGATTATAACTACGCGCGCCGTTCTATAGAAATGACACATCGCTGGCTTAAACGCTGCTGCGACAGGTTTGATAGCACCGAGCCAAAATACGGTTATAACCAAACGCTTTTCCCTATTGTACAGGGGTCTGTTTACAAGGATTTGCGTATGAAATCGGCAGAAGCTATCGCTTCTTTTGAGCGTGAAGGCAATGCCATAGGCGGACTGTCTGTAGGCGAACCGGCCGAAGAAATGTACGCCATGACAGAGATTGTGTGCAATATTTTGCCAGAACAAAAGCCACGTTATTTAATGGGCGTAGGCACTCCTATTAATCTATTGGAAAATATAGCGTTAGGAATTGACATGTTTGACTGCGTAATGCCTACCCGCAACGCCCGCAATGGAATGCTATTTACAAAAAACGGCATCATTAATATCAAGAACGAAAAGTGGAAAAACGACTTTTCGGCCATTGAAGATGATAGTGAATTGTTTGCAGATAGAGATTATAGCAAGGCTTATTTGCGCCATTTAATCCACTCCGGCGAGATGCTGGGAGCGCAAATTGCCACTCTTCATAACCTCCATTTTTATATTTGGCTGGTAAAAGAAGCCCGTAAAAAGATCATTTCCGGTGAATTTTATGCATGGAAAAACATGATGGTTGGCCGCCTGGGGCAACGATTATAATACTCCTGCAATCAAATAAATAAAGGATATAAGCGTTGCTTACATAATATAAACCGTGGCTTTAAAAAACAAATAATCTGCCGATGAGGACTTTTATACACCGGTACCTGATGGTTATCGACAGGTTTATTATTAAAAAATACCTGGGCACTTTTGCATTCACAATGGCAATTTTTGCAGTGATATCCGTTGTGTTTGATGTATCAGAAAAGCTGGATAATTTCACCAATAAACATGCAACTTTGCATGATATCGTATTCAGGTATTATGCCGGTTTTATTCCTTTTTATCTCAATTTACTGTCGCCGCTCATCAACTTTTTAGCGGTAATATTCTTTACGGCCAAGATGGCCAACCAAACAGAAATTGTACCTATTTTAAGTGGCAAAGCAAGTTTCAACAGATTTTTAAGACCCTATTTTATAGCTGCCTCTTTAATATTCGTGGTTTCTTTTTTTGCCAATGTGTACCTGATACCCTATACAAATCGCCTAAAAAACGACTTTGAAAACGCCAATGGTATAACAGATAATGACCCTACCAAGAGCCAGGTTCACATGCAAATTGATAAGCATACCTTTGTTTACCTGTCAAATTACGACCCCACAAACCACACAGGTTATACTTTTATCATGGAGAAATTCAATGGTGATACCCTCCGCGAGAAGCTAATTGCCCAGCAGGTAACCTATGATTCCGTGAAAAAAATATGGTCATTAAAGGATTATTCAGTAAAATATGTAAGGGGCTTAAAGGAGCAATTCATCCATAATCTGGGCCAAAAAGACACGGTTTTGGATATGCATCCAAGCGACTTTATTGTGTATGATAACGTATATGCAGCCATGTCATTAAAGGACCTGAACAAGAATATTGACAAGGAAAAACTACGCCGGCCAGAGGTTTTAAACAACCTTTATTATGAAAAATTTCACCGTTTTGTGTACCCTTTGTCTGCCTATGTTTTAACCATTTTGGGGGTAGCATTGTCCTCCCGCAAGGTGCGCGGAGGCGTGGGCTTACCGTTGGGGATAGGTATTTTGCTTTGTTTTACCTATATAATTTTAGAGAAATTTTCCATTGTATTCTCCATAAAAGGGGGCGTACCGCCCCTATTAACGGTAATGATTCCTAACACCATATTTGGCATAGTTGGCTATTACTTACTTTTAAAAGCACCAAAATAATGGCTCAAAATCCCTCAAATACCTTAAATAAAAACCTGATTATACTACATTTTACGGTGTTTATTTGGGGTTTTACGGGCATTTTAGGTCAATTAATCACCATTTCTGCCGTGCAATTGGTGTGGTATAGGGTCCTTATTGCCTTTGTTTCATTATTTTTATACTTCAGATTCAGCAAAACCGACTTTAAAGTTGACCATAAAACATTGCTAAAAATGCTTTTTACAGGCGCTCTTGTAGGCGGTCACTGGATTCTTTTCTTTGCTTCTATCAAGCTTTCAACCGTTCCGGTAGCGTTAGTTTGCTTATCCAGCATCACTTTATTTACGGCAATTTTTGAGCCCATTATCAACAAAACCAAAATCTCCAAACTCGAGATCCTGGCCGGATTATTAATCATCAGCGGCATCGTTTTAATTTTCAAATTCGAAACACAATACACTAAGGGTATCATAGCCGGCCTGGTAAGCGCAGTTTGCGCCAGTCTTTTTTCTATTATCAACTCCAGGTTTGTACAAAAAAGTGAAGCTCCTATCATTGCCTTTTATGAACTAAGCGGCGCGTTTTTATGGATATCCATATACCTTTTTGCAACCAATGGATATAACGATAAACTGATATTAAAGCCTGCCGACATTGGCTACCTGGTACTACTTGGAACCGTATGCACATCCCTTGCCTACGTTGCAGGGGTATCTGTAATGCGCGAGCTTTCGGCCTTCCGCGTAGCGCTCATCACTAATCTTGAACCTGTATACGGCATCATCATGGCTTTTATTTTCTTTGGCGATATGAAGAAAATGTCTGTAGGTTTCTGGGCAGGATCTGTCCTCATTCTATCAACAATCTTCCTGTATCCTGTGGCGCGTAAACAAATTTCCAGGCGCAAAAACCGGGCTTAATATTCTTCATTTTTTCTAATCTCTCTTCCTGGTAGCGATTTGTTTTACCATTTATCGGTGATGACAATTTCCCCTTATCTCATTAAATCTACCCACCGTTTCATTTGCCCATATCAAATTGGGTGCTGAATAGGGGATAAAAACCCACCTCAAAACAAACCGCTTTTAAGCCCTGTGAGCCACTTTAAATTTTAGGGGTGCTCCGATACCTTTCCGCGCATTTGCGCCAAACAGAGCCAAAATTCAATTTTTAGTTAGTGTATCAAATTAACATTTTCATAAACCAGGTTAAAATACCAAACACCCTCTAAAACCTGATTTATTTTGAATAAAAAAAGTCAAAATATCAATTTAAATAACAATTTTATTTACCTAAAAATCTGATATTTATAAAGATTACCAAAAGTAAAAATCAAACAAAATCGGGCTAACTAAAAACGTAAAAAACTAAAAAAATTAGCACGATTAGATATAGATAAAAATATACATATATAAATTACTATAATTCAGGCAAATAGAAGTTATTAATTAATGCAAAAATACATTTAAGCAATCTTCATGAGCAGTCAACTCAAAGTGTATTGAGTTAAAAAATGAGAATTGTAATTAAATGGCGGCAACCAGCGCCTTTGTATACAGGACCAAAAAAATGAGTGAAAAAATTTGATTCTCACAAAAGCAAATCCCCACATTTTTCAGCCTCAAAAACTATTCTCGAAAAAAAACATGGCATCCTGATTTTTATAAATGGGTTTTAAAAATCAAATGATTTCACTTTTTAAGATTGGCACGTCGGCATCATTTCTACAAGCCCTGGGAGTTGGTCTGATGAACAGTTATTGATTTAGGAAATCGGGAAATTATAATGGGAAGAATTTACATCCGCCGCTATGATTTTTATCAATCATTTTCAAATGCAATCCCCTCTCTTTTTTTGGTCTCACGAATGCTTCCATCAAAATGTATTTTTAATAAACATTTAAAAACCTCATATTGTATCAACTGTTAAATCAAATCACCATGAGCATAAAAACCATCACCATAATCGTCATCACAATTTTGCTTACCGCAGCGCTCGCCCAAAATACCGACGAGGTTACATTTGCATTTTTATTCATGAATTTCAGAGTCTCCAAACTTGCCCTCATGATCACGATGACCGTGATCGGTTTTATTTTAGGTTTCATGGTAGGCCGGCCCAAAAAGCCAAAATATGATATTGGCGGCTATCACGACAGCATTCAAAAAAAGGAAGACAATAATACACTAAGTGACGAAGACAGAGACTACATCAGCTAACACTATGGAAAAGAAAATCGGATTTATCGGCCTTGGCAACATGGGCATCAACATGGCCAAAAACCTCATCAGCGAAGGCTACCATTTACAAGTTTATAACCGCACCCTTTCAAAAGCCGACGGGCTCGACCCAAGCCACATCACCAAATGCCTAACCCCGGCCGATGCCGCCGTTGGGGTATCCATTGTGGTGAGCATGCTATCAGAAGATGAGATCCTGCGAGAATCGGTTACAGGCGACAACGGAATTTTAAAAACGCTACAGCCAAATGCTGTGCACATATCCATGAGCACTATCTCGCCAGAGCTGGCTGTGGAGTTAGCTACAGCGCACCAAAAAGCGGGCAGCCATTACCTGGCCTCCCCCGTGTTTGGCAGGCCAGAGGCTGCTGCTGCTAAGAAACTTTTCATCTGCGTTTCCGGTCCACAGCATATAAAAGATTTGGCCAAACCTGTGCTTGATTGCCTGGGCCAGGCAATTCATGATTTTGGCGAAGAAACAGGCGCTGCCAACGTGGTGAAAATAACCGGCAACTTCATGATCATGGCTTCAATGGAAATGATGGCAGAGGCCTACACCCTTGCAGAAAAAAGTGGGCTGGACCGCGTACAGGTAGCCAACTTTTTTGGCTCGACTTTATTCAATGCTCCCATCTATCAAAACTACGGGAAGCTAATTGCCAACAAGCAATACGAGCCGGTGGGTTTCAAAGCCAAATTAGGCTATAAGGACGCGCGCCTTGCATTTAAACTATCGCAGGCGAGTGAAACACCCTTACCACTCGTAAACGCCGTACACAGCCGCTTGTTAAGCGCCGTTGCAAAGGGAATGGGTGACAGGGACTGGGTGGAGGGTTTTGGCAGAGGGGTGAGTGAAGACGCGGGAGTTTAGTCACCATGTCATTGAGGTATAAAATCTGTGAACTCTGAAGAAGAATTGATGTTTTAAAAGATTTGTCATCCTGAACGCAGTGAAGGATCTATTCGCAGATTTACAGGGCGAAGAAACATGGCGAATAATAGATCCTTCACTGCGTTCAGGATGACAAAAAGTTTTTTTTTTTAAAGCGTCATAGTTAATCACGAAGCAATCGCGAACTATACCGGGCGGACTTGTATGGTTCGCGATTGCCTCCGTTGGCTAACGGATCGCAATGACATCAAGTTGGCACATCCGAAATTATAAATAGAAAACTTCGTTCTCTCCTTCCAAAAATCCCAGGTCGGGGGTGTGGTCAAAAATCCCAAACACTGATGCCCCGCTCCCGCTCATGCTGGCGTAGATTGCACCGGCCTGGTACAGGGCTGCTTTAACGCCGCGGATTTCTACATGGTTTTTGAATACCGATGTTTCAAAATCATTTTTGATATGCTTCTTCCATTCGGTGATCGGCTCGGTGATGAGCTCCAGCAGAGAGTCTTTTACCGGGGTAGGTTTTATACCGCCGAAAGCCTCAGAAGTGGAGATATGAATATCGGGCATTACCAACACAATTTTGTAGGCCGTCAGATCGAGCTTTATCGTTTCAAACTCATCCCCTCTTTCAAAAGCAAAGACGGGTTTATTTTCGATGAAGAAAGCGCAGTCGGCACCAAGGCGGCGCGCGTAGTCAGTCATGTCATCAATAGAGATACCGAGTTTAAATTCTTCGTTCATCAGCCTGATAAAAAAAGCAGCATCGGCAGAGCCTCCGCCCAGGCCCGCGCCTATCGGAATATTTTTGTGCAGGTGGATATTTACGGGTGGGAGGTCAAAATCTTTTTTTAGCAAATGATAACCTTTAACGCAAAGGTTATCCTCCTCCGTCCCCGGTATGTCAAGTCCCGAAGAAGTAAAGCTCAGCTTATCGCTCGCCACCACTTCCAATGCATCTTTTAAATTGATGGGATAAAAAATGGTTTCCAGATTATGATAACCATCAGGGCGGCGTTCGGTAATGTTGAGGCCAATGTTTATTTTTGCGTTCGGAAAAATGATCATAATTAAAAGCTAACACTGCTTGTATTTTTACACATCTGTTAGGATACCAAAATTAGATTATTTTTCTTTGCCTTTTGAAAATGTTCACTGGTTCATTAGTTCATTGGTTCATTAGCCTCTTCGGGCTCAATCAACTCAATTCAACCCGATCAACCAAATCAACTTAAATAACAAAATGAAACAGTATCTCGATTTGATGAGACATGTATTGGAAACCGGCGCGCAAAAGCACGACAGGACAGGAACCGGTACCGTAAGTGTGTTTGGCTACCAGATGCGTTTCGACCTGAAAGATGGCTTCCCGATGGTGACCACAAAAAAGCTGCACCTCAAATCTATCATCCACGAGCTGATATGGTTTTTAAGCGGCGATACCAACATCCGCTATCTGAAAGAAAACGGCGTACGCATCTGGGATGAGTGGGCCGATGCCGAAGGCAACCTTGGCCCGGTGTATGGTTACCAGTGGCGCTCATGGCCAAAACCAGATGGAGGGCACATTGACCAGATAACCCAGGTGGTTAATCAGATCAAAAACAACCCCGACTCGCGCCGCATGATCGTATCGGCCTGGAATGTTGCCGATGTAAACGAGATGGCCCTGCCACCTTGCCATAGCTTGTTTCAGTTTTACGTGGAGCCAGCCAACCCGGCAAAGGGAGAAACCAAAGGCAAATTATCTTGTCAGCTTTATCAACGCAGTGCCGATATATTTTTGGGGGTCCCTTTCAACATCGCGTCCTACGCGCTGCTCACGATGATGATGGCCCAGGTTTGCGATCTGGATTACGGCGACTTTATCCACACCTTTGGCGATGCCCACCTGTACAATAACCACATGGACCAAACTCGCCTGCAATTAAGTCGTGAGCCTCGCCCGCTGCCTACCATGAAAATTAATCCGGAAGTTAAAGATATCTTCGCATTTAAGTTTGAAGATTTCACTTTGGAAAACTATGAACCCTGGCCGCACATTAAAGCAGCTGTGGCTGTCTGAACCAGAAATTTTCCGAAGGATTAAAATTTCACTAATCTTACAAAACAAACACCACGCGTCATTGCGAGTGATAAAACCCGGGGTACTCTGAAGGAGAGATGACGTTAAAAGGTTTGTCATCCTGAGGAACGAAGGATCTATTCGCAAACTGTACAGGACGAAGAAGCATGCTGGAGAGTAGATCCTTCGTTCCTCAGGATGACAAAAGGGGCTTTAGCAAGTACGACATATAAGGCACGAAGCAATCCCCGATAAGCGGATCCGCTCTGTATAATTAGAGATTGCTTCGTACTAGAAATGACGGTTTATGAATATTTTACAGCCTGAATTCAAAAAATTCATTAATTCGATGAATTCCGGTTCAGACAATTAAAAACAATGACAACATCAATAATAGTGGCAACTGCCAAAAACCACGCTATCGGCAAAGACAACAAATTACTCTGGTACCTGCCTAATGACCTTAAGCACTTTAAAGATGTTACCAGCGGGCATACGGTAATCATGGGCCGTAAAACTTTTGATTCTGTGGGCAAGCCTTTACCAAGGCGCCGCAATATTGTGATTACAAGACAAGCTATCACTATTGAGGGTTGCGAGGTAGTAAGCACCATTGAGGCCGCTTTAGCACTTTGCGCAGATGAAGCAGAAGTTTTTATTGTTGGCGGTGCCGAGATTTACAGACAGGCCTTACATCTCACCAATCGCATTTATCTAACACTCATTGATCAGGATTTTGATGGCGACACCTTTTTCCCTGAATTAAACCCAGCGGAGTGGAAAGAAACAGAGCGAGAAAATTTTGAACCTGATGAGAAAAACAAGTACAGCTATTCGTTCATTACGCTTGAACGCCGCTAACATTTTTTGTCATCAATTTGTTTTAATTTAAAATTTTCTCCTTGCGAAATTTTATTAGATTTGCCGTCTTATTAAAAATAGCTTATAAACTAATTAATTACATATTACAAATTCGATGCAAGGTAAAGGGGTTATTAAATTTTTCGCCATTCTGCTGGCAGTTGTATGCTTATACCAACTGTCTTTTACATGGGTGGCCCAAAAAGTTGAGAGTGATGCCAAGGCATACGCAAAGGGAAGCACAGATAAAGAAAAGGCTTACCTGGACTCAATGTCTACACAACCGGTATATCCGTTATTAAAACACACTTATGCTTACGTAAAGCAAAGGGAACTTGCACTGGGTCTCGACCTTAAAGGTGGTATGAACGTTACCATGCAAATTCAGCTTGATGAGTTAGTGAAGAAAATCTCTAACAACAATCCTGATGTTGTGTTCAACCAGGCTTTAGCAAATGCCGACAAATTACAGGCTGATGCAAAAACCAGTCAGAAAGATTACATCGCGTTATTTGTAAGTGAGTATGAGAAACTAAATCCGGATGGTAAACTGGCCGCTATCTTTTCAACAAAAGATAACCAGGATCACTTAAAGTTCAACGCCTCAAACAGCGAAGTTGAATCTTATTTGAAAGATTTGGCCAACACCGCGGTAAAACAATCGTTCACCGTTTTAAACACCCGTATCAACCAGTTTGGTGTAACCCAACCTAACATCCAGTTAGAGGCAAGTTCAAACCGTATCCTGGTTGAGCTTCCTGGTGTTAAAGAACCAGAACGCGTTCGTAAGTTATTATCAGGATCAGCCAAGCTGGAATTTTATCAAACTTTTGATAACAGCGAAGCTTACCAATACCTTGGTAGTATTGACAACCTGTTTGCTGCTAAAAACAAAACAGCAAAAACAGACACGTCAAAAACGACTGCAACTGCTGCTACTAAAACAGCTCCTGCCAAAGCTGATACCGCTGCCAAAGCCGGATCATTATTGAGCAAGGTTCAAAAAAATGCAGAAAAAGATACTTCGGCTGCAGCTTTAAGCAGCAAAGCACAACAGGCGTCATTACACCCGTTGTTCGCTGTATTAGAACCAAACATTGGTCGCGACCAAAGTGGTCAGCCGCAATTAGGCCAGGGCCCGGTTGTTGGTTATGCCGCATTAAAAGATACTGCTAAAGTTAATTCATACCTGCACAGTGCAATTGTAAAATCAATTATACCGCGCAACATGAAATTCCTTTGGGATGTAAAACCTTTAAAGGATGCCAAGGTTAAAGCATTTGCATTATACGCCATTAAATTGAGCGGTGCCGAAAACGGCCCTGTACTTGCCGGTGATGTAATTACCGATGCCCGTGCTGATGTAAATCAAAAAGGCAGTCCTGAGGTTGTGATGATCATGAACTCAGAAGGTGCTCAAAAATGGCGTACAGTTACTGCCGAGGCAGCTGCTGCAACCAACAAGAGAGCTATCGCTATTGTTCTTGATGACAATGTATACTCTGCTCCTAACGTTCAAAACGAAATTTCTGGTGGTGTATCATCAATTGAAGGTAGCTTTACCCAGGAAGATACACGGGATTTAGCCAATGTGTTAAAGGCCGGTCGTTTACCTGCTCCTGCGCATATTGTGTCTGAAGAAATTGTAGGTCCATCCTTAGGAAAAGAAGCTATTAGCGCAAGTTTACTGTCATGTGTGCTGGGTTTAGTAGTAGTGCTTATCTTTATGATCGCTTACTACAACCGTGCAGGTACAGTTGCGGTGGTTGCCGTTGTTATCAACATATTCTTTTTAATGGGCGTACTTACCAGCTTAGGTGCTGTACTTACAGTTCCTGGTGTTGCGGGTATCGTGCTTACGTTGGGTATTGCGGTTGATGCCAACGTATTGGTATATGAGCGCGTACGTGAAGAGCTTGCTTTAGGTAAATCATTAAAGATAGCCGTAGCCGATGGTTTTAAACACGCGCTGCCGTCTATCCTCGATTCACAGATCAGTACCTTCTTAACAGGTTTAATTCTGTTCATCTTCGGATCTGGACCGATACAAGGTTTCGCAACTACGTTGATGATCGGTATCATAACTTCATTATTCTGCTCATTGCTTATCTCAAGGGTTATATTTGAGTGGATGCTTGATAAAGGATGGGATATTAAATTCAGCAACCCATGGAGTTCACATACTTTTAAAAATGCAAACTACGCGTTCGTAAAAAACCGTTTTAAGTTTTACATTTTCTCTGGTTTGTTTATTACTGCCGGCATAATATCAATTGTAGTGCGTGGCTTTAGTTATGGTGTTGACTTTGAAGGCGGCCGTAACTATATCGTTAAGTTCCCTAACACAACAGTAACTACCGACGCTATTCACAATGCCATTGATGCTACTTTAGGTCGTGGTACCGAGGTTAAAACATTGGGTGCCGATAAGATCAGCATTACTACCAACTACCTGATCAGGGAGAATACCACCGCGGCTGATGCCAAGGTAAGAACCACCCTTATTGAGGCTTTGGGTACTAAAGCAGAAACCAAAATTGCCGATAGTGATATTTTAGGTGGCGCGAAAGTAAGTGCTACTATTGCCGATGAGTTAAAGACTTCGGCAGTATATACGGTATTGATTGCCATATTAGTAATTTCGGCGTACATCTTTATCCGTTTCCGAAGATGGCAATTTAGCTTAGGAGCGATGATTGCCACGGCGCATGATGCGTTATTGGTATTATCATTCTTCTCTTTATTCCAGGGAATATTACCTTTCTCACTGGATATTGACCAAGCATTTATTGCGGCTATCCTTACCGTTATTGGTTACTCTATTAATGATACCGTGGTAGTGTTTGATAGGATCCGTGAGTTCCTTAATCTCCATCATTCAAAAGATGACAAGCAGGAAGAAGTTATCAACCAGGCCATCAACAGTACATTAAGCCGTACCATTATCACCGCTCTGACAGTAATTTTCGTACTGATTGTATTGTTCATATTTGGTGGTGATGTGATCAAGGGCTTCTCGTTCGCATTATTGATCGGTGTTATTTTCGGTACATATTCGTCTATCTGCGTGGCAACACCGGTGATAGTTGACTTTGGAAAAAAAGACCTCAAATAAAAAATAATCTGAATTATTAAAAGGCTCCAAAGAACATTTGGGGCCTTTTTTGTTTTACAGGCGCATCGCCCGTGAGGCTCCAAAGAAAAAGGATGTTGAGCCCTTTTGGCAGATTGTTAAAAGCCTCAAAATCACCGACAGACGGGGTTGCTGATAGATAACAAAAAGGTATAATTGCATTGTAAAATAAAACAACAAACACTGCCATCGGCATAGGTATTGTGCTATGGTATACAAGAGGAGACGCACGCTTGCGTTTCCTATAGATAATCACGGGCGCGCAAACAGGCGTCTCTACAAAACACTAATAATCTGTATATGAACACATCAGATAGCGCAAAATTTCCATTAGTAGTTATAATAGGTGGCGGCTTTGGCGGCCTGCAGGTAGCCAAAAAGCTGAAAGATAAACCTGTTGACATTTTAATGCTTGATAAGCATAATTACCATACCTTTCAGCCACTGCTATACCAGGTAACCATGGGTAGCCTCGAATCCGAGTCGATTGCCTTTTCATTGCGAAAAAACTTTTCGGGTCAAAAAAACTTCCGTTTTAGGATTGCCGAGGTATTAAAAATAAATGCCGAAAGCAATACATTAGATACCACCATAGGCGAAATAGCCTATGATTACCTGGTGATAGCCACAGGATCAACCACCAATTTTTTCGGGAACAAAGAGATTGAAAAATTCTCAATGCCGATGAAATCCATTCCTGAGGCATTAAACCTGCGATATTCTATTTTGCAAAATATTGAAGAAGCCCTGCTTAAACCGAACAAACAAGAGCGGGAAGCCCTGCTCACTTTTGTATTAGTAGGTGCCGGACCAACCGGTGTTGAGCTTTCGGGCTCATTGGCCGAGTTACGCAATCACGTACTGACCAAAGACTATCCCGAGCTTAAAAAGGAAGAAATGAAAGTATACCTTGTGGACTTTTTGCCAAAGGTATTGGGCCCTTTTTCTGACCAGGCCTCAAAAGCCGCTAAAGATTTCCTGACCGGTATGGGAGTTGAGGTGCTGCTGGGTGTAAAGGTTGAAAGCTACGATGGAGATGAAATAAAATTTGAAGGAGGTAAAACCATCCGCACTAAAAATGTGATCTGGAGCGCGGGTGTAATGGGTGTAGTTCCTGAAGGTATAGAAGAAGACAACATTGAACGAGGCAACAGGATTAGGGTAGATAGTATTTGCCGGATGATTGGCAGTACCAACATCTTCGCCATTGGCGATGTGGCCGCCATGATCACCGATGAAACACCTAAAGGCCACCCTGGCGTGGCACAGGTAGCCATTCAAATGGGCGCGCACGTGGGTAAAACAATTGTGCAGCTTATTAACCATGAGCCAACCGCCCCATTTAAATATTTTGATAAAGGTTCATTGGCAACCATTGGCCGCAATAAAGCGGTTGCAGATTTGGGTAAGATCAAATTCCAGGGATTTTTTGCCTGGCTGGTATGGATGTTTGTGCACCTTATATCGCTTTTGGGCGGGCGTAACAAAGTGATTGTATTTATAAACTGGGTATTTAGCTATGTAAACTACAACGGTGGTACAAGGCTTATTATCCGCAAGTTTGAGCGTGAAGGCATTACTAACACCATCCATTTGCCCGAGACAGTAGATTGATGGTTTGTGTTGCCGGTTGCGAGTTGCCGGTAAAAGCTTTAATGTAAATTGATGGTTCGTGTCGCCGGTTGCGAGTTGCCGGTAAAAGTTTTAATCTTGTATTAAATTAATTGATGTTTTGTTACCCGCAACACGAGCCACACAACACGAACCCGAAATGATCAAAATAACCGAATGTCCCCGCGACGCGATGCAGGGAATTGTACATTTTATCCCCACAGCTGTAAAAGCTGCTTATATCAACCTGCTTTTACAGGTGGGTTTTGATACGATAGACTTTGGGAGTTTTGTATCGGCCAAAGCCATCCCTCAATTGCAGGATACCGCTGAGGTATTAAGTAAGCTTGATTTAAACAATACCGGGTCAAAACTGCTTGCGATAGTGGCCAACTATCGTGGGGCGGAAGAGGCCGTAAAGCATCCCGAGATCACTTATTTGGGCTATCCGTTTTCTATATCTGAAACTTTTCAGCTGCGCAATACCAATACCACGCTATCGCAAGCATTTGATAACGTGAAGCGCATGCAGGAATTGAGTACCGCCAATAATAAAAAACTGCTGGTTTACCTTTCCATGGGTTTTGGTAACCCTTATGGCGACGAGTGGAACACCACCATTATTCACGAGTGGACTGATAAATTAGTAAACGAAGGGATTTATAACATAGCCCTCGCTGATACTATAGGCATTGCTAATGCAACACAGATCAGCAGTATTTACCCGGAATTATGCCGTCAATTTCCTAAAGCAGAGTTTGGCATTCACCTGCACAGCACTCCTGATACCTGGCAACCCAAAGTAGCAGCAGCTTATGAAAGTGGTTGCAATCGTTTTGATACAGCCTTAAAAGGCTATGGCGGCTGCCCTATGGCCAAAGATGACCTTACAGGCAATATTGCCACGGAAAACTTAATTGGATATCTTAAATCACAAAACGAGCTCCTGGGGCTTAATTTTGATAAATTACAGGAAGCCCTGGATTATTCGGGGAAGGTGTTTTTGTAGATACGATTTATTAGATGTGCAGATATGCAGATGAAAAAATGGGTAATAGCTTTTTTATTACTGGAACTCTCTGCCCCCATCATTGCGAGTTTTACTATCCGGGCAACACTGAAAGGAAAATGACGTTTGAAAAGTTTGTCATCCTGAGGAACGAAGGATCTTCTTCGCCCTGCTCTTCGCCGACTTTTATAGTGAAAAAGATCCTTCACTGCGTTCAGGATGACAACCGTTTTTACAAAACGTCATAGGTAGTTGTGAAATCCAGGGACTCTGAAGGTGGAAATGACAAGCGGCGAAAGACTTACGAAGTTTTTAAAACTTCGTAAGTCTGGGATTCAACAACTTGTCATAGGTAGGCACGATGCAATGACGGTTAGTGGAGCACACCTGGAATCTGAAATCCGCGTACCTATTTCGCAATCGCTTTTTTCGCTTTTGAAACTTTAGCTTTTACCGATTTATCAAAATTTTCCATAACCAGTACCGATGCGCCAATCAGTTCGGCATCAAAACCGAGCTCGGATACCAGCAGTTCTGTACCGGCCGAAAGCCTTGGGATACAATATTTATGAATAGCCTGTTGTATAGGCGCCATTAATATTTTGGCAACCTTTGCACCACGACCGCTTAATACAATAATAGCGGGGTTCATAATATGCACCAGGATGGCAAGGGCCTTCCCTATTTTATAACCTGCATCTGATAACAGTTCAATAGCAAACTGATCACCATTGTTGGCTGCTTCCAGTATAGCATCACCCATCAATTTAGAGTGATCATTAATATTGTATTTCAAACTGGTAATGCGTCCTTGTTTAATACCGGCAACTGCCTTTTGGGCCACTACCAGCAATGATGCTTCAGCCTCCAGGCAACCGCGCTTGCCACATTCGCAAAGTGCTCCATCCTCAGTTACCGGGATATGGCTTAACTCACCGGCAAAACCATTATGGCCCCTGAACAACTTTCCGTTCACGATCATCCCAAGACCTATCCCCCAGCCCAGGTTAATAACCATTACTTCTTTTTGAGCTTTGGCAATACCAAACTTTTGTTCGGCAAGAGCTATCAGGCTCGAATCATTATCGATGTAAGTATCTATCCCTGTTTGATCGGTAAAATATTCAGTAAGGCTTTGTCCACCGGCATCAAGATAGGTGTAATTGATACCTTCGGTTACATTTACAAAGCCCGGCATTCCTATACCTATCCCGGCTATTTTATCTTTTGCGATATCTGTTTGTTTAATATAAATATTGATTTGCTCAAGCAATTGTCCCAAAGCCTCACTATTATTCAGGAGCTTCAACTCAAAAGTAAGCATATCGGCTACCGGGTTGTTGAGCAGATCAAAAAGCTGGATACGCGCCGTAAGCTGATCAAGCGCTATTGCCAGTATATACATGGCATTAGCTTTTACCGAATACATCAATGGCCTGCGACCACCGCTTGACGGGGCGTAACCGTCTTCAACTACAAAGCCTTCGTGCATCAATTCATTTATAGCTTTAGCTATTGACGGAATGCTTTTATCAAATAACTCGCTCAGTCCGGCACATGACATTGCTTTATTAAAGTAAAGCTTTTTGATAATCATGTTTTTTAGCTGACTGCCCCTCACACCTTTATTTTCGGGTTCCATTCAATAAGTAATAGTTAATGATTTTAAAAGGCCAAGCCTAAGTAATTAAAGTTTATAAAAATATAAATAAAGTATCATAGTACAACTGTAAATATCACAGTTAGTAAAACTGATTAGCCGGCAAAAATAATCAAATGAAATAAATTGGAGATATTGGTCGCTCATAATTTACATACAAGCATGTTCGAGCTGTTCTAAGAGGCTGTCTAAATTTGATTCATTAACACATATTTGTGCGTCATTGCGAGGTACGAAGCAATCTCAAAGCTGTACAGAGGGGCTCTACAAGGTCGCTCTAACTATGTAGAGATTGCTTCGTACCTTACAAATCCTCAAGGTTATATATTTTGTCCATCAGCTTATTTTTCCTTTTGCATAAACATCCACCGCTGGCCCTCCAAATCGGCGGCGCGGTAACGGGTGCCGGGGTAACCTTCTTCCAATACAGATAAAATGGTTGCTCCATTGCTTTCAGCATGTTCATAATGCTGTTTTACATCATCTACATAAACCAATACACCGTTAATAATGTAAGGAACGCCGTAAGCTTTAGCAGCTATACCGCAATTTTGAATATGATGTTTCGGGCTTTGGTAATCGGGAGTTGGTTCGGCCAGCATAATTATACTGTCGCTCATGGCTATCTCACCATGGCTCAGCCTACCGTTCTCGTCCACCATCCGGGTTACTTCAGTAAAACCAAAAACCTTGCATAACCATTCCATGGCGGCTATGCCATCCTCATAGGCCAGCATAGGTATTATTTGTTGGTTTGGTGTGCTCATTATTACTTTAAATTAAGTCATTTTCTTCTTCTTTTAGCCGCCCCTTTTCAAATCACGAATCACTTTATAACAACTTCCTTTTTCATCACAGTGATAAAAAAGGAAGCTGCATTATTTGATGCTAAAAGTGTTTTACTTTTTACCATCTGCCCTATTCCACCTCAAACTCCTTTTTCAGCTTAATATCTTCCGATGAACTGCCTATCATCACCATAAACTTACCTGGTTCAACTGTCCAGTTCATGTTTTTATCCAGCAGGGCCAGATCATCCGGGTGCAGGGTGAATTGCACTGTCTTTTTTTCGCCGGGTTTAAGATTGATGCGCTCAAAGCCGCGCAGATCGTATTCGTAAGTGGTTACGCTGCTTATCTCATCTTTAAGATATAGCTGTACCACATCATCGCCGGCGCGGGCACCGGTGTTGGTTACATCTACACTTACCTGCACATCGCCCTGCGCGTTTTCTTTTTCGGGAGATACTACAATGTTACTGTATTCAAATTTAGTGTAGCTTAAGCCATAGCCATAAGGGTACAAAGCACCATTTACACTGGTTTTGCCCCAGCTGTTCTGGCCACCCTGCCCAGCCTGGGCGTTTGGCTTAAACGGAAAATTAAACTCAATTTGCCCCGTGGTTTTAGGGAACGTAATAGGAAGCTTACCGCCCGGGTTGTTATCGCCAAAAAGGGTTTCGGCAATTACCTGCCCACTTTGTACGCTTGGAAACCAGGCCTCCAAAATAGCCGGCACATATTTATTCTCCCAGTTGATGGTAAGCGGCTGCCCGTTTATCATCACCATTACCACTGGTTTGCCGGTAGCCTGTAAGGCCTGTATCAGCTTCAACTGACGGCCCGGAAGGTTCAATCCTGTGCGCGACAGACTTTCGCCTACCCTATCTACATCCTCGCCCACAACGGCTATAATAACGTCGGATTGTTTTGCCTGGACTACAGCAGAATCTATACTTGCCTGCTCCTGCGGGGTTAACGGTGTTTCAATGATCTCGCTTTCGGGCCAAGTGGCATCAATCATATCGCAGCCTTTGGTATAGTTTACCTTTACCCCTGCGCCAACATAGTTTTTAATCCCATTTAATACGTTAGTTACCGGGTTATGTGAGGGACCGTACCTGCTAATGGCATAATTAGTTTCGGTAGCCAGCGGACCGGTCACCAGTATATTTTTAAGCTTACTTTTATCCAAGGGCAACAAATCGCCTGCATTTTTTAACAACACCATAGACTCCCGGTTCATTTTAAGCGACATCGCAGCATCATCTGCAGTGTGTACAATTTTATCAGCCGCCTTTGGGTCTTTCACATAAGGGCTATCAAACAAACCCAACCGAAATTTTACCCGTAGTACATCCCCAACCCTGGAATCGATGATCTTCATCGAGATCTTATTTTCTTTGATCAGCTCCCGGAGAGGCAAAATAAACGTTTGTGGCATCGTGAAATTGGTGCGCACATTAAGACCGGCCTCAACAGCCTGCCTAACGGCTTCTTTGTAGTCGGCAGCTACGTGGTGTTTAGAGTACAGGAACTCAACAGCCTCGCTATCACTCACCACATAGCCGTTAAAGCCAAATTGCTGGCGAAGTAACTGTGTTAAAAAGTAATAGCTGCCGGTTACAGGCACACCATCCCAATCGTTATAACTGCTCATTACGCCCATTGGATGCGCTTCCTGGATTACCCGTCGAAAAGGATATAAGTATACCTGGTGCATTTCTCTCGGCGCCACGTGCGGATCGGTACGGGCACTGCCATCGCGCCCTCCCTTGGGTACGCTATAAACCGCGAAGTGTTTTAAGGTTGATGCAACGCCTTCTTCCTGGATCCCCAGCACCATTTGCTTGCCCATTTCGGCAATATGGAAAGGGTCCTCTCCGTAACACTCCACCACACGGCCCCAGCGCTGATCACGGGCAGGATCAAGTATGGGGGCGTAAACATTAGTATATCCCAAAGCTTTTGCTTCGCGACCAACCGTTTGCCCGGCCTGGCGCACCAGTTGCTTATCAAATGTGCTGCCTATGCCTATAGGTGCCGGTAATGGTGTTGCACGATCATGATTTAAGCCATGGATACCTTCATTGGTAAAATCTACCGGAATGCCCATCCGGGTTTCTTCAACAAACCATTTCTGGATAGTATTTATAGCCGACGCATGTTTGCTGAATGGAAATGAATATTGTGTTGGCGCATCATCAGTATGCGAGGTAAGGTTATTCAACTCTTCATCAATATTGGCTATGCCATCTTTCCATATCTCGTTTTTCCAGTTGGGGATGGGCATTTCATCTTTAAGTACGCGCTTGTAGCCGTACAGGGTAGCCATCTGGCAGGTTTTTTCCTCAACATTCATTTGGCTTAACAGATCGGCAACCCGTTTATCAATGGGTTGTGATGCATCTTCAAATAAATCCATCTTACCATTCTTATTAAAATCTATCCAACCCTTATGGTAAATATTTTTTTGTTGTGCCGATGCCGTCAGGCAAAGTCCGGCAGCCAGTGCCGATGCCATGCAGATGCGTGGCAGGTAATACTTTTTTCTCATGTAGATGAATTGCGGTTAGTATTTCAAATATAGGAGATTATAATAATGCATTGTATAAATAACACTAAGGTGTAGAGAAAATGTAGAGGCCCCCCCCAACCCCCTAAAGGGGGAGTTTTTAATTGGCGTTGTGTATAAAAGCACAATAAATTATTCTTAGACTTTTGCACCCCTTCACGGGATGGGGCGCTACAGCGTTTTTTTAAAAAAGGCCACAGCCAAACTATCTATCTTCAAATGCACGGCATGCCTATCTTTTAATCCTCTGTCTTTTGTCCATTAGTCCTTTGTCTGATAATCTTTTATCAATTTATTAAAATAAATTAAAATGTTTTCAATTCACAATCGTCTCTATCTTTAAAGGAATAATAAATTGATAACCGCCGTAATGCCCGAAGACAAAAACAGTCACATTATACATACAATAAAAGCGTATGGTAAAAGCCTGTTGAGTTTTATCCGCCGGAGGGTAAAAAATGATGCTGATGCTGAAGACATTCTGCAGGATGTATGGTACCAGTTCAGCTCGGTGATTAATTCTGAGCCTATTGAACAAACAAGCGCCTGGTTATACCGTGTTGCACGCAATAAAATAACCGATAAACATAAAAAGAAAACAGAGACGCTGTTGGATGATATGCTTGCCACTGATGAGGACGAGGAGGAAACAGAAAACTTTAAAGCTATCCTGTTTGCCGAAACCAATACCCCCGAAACAGAATACTTGCGCAACCTATTTTGGGAGGAATTATTTTTAGCACTTGATGAATTGCCTGACGAGCAGAAACAAGTTTTTATATGGCAGGAACTGGAAGATGTTCCGTTTGAAGAGATCGCTAAACGTACCGGGCAAAACATTAATACTTTAGTATCCCGGAAACGTTATGCAGTGCTTCACCTCCGTAAGCGGCTTAAGCAGCTATACCTTGAAATTACAGAATATTAAAAGATTTAAAACATTAAAAGACAATGAAAAGAACATTTTATAAATGGCGGTTCATATTTATACCCATCGGGATAGCCGCTTTCCTAACGCTCATCAGCTTTGTGGTGATGCAGTTATGGAACAATTTATTACCGGGAATTTTACATGTTGGCGCTATTACTTTTTGGCAGGCCATGGGCATATTCATTTTATGCAAAATACTGTTTGGCTTTGGCAAAGGAGGCAAGCCCGGATGGGGCGGCGGCGGTAACCCATGGATGCGTAAACGGATGGAAGAACGCTTTAAAAACATGAGTGCCGAAGAACAGGAAAGATTTAAAGCCAAAATGCGCGATCGTAATTGCGGTTGGGATAACCATGGCCGGTTTGGCCGCCCATGGGATAATTTTAACCCGGAGCAGGAAAGCAAAGAAAAACAGGACTAATGAGTAGTAAATGGTGAGTGGAGGGCAGCAAGCTTCTTCACTCACATTTACTTACTGATACTTGATACCATTTACTTGATACTAAAAAACTACCTATTATGGATGTACTGGTATTTACAACAAATGTTAAGGAAAAAAAGCAGGTGAGCAAGGTAACCACCCTGCTCACCAAAGTTCCGGCAATTGCCCAATGGAATTTTGACCTGGAAGATTGTGACAATATACTGCGGATAGAATCCGATGGACTCTCTCCCCGTTACATTGAATGGCTGTTAATAAGAGCCGGCATCCATTGCCGGGAGCTTGAATACTAAATTTGCGATGACTCCTGCTTTAGAACGTGCACTAATCCGCTGGGTGCTCATTATTTTATGTGTTCCGGTGCTTGGATACTTTTATGGACCAATTGAAAACCGACTATACGCAACAACGCCGGTTAAATGGATATTTTTACCCATGATTGTGCTATCTGCCTTTTGGCTGTGGAAAGGGCATTGGTTAAAAAGTAAATTTAAAAACCCAATGCGCTAATCTACTTTTTAGCCGGGCTGTTAATCTCTATCCAATACCCATCAGGATCCTGGAAATACAACTGTAACACACCGTCTTTTCGTAAGGTTGGCTCTTTGCTATCGCCAATCCAGTTACTGTAAGGGATGTTTAGCTTATCTAATGTTTTAGCAAATTCTGCTACAGATGTAACCGAAAAACACAAGTGCTCTGCCTTAATATGCGCACCTGCGCAATTACCCTGTATGGCATGTAATTTCACATGGTTACCCAGGCTATACCATTGGTGCACAGTATCGGCAAATGGATTTGATACTTTTTGCAAATGCATAACATTGGTATAAAAGGCGGTACTCTTTTTAAGATCTTTTACACAAATTGCAATATGATCAACCACAGGCACCACATCTGAGCCTGATTGGGCAAAGCATAAAACAGGCAATAAAAACATACTCATGGTTAACCCAAGTATAACTTTTTTGGGATTACAGTTTTGGAGATTACTAAAAAGGCTCATTTAAGTTTTTGGTTTTAAAAACTTAAAGATATGTGTTTAAGTAACACTAAGATTAATAACACAGAAATATTACTTAGTAGGATACCTGCTGCGTTATATTAAGGTCGGGTACAAAATTAACCGTGTTATTCGTGTTCCAATCGTCAATATCAATTAAGCCTGCGCGGGTTTGGTAGTGGCCATTATCATTGGGGCATTTAACAACATACAATCCATCTGCTGCCGGCTCAATTACCGGCCGTGCCCCACATATCTTACAAAACTTGCAGCAGATGGTTTTTGGTATGTTGATATAACCCCTCATATACTATTGTTTACGTGTAATATTGGTATCTGGTTGCTCTAAATACAACTTTAAATAAAGAAATATGTTCTGGCATTTATTCAGCTAAATGGTAGCCTGTCAATTAACTTAAATAGGCCGGTTTGATATTAATTGTTTTTATTTACATTTATAATGATGCTACCCGATACCGAACAACTAAAAATTACTTATAAAAATTTACCTGATGATAAGCTAATGCGCCTGGCTGTTGCCGAAGCAACCAGCTTAAGGCCCGAAGCACTTGAAATATTACAAGCCGAGATTAAAAGCCGCGGTTTGGATAATGACATTGTAAACAGTGTAAATGCCCAATTGATTGATACCGGCAGTAAGGAATTTGATGATTACATTTCCCTTATCCGCAACCAGCCCTGCCCTGCCTGCAAAAATACTCATCAGCCGTTAAATGCGGCAGTAATTGGCACGGTAAAAAGCTTCATACTGCTAACCCGATACAAAAAGAAGTTAATGATAGCCTGCCCTACCTGTTTACAGCAGGCAAACCAAAGCGGTACCTCTACTACAGCTTTGTTAGGATGGTGGGGATTGCCATGGGGCATTATAAGGTCAACACAGGCATTGATCAGCAACATCAAAACAGCAAAAAAAATCAAGTCGACTGAGCCAACCGATACACTGATCGCATTTGTAAAAACAAACATCGGCATTATTGAAAGCCTCCGTAAAAACAAGCAATCATTACAAGCTATGTTAGATAGTGTAAATAAGCGATAATACCCTTAAACAATGAACGTGCATAAACCAAACCAATCGGCCATTATATATACAGTTATTCTGGCCCTGATAGTTTGGTTTTCTATAATTTTGCAGTTTTTTATCTCCACCCAGGCATACCTGCATGACGGCCGAACCTTTGGAGGAGCCGTTGTACAAATATTTAGCTATTTTACTATCCTGAGCAATATACTGGTTGGATTATGCCTCTTTGCTATAACACTGAAATCAACGTCGGCATTTCAAAAGTTTTTCACAAGCAACAGCTTGATTACGGCAACAGCACTTTATATAACCATTGTTGGATTGGTATACAATACTGTTTTGCGGGGATTATGGTTACCGAAAGGCTTATTCAGAGTTACGGATGAGTTAACACATGCTTTTAATCCATTGGCGTTTGTAATTTTTTGGCTGTTTTTTGTAACGAAGGAAAAACTAATTGTGTTACAGGGATTAAAATGGCTTTTGTTCCCATTCTTATACCTGGTTTATGTACTTATTCGCGGCTCCCTATATCACTTTTATCCATACCCTTTCCTGGATGTTGACAAATTGGGTTATCAAAATGTAGCAATCAATTCCGCTTTTGTGATGATTGCTTTTTTGATTTTTGGTTTGGTGTTTTTTTTCCTTAATAACAGTATATCATCCAAATCGGCTGCATCAAATAACCCTGTGGTTTAATATCCCCCTAATTAAAAACCCTTCAAAACAGTATTGTAACATTTTAGTAGATGAACCTGCTCAAATTAAACTATGAGTATCAGCCTGTGTTTAATCTGTATATCTATTAAAAAGTTAAAATACAGTTTATGAAAACTAAAATATCCCACTCCATAGCACTGCTTTTATTGGCAGCAATAGGCCTTACAAGTTGCTCTGTGGAAAACCGTGAACACAGAAGGCACCGCCATCAAGAACAAGTACGAGTACACGAACGCGTAATTATCAACAACTAATTATTTTAAAACTATATAAATCAATAAAAAATGAAAACCATAAAAGTATTAATGATAGCCATCATAGCTTTGTTCACTTTTGAAGGAGCAAAAGCGCAGGTTGTAGTAAAAACAAGGGTAAGTGCACCTGTGCATCGCCATTATTATCACCGCCCTTACCACAGAGCTGTTGTGGTAACCAGAACCATACATCGCCCGCGTTATCACAGAGCAGTTGTAGTTAGGCACAGGCCGGTTGTGGTTAGGCATGCTTATTACCATCCGCACAAACGTGTAGTTGTACGTACCGTTACCAGGTAATTTTAAAGAAGCCCATAAAAGCAAAAAGCCCCGCGTTTTAAAACGCAGGGCTTTTTGCTTTTATGGTATATTAACAGGCTAAACCTAAATTTTGTGATAATGCTTAATCGTTCCAGAAATGATTAAACGGCGATGATGGCCCAAGTTTATTTTTAATAAAT
This sequence comes from Mucilaginibacter sp. P2_A4, assembly GCF_056405015.1. Lineage (NCBI taxonomy): Bacteria > Pseudomonadati > Bacteroidota > Sphingobacteriia > Sphingobacteriales > Sphingobacteriaceae > Mucilaginibacter > Mucilaginibacter sp. P2_A4. Next base: position 470,444 of record NZ_JBFUCX010000001.1, on the reverse strand, counting down.
ATATCGTCCTCTTTTTGCAGGCAATGGTTTGTATAAACGTCCTCATCGGCGTTTACTTTAATAATGCTGCCTTCAATGCGTTCAACAATGGTTGATATAGTAATAACTTCGTTGTCGGGGATTTGAATTGTTAATATTGCCATGGGTATTGATGTTTAAAATGGATAATCAAAAATATGTGTTTGTATTTAAAGCTTTGTTTGATGAAAGTAAAAATTAATCATTTGATTAACTTTTATCTTTAAAATGTAAATCATAAACGCCACGAGCTTAAAGTGTATTATTAATTACTGTTGAGTTTAACAAACTTTAACAATAACCGGGGCCTATCCCCTCAACCAGTTCCCTCTCCATTCTTTTTGAAACAGACCGAAATGGGGCATCGAAGCTAAATTTTACCGCCGCAATTGCCTATCATTTACTAAATTGCCTATCTATACCCTATATTTATGCACGGCAGTGGTTTTATTAAAGTATTTCTAATTATTTCGGCTATCAGTTTATTGTTTGACTGGTATGTTTTTGCCGGGCTGAGAACCCTAACCGCCAACTGGGCATCTCTACTCTGGCGTAATATTGTTTTATGGGGATACCTGTTAACGTCTGTTGGCGTAACCGTACTTCTGTTAATTGGCTTCGGCGCCTTTAGCACAGCAAGTGGCATGCGGCCTTTTCATGAATGGATCCTGAGTTTATTCCTCACCTTTTTTGTAACCAAACTGGTTTTCATAATCGTTTTGTTTTTGGGCGATATAGGCCGTTTTTTTGTGGGTTTGTTTAACCTGGCAAGTGCCAAAGGTAGCGTATCGCCATTCCCTGCCAGGCGTAAATTCATTAGCCAGGTAGCGGTATTGGTGGCGGCAGTGCCATTTACCTCTTTTTTTTACGCGATGTTTAAAGGTAAATACGATTATAAACTGCACCGTACCACGTTATATTTTGATGACCTGCCCGATGCTTTCGACGGCTTTACCATTACCCAGCTATCAGATATCCACTCCGGAAGTTTTGATAATACCGGGGCTATGCAAAAAGGCATCGATTTGGCTAAAGCGCAAAAAAGCGACCTTTTTGTTTTCACCGGCGACTTAGTAAACAATTCTGCTACAGAAATTGAACCCTACATTGATAGATTTGGCGCTATAAAAGCCCCGTACGGCCAGTTCTCTATATTGGGCAACCATGATTATGGCGATTACATTCAATGGAACAGCGCACAGGAAAAAGCAGCCAACCTTGTTAAGTTAAAGCAACACCACCAAGCTTTAGGGTATCGGCTCCTGTTGGACGAAAACGTGACCATAGAAAAAGACGGTCATAAAATATCACTTATTGGTATCCAAAACTGGGGCCGTGGTTTTGCACAAGTTGGCGACCTTAATAAGGCTTTGCAAGGTGTACCAACTGATGCCTTTAAAGTACTGCTATCACATGACCCCACCCATTGGGAGGAGCAGGTGCGTTACAACCCAACAAACATTCATCTTACATTATCAGGCCATACGCATGGTGCGCAGTTTGGCATAGAGATCCCGGGCTTTAAATGGAGCCCCGTTAAATACAAGTACGTTGATTGGGCGGGCCTTGCTAACGAAAAAAACCGATACCTGTATGTAAACCGCGGCTTTGGCTTTTTGGCTTTCTCCGGCAGGCTCGGCATCTGGCCCGAGGTTACAGTTATTGAGTTAAGGAAAAAGGCATAACATAATCCTGAATTTTCAGGATCATCCTTTTAGTTCTGCCACAATAATTTCGTTGCCATAAAGATCATAGCAATGAAAAAAGCTATAATCATCAGCATAAACAGGAGCTTGTTTTATTTTAACGTTATTCGTCGTTAATTTTTGATATAACGCATTCAGGGCATTGGTATACATTACAAATACAGGCTCTCCATTGGTTTGATTGCCAACCCGGTTATCTGCAGACTTTAAGAACCATATCCCTGTTGCAGAAACATCATCAAAACCCACATGTAAAAAACGCTGGCCTTCTGTTGTGGTATAGTCAACCAACACTTTACAATCAAAGTTTAACTGGTAAAATTCTAAGGCATCTTCATAATCATTAACGAGGATAACGATTCGGCCGATTTGGTTTTTTATTGGCATTTTAGGTTAGGTTTATTGATCAAATATAACAAAGTTAATTTATGGCAAGGTTTTTATGCTTATCTCCATAATTATAAATTAACCATCAACATTATGGCAACTCACAACGTAAAAAAGATAGGGAAACAGGAAACAGAAGTACAAACCGTACATTCTGCATGGGAAGTGATGAAACCCTTTGTTCATTTTGGTTTAAAAGCTACCGGATTAATTGCAAGTACATTAATCACTATTGTTAAAAACATCCCTAAGCCAGATAACCACAAACAACCTGAACGTAAGAGCAATAAGATCATCAAAATCTAATCTGTATTCAAAACTATAATAATTAATCTGATATTCCACAGGGGTATATTCACCTTTTACACCGTATTTTAACGGTGTAAAATACGGTGTTTTCACGGGTTGACCACGCTTCATATATTTCAGAGATTTGACGTCATCAATCCTTTGATATTTACAACATGCCCATACAAATAACAGGTATTCACAAAACTAATAATGAGTATGACAATCCATACCTGTCTATCAATTCATTGATGTGGGTGGATGATAATACTCAAAACAGGGGCATTACCACAAGGGACGTACTTTTTGATTGGATAAATGATAACGGCATGGCTTACATTCTTGATGATGAAGGCAATAAATTCAATCTTATTACTGCCACAACAAAAAGTGGCTTTAAATACGTAAGGACCGTTCTCGACGAAACAAAATCAGACAAACTGCTAAATTTTTTGGCACCAAGATAATTAATAACAAACCTAAACCTTCGTTTTTTACACCTAAACCTTACCTATGTACACCCGTCATGTTTTGACGGGTGTTTTTTTATGCAATGATATTTGAGGTTCAATCTCCTAAAACGTTATATGCTTTGCCTCAGGACCAATAAAACTAAATTACCATCACCGTGTTTATCAGGAACATGGATCGTTTACAACAAAAACTCGAAAAAATTGGTCGTGACCCCAAAGTGACAGCAAAAGCTGTTGGCTTGCGATATGTATCAGACTCCTTGCCGGGGTATACCCGCAAAAAAGCCGGCAAAGGGTGGTGTTTTTATGATGCGGATGGCGCGTTGGTTAAGGATGCGGAACTAATTTCGCGCTTTAAAAAGCTGGTAATCCCTCCTGCTTATACCAATGTATGGATCTCGCCATATGTTAATGGGCATCTTCAGTTTACGGGTACTGATGCAGCCGGGCGTAAACAATATCGTTATCATGCAGGTTGGAACCAGATCCGTAACCAAAGTAAATATCATCGCCTGCAAACTTTTGCTGAGTATCTGCCCGCTATTCGTGAACAGGTTGATAAAGATCTTAACCGGCACAAGCTTGATCATGAAAAAGTGGTGGCTCTGGTAGTACGATTAATGGAGCTAACCAGCATCCGTGTGGGTAACGAATCATATAAAAAATTGTATGGCTCGTTTGGTTTAACCACTTTACAAAACAGGCATGTTGACATTAGCGGTTCGAACATTAAATTTGAATTTAAAGGCAAAAAAGGCGTTTTTCATAAAGTTGCCCTGCAAAGTAAAAAGCTGGCCCGACTGGTGAAACAATGCCGCGACATACCGGGAAAAGAACTTTTCCAATATTATAATGAAGCCGGTGAACGCTGCAGTATAGGCTCGGGCGATATCAATACTTATCTGAAAGAAATAACCGGCCAAGATTTCACCGCTAAAGATTTCCGTACATGGGCGGGTAGTGTAAGCGCCTTATATGCATTTAAAGAAGCCGGCGAATTTGACAGCATAACTGAATGCCGTAAAAAAATAGTAAGCGTATTAGATGAAGTAGCCATCAACCTGGGTAATACCCGTACTGTATGTAAAAAATACTATGTACACCCAACGGTAATAAAAAGTTACGAAGAGGGAACCATTTTTAAATATATCAGCGAGATTAATGAGCAGGAAGATGTAAAAGCCGCCGAGCTTAACCTGGCCGAAAAAGCCTTATTAAAACTCCTTGAAACAGAAAAACTGGCCGTGGCCAGTTAATTTCTTGTTTACAATAAGTTATGTCGATTTAGATTTGGCCAGCTGGGTTGATTAAGTTTAGAGAAAGAACTTTCATTATTAACTATTAACTGATCCTAAATCAACTTAATCTAACCCAGTCGGCCCCCTCCCTGATCTTTATTTTTTCTTCTTTAAGCTAATCATGATAACACCTTGTTTGGCTTTGTCGCCATACTTTTTTACTGCGGCATCATCTTTTAAAACACTCACGTTATCAATATCATTGGGATTAAGGTCTTTCATTCCTTTTGATGAAGCTTCTTTACCATCAATCAGGATCAGCGGACTTGCCTTTGTGCTATCAGCGGTTTTACGAATGTAGATTACACGAGGGCTGGTCGCCGCCATTATGGTATCATTAACGCTTTTGCCGTTTACTACAATTGTTTTAATTGCCGGGCTGGTGCTCCAACCGCTAACTGTTGCCGTTGAAGTACCGTTGGCGTTAATTCTTTTAGTAATGGTTACATTTTTGGAAACAGCGGCTGTAGTCCCAACTACCTTTGCAATATCGCCTTCAGCGTTATCATCCTCAATTGTGTTGGCGGTAACGGAATTGGTAACAACCCCATTTATTTTGATATCTGATTTAATTACCTGATTATTTTTACCAGCAATAATTACTTTGGTAATTGATTTTCCTGAAACGCCTGGAACACGGGGTGTAACGTTATAATTATAATAAACGGTTTTTGCTTTTCCAGCGCCATCTTTCAATGTATCGCTTACAATTTTAAAGTCGCTAACCATAACTTTTTGTACATCTCCCTTTAAGTCCACATCAGGAAAGCTAGTAGCTGTAGCAACATCCACACCTGGGTGAACCTTTAAATAACTATCCAGCTTTTCCTTTAATTTTTGTCCTGCTACGGAGTTTTTGGTAGTTATAAACACAACCTGCACATTTTCCTTATACTTCTCCTTAATGAATTGCGCAGCCTGCTTACCATCTAAAACATAAGTGCCCGTGATACTATTAGGATCAACATTTTTTGCGTTTCCCTTTACTCCATTGATATAGTACACCGAAGTATCGCTGTCTGTTATTACAGTAAAGGTTGTTTTTGAAGTATCCCCTTTTACCGGTTTTGAAACGAGTTTAAGTGTATCGGCTTTCTTTGCGATAGTGACGTGTATAGCATTTGTAAATGGCTTAACTGCATTTGCGAGGGTAATTTTAATAGGTTTCACAAAATCGGCCTTTGAAATACTGAAAACCAGCAACAGTGCAACAACTGCCGGCACTAAAAAAGCATAGCGGGTTAGGTTTATTTTTGAAGATCTTTTAGCATTCATCATGATGATACGTTTTTTTATGGTTGATAAATTGAAATGATTAACTATGCCAGGTTGGGTATTATTAAAACTTACCGAAACCAGGCTATACTGATAAGTTTTACTATCGATGCCTTTTTTAAGGATCTTTTGATCGGTTATGAATTCAATATTTTCGCGGATGGCTTTTTTCATGAGCCAGATACCGGGGTTAAACCAGTAAAAAATACTGCTGAACTCGGCCAATAAAATATCGGCTGTATGCCATTGGTTTACGTGCACCTGTTCATGTAACAATATGGCCTTGAGGTCAGTTGGCTCGTGGTTGGCAGGGTTTACAAAAATACTTTGCCAGAACGAGAATGGCGCTATATCCTGATCCATCACCCTTACATGGTGGTTGCCAATGGTGGCCGGTTGTGAGCTTTTATATAACCGGTATAAAGAAAACAATTGTATAAATAACCGTACGGCAAGGAAGGCCGCCCCTACCCAGAATATTACTTCTACATAAAACCAATAGTTTGGGTTATCAACCTGTTTTACCAGCGCCTGCGCCGGAGCCTGCCAGTTAATTACAACCCGTTGAACCGGCCGGGCCAAAGCCTGGTGCTGCTGAACAAAATCGTTCAGGTTTATCCTGGGGTAAATACTTGCAAACAGAATAGCCGTAAGCAGATAAAAGCGGTTAAGGGTATAAAAGGTAAGATGCCTCAATACCAGGTAATAACCAGCGCAAAACAATAACAAAGCAACATTTACTTTAAGCAAAAAAACAAACAATGCTGGCATGGCTTTATGGTTTATTGTTTTTCAATCAGTTTAATAATCTCCTGCAGATCACTGGCGCTCAGTTTCTTTTCTTTAGCAAAAAAAGTAACCAAATCTTTATATGAGTTTTGGAAGTAATCACTCACAAAACCACTCATAAAGCGCTTTTTATATTCCTCCTCCTTTATGGCAGCGCTGTAACGCAACGAGTTTCCCATTTTTTCACTCTTCAAAAAACTTTTGCGTTCCAGGTTTTTTATGGTTGAGGCCAGCGTGGTATATGGTGGCTTGGGCTCGGCCATCTGGTCAAGAAAATCTTTTATAAAACCAGCACCGCTTTGCCATACTGCCTGCATAGCTTCCTCTTCCTGTTTAGATAATTTTTCCATACTAATTACGATTGTTTCGTAAAGCTACGAACATTTCGTAATTAACAAAATAATTTAACAATTTTTAACGAGGCGGGCTTTTTGTTATAGCTAACTTATGGAACTTGTCCCGGCACCCCACATGCAAAGTATGCAATAGAGAAGATACAGGTAATGATTACCTGTACTGTATAGAGTGCCGAAACAAGTTCGGCACAACCTCTGGGTCAGAAGAATTATAAAAGTGTGCTAATCTATTTTAATCCCCTTATAGTACTCAGCAGCCTTATAATCCTTACGAAGCGGGAAACCTTCCCATTCATCGGGTAATAATATGCGGCGCAGATCGGGGTGATTGGTGAAAAAAATACCTAAAAGGTCGTAAGTTTCGCGTTCATGCCAGTCGGCAGTTCGATAAACGCTGGTTATACTTTTAAATTCAGGGAGTTGATCACTTTCGCGGTCATGTGGTTTGCTTATTTTTAATGTAAGCTGTGTTTTATAGGGGATTGATGTTAAATGATAAACCACGCCGTAGCGGTTAGTTTCATCATTATAATGTACCCCACTAATGCTTGATAGGAAATCAAAGTAGGTTTCGGGATTGTTCCTCAACTCCAGGCATACGATGTCAATATCATCAGGATTAATAAGCAAGGCGGGTTGCAGCCCGCCAGTTTCTTCGCCTGTAATTACAGCCTCACCAAATTTTTGGATGAGTAATAATTTGATATCGTTAAACATCATGGAGCCAAACGTACTTTTTTCCAGGTCTTTTTATCGGTTCTTTTATAAAGGATACGGTCATGCAATCTGCTTGGCCTTCCCTGCCAAAACTCTACCATTTGTGGCTTTAAAATATAACCGCCCCAGTATGATGGCTTTGGCACTTCCTTACCTTCATATTCAGTTTCCAGTTGAGTCATTTTCTCCTCCAGCGCGCTACGGTCATCAATCTCCTGGCTTTGCGGCGACACCAAAGCGCCTAACTGGCTGTCTTTTGGGCGCGAGTGGAAATACCTTTCAGATTCCTCCTTGCTTAGTTTTTCGATAGTACCTTCAATACGTACCTGGCGTTCCAATTCGCCCCAGAAAAAAGTTATAGCTCCCTGCGGATTTTTGGTGATTTCTTTACCTTTACGGCTTAAGTAATTGGTATAAAACACAAAGCCCGCATGATTAAAGCCCTTTAATAAAAGTACCCTTGCTGATGGCTTTCCTGTAGATGTGGCAGTAGCCAGTATCATTGTATTAGGTTCTGGCAATTCTGCGGCTAAGGCTTCGTTAAACCATTGTTCAAACTGGTTTATCGGGTCGGCTTTGGTGCTATTTTCCAATAAAGTTGCGGCAGAATAATCCTGCCTTAAATTTTGTAATTCCTGCTGATCCATTTGTGCAAACTTACAAATTAATTAATCCGTATACATTGAATACAATTCATTTTCATAAATGAACATATTTTTATTATGATTGTTGTGTCATTTAAATATAAACCTTTATGCTAAGTCTTATTTCGGCTGCCGCAGGGCGTTTACTTATTTCGGAACCATTTATGATGGATCCGAACTTCAAAAGATCAGTTATTATACTAACCGAATTTTCACCCGATGGCGCTATGGGCTTTATTTTAAACCACCAGGGCGAATATATGCTTGGTGATGTATTGCCCGATGTTTCCTATTCAGAAATGCCGGTTTATGAAGGCGGCCCGGTAGCTAAAAACACATTGCATTTTATACACTGTGTTCCCGAAAAGCTTGAAGGCGGTATCGAGATTGCCCCAGGCTTATTCTGGGGTGGCGATTTTGAAGTGGTAAAAAAACTGGTTGGCAATTACCAGCTTAATGAATCCGAGATCAAATTTTTTGCAGGCTACTCTGGCTGGACCGCGCAGCAGCTGGACGAAGAGATCAATGCCGACAGTTGGATAGTATCTGATAAATTTAAAGCCGAAAGCCTTTTCAGCAACGACGAACATAATCTTTGGAAAGAGGTAGTAATTAATTTAGGTAACCGATATGCCCATATTGCCAACTTTCCAGAAAACCCGGCTTTAAACTGAGTTGATAGTTGAACGTCTATTTTGTCTGAACCAGAATTTACAGAATTAAAGAATTTTCAGAATTTTGACTAACTTGGTTGGCCTCTCAAAAAAACTGCAAACTGCAAACTGCAAACTGCAAACTGCAAACTGCAAACTGCAAACTGCAAACTGCAAACTGCAAACTGCTAACTGCTAACTGCTAACTGCTAACTGCAAACTGCTAACTGCTAACTGCAAACTGCTAACTGCTAACTGCAAACTGCTAACTGCAAACTGCTAACTGCTAACTGCTAACCTTCCATTTCCTTTGCAGATTCCTCTACTTTTTTCTTCAGATCTTCTTTAAAATCAATAAGGTTCTTAACAAGGTACTCATCGGCTGTTGACAATATCTGCGCTGCCAGTATACCTGCATTTTTGGCGGCGTTCAGCGCTACCGTAGCCACCGGAATACCATTGGGCATTTGCAGGATAGACAGGATAGAATCCCAGCCATCTATGGAGTTGCTTGATTTTACAGGCACTCCAATAACAGGCAAGTGTGTTAATGACGCCACCATGCCCGGCAAATGTGCTGCACCGCCGGCGCCCGCAATAATCACCTTTATACCACGATCTGCAGCTGCACGTGCGTAGCTGAACATCCTATCTGGTGTGCGGTGTGCCGATACCACTGTAATTTCGTAATCAACACCTAATTCTTTTAATACATCGGCCGCATCCTGCATAATATGCAGATCGGATTTGCTGCCCATGATGATGGCTACTTTTGGTTCTTTATTGTTCATGGTTCATGGTTCATGGTTCATGGTAAAACGCATTAGATGGAATTTCTAAGTGCTGTGATTTTCTTTACCAATACCTCGTATTCATTATATAATAATCTAAAATTATCTTCATCAATATATACTCTTCTCTTTGCAATAAAAAGACAACTTACTACTTCTATCGCTGATCGTAACGAGTATCCTAAAAATAACTTAAAAACTGCTTTGGTTTGACCAGTCGAACCTTCTGCTATATTTAGAACAACCGAATCGGCGGCTCTTTTTATCTGCGATGTTAAAATATAAATTTCTTCTTTAGGAAAAGTTTTAGTGAGCTGATTTATTTGTTCATCCAAATCCATAGCTTTTTGCCACACCTGAAGATCCTCAAACCTAAATGCCATTTATATTTTTTACTAAACTATTACTCCAAATTAATTCAAGACACATTGTGTTCTAACTTGCTGCTACCATGAACTATGATCAATAAACCATGAACCAAGTTAACTTATCACTTTAAGCGTCTTCTGCACAAATCTCGCCTTCTCAATTGCTTTCTCCCTATCTATATCAACAATCGTAACATGCCCCATCTTCCTGAATGGCTTGGTCAATGCCTTGCCGTACAGGTGGATATATACTCCCGGTACCTTCATTACCTTCTCTATGCCCTGGTAAATTGCAGGTCCTTCGTAGCCGGTTTCGCCCAAAACGTTTACCATAATGGCGTTGTTCAGGCAGGCGGTATCACCCAATGGCTGGTTAAATATGGCTCGTAAATGTTGTTCAAACTGCGAAACCACATTACCCTCAATAGTTTGGTGCCCGCTATTGTGCGGACGTGGGGCCAATTCATTCACCAATATTTTGCCATGTTTATCTAAAAACATTTCTACAGCCAGTAAACCAACAATTTTCAGGCTTTCGGCTATCTTTTTGGCTATTTGCTCGGCCTGTTGATGTATCTCAAAAGGCAAGGTTGATGGCGATATCAAAAATTCCACCAGGTTTGCTTCGGGATTAAACTCCATTTCTACCAGCGGGAAAGCGCTCACCTCACCGTTTTCATTACGGGCAACTATAACGCCAATTTCCTTTTCAAAATCAATCCATTTTTCAATCAGGCTCGGCTCTTTAAAAGCTTTATCGAGGTATGTTGCATCAAGCACTTTGTAAACGCCTTTACCATCATAACCATCCCGGCGCAGCTTTTGTATGTAAGGGAACGGGATGTAGCTTTGCTGTAACTGTTGTGGCGATGATATGATCTGAAAATCAGCAGTCGGAATATCATTTTCCTTAAAAAACTGCTTTTGCAAACCTTTATCCTGTATCAGCCTGATAATGCGCGATTGCGGGTAAACCATCACCCCTTCTTTTTCCAGCTGTTCAAGTGCATCCACGTTAACCTTTTCAATTTCGATGGTTAGCAGATCAACAGTTTTACCGAAATTGTAAACGGTTTCATAATCGCCCAGCGAACCTACAGTAAACTCATCGCACAGTTTTCGGCACGGTGCTTCACGGTCCGGATCAAGAATTTTAACCGTAACATTATAATTTATAGCCTGTTGTATCAGCATGCGCCCTAACTGGCCGCCGCCCAAGATACCCAATTTTAGATCTCCGTAAAATGCTTTCATTTGATGTTGCAAGTTTACCTGAAATCTTTCAAAAAGCCTATTTTTGCTTAAACATCTATAGCTATACCCGCCTTTTTACCGTTAAATAATAAAAAACCGAATGAACTATCATAAAAATAGCGCCGGTAAGCAAGTAAACAACTTTATCTGCAGGCTGCAGCTTCATGGTCATAGAAGTTGCTAAAAATGCGATTGAACCTGAAAAATACAATGGTAACCTAACCGTAAGATTATTCCAATAAATGGGATTTACCAGGAATAGCGCCGGCAACGACATCACGAACACTATAATATTTAAAAAGAATATATCTTCAAAAATAACAGGCAGCACATGGCTGTAGTCTAACCCTTTTTGCTTTATAGCATAATAAATACTGGTCGCCGCTATTGATAAAATAAGCGAGAATATAAAAGTTTTAAAAAGTTGCTTTGGAAGTCCTTTCATACGTGATCTGTTGGGGCAAAACACTTTAATGTGATGCCTGTTATTATTTATTATGCAAATAAATGAATCAGCGGGCGTAAAGCTTTAATATAAATGTCACAAATTGGCTGATAAAGTATCGCCGCCCATTTAAAGCCTTTAAAACGGCTACCTTTGCGCCGTTTTTTACTATTATATATTTTCTATGAAAACCAAAATAGCAGTTGCCAATGGTGATGGGATAGGCCCCGAAATAATGCAGGCCGTACTAAACGTTTTTGAGGCAAACGATGTACAGCTTGAATATGAATTTGTTGAGATGGGTAAATCCTATTTCGATGCGGGACACTCCACCGGGATGACGCCAGAAGCTAAGGAAACCATTGAAACACTTGGCTTATTATTTAAAGGCCCTATGGAAACGCCAAAAGGCAAGGGTGTAAAGAGCATCAATGTAACAGCCCGCAAAGTGTGGAACACTTATGCCAACCAGCGCGATTTTCGCAGCCTGAACGGCGTTGATACCGTTTTCTCTAAAGCAGGCATCCCTATCAATTTAACCATCATCCGCGAAAACATTGAAGATACTTACGGAGGTATTGAGCACTTGCTGACGTATGATGTGGCCGTTGGCAGGCGTATAATCACCCGCCCGGGGTCTGAACAGGTTATTCGCTATGCGTTTGAAATGGCCCGCCGCAAGGGACTTAAAAAATTAGCCTGCGGCCATAAAGCCAATATCATGAAACTTACCGATGGCCTTTTCCTTGAAGTTTTCCAGGAAATAGCTAAAGAATACCCGGATATTGAGGCCTCGGATATTATTGTGGACGATTTGTGCATGAAACTGGTAACCCGCCCGCAAACTTTTGAAGCCATCGTATTAACCAACCTTCAGGGCGATATCGTATCTGATCTGTGCGCAGGTTTAGTTGGTGGTCTTGGTTTTGCGCCATCAGCCAATATTGGCGATAATATATCCATTTTTGAAGCCGTACACGGCACCGCACCGGATATTGCGGGCAAAGGCATAGCTAACCCAACGGCGTTGTTGTTATCGGGCATTTCGATGCTACGTTTCCTGGGTTTTTCTAAAAATGCGGCTGATATCGAAAACGCGTTATTATATACCTTAGAGCAAGGTGTGCATACCGGTGATTTTGGCGATAAAACTATTCCTGCATCAAATACAAATAGCTTTACAAATGCCATTATTGCCAACCTGGGTAAAGTACCTGCAAGCGGAGGCGTGTTTTCAAATCCCGACTTAGCAGTAAAGGCCGAAAAAATACAACCTTTAAAAAACAAGCTTACAGCTACCAAAAACATCAAAGAAGAAATGGTTGGTGTTGATGTTTTTGTTGAATCAAAGGTACAACCTGCCGCACTTGCCGAGATCGCAAAAACTGTACTTACAGATAACTTCGACCTGGTGATGATCTCCAACCGAGGCACGCAGGTATGGCCCACAGGATCTATCTACACTGAACTGGTGAACGAATACCGTGTACGCTTTGAAAAGAAACCAGGTTTGCAAATAACCCAAAAAGAACTGCTCCACATAGCTGCAGATTTTTCTGAAAAAGTAAAAGTTTGTTCGGTTGAGTTCCTCATGAAATTCGACGGTAAAATTGGCTACACCCTGGCACAGGGCCAATAAAAATAGACACCAATTTCACAAATTGAAAGGTAATTTACACGAATTTATACTGATGTATTGGAATAAATTCGTGCAAATTACCTTTCGTATAATTTAAAATCATCAGTGCAATTAGAGCCAATCTCAATTCGTGAAATTCGATACAATTAGTAAAATTCGTGTTTACTGAAAACCTTTTATGTAATTATTAGTTATAATAAATACAATAACTAACTAAATATATAACTAAAAGGAAATTATCAGGAAAAACTGCTACTCATTTACATTTTATTTACTAACAAGATCAAAGAAAGATGAACATGAAAAAGTCAGTTTTAATTGCCGTAGCCTCATTAGCTATTGGATTTTTATCGAACAACGCAATCGCACAAACACAACAACAGGATACTACTGCTAAAGCTGCTCCTGCAACTACCCAGGCAGCGACAGCTGCCTCATCAGGCGATGTGGTAGGTGTATTGGCCACTACTACTGATTTTGCGCCATTGGCACTGGCTGTAAAAACTGCCGATCTGGAAGCTACCTTAAAAGGCCCTGGCCCATTTACCATATTTGCACCTAACGATGTAGCTTTCAGTAAAGTACCTAAGCCAACCATGGATGACTTAACTAAAGATCATGCTAAACTGGCTAAATTGCTAAAATACCACGTAGTAGCAGGTAAATATACCAAAGCCGATATTATCAAAGCATTAAGTGCAGGCAAAGGTAAAGCCTCATTAAAAACCATCGATGGCGAGGTGCTTAACTTATCTGTTAATGACAAAAGCAATTTACAGATTGTGGATGCAAAAGGAAATGCCGCGCAGGTAATATCTTTTGATACTATGGCATCAAATGGTGTTGTACATGGATTAAACGGCGTATTAATGCCACAATAAAGATTTTCAGTCCAATTTTTAAATCCATAGGGCCGGGCGGTAAAACGCTTGGTCCTTTTTTTGTTAAAGGATACCTGTTTGCCAGGTAAGGCGGTTTAATTTGTAAACAAGCTGTTCATCAATGGTTTCATTATAACTAAAATGATGTCGCTCCAGTAACTGAACAGATTTCACATTTGCAGGAGAAAGCCATGCTGTTATGGTATTCAGCTCCATTTCATCAAAGCCATAAGCAATAACGCTATCAACAGCCTCTTTCATCAAACCTTTACCTTGTTCAGATGGTAATAGCTCATAACCTATTTCGGCACTTATGGCCTTATCATTGAGGTTCCAGTAGCATATTGCTCCTATAAGTTTACCTGAGCATTTAAGTTCAATACCCCAGTACACACTTCGCTTATCGATCATATCCTTTCTCCGCGCCGCTATAAACTGATTTACGGCTTCGGCAGTCTGCACCGAACTGCGGCCGATAAAAAGGTTTATATCATCGTTACTACGGATTGCTAATAGTTGTTCTGTATCACTAAACATCAGCTCTCTTAACCTCAACCGATGGGTATGCAATTCTGGAAATTGCGTTGATGGAAACCTAACAGGCATTACTTAAGCGGTGTAAATTTAGATGCCCAATATTTTTTATCTGCAATAAGAGCTATCGGCAAACCTATACAAATTATCAGTATAATAATCCCCGTTAAAGCAACCTGCACCTTGATAGGGTGAAACCCAATTTTGCTTAAAGGTACAACAGCAAGATTCATCACCAGCCAGGTGATAACCCCATAAAAAATGGCAATTAAATATTTATTGCGCAAAAGCTTATCGCAAATGGGGTAAAGCGGGTAAAAAACGGCCGTAAATAAAAAAGCAATGAGATAATGGAATATAACTCCGGCCAACACCATTTCGGCACCGCCATTAAATGCTGCTTTGCCAAATACGCCACTTGCTATAAACTTAAAAATAATATCAGCATGAATACTGCCGTTGGTGAAATAGTTCCAGATGATGGCTGCGATGCCATCAAGCGTTCCTGTTAAAAAACAAAGCCATAAAATAGTAAGTATGGCGTCGTTTTGTTGTGGTTTGATATTTTTTGCAGCCATGGTGATGAGATTTAATACTATAAAGTTATGCTTTTTATAAAAAGCACCTGTATTGACAGGTTTATTTTTTACAGTTAAATAAAGTATTAAAACTGATGCCTATTTTTATACCAAATGAATGCCGAAAACACAATTGAGATCCCCGGATTGCTAAGCAACAAAGCAAGCAAAAAACTATGTTTTGAGGTGGAGGGATTGACGATTGAAAAACAACGGAGCTTTGTTTCAACAGTGTTTTTACCTACTCAAAATATTGCAGCTTTCCGGTATGGAATTACCTGGACGAGGGGATATAATTTTGTGTTTGGCCGCCAATATTTTATTGAGATACAAAATGATGAGCAAAAAATAACGCGGATTAAACTTGGTAGTTATTACGGCATCCGTAAACATTTGTACGGTAAATTATGGGCCGATATTATACAGCAGCTATGGAAAAACTATTTTATAAATATGTTTAGCTATTACCATGAGTTATATACAATACATCAAACTTTTGAGCTTTGCGGTATCCGGTTCCATTGTGATGGCATTGGTTGGGAACGTCAACATATATTACAGTGGGACGAGATTGCTGTAAGCAGTTACCAAACTTATTTCATGATCTACAACTGCCAAAATAAAAAGCAGTGCGTCAGCAAAAGCTTCGCCAATGATTGGAACGCTGTGATACTGCAGGTACTTTTAAAGGAGATTGTAGAAGAACGTAGTGTGATACGATCTTAATTATTTCAAATACTCGTTCAAATAATAAAATATCTTATTCCTGATGTCCTCCGCATCAAACATAACCCCGTAATGCGGGGCGTTGGGCACCATGATCAACTCATTTTTTACCCCGGCCAGTTTTAGGTGTAAGCTAAGTAGAATAGATTGCTGGGGACTTACAGATTCATCCTTTTCGCCCTGAACAATAAGGAAAGGAGGATCATTTTTGTCTACATAAGTAACAGGGCTTGCTGCTTGAGCAAGGTCGGGACGGTCAAACACCCGGGCACCTAGCAGTAAGGTTAATGGACTTTGAGGATCAGTTGATTCGTTACCCTTGATCGATAAAAAATCCGACGGGCCATAAAAATCAAGCACCAGTTTTATTTTGAAGGCAGGCTTTTTTCCGGCCTGGTAAAACTCTTTTACATTGTTGTTATTAGATAAACCCATCAACGAAGCTAAATGCCCTCCTGCCGAAAAGCCAATGAGTGCAATTTTATCGCGGTCGAGTTTGTATTTATTGGCGTTCTGGTATAAAAACTCAACAGCCTGGTTACAATCCTGCACCTGTGCCGGAAATGGCGCTGTGGTACTATGGCGATAATCTATTGATGCAACCGCATATCCTTTATCGATAAACCCTTTTATGGTTTGGGTCATATAACCCATATCGGCATATTTATCATTCAGCATCCACGCGCCGCCATGAATCCATACAATAAGCGGATAACTGCTTTTTACAACCTGCGGAAGATAGATATCCAACAAATGCTTTTTGAGGGTATCACCGGCGTATGGCACATTGCTGATAAATGTGGTGCCTTTAGGAAAAATATCGGGCTTAGGATTTACCTGGGCTTTTG
This sequence comes from Mucilaginibacter sp. P2_A4, assembly GCF_056405015.1. Classification (NCBI taxonomy): domain Bacteria; kingdom Pseudomonadati; phylum Bacteroidota; class Sphingobacteriia; order Sphingobacteriales; family Sphingobacteriaceae; genus Mucilaginibacter; species Mucilaginibacter sp. P2_A4. The sequence continues at coordinate 453,776 of NZ_JBFUCX010000001.1, read as the reverse complement.
AAATATTCACCGCGCAAACAAATGCTGCAATAAAATACAGGCTGCTTTTTTTCATAATTGGTTAGTTGAATTAAAGATAGTGTTTATATAAATACCTTGTTAAGATATTAAAGATTATTAGCGGCATAATCAGTTTTAAACAGGTTTGAATTTCGCAAACTATGGTTTGATATTCGTAACTAAGCTCCCTTGTTTTATTAACATCTTTGGTATATCAACTACAAAACAAATAACATGAAACTAACCAACAATAAAATTTTGATTACCGGCGGTGCAAGCGGCATCGGCTTAGGGCTTACCGAAAGATTTATACAGGAAGGCAATACGGTAATAGTTTGCGGCCGTCGCGAATCTGTATTGCAGGAAGTGGCCGATAAATACCCATCAGTAATTACCCGGGTATCCGATATCTCAGTTGAAGCAGAACGTGTGGAGCTTTTTGATTGGATTGCCGAAAACCACAGCGACCTAAATGTGCTGGTAAATAACGCAGGCGTACAGCAATGGATGAAAATTACCGACGAGGATTTTTTTGAGCGTGCCAAGGCCGAAATTGCGACCAACATTGAGGCTCCAATACATTTAACCTCGCTGTTCATGAAGCTAAAATCGTTAACCACCATTATAAACGTGACCTCGGGTTTATCCTTTGTGCCTTTTACCATGGTACCAGTATACTCTGCAACCAAAGCATTTTTCCATTCGTTTACGCTATCCGCACGTCATCTACTAAAATCAAAAAACATTGAGGTGATTGAGATCATCCCACCGGCATTGAACACCGATCTGGGTGGCAAGGGCCTGCATGATGCACATCCTCCGGTAAGCGCGTTTATCGAATCGATTTTTGAACAATTGAAAAACGAAAAAACCGAACTGACTTTTGGATTTAGTGAAGCGATGGCCAATGGCGGTCCCGAAGAAATAAAGGGGATATTTAACAGGTTGAATACGGTGAATTAATAAAACTAACGACCATAATTACCAGTTTGTCATTTGAATTGATAAAATTCGGAAAACTCTAAAGTTGGAAATGACAAGCGGCGAAAGACTTACGAAGTTTTAAAAACTTCGTAAGTCTGGAATTCTTTAACTTGTCACAGGTAGCCCGTTAAACAACAAGGCAATACCAAGAGCCGGTTCTAAAACCCCTGTAAAGTAAACCAGGAACCTTTTGAAGGGAATAAAACCAGGCATCATCATTACCATATCATCCGTATACATAAAATGCCCGAATGCCGAAAAGCTACATAGGCAGGTTACCACTGAAAATGATGTTCAAATCGCCTACAAAAAACGGGAAATGATTGTGAATACGATGAAAGTTGAACGGAGGATGATGAGTACCTTCATATATTTTCAATTGTTCATTCTCCACCAGGCATCTGCTGGCCCAAAAAATCTTTGAATACAGACCAAGATACATTATCAAAATTTTCATTTGTAGCTATCTTCCCTCCAAATGATGTCAGCAATACTTCAATCTCTTTAAGTCCAAAGTCAGCAGCGCTCCATTTGGGTGTATACCCTTGTGATGACATTGTATTGGGATTGGCTCCGGCGCTGAGTAAAAGTTCAACTATATCTAAATATCCGCCCATTACAGCCCAATGTAAGGGCGAATTACCAAATCCATCAAGCTCATCTAAATTGATCTCAGGCGCAAGACCTGCCCTAACATTTTCTATTTCACCAGTCAAAACCTGCTCATGAAACGGGTATTTCTTTACAGTTACAGCCTTTTGAGGATTATCGCGAACTAATTCTCTCATAAAAGAATATTCTTCAACCGGCGTCTTCATTCGCTTGGCAACATCACAGATAACAGTATAAATATCGTCGTCTATCTCGATATTATGTTCATGCATTTTGGCTATAAGTAAATCAAAGCATACCCCACATTCATTATATTGGAGGTACTCTTTCGAGTTATTAACATCAACCTCATTCAGCCCGAATAACTCAGCTACTTTTATTAAATATAGCAGTTGGTCTTTAATACTTTTTCGTTTTTTAAACCAACTGATCATCCTATTTCATTTTGTATTAAATCTCTTTTAAGCACCAATCAAACGCTCACCCTCAATCTTCTTTTGCAGCTCTAATATAGCTCCAATTAAAGCTTCTGGTCGCGGTGGGCAGCCTTGTACGTATACATCAACAGGGATCACCCTATCTACCCCCTTAACCACGTGGTAACCATGTTGCCAGTAAGGGCCGCCACAGTTGGAGCATGATCCCATAGAGATCACATATCTTGGTTCGGGCATTTGCTCATACAGGCGTTTAATGCGCTCGGCCATTTTAAAGGTCACAGTACCTGCTATAATAATCACATCGGCCTGGCGGGCTGATGGGCGCGGGAAAACCCCAAAGCGGTCCAAATCGTAAGTGGATGCCATGGAGCCCATCATTTCAATGGCACAGCAGGCTATCCCAAAACTCAAGGGCCATAAGGATGATAAACGCGCCCAATTAAGCAGGTCGTTCATTTTGGTGATCACTACACCACCTTCTTCGCTGGTTAGTTCGCTACTCATTTGCAGGCTTTTTAAAGGTGGGTTTAAACATCGGTTTTCTTACCGGTGGTAATTCTGTTGGTGTTGCGGCAACAACGGCTTCCGCAAGCGGTTCGTTGCCCATATTAAACGCTTTAACAGTAAATTTACTTTGCTCCAGGTTTAGTTTTTCGTAAAACGATGCCGGGATATTTACATCAGTGGTAGGTACCGTAGGTTTGGCTTTAATCCATTCCAGGTCGCCCTTTGCCCAGGCATAAACCAATCCTAATATCAGGATACCCAAAAAGATGAACATCTCTGCTAAAGAGAACCATCCCCAGCGGGCGTCCCCGGCAATTAGCTCGTGATTCCCAAATACGGTAGCCCAGGGAAAAATAAATACCATTTCTACATCAAACAATAAAAATATCAGCGCTATTACATAAAAACGCGAATTAAAGGGCAACCAGGCATTTCCTGTGGGTTCTTCTCCACATTCATAGGACGTTAGCTTCTCGTAATTGGGGTTATTGGGCGCCAATAATCTGTTGAAAAAAAATATCACGCACACCATTATTATTCCGGTGAGCAGAAAGATGAGTATCTTTCCAAATTCTGATATTTGCGAAACTTCGGTCATGACTACAAAATTAACAAAACAAACAGATTTTGATGCAATAATAATTGGCGGAGGAGCGTGCGGACTCATGTGCGCCGTGCAAGCCGGCTTTTTAGGCAAACGGACCCTCGTCCTCGAAAAAAACGACCGGGTGGGTGCCAAGATCCTCATCAGCGGCGGCGGAAGGTGTAATTACACTAATCTGTACGCTACCGACCAGCAATTTATATCGCAAAATCAACATTTCTGTAAATCAGCCTTTTCGCAATGGACGGTGGATGATACCATCGGCTTTTTTGAAACTTATGGTATTGAAGGAAAGGAAAAAACGCTTGGCCAGTTATTCCCGGTAAGTGATAAGGCTAAAGATGTGGTAGAAGTTTTCACCAATCTATGTGCCGATCTTGACCAGGAGATCTGGTGCGATGCCGATGTAAAAATGGTTGAAAAAACCGATGACGGTTTTACCGTTCGTGTTGAAATTGCCGGCCGGCAAGAATTTATAAGCGCGCCAAGTGTGGTGATAGCAGCTGGCGGCTTACCTATCCCTAAAATGGGCGCTACTGATTTTGGCTTAAGAACAGCCCGCCAGTTCGACCTCAAAATAGCGGATACCGCCCCCGCCCTGGTACCGCTTACCATTACCGGGAAAGATCAGCCCTGGTATGAACAATTATCTGGCAACAGTATCTTTTGCAGGGTTTGGAACGATAGGATTAGCTTTGAAGAGAACATCCTGTTTACCCATTGGGGTTTAAGTGGCCCGGCCATTTTGCAAATCTCGTCCTACTGGAAACCTGGCGAATATATTTATATCGACCTGCTCCCTAACCAAAACATTGCCGACCTGATTCAGCAGGAAAAAGAAACCAATGGTAAAAAAATGTTACTGGCCTACCTGGCTGGTTTATATACCCGCAAGTTTGCCGAGGCATTAAGCGACAAATTACCCGTAGAGAAAAACCTGGCATCCCTCACCAAAACCGAAATTGAGGATATTAGTACCTTAATACATGAGTTTAAAGTAAAACCGGCCGGCGATAAAGGATATGACAAAGCCGAGGTAATGCGCGGTGGTTTATCTACCGATGAGCTATCATCTAAAACGCTGGAAACCAAGAAAATTCCCGGCTTATTTTTTGGCGGTGAATGCGTAGATGTTACGGGCTGGCTTGGAGGCTACAACTTTCAATGGGCCTGGGCAAGTGGGTTTGTAATAGCGCAGAATCTTTGATCAGAATTTAAGAAAAGTAGAATAATACTCCCGTCATTGCGAGACACGAAGCACTCTCTAAACTATACAGAGCGCACGCAAAAGGGTGATTTTGCATAGACGATTTGCTTATGTAGAGATTGCTTCGTGCCTCGCAATGACGGTAAAAAATGCTTACCGTTCCACAATTTCATAATTCCTGTACTCGCCTATCCGCCAGCCGGTAATCTGCTCTATCTTTTGAAGCAACTTACGCCTAAAGGTCATGCTTTTACGCAGCTCTTTGGTGCTAAAGTCGATATTCCAGTTGGTAGCCTCAATTCGCTTCAGGATAGGCGCAGGGTGGGTGCCTGTAAAGCGTACTAATTTATCGGCATTGCTGTAATCAAATTCGTAAGTTTCGGGTAGGTTTTGCGCCATCCAGGCATCATCATGATAAAACTTATTAAAGTTGCGGATTTTATTATTGAGGCCCTGCGGTGGTTTAGCCCAACCATAATGATATATATAGGCATCAATCAACTTCACTTTTATCTTACGGTCATCCAACCTGAAACCCTGCGCATCACGATAGGCTTTTATACCTTTAATATTTTTCAATAAACGAATCTCCCTGCGATACCAGCGTCTCGAATCGCCATAATAATCATAGGAGCCATAAAAATGCCGGTATTTAAACAGCAAACCTTCGATGTTTGGCTTGTTTAAAGCATCCTCCATTTCCTTTTTAATGATGGGGTGATATTTTTCATGCACAGCCTCATCGCCCTGGATATAAAAAGCCCAATCGCTATCAGGCGAGATTGCTGCAAAAGCCTTATCTGTTTCAACCGCGAAAACGACTCCCCCATCTTTTAATGAATCATCCCAAACGGTATCAATTATTTTAATTTTAGGCGAGCCAATAGCCTCAATCAGTTCGCGAGTACCATCATCAGAGTTACCGGCCGCTACTATAAACTCATCACAAAGAGGTAAAACAGAGTTAATAGCTTCAACAATAGGATAGTCGTTTTTAACCGCGTTTCTGATAAATGTAAATCCGGATACTTTCATTAAGCCAAAGGTATTTAAATTGTGATTAGTCTTCAAAAAAGCTTTGCTGAGCCCAATATAATAACACACCCACCGCAAACATTTCCATCATAAAAATTTCAAACAGGATTATCATGAAATCTATAAACTTTCATACGCCTTTCTTCGTAAAACTCATTTAAAAAACAAGCCTTTTTTAAACGTTTTATCACTCTAATACGAACATAATAAGTAAAATATTTTACTTAAGATTGTATCAACAACCCTAATTAATAAACCATGGATATCATAAGAAGAGACAATATCACCTACGAAGAATTTATGGAGGAGCATTATAAACCGGGCATTCCGCTGGTTTTTACAAATGCCGCCAAAGTTTGGAAGGCAAATGGTCTGTTTAGTCCGGATTGGTTCAGGGAAAACTATCCCGATCGTAAAACCGACGTAAGGGGCAATACCCTCACCATGAAAGAAGCCATGGACATGGTTGAGGCAAGCACCGAAGAAAAGCCAGCCGTGTACCCTATTATATTTGATATACCATCAACCATACCAGAGTTGATGCCACTTTTAGACCCATTGGATCTGAACTATGCATCGCCAAATTGGTTAAAAAATAAAATGTTCAGCATAGGCAAATGGGGCGGCGCTACCGAGCTGTTTATTGGCGGCCCTGGTGGCAGGTTCCCATATATGCACATTGATTATTACCACCTTAACGCCTGGATTACCCAGCTTTACGGCCAAAAGCGTTTTACCGTTTTCCCGCGTGGACAAGAGCATATGCTATACCCACGCGCGGATGATCCATGGCGCTCGGAAGTAAATGTTTTTGAACCTGATTTTGAAAAGCACCCTTTATTTAAAGATGCAACCCCCATCAACTTTGTAGTTGGCCCCGGCGAAACTTTATTTATCCCCTTTGGTACCTGGCATACGGCTTATTCGCTTACCCCAACTATTTCGGTAGCTTTTGATACCCTCAACAGCAAAAACCACAAAGAATTTATGGAAGACGTTTGGACATTTAAAAAACGGCAGAGTAAATTAAAAGCAGTGGCTATGTATGCCTATGCCGCGGTGGCAACACAAACCTCAAAGATTAGCGAGGGATTTAAGGGAAAATAAAAACAACAGTATGCTGAGGATGCAAAGCATGGCGTAGCTACGCTGCATATTATCCTGTAATCTATTTAATTTTATACCAATTTTGCCCGATAAAAGAAAAAAATGCTGATTTTTGGGACCAACAAAACAGGAAACAACATTGGTGATCACTAATCAGAAATACGAAGAAGCACTCATTAATTATAACAAAAAAATTGCTGATGCCAGTGTGGAGGATATGGTGCTTAATATGGGCCCTCAGCATCCATCTACACATGGTGTTTTGCGTTTGGAGCTGATTACTGATGGGGAAATTGTAAAAGAAGTTATCCCTCATATTGGTTACCTGCACCGCTGTTTTGAAAAACATGCCGAATCATTAACCTACCAGCAAACCATTCCATTTACCGATAGACTGGATTACCTGGCCTCTATGAACAACAGCCACGCTTTTGTGATGGGTGTTGAACGAATGATGGGGATTGATAAAGATATCCCTAAACGGGTGGAATACATCCGTGTGCTTGTTTGCGAACTTAACCGCATTGCATCGCACCTGATTGCCATTGGCACCTACGGTATTGATATTGGTGCTTTCACCCCTTTTTTATGGTGTTTTAGAGACCGTGAACATATTATGGGTATGCTGGAATGGGCTTCGGGCTCGCGTATGCTTTATAACTATATTTGGGTAGGCGGTTTGTTTTACGATTTACCTGTTGGCTTTGAAGAGCGCTGCCGCGATTTTGTAGAATACTTTAAACCCAAAATGGTTGAACTGAATCAACTACTTACCGATAACCAGATATTTATATCCCGCACGGCCAATGTAGGTGTACTGCCGCTGGATGTGGCTATTAACTACGGCTGCTCTGGCCCCATGCTGCGTGCTTCGGGCTTGAAGTGGGACTTACGACGGATTGACAATTATTCGGCCTATCCCGAGCTTGATTTTGAGATCCCAATAGGCACCGGTATCATGGGCACTGTTGGCGATTGCTGGGACCGCTATAAAGTAAGGGTTGATGAGATAGAACAATCGCTTAGGATAGTTGAGCAATGCCTTGATCGCCTGCAAAACGAACTGAAACGCACACCCGATTTTGATCCCCGGGCCAAAATGCCCCGTAAAACAATACCCAAAGCTCAGGACTATTATGTACGATGCGAAGGCGCCAAAGGCGAGCTGGGTTTTTACTTTGTAGCCGATGGTAAATCCGAGATCCCCACACGTGTAAAAGCCCGAGGCCCAAGCTTTAATAATCTTTCCGTACTACCAGAAATATCCAAAGGCGTACTCATAGCCGACTTGATTGCTATCGTAGGCTCTATCGATTTTGTTTTGGGCGAGGTGGATAGGTAAAGGTCACACGGCTGGTATCCGCGCCCATCCGTCGCATTTGTCTGAATCAGAATTTTCAGAATTAAAGAATTAGCAGAATTTGATTCATAGGAGAAAAATTAATTTGTAGGCGTTGCAAATTGCATCCTTCCTTTCCCTTGTTCTTTTCTCAAAAAAATCCTTTGTCCGAAAATCCTTGCTCCCTACTCCAAAATCTTTACTCAAAAAAAAAGAGACACCTTTCGATATCTCCTTTTAATTATTAATTTTTATTGGAATTGGGCAATATTAATAAACCTTAACCATGAACACATAGTTTTTAAGTTTCTTAAGCTGTTGTGGTCGGCTTAAGCCAGCTAAGGTATTTTTAGTACTTAAGGTTAACGATTTAGTTAACGAATCGGATGGTATATTTTGTATGGTTCTTAATAAATAAGCTGATTTTTTAGCAAACGCAGCACCAGCAACCTGTGTTTGCTTGCCGCTTATAATACCAATAACATTTCCCTTGTCATCCAATAACGGGCCACCGCTATTGCCCGGATTAACAGGTATAGAAACCTGGTATTCTGTTGTATCGCCAGAGTAACCGGTGGCTGCTGTTAATGAGCCCGGTCCATAAACCTCTTCACCACCCGGATATCCGAATGTCCATGCGTTTTCGCCAAGATCGCTGATAGATTTCTTGAAGTTATAAGGAACATTCCCCAGATCTTTAAATGAAGCATCATTGATCTGTAAAATGGCCAGGTCATATTGTGGTTCGGAATAAATTACTTTAGCGTGAAAAGATTCGCCTGACGCATTTTGCACATAAATGGAATCGGCGCCGTTTACTACGTGATAGTTTGTTGCTATATAACCATTTGATGATAAAGCAAATCCTGTACCCCTAAAATTACCAGGATTGGTCATTTTAGGTTTAGCGGTACTATTGGTGCTTTTAATAAAACCATCAAGTTTACGATCAAGCAGTTTAGCCTGATCCTTTGTTTTTCCAATCTCCTGTTTCAGCTCAACAAAACTTGAATCATGATTATTAAGCTTACCTGTAAAAAACAGTGTACTTAATATAGCAAAAATAGCTATTGAAGCGGCAACAGATATTTTTGAATGATGATGCCTCCATAACTGAACAATCCAGTTAGGATGTATCATCAATTCCTCTTTAAGCGCATGTACATCAATATCATTGTGAATAGCATCCAAACGTTTTTCAAGTTCCAGGCGCTCGCCATATTGTTTAATTAAACCAATAAACAATTTATGCTCTACTACCTTGCTATCAACGCTGGCATCTTTTTTACGCAACAATTCAAACTCTGTACGCTCAGTAGCGGTCATATCGCCATCAAGGTACCGTTCAATTAATTCCAAAAGTTGATTCTCACTCATCTCTTTACTCTCCTTTACTTCTGCTGAAAAAATAATTTCTTCAGCCTTTGCAGGCATTTATACTTTTGCGTTTTGGCATTATCAGCATTTGTATAGCCAAAACGTTCACAAATCTCCTGCATTGATCTGTTATGTATATAAAAATCTTCCATAATGGTTTTGCAGGGTTCGCCTAATAACTGGAGCGCTGCCTCCATTTTATTAAACTGTATATCCCGGTCATTATGTTTTTCAACCTCATCATCAACAGGCAGGTATTCTTCAAAATCTCTGATGTCCCCTCCGTACCTGTTCATCTGGCTTAATCTTTTAAGCCAAAGCCTGCGGCAAACCGAATAAATATATGTTTTAAGCTTACTGCTTAACTCAAATTCGCCCGATTTTATCTTATTATAAAGAACAATGATAGCTTCCTGGTATATATCCTTGGCATCATCCTCATTCCCGTTGTTGTTGATAATTAACTGTAATATCATGGGGAAATAGGTGGTATATAACCTTTTTAATACTATTTCCGAATTGTTAAGTATCCCAAGAACGATCTCGCTATCTGTTGGTGCCGAAGCTTTTAAGTCTTTATTCACTCTTAATACTGTTTATACGAAAATGTAACCCATTGCGGTAAAAAAAATAAATCGTAGCCAATAAAATTACAAAACCTTGCTATATGCTTTTTCAATTTTAAAATACCAATTTGTTTTTAATACCGCAAAAACAACAAAGTAACCTCTCCGTTACATTTAATAATGCCGGTAATAATGGCGGCAAATCTGCAATAAAAAAACTCGCCCGCAAAACATTCCCAATCACGATAAATGCTATAAAATTGATAGAATTTATTTTTTATTAAATTTCATGGGTTACCTTTCTAAACTTATGGTATTAATAACGAAAACGATCAAAAAATATTAACATTTTAAAACTCTTGAAAATGAAAAATTTATTAAAAACTGGTTTAGTTGCTTTAGTTATCGCTGTTTCTTTTTCAGCTTGTGGTGGTTCTGCTAAAAAAACTGATGGTGATTCAACTAAAACTGATTCAGTAAAAGTTGATTCTGCAAAAACTGATTCAGCTACTAAAGTTGATTCAACTGCAAAAGCTGGTGCTGCTGCTGTTGATTCAGTAAAGAAAGATACTGCAAAAAAATAATTGCTGATAAAGCATATATAAAAAGGGCTCAAGTATAAACCTTGCTCCCTTTTTATTGATTTTTTAGTTTTTTTTACAATTAAAAAGGTAATCCTTAATTTATTTTTAAATTATGGGTTACCTTTTTGCATTTAAGGTATTAAGATGAAAACTATTAAATCACTTATTAAAAAATTGAACATGAAAAATTCATTCAAATTAGGCTTAGTTGCCTTAGCTATCGCTACTTCATTTGCAGCTTGTAAAGGTGCTTCTACTTCATCTGCTACAGATTCAGCTAAAACAGATTCAGCTAAAATGGACTCAGCTAAAATGGATACTGCTGCTAAAATGAACGCAATGAAAGATAGCGCTAAAGTTGATTCAGCTAAAAAAGACACTGCTAAAAAAATGTAATCTTACTTTTTTTAGATTTCTAAAAACGCCCTGGTTTTCCAGAGCGTTTTTTTTTGCCCAAATTTTATCTGCAAAACAATTTAAGCCAATATTGTTTAATGTGATATGAAATATTCCGAATGGACAAACTTAAGTGATGCCGAACGTAAAAACATAGGTTGGCACAAACATCCACACATAAAAACGGCTACATTATATAGCATTGCTTTTTTTGTTACGTTCATCATTGTAATTTTAGGTATCAGCAAAAACAGTAGTGTACATATTAACATTAAGCCTACGGCAAAAGAAGCATTTGAAACTGCTAAAGTATTTGTCAGAGAGCATTTAGCCCAACCCGGTACAGCCTCGTTCCCCAACAATAGCTTTACTCCTATTATTGATACTGCAGCAAACAGTTATCAAATACAGTCAACAGTAAGATTTATTGATAAGAGTGGCAAAACAGTTAAATCATCCTGGAATTTAAAAATGCTATACAAGGGCGGCGATTGGTCTGAAAGTACCAGCTGGCTGGTACAATCGGTAATCATTGATCCTGGAAATTAATTTCCTATAAAACAAAAAGGAGCGATTAAATACCGCTCCTTTTTCTTCGTTAATAAGTAAATTTTAATGAACATTATCGCGCAGGGCTTTTATCTCATCATGCGCATCAAGCACTTCATCATGATGCCGGGTGATTATTTCGCGTAAAAAGGCAGGAATATATTCTTCGTTTAAAGCCTCCTTATATGCTTTTACGGCTGCATCTTCGCCAAACTCACATTCTTCCAAAATATCATGAGTGTCATGAGCTGTAAAGGCGGCCTTAACATCTAACCAGGCACGGTGAATTTTACCACTCGTTGTGGTACTGGTTTCAATTTCTTTACCTAAAACTTCAATTTCTTTACCCAATTCGTTTTTGTAACGATTGCTGTCGTCAATTATGCTCAGGAAAATTGATTTCAAATCTCCTTCGCCATCTTTCAGATCTTTTAGCGCGCGATTGTATCCTTCAATACGGTCGTTGTTGATCTGTACCAGATCATTTAAAACTTCTGCTGTTGCTTGTGTATTTTCCATGGTAATTAATGTTTTGTATTGAAATAAACGACAAACAAGTTAATTTGTTTAACTAAATAATTAAAAATTATCTAAATAATAAACAATTTTATCATTTACGATTTCCCCCGAAATAATGAAATCAACCATACAATAATCAATATAACTACAATCACAGCTATAACGCCTACTACGGCGCCAGCCTTAAATATCCCTCCTATTACAGAGCAGCCGCTCAGGGCTAACATGAACAGGGAGATGAATACTAAATGTACGTTTTTCATAATGATGTTTTATAATAGATAAAGTTTACATGTAAGGGCCTTTTATTTATCACCCTGTTTTATGAACAAATACAATAATCAGACCTGATTAAAAAAACATCTTTTTTACAGAAAATAGTTACATAAATAGGAGCCAATGTATTGAATTTCATTAAAAATGAGTTTTTAAATATGTATAGCAGTGTATACATATTTAGTAAAATATTGCACATTTTTTATTACTAAATCATCAAAATAGCAACACATACTGCCCTCTATATACAAACGGAGCGATTATTGATTATTTAAATTTTAAAAGCGGATAAAACAACTATGGATTACTCCTGTAACAACTATTATAAGCCATGTAAAAATCAGTAAAGCTTTTCGAAAATTGATCAGTACATACTTATAACGTAGGTTTTCGTTAAATTTTTCGTACTGCTCATACTATTTGCTAATTTTGAAATATCCATCTATAACTACATATTATTATGACTTTAGAAATACAACCCAACATTCAATGCGAAAACTGTATTAAATGTGGAAGCCGCCCTCACGTTGAACAATCAAAAAAACACTGGATTGTTACATGCCCGAATAAGAAATGCAATAATTTTGTAAAAGCAGAAATTGTTAACATAGAAGGATGGAACAGGCTGAATAAGAGCAATGCCAATATAGCTCCAAACCAATCGCTTAAAAGAACAGCATAAGTTTAGTAAACCAAATTTTATGGCAAAATAATACTCAAAACTGCCACTTTTTGATAATTCGGATTACTATTTTTGCCCGCTATTGAACAGGCTATGGGTAAAGTATTTTTTTTGATAAACAATGCAACAGTTAGATTTTTGAACAGTACTTTGTTCAAAAATCTTAACTTCAAGTTAAACAAAGGTGAAAATTGGGCGCTTATAGGCCCCAGTGGCTCGGGCAAAAGCGCATTACTGCAAACCATAGCCGGCCGTTTCAATGTAACGGGTGGCACCATTACCTGGCATTTTGAAGATGAACTTCTAACCAAATTACCAACTGCCGACGGCATTAGTGCTAAAACCAAACTGATAGCCCTTGTCGAACCCAGGCATCATTTTCGCAATTTATCAAATACTACAGATTTTTATTACCAGCAACGCTATAACTCTTTCGATTCGGAAGATGCTTTAACCGTTGATGATTATTTAATGGTTGTTAACAGTGCCCCCCACGCCAACACCTGGTGGACGCCCGCCAAGGTGCTTAACCTGCTCAACCTGCAACAACTGCGCGATAAACAATTAATAAAACTATCAAACGGCGAAACCAAGCGCCTTATGCTGGCAGCGGCCTTACTAAAAAACCCGGTATTGTTATTATTGGATAACCCGCTGACGGGGCTTGATGTAAAAACGCGGCAGGAGTTCAATGGCATCATTGAGCAAATTACTGCCTCCGGAATCAACCTCATTATCGCAACATCGGCACATGAAATCCCTGCAGCCATTACTCACGTTGCTGTTTTAAACAACGGTGCTATTATTCATGAATGCACTAAGGCTAATTTTAACCCCGACCAGTTTAACCAAGAAGTTACCGATAATATTGATACTGCAGAACTTAGCGCGTTACTAAACCTCAATGGGGCATCCATACCGTACAACCAAATTGTAAAAATGGACAAGGTGCATATTCAATATGGCAATAAAGTGATATTGGACGATATAAACTGGGAGATAAAACCCGGCGAAAGATGGGCATTGCTTGGACCAAACGGAGCAGGAAAATCAACCTTGCTGAGTTTGATTAATGGCGATAATCCACAGGCCTACGCAAATCACATTATTCTGTTTGATAAAAAACGAGGCACCGGCGAAAGCATTTGGGATATAAAAAAGAAAATAGGTTTTGTATCGCCCGAACTGCACCAATACTTCCCAACCGATAATAGTTGCCTGCAGGTGATTGAATCGGGATATTATGATACGCTGGGTTTATTCAGGCCAAGCAATAAGGAGCGCGCCGCGATAGCCTTACGTTGGATGAAAACGTTGGAGATTGACCAGTATGCCCGCACCTTGTTAAAAAACATACCTGCCAGCGCCCAGCGTTTATGCCTGTTGGCCCGCGCACTTATCAAAAATCCATCTTTGTTAATTTTTGATGAACCCTGCCAGGGTATGGATGACCATCAGCAACTTCATTTTAAAAAACTGGTTGATACGCTATGTAGCATTAGTAATGTAACCCTCATCTACGTAACCCACTACCAGCATGAAATACCCAATAGTGTTGATAAAGTACTGAATCTGGACAAGGGCAAGGTAGTGAGTTAAAAGGATTTAATAAATCTTTATTTTAACACACCCTAAGCCTTCGATGCGTTTAATTTCTGCTCCTTTATCCCAAAAGCACTCCACCGGAGTGCTTCGGCTTGGCCTTGATACCGTTAACGGAACGATAAACTGGGCAAACAGCAGCGAATAGCTTTTTTTATGCAAGAAAAAAGAAAAATCGCCCATCAGTTATTCTATCTCAATAGTTAATTTTAATAACTGATAAAGATTTCCATTTCACCAAAAACAACTTTAAATAAACCAATAGTTTCAAGGGGGAAACAATTCCCCATTTTGGGTAAACAATAGTAACTTTAAGGCAATATAAAATTACAAATATTTTAATTTAAAGAGCTTTAAATTACCGTAATTACATTTAAATAGCTTCATTATTAATAATTTATGTATTTTTAAAGGGTAAAATTCCATTAGCATCATTATTGCATAAACCCTATAAATTATACTCATTTGAAGACACGTTTATTTAAAACTTTATTCATAATTGCATTCATCATAGTGTGCAATGTAGGTAAATCAAACGCAGCTGAATCCATTACATTTACTGCATTGAGTGGAACAGCCAACCAATATTTAGTAAAAAATGGAACAACATATGTTGTGTTTGGTTTCTCAATTACAGTTGCGGGGTTGCCAAGTGGATCCAACACTTATGTTCAGGTAGGAGATATATTGGTTAATACAACACAAACCAATTTAAATAATTATTTAACAAATGGTAAAATAATAAAAACTACAGATCCCACTACTATAACAAGTTCCACCAGCGGAGTTGGTAACCTTAATGTTAATGGCTCTCAGTACAAAATGTCAAATATTTTCACCAATAATCAAACTGGAAATGGCACATCTACTTTTTATCTTGTATTTGACGTAACTAATTTCCAAAATGGTTTTCCATCCCCATCCAATATAACTTTTTCATTTCCAACAACTCCAATAGATAACAATACGTTTTTTTTCGAAAACAACGTTAAACCATCATTTACAACCACAACTACTCAATTAACTACGCCAGCTACTTATTATTTTATAAACGCTATTTATGACTGGACTGGAAACTCCGATATAAATTGGAACAATACAGCAAATTGGGGTTCTGGTATTGTACCAACGACCAATGATCTAGCCAGAATTGGAATACTTGCATTAACAGGCAACAAAAAATATCCTACTATAAGTGCGGGCGGTGCCACCAGTGTAGGAGGAATAATATTTGGCACAGAGAATTCCGTATCAAGCAGCTTAACAGTTAACACTCCATTTACAATTAACAACGATATTTATGTGAGCCCTGCCTTGCCAAATAATGCAACAACCTATTCTATTTCGTTAGCTGGCAGCTCAACACTAACAGTTAGCGGTAATATAAAATTAGGTGACGGTGTAACCCTCCCACCAGGTAACAATTCCCCTTTTAGTATGACATCCTCCATTGCTAATTTAATTGTTACAGGTAATATTAATTTAAATTCTACTCAATCAAATGGGCAACGCCGGTTCGATGCAGAACTTGATATAACCGGAGGCACAGTTACCGCGTCAGCAATTAATACAACAAACCAATCTAATAATACCTCTACACTAAGTGTAGCCAATGCTACATTAAATCTAACCTCTTCAACGGCACTCGGTGCATTAACCACAACGGGCATCAATGTTATAACTTTTAATGGAACCGGCGCAACAATAAACTATTCGGGCGCAAACCAAACAATTTACACCAATAGTAATATTACAGGCCTATCATCAGGTGTCACTTACAATAACTTAACCCTTTCGGGCTCTGGTACTAAAACCGTGTTAGGTGGCACTTTGTCAATCAGCGGCAACCTAATTACAACCGGAGCGGCAGTAAATTTATATACCAATGATCCTACAGTAACAGTTACAGGTAACTGGACAAATTCCACTACAGTAACGCAGGATACAGGACCAATTACCATTACAGGTAGCGTAACTAACAATAGCGGCGGCTCACTTGCGTTAGGATCGGCAGATTTAAGTATTGCAGGTAATTATACCAATAACCTTGGTGGTGTATATACACAAAGCACAGGTACCACTTACTTTAATGGCAGTGGTTCTCAGGCATTAACTGATAACAGTGCCACCGGCACAACATTTAATAAAGTAAGTTTTTCTGGAGGAGCCTTAACGAGTCCTAAAACGATGTCTGGAAGCGGAGGCTTCGCGGTTTCCAGTACAGGAACGCTTTCGCTGGCTAACAATGCAACTACCAAACTTGATGCAGGAGGTGTATTAACATTAAAATCTACTGCTTCCTCAACTGCAACTGTTACCCAGATTTTAAATACAACCTCAACAATTATAGGAAATGTAAAAGTTGAGCGGTATTTTAGCGGAGGAGCAGTAGCCACCTACAGGGGGTATAGATTAGTATCTTCTGCCGTTAATAACAATTCGGTTACCAATAACTCTAGCAATACGGCTCTTTACAGCCTGGATTTTTTAAGCACCTCACCATCATCTATTTTTACAGCTGGTCCAGGTGGAACAGGTTCTGGCTTTACCTCCTTGGGAGCGGGCAACTCCACCATTTACCTTTATAGGGAAGACCTGACATCCAGCGCTGCCTCATTTAATGGCGGTAATTTTAAAGGTGTTTATGCGATCAATACCGGTACTACTTTTCAGGTAGCTAACCCTGCAGGCAACGGCTCACTGCCTACAACACTGCCTGTGGGAAATGGCTATATGCTTTATTATATTGGAGATAAAACACTTGTTGCCAGCAAAGTGACGCGTTCTGGCGGCAAATTTGCCGATCCTGAGTCATCTACTTCTACTGCTGTGGGCACGATAAACCAGGGGAATATTCCGGTTCAATTATGGTTCAAATCAACTACATTGCTGTCATACACCAACATCCCCGCAATTAATAATTCTATATCCCCAAGTTATGCAAGAGCATTTAACTTAGTTGGTAACCCCTACCCATCATCAATCGACTGGGACAAGTTTACCAATGCACTAACGGATCCGGGCACAGGCATATACGGCCCCAACCTAAAAAACTCCGTTTACGTTTATGATTACAGGAGCAAAAACTACGGCGTTTACCAGCAAGGTACCTCGGGCGGATTGGGTACACGTAACTCCAGTCACATCATTGCAAGCGGCCAGGGATTTTTTGTTAAGGTGGATTCATCCAAAATAGTTACGGCTGCAACACTTACTTTTCACGAAGGGGCTAAAATAAACACCCAAAATACGGGTACCAGTCTTTTGTTTAAAAGTGCTTTGGTATCCCAAATACTCAGGATCAAGCTATCGCAGGACTCAATCAATGCCGATGATATTATTTTAACTTTTGAACCAGAGGCCAAAAATGAATATGAAAGCGATAAGGATGCTGATTACCTGCAGGGGATTGGAAGTGCCGTATCATTAACAAGTTACGCCTTTAACAGCAATAAAAAATTGGCCATCAATCATATGCACAGTATTGATGCTTCAATGAGGATAAAGCTTTACGCTTCTGCTTCATCATCAACTATACTCGATACTTTATCAGCTACCGGCTTTGACTCGCTTGATCCCCGCTTTGATGTATATTTAATTGATCATTATAAAAAGGACTCTATATTTTTTAGCAAATACAAACAGTATTTATTCCAGGTCGATCGGAATGATGTTTCCTCCTATGGCAGCGATCGCTTTGAATTGGTATTTCATAAAAACAGCGAATACAATTACCATCTCCTTGGTTTTACAGCCAAAGCGGTTAAAAACACCGCGTTATTAACCTGGAAAGTTGAAAAAGAAACGACCTTCACCAGCTTTACAATAGAAAGGAATAATGGATCTGACCAGTTTACACCATTATATACTGTGCAAAGCAATGGCAGTAGCAATTATACCTTTGTAGATAAAAGCCCTTTAACCGGCGTCAATAATTACCGGTTAAAGCAGGTTGATGCTTTTGGCAATATTACTTACAGCACAGCAACGTTGAATTTCAACAACCAGTTATCAACAGCCGATGATTTCTTTTCAATCTATCCTAACCCGGTTATAACCCAGTTCAATATTAAAATTAATGCGTCAACTATTCCTAAGCAGGTACAGGTGCGTGTTACCGATTTGATGGGGAATACGGTAATAAACACAAAAAATCCAGGAGATAACATCAAGGTAAATGCATACAATTTAATGCCAGGAGCTTATATAGTAGAAGTGACCGATAGCTCAACGCAGAAAACCTTAGGGCAAAAAAAGTTAATCAAACAATAATTTATTTCTCTCGAACCGATATGTGCAAGAAGATATTTTCCTTTATACTAATTTCATTTGTTCCGTTAATAACTTTAGCGCAAGGTACATCCTGTGATGGCACCGACCCGCTTGACCCCTGCGCAACACCCCTTGATACCTGGGTAATTGTGCTGGTTGTTATTGCAGGCATACTTGCTGCCATTCATTTACACCGCAAACAAAAATCCCTTCAGGCTTAGGGCCCGAAGGGATTTTTCCTCTATTTAAGTTTTCCCTCCTTCATTTTTCAGGAGCCAATAAAACACTCGTTGGTATTTAATTTCCTGTCAGGCTTACTTTTATTTATAGTAAATTAACATTATTAACTGTTGGTATTTCAACGACTACCTTCCTCCTTTTTACCAAAATCACCCCGATTGATAATTAATAGTTAACAAAATTCGCAAAAGAAATTTACATTAATTATTACAACATTTTACTGTAACTATACGTACAATGCCATAAGTTATTAGGAAATTTTAAGCGAGTGTATATCTGATTTAATTAAGCAATAATTAACAAACTGGTTAGCATTCTATTGTATAACATTTATAAACTGCACCTTGTCATACTTTAATTTTCAACCTCCTTTAGCAAAAATTTTTCTACTGGTTGCATTTATAACGCTTGTACAAAACCATGCTTTTGCAGCAACAAAAACATGGACGGGCACTTCATCCGGAGATTGGAATACAGCAGCAAACTGGGGCGGTACTTTACCCGCCAATGGCGATATAATTAACATTGGAGTGGCCACTTTTACTAATCAACCCACTATTTCCTCCACTCCGCTATTTACCGCGTCATCAATAACTATCGGTAACGTAAAAGCAGTAACATTAACCATCAACACAGGATTTACCTTAACTGTTCCTACCTTAACTATGTCAACAACTACAATTGGCATTAGTAAAATTGCGGCGAATGGCACATTGGATGTTAACAACGTTACAATGAATAGCGCCCTTTCGGGCACCACTTACAGAAATAGCATAGTTTTAGGCACTGCGGGTATAATTAAGCTATCCGGCGATATAGAAGGTGGGTCACTTGATGCATCTGCCAATGGCTCAACGGTGATTTTAAATGGAACAATAGCACAATCATTTCCAAATACCACTGTAATTGGAGGTACTGCAATTGACCATTTAGATATTTACAATACTTATTACGGAAGCAGTACCGACCGCGGGGTAACGCTTACTGGTGCAACGGTAAACCAAACAACGCTCGAAGCTAATGCCATATTTAATGCAAATGGTACACTGGTAGTTGGTACAGGTTATTTTTTAACCCTGAAAGCTAATTCCGATTATATATCAAAATCCACATTTACATTTCGAGCCAATGATGTAATTGATCTAACATCTACAATTGAATATACTTCACCTACGCAAATAGTTAATTTATATACGCCAAATGCGGGGCAAACCAATTTGCCGCCAAATATCATTTTTACAGGCACAACAATGAGCGTTAATTCAGGAACTGCCCCAAATGCTACGCCCAACTTCGTAGTCAGGGGTAACCTAACTTCATCCGGTTCAACTACTGTAAATTTTTCGGGAATTACAAGCATAAATATACAGGGCGATTTTAAAGGAACCAGCAATATTGATTTAGCAACCAACAGTATACCCTTAACAATTGAGGGCAGCTGGTTAAATACTGCTACAGATGCAACAACAAAATCGGTTACTTATGATGGCAATGTGGCTGCTAATACCCAGGTTGTTTCTACAGCTATAACCTATGGTTCAACCCTTACTTTTAGCAATGCAAGTCCTAAAAAAGTAAGCTCAGGTACGCTTGCCGTTACCGGTGCATTTACAACAAGCGGCGGAGCAGTAAATTTATATACCAATGATCCTACGGTAACAGTTGCAGGTAACTGGACAAATTCCACCACAATAACGCAGGACACAGGTCCTATTACCATTACAGGTAATTTGACTAATAATAGCGGCGGCTCGTTGGTATTAGGATCAGCCGATTTAAGTATTACAGGTGATTATACCAATAACCTTGGTGGCGTATATACACAAAGCACAGGTACCACTTACTTTAATGGCAATAGCTCACAGGCATTAATTGACAACAGCGCCACTGGAACAACATTTAACAAAGTAAGTTTTTCTGGCGGCGCATTAACGGGCCCTAAAACGATGTCTGGAAGCGGAGGCTTCGCGGTTTCCAGTACAGGAACGCTTTCGCTTGCTAACAATGCAACTACCAAACTTGATGCAGGAGGTGTATTAACATTAAAATCTACTGCTTCCTCAACTGCAACTGTTACCCAGATCCTAAATACAACCTCAACAATTATAGGAAATGTAAAAGTTGAGCGGTATTTTACCGGAGGCGCAGTAGCCACCTACAGGGGATATAGATTAGCATCTTCTGCCGTTAATACCAATTCCGTTATCAATAACACGGGCAATACGGCTCTTTACAGCCTTGATTTTTTAAGCACCTCACCATCATCTATTTTTACCGCCGGTCCAGGTGGAACAGGTTCTGGCTTTACCTCCTTGGGAGCAGGCAACTCCACCATTTACCTTTATAGGGAAGACCTGCCATCCAGTGGCGCTTCATTTAATGGTGGGAATTTTAAAGGTATTAAGGCCATCAATACAGGTAATACCTTCCTGGTTGCTGACGCTGCAGGCACCGGCTCAACGAGCACGACTTTACCTGTAGGCAACGGCTATATGCTTTATTATATTGGAGATAAAACACTTGTTGCCAGTAAAGTAACACGTTCGGGTGGTAAATTTGCCGATCCAGAGTCATCTACATCTACCGCTACAGGCACCCTTAACCAGGGGGATGTTCCGGTTAAAATTTGGTTCAGAGCAAATACATTTCTTTCATACACCACCGGAATTAGTAATTACATATCCCCAAGTTTTGTTAGGGGATTTAACCTGGTAGGTAACCCCTACCCATCCTCTATCGACTGGGACAAGTTTACCAATGCAGCAACAGATCCGGGTACAGGCATATACGGCCCCAACCTAAAAAACTCCGTTTACGTTTTTGATTACAGGAGCAAAAATTACGGCGTTTACCAGCAAGGTACCTCGGGCGGATTGGGGACACGTAACTCCAGTCACATCATTGTAAGCGGCCAGGGATTTTTTGTTAAAGTTGATTCAATCAAAACAGTTACTGCTGCAAAACTTACTTTTCACGAAGGGGCCAAAATAAACACCCAAAATACGGGTAACGGTCTTTTGTTTAAAAGTGCTTTGGTATCCCAAATGCTCAGGATCAAGCTATCGCAGGATTCAATCAATGCCGATGATATCATTTTAACTTTTGAGCCTGAGGCCAAAAATGAATATGAAAGCGATAAGGATGCGGATTACATGCAGGGGATTGGAAGCGCCGTATCATTAACAAGTTATGCCTTTAACAGCAATAAAAAATTGGCCATCAATCATATGCACAGTATTGATGAATCAATGAGAATTAAGCTTTACGCTTCCGCGTCATCATCAACCAAACTCGATACTTTATCGGCTACCGGCTTTGATTCGCTTGATCCCCGCTTTGATGTATATTTAATTGATCATTATAAAAAGGACTCTATATTTTTCAGCAAATACAAACAGTATTTATTCCAGGTCGATCGGAATGATGCTTCCTCCTATGGCAGCGATCGCTTTGAATTGGTATTTCATAAAAACAGCGAATACAATTACCATCTCCTTGGTTTTACAGCCAAAGCGGTTAAAAACGGGGCTTTATTAACCTGGAAGGTTGAAAAAGAGACGACCTTCACCAATTTCACGATAGAAAGAGAGGATGGATCTCCACTATACACCGTGCAAAGCGATGGCAGTGGCATTTATACTTATCTGGATAAAAGTCCTTTAACCGGCGTCAATAATTACCGGTTAAAGCAGGTTGATGCTTTTGGCAATATTACTTACAGCACAGCATCGTTAAATTTCAACAGCCAGTTATCAACAGCAGATGATTTCTTTTCAGTCTATCCTAACCCGGTTATAACACAGTTCAATATTAAAATTAATACGTCAACTATTCCTAAGCAGGTACAGGTGCGTGTTACCGATTTGATGGGGAACACGGTTATCAACTCAAAAAATCCGGGAGATAACATCAGGGTAAATGCATACAATTTAATCCCAGGAGCTTATATAGTAGAAGTGACCGATAGCTCAACGAAGAAAACCTTAGGGCAAAAAAAGTTAATCAAACAATAATTTATTTCTCTCGAACCGATATGTGCAAGAAGATATTTTCCTTCATACTAATTTCTTTCATCCCGTTTATAACTTTCGCCCAGGGCGAAGCCTGTGATGGTACCGACCCGCTTGACCCCTGCCCCCTTGATACCTGGGTAATTGTACTGGTTGTTTTTGCAGGTATATTTGCCACCATCCATTTACACCGCAAACAAAAATCCCTTCAGGCTTAGGGCCCGAAGGGATTTTTGTTTTATTGCTTGCAGGAGGAATAAAATATCTTAAACTTTTTTGGTATCTAAAACCGGTTGGCGATTAACCTGGTTTAATTGCAATTGCTGCAATATGCCGTTAACAACCTTTGGCAATTCTTTAAGTGTTGTTTTGGGATTGTGTAGCTCACCTACACCAAAGCCACGCCACACCAGTGTGCGCTTGTTACGATCAATAATATCAATGATCAGGGTGCCTTCTTTATAGGGTACACGGGCAACAACACCGCCGCCATAGTATCCACCATAATAGCCTCCGTAATAAGGAAAGCCCCAGCCGCCAAACCCACCGTAAAATGAACGGTAACCCCAGCCAAAACCGCCCCAGCCAAAGCCAGAATACAGGCCACCATAATAGGATGGATAAAATTCATTTTTCACGCCCCTGCCGGTTATTGTTGAATAACTTACCAACAGATCGGGATCGGTTTCCTGTAATTTTAAACCCTTGTTTTGTAACGCGGTGATGGTTGCAGCTTTTACGGCTTCATCACCAATCTCTTTTTTCACTACGGCCCCGGCTTTGTTAGTTTGAACATCGGGCGGTAACCAGGCAAATGTGCGATAGGTTGACAGATCGGTTTTGTTACGGGCTGCGGTGTAATAGTTGTAACTGCTGCAAGCAGACAGGGCTGATACCAGCAACATTACCAGCCCCATGTTAATAGTTCTTTTCATGATAAATTTACTCCCTTATTTTTTGTTGTTAGACTATGGAGAAATGAAAGGTTTAATTTAAATATTATTTATTTAAATTAATTAACTGGGCGTATAATTTCTCGGTTGGCAGGCCTACTACATTGGTATATGAGCCATATATTTTTTCGATACCTATAAGGCCTATACGCTCCTGTATGCCGTATGAACCGGCCTTATCAAGCGGGCTATATTCGGTCACGTAACTGGTGATCTCCTCAAGGCTCAACTTCCGAAAAAATACTTCTGATACATCAAAAAAACTATTATACTTATGTTTATATAAAAGACATACACCGGTAATAACCAGGTGCACTTTGCCAGATAGCATTTGCAGCATTTCGATAGCGTGCGCTGCTGTTTCGGGCTTACCTAATATCTGGCCCTCAACGCAAACAATAGTATCGGCAGTAAGCACTACCTCATCCCCTATTGTTTCATCAAAAGCCTCAGCCTTTTTGCGGGCAATATAAACTGCAACTTCCTGGGGTGTTAAACCTTCGGGATATGATTCATCCACATCCTTTAATACTACCTCAAAATCCATATCCATTAACCTCAACAACTCCTGCCTGCGAGGCGATTTAGATGCTAGAATGATTTTGGGAATATTCATTGTGAGCAAAGATTTATAGATTTTGGGACAAAGGATTTTTTTTGAGCAAGGAGCAAAGATTTATGGACAAAGGACTTTTTTTTCGACCAAGGACTTTGAACTTCTACTTTTTTACTTTTTACTTAAGCTACCAGCTGTAGGCCTCTTCGCTCATCCACTTGTCCTGTACTTTTAGTACTTTTTCAATGATGTCGCGGGCGCAGCCTTTACCGCCGCCGTAAGGAGATACGTAAGCACTTACTGCTTTTATCTCTTCAACCGCATCGGCCGGGCAAACAGGTAAGCCGGCAAGTTTCATTACTTCCAAATCGGGGATATCATCGCCCATGTATAAAACATTGGTAGCTATAATGGCCTTCTCTTCCAAGTAAACCTTAAACCGCTGCGATTTGGTATGTGTACCCATATAAACATCCTGGATACCTAAACTATTTAAACGGTATATAGCACTCTTTGATCTGCTGCCAGATATGGCGCAAACATTATAACCGCATTTAACAGCCAACTGCAGGGCATAACCATCCTTTATATTAAAGGCCCTGCTTTGCTCGCCGCTATCTGTTACAAAAACAGAACCATCGGTAAGTACACCATCCACATCAAAAATAAATGTGGTTATATCTTTTAACTTATTCAGGAATGATTCCATTGGAGGATTACACTGATTTTATTTTAATTACACCGGCCATTCAGATTAATTTTCTGAAACGACTACGCCGGGAGATTACGCTAACTTTTAACTAATAACTGCTAACTATTTTCTGTAAACAGGACTATTGATTATCCCGCCACTCATATACCCAGGCCGATTGAATTTGCTCCAGGTGGCCTTCGTTTGATTCGGCTTTTGTACCGGCAAAGTTGGGCAGGCTTAGCACCCACTCCAATAACTCAGTAAAACGAATCCTGTATATTTTTGATTCGTCAAATTCGGCACCAAACTTTTCGTAAAGTTCAATAGCAATATCCTCGTAATCATTCCAGTGAATTGGTAGGGCAAATCTGTTCTCGCTCATTTTCTTGTGTTATACGCTTAATATTAAGCTATACGTTATATTTGGTATTTATCTCTGTTTTAATGACACATTAAAGGCATCCCGTAATTATTGCTCTTGCCGCATAGCGCGTTCTGTGCAAAACCGTTTCCGGCTTTCCGGGCTGTTCTAAAATTTCTTAATGGCCAAGGAATTGTGATTGATCTGGCAGGGTAACCTCTATATCGCCGTCAACAATTACACACTGGCAACCCAGGCGAGAGCTGATGCGAGGGTTAACTGCCCTGTCAATAAAATCCTCTTCTTTATCAGAAATTTCCTGGATGTTATCCATTCCTTTGTTAACGTAAACGTGGCAGGTACTACACCCACAAACTCCGCCGCAATTATGCTGTAGTTCTATGCCATTCTCCAGGCATACGTCCAATACAGATTCTCCCTCGGCTATTGGCAGCTCAATGGCTTCGTGCCCTTTTTCCTCGAAATTTATCTTTACTTTAAAAATGTTCATTTAGGCAAAAGTAACAAAATTACTTATCCCCGGGCTCACCATTATTGTTTTTGATAATACCCTGACTCAATAAAGCATATATATCCTGTAACTGGGGTTTATTAACAAGCATTTGCAGATGCTCATCCATGGTTGTTTGATCATTACGAACCGCCGGACCAGTTTGTACGGCCACAGGTGATTGTTGCTGCACCTTTTGGGCGGTCTCCAATATCAGTGGCCGTAGTAAATTGAAGTCTAATTCATGATCAGTAAGCAGCTGTTGAGCCACTCCATATAAGTAATTCGGAAAATTACAGGCAAACACTGCTGCCAGGTGCAATATTCTGCGCCCTGATGAGTTAATGCTATAAATATTATTGCTTACAGTAGCTGCAAGTTGCTCTAAATCAGTATATATATCATCATTTGCAGCTTCAATGCACAACGGAACAGTGGCAAAATCAACTTCGCGGGTTTTGCTAAAAGTTTGAAGGGGATAAAGTACTCCGGCCTTATTAGTATGAGTCAACAGCACATCTATACCTGTTGAACCGGAGGTGTGCACTATTAGTTTTTGATATGATGCTAATGCTTCGGCAGTCTGGGCTATCGCATCATCTTTAATCGCGATAATAAATATATCTGTGTTTGGGTCGATATTACTGATTTCATCTATGGCTGCAGCTCCTACATGATAAGCTAACAACGCCGCATTGTGCATATTAGGGCTATAAACCTGTACGATACGGTGACCGGCATTTTTAAAAGCTGCCGCCATATGTGTTGCCACGTTGCCCGATCCTATAATTGTTATGCGCATATTAATTTTACAATTAAACTGTTAATCAGCTAAATCCGATTAAATATTTGTGTATTTTAGTAATCATCATCTAATACTCTATGAAAATACTTAAAGTAAGTATAATAATTGTAATATTTCTGTTCGGTGCAGCCTTTTTGATATTATATTGTTTTTATGAATATAACAATAAAGAGGAAAAAACTTTAACCGATGCCGACCGTAAAAATATTGCAGGCAGCTTTATCAAACTAAGCCAGGGCATTACTCATTACGAGCTTAAAGGCCCCCAGAATGGCGAAGTTGTTATACTTGTTCATGGCTTTAGCGTTCCCTATTATATATGGGATGGCACCTATGAATACCTTGTTAATAAAGGCTATAAAGTATTACGGTATGACACCTACGGTAGGGGTTACTCTGACAGACCTGCTGTTATTTATAATAAAGAACTATACGATACCCAGTTATTTGACCTTATTAAACAGTTAAAGCTTCAGGGCAAAATCAATTTGGCCGGTGTATCTTTCGGTGGCAAAATTGTTACCAACTTTACCTGCAAACATCCCGATTTGATCAACAAAGTTATACTTATTGATCCGGCTTACGAAAACAGAAAGCCTAATGCTCCCAAATATGTAACGATATACAACGAGGCTGTAAATTCAAAGGAGCGGGCAAGAGGGCAGGTTACTGATTTTAAATACCCCAAACAACATCCGGGATGGGAAGAGCTTTATCTGCCACAAATGAAATATAAAGGCTTTAGGAACGCCCTGGTATCAACCCTATATGACTATAACGAAGGTGGCCGCGAGAGTAACGCTTGCCTCAACAGTGCCAATAAATCAGTATTGTTAATCTGGGGCAAGGATGACAAAACAGTACCATTCCGCTTCAGCGATTCTATCCGCAGTGTATTGAAAGTGGATTTTTTCCCGATTACTGATGCCGGGCATTTGCCTTTCCTGGAGAAACCAGATACGGTGAACGCGAAGATACTTTCATTTTTAAAGCAGGAATAACTTCATTTTGGTAACTTAACCAAATGAAACCTAAACTATTGTCTTGCTTGTTTTTGTTGATAGGGCTGCACTGTTATAGCCATGCAGGTACATCTGCAGCTGATACCAGCAGGCTGGTTAAGCATAAAAATCAGTATTCAAAATTAGCAGCAGAATACCATAAACGGGATGAACTATATAAACGGTGGAAACCCGAATACGATAATTGCACCTTTACTTATCAGTACACCATTGCTCAGCGCTTAAAAAAGTATCCATATTCAAAAGCTGCTAAAATATTAGCTGTATCATATTTGTATTACCTTGAACCAGATCCGTCGCAATTTTCAGATACTTTACATCCCACAAAAACCTTCACTTATAAAGAGAAACAACAACAAAAAGGCTTAGTAATCATTAAAAACAAATTAGATTACTCTACATTACTTGAATATAAAATATTAAACCAAGACCAAATTAATCAGCTAACAAATATCATTTTTAACACCGATTATCAAAAAAAGATGGGCTATATTACAAGCCATCTCAGATCGTGTTTTGAGCCACGTAATTCCTTAATCTTTCTTAACAAAAAAGGCAAAGTAATTGACCACATTGACATCTGTTTTCATTGCCATGACTATTCTTCTCAATCAAACAATATAGGTATAGGCATAATATGTAACCAAAAATATGATATACTAAAAAGGTTTTTTATTAGTGCAGGTATAAAATATGTTAAACAAGGGGTTAACGAGTAAGATAATCTCGCCAGGAGTTAACAATATTTTTTACTATATCACTTCCCTCTCACCCCAACCCAATCCTTCTGCCAACTCAGCCTTGCTAAATTCAATATGCACTACCCTCCTCTTTTTATTATTGGTAGTTCTGTTTGATGCATGGAGCAATAGCGGACGCATAACCATTACGCCGCTGGCTTTTACATTACAGGTTGTTTCTGTTTCCGCAGCCCAGTTGATGGTTTCGGGGCGATAAACGCCCTTTTTGTGCGATCCGGGGATCACCTTTAAAGCGCCGTTATCCTGGTCTGTGTCATCTAAATGAATACGAATAGTGAAGTTATCTTGGAGTATATCTAAGGGCGGCTGCACGCCAAACTGGTTCTGCTTTACCGTCCATGGACCATAGCCCAGGATATCGGCCTTTTTATCAACCAAAATGGTCAAATCCTGCTGCCAGGATACAAACCAATTACTTAATTCGGGCTTATCAAAGTAGATGGATTTTACAACAAAGTAGTTGCTATCAAACAACGCATGAATAAGCGTTTTTAAATTGCTGTTAAAAATTAAAGGAACTACCTGCGGTAATTCCTTTAAAAACTGCCTTATGGCAAACAAATCTTCCGTTTTTCTAAATGCCGGGTTTGATTGATCTGCCGACGCTATAACATCAAGGATGCCCCTAAGTTCGGCATCGTTGTAAACGTTATTTATAATGGTAAAACCATCATGCAATATATTTTTATGATGCGATATTAAACGGTTATCCATCCAATAACACTTAAACCGTCTTCAGTTCCTTGTTTCTGCGAAGTATGGATAAAAAGAAACCTATCACCATAATAATAGTACCGGCCCAAAAGAAGTTGATGTAAGGAAACTGTATAGCTTTCATCACCACAAATTTCTTCTTGCTTTCCGGCTGTTGAAAAACAATGATCTGTACCTTTTTAGTTTCGGGTATTACCTTGCTGAAACGCAATTTTAAACCTGCATCATCAACCTTACGGGCAAAATCAAATACGTTACCGTTTTTAATCATATAAACCGGCCTTGCACTATATTTTTTACCGTTAGATACAATTTCAAGGTCGGCGCCAATAGCTACGTCGCTATCGGTAAGTGGTATATTTTGCACTTTGGCTTCTTTGTTAAGGGCTTTTAGCACTATATATCCGTCGCGGTATTTAATGGTGTCACCAGGAGCAACATCATGAGCCACAGGAGCATCATAGTTCTTATCATCGTTATCTGCATCATGAGCGGCGTCGGCGCTCTCGCTACCACCCTCTGTTGCCGTGATGGCATTAGTCATGGTGATGTGCGTATACATGTCATGCAGTAAATAGTGCCTTGTATCCGGCGAAGATGCCAGCTGACCTTTATTTACCTGTACCTTTGGTTTCAAGGTAAACTCTTCGGTTACTTTACCGCTGGCATCCACTTTTTTATAATTGATCTTAAAAAAGTGATTTGGAGATGATATGGAATCGCCGATATAGGTCACCATATAATCGCCCATTTTTTGAGGCTGATTGCGATACACCGTTATATTTTCACGTGGGTTTTGCTCTTTGGCAAAATCCTGGGAAAAACCTTCGCCAGTATTGTTTATAGATATTACGGTGCTGGTACCTGCAGATATCAGCGCGCCTACCATCAGCAAGCCAAAACCTATATGCGCAACCGCAGATCCGGCCAGTTTAAACTTACCTTTAAAGGCATCTGCCAATACTTTAGCATTAGCTATTACCGAATAAACCGAACCCCACATTACCAATACAAACACAATGTTAAGTTTGTAAACGCCCGAAGCGTAAACAATAAGCGCTGTAACCAAAGCTGCAAAAAACAGGTAAATACCGGTGGTGATAAAAAACCGGGTAACATCTGTTTTTTTGTACTTTAAAAACTGGGTAAAGCCGGTTAGCAAAGTTATTACAAACACAAAAGACGACTGAATAACGTTGTAATGGTTTTTGATATCTGATGGCGGCGCCATTTTGGTATGGAATATAGCGTTCCAAACCGGTACCGAGGTTACCACCAACAGATGGAAACACGAAAGGCCCAAAAATACAGCGCCAACAAACATCCAGAATTCACGGCTGTAGGTTTCTTCGTCTTTTTTGGTGATAGGCAGTTCTTTCCACCTGCGCACCAGCAACACTACCGATAGTACCAGGAATAACATAATGCCTATAACCAGCTGCCAAAACATGCCCAGATCGGTAAAAGAGTGTACAGATGTATCGCCCAAAATACCGCTGCGGTTAAGGAACGATGAGTACCAAACCAGCACAAAGCTTACCAAAACTAAAAACGTAGCTGTAAAGTAGGAATGGCCTGTGTTTTTATAAACAACAAGTACGTGAACCGCGGCCACCAGGGTTATCCAGGGGAAAATAGAAGCATTCTCTACCGGGTCCCATGCCCAAAAACCACCAAAGTTAAGTGACTCATAAGCCCAGAACGAACCCATTACCACACCGGTGCCTAATATCATACAGGCAAACAATGCATAAGGTATAGCAGGTTGAATCCATTCTTTATATTTCTTTTGCCATAATCCTGCAATTGCATAAGCAAACGGCACTACCATTGATGCAAAGCCCAGGAATAACGTTGGCGGGTGAATGATCATCCAGTAATTTTGCAGGGATGGCACCATGCCCTGCCCATCCTTTATAAACTCAAGGTAATTGGGGTTCGAGAAAATGGGAGCTTCCATTGATTGCCTCAGCAGCAAGAATGGCGAACTACCTATTCGCTGGCCCAGTATTTCAACACCCAAAATCATTGTGGCCAGCATTACCTGCGATAGCGCCACAACTGTCATAACCGGCCCTTCCCATGATTTGGCCCTGAAGATAAGTATAACGCCTAAAACCGCCTGCCAAAATAACCAAAGCAAAAAGCCACCCTCCTGCCCATTCCAAAAGGCAGATATGATATAATAATAAGGCAAAGAGCGTGAGGT
Source organism: Mucilaginibacter sp. P2_A4 (assembly GCF_056405015.1). NCBI lineage: Bacteria > Pseudomonadati > Bacteroidota > Sphingobacteriia > Sphingobacteriales > Sphingobacteriaceae > Mucilaginibacter > Mucilaginibacter sp. P2_A4. Next base: position 422,282 of record NZ_JBFUCX010000001.1, on the reverse strand, counting down.
ATAAGCCCAGGAGTAATGGTACTCAAAATAGTGCTTGTAGATAAGGAAAAACAGGCAGGAGCCTATCCCTAAAATAGAAGCTGTATTAATAAAAAAGCCTATGCGGCCAAGTTTTTTCCAAACGCTATCCAGTTTCCCGGCATCTTCGGTAGTAGCAAAATAATAACTGATGCAAGATAAAAGTGCGGCTCCGAAAGAAAGAACGATAAAAAATTGACCAATCTGGCCCGGTAAAAGGTGTTCACCTTTAAAAACTGTATCCATTAAAATGGTTTTATATACTGGCCTGTTTAGCCTTAACTTCTGTAACTTCTATTTTATCCTGGGTGTATTTTGATGGGCATTTCATCAGGATCTTTGATGCGTGAAACTCGTTGCCAACCATGGCACCGGTAAGCACTAGCTGCTCGCTCCGTTCAAAATCTTCGGGCTTGGTACCGGTAAAAATAACTTTACGTTCCTCTCCCTTATTATCCTTCATGTAAAACGAAAAGTAATTGGCATCCTTAGTGGCATCGTAAAACAACTCTTTTGATTTATTGAGGTGCCCTACAATATGCAATTCGCTGTTGGTTTTTGTGGCATCGCCAAAAGAACCATAAGTGCTTGAATTGGAGTATACACTAATGATAACCGCTATAGCAATGGCTATAACAACAAGGCCAAAAATTGAACTTTTTTTCATTTGCGGTTTATATAAAATTAATACAAATGCAAAAATACAAAACAGATAGCTAATAATGTTTATTACAAGTGATATGTTTTATTTAGAACCATTCTTAACAAGTCACTTTTTGACTAAAATAATGCTTAATCTTTCACCAATTTCCAATCTTTGATGAGGTAATAGTTAAATAAGCCTTTGTTCAGCCTAAGTATAACATACGATGAACTATCTACCTCTTCATTGCTAACGGCAGGAATATTCTTTATAAAGTCGCCATGCTTAATTTCAACATGAGGACCAGATCTTCCATACCTGTGATGTTTTACGTTGATAATTTCTTTAACTACAATATCTTTTTTATCAGCAAAGGTTGTGTTGCAGAAAAAGAACACTGCAGCAAAAAGCATAGCGAACGGAATAAACAGGTAAAAGCTATTTTTACGGTTAAAGTTAACAATAGCAGCTACAATCATTCCGGCTATTACGCTGCCGAATAAAGGGATTTTGTAATCAATAAAAGTAAAGTTGCATTGGCGGTCAGGATATATGGCGATAATGATAAAAATCACCAGCCCTGGCCAAACACTCCATTGAAATAACTTCTCTCCAAACTCCTGCTTTTTCCACCTAACTCTTCTTTCGCTTATTTTCCTTTCGTGTTTGTTCAAGGGATATATTTTGCTGGCAATATAATTATAAACCGCCTGCTTTAAAATCAACTTATATTTTTAACATTTAACCTGTACTGCTCTGGCGATGAGCCGATGTATTTTTTAAAAATGCGCGAAAAGTAATACGGATCATCATAGCCCAGCCCTGTAGCTATATCTCTTATCTTATCGCCATTTGTGTATAACAACTGGCAGGCTTTTTGCATTTTAATATGGATAAAATAATCAATAGGCGGCATTCCGGTGGCTTTACGAAAAAGGTTTGAAAAGTGCGATACCGATAAACTATGACTTGCAGCCATCTCCTCCACAGTAAATTTTTTATCAATGTTATTGCGCATACGGTGAATGGTTTTGGTAATAACATCCTCCCCACTTTCTGTATTGTTTTTAATCTTACGATGAGGAAACAAAAAAGTAGCAATAAAATGATAGAGGCAAAAGTTGGCATTACACAAGTTTTCAATGCTGTAACCCATTTCAAGGGTTTGATATATGTATTGCCAAATTTCTAAGGCTTTCTCATTAAAAGGGATCAATAAGGGCCCGTTTGTAATGCAGAGGTTGAGTGCCCGGTTAAAAGCATCAATACCAGCCCCGGTGTAATGCACCCAGTAAATAGTCCATGGATCCTCATTATCAGCCCAATAGCGCATATACTTATCCGTAGCCGGAATAATAACAAACTGGTTACTGTTAACCTCGTACCGTTTATCATCCAGTATATAATGCCCTTTCCCCTGCAGGCAATAAATTAGTATATTATCCTCACATCCTTTACGGCGTTCGCGGTAATGAAAACTTGCTTTTGGAAAATATCCAATTTGGGTAATGTAAACCGGGAAAAGTTCTGGCTCTTTAGTCTTGGCATCATCCAATACTTTTAAAGGAATATTTATCAGCTTTTCTCCAATAAAGCCATCTCGTCTTTTAAAGCCGTTACTCATAAATTTATAATTGGTTTGCACTTGGATAATACATAAACACAAACATATTACCAGCTATATGCAGTACTATTATAGATAAATAAAATTGTAAAAGTGATCATTCATTACAAATTAAGAATTGTACATATCATTATGCCAAAATCGCTTCATTTTATTTTTTTTAATAGTTGAATAGTCCATCAACAGCCCCTTTATGTGTTAAAACAGCACTTTAAATTCCCCAGTAAAACCTTTTATCATTTGAAGATTTCTTTATTAAAAAAAGTATATTTATAGCAACCGCTTAATGAGTTAATCAGTAAAATATGAAAGATCAAATCGGCACAAAAGAAAATCCCCTGGCATTAAAAACGCCTCCTTTATCATCAGCATTTACTATGCACACCGATGTAAAAGATGGCAAAGAAATTCTGGTGTGTACTGTTGGCAAAACTGTTTTGCATTATGATTATCAATGCCTCCATGACCTTCATGCCATGTTAAAATCTCATGGCGATTGGATGGAACTTGGCAGCGCCGACGAGCAAAAGCCCGCCAAAGAAGGCACAGTAGAAGCCTGGGGCCGTTCAGAAACAAACCCCGTGGGCGGTTGGTATGGATTAAAGAAGGGCCTCCGCGGGCGTTTCGGCACGTACATTCCGCCATTGATGGAGGCTTTGGGGCTTGCCGAAGTTACGCACGAACCCAAAGGCAATAAAATGAGAGCGATTTAGGGCTGGCTCACCGTTTCCATTGCTGCTGTATATTGCCCCATTTTAGCGGCACTATTGCAGGCCGCACGATGCAACAAAGCCTGCTGCGCTGCTGCAATATTTTCGTCGTTACCTCCCCACAATTCCAGTGCGGGCTGTTGTATTGCTCTTGAAAATGAAAAGGTAAGTGCCCAGGGCATAATATCGCCAAAATGGGTATGCATCCTGTTCAGCCGTTCTGAAGCCAATTGGGCAGACTGACCACCAGATAAAAACGCGATACCCGGCACCGTGGCTGGCACGGTTCTTAAAAAACATTTTATAGTAGCTTCGGCAACCTCATCCAAGCTTGGCTTTTCGGTACTGTCTTCACCGGGCAAAATCATGTTGGGTTTCAGGATCATACCTTCCAGCTCAACACGCTGCTGGTATAATGCGTTAAAAACGGCATGCAGCACTTCGGTGGTTACAGAAGCACATTGCGCTAATGAATGATTACCATTCATTACCACCTCTGGTTCAACAATGGGTACCAAACCCGTTTCCTGGCAAAGAATAGCATAACGTGCCAGGGTATAAGCATTCGCCTTAATGCACGCCGTAGAAGGTATATCATCACCTATGGTAATAACTGCCCTCCATTTAGCAAAGCGAGCCCCCATATCGTAATATGCCTTTAGCCTTTCGTGCAAGCCATCCAGGCCCTCGGTTATCTTTTCTCCCGGGAAACCCGCCATTGGTATGGCACCTTCATCAACTTTAATACCTGGAATAATCCCGTTCCGTTTTAAAATATCAATAAACAGCGTACCATCAGTTGTGCTTTGCTTAATGGTTTCATCAAACAGGATTGCCCCACTTAAATACTCGCCCAATCCCTGCGTGTTTACAATAAGATCCCGGTACTTACGCCGGTATTCCTCGGTTTGAGGGATCCCTAATTCAGCAAATCGTTTGTTACAGGTGGGGATGCTTTCATCCATCGCCAGCAGGCCTTTATTATCGGCCATCAATCGCTGCGCGATACTTTTAAGTGTTGAATTATCCATAATAAAATGTGTTAAGCAGGTAGTAAGTGAACACAGATAGCTGGCCTCTTGTTTTGAAAACGAAATAATATTGGCAATTATTTTTTCACAAAATCGGTTACCCCCACATCTAACACATCATCGCAATTTCTTTGCTTTATATTTCCTTTCTTATCACTTTGATACTGGCACCTCTATATAACTACGGTTATACCACTTCACTTTTAAAGGTGTTTTGGCATCGGCAATGCTTTCATCACTAACATCTTTCCCGGTACCATAATTGATTTGGCAAAAGCGATTTTTATTTACGTTGACAACAACCAACAGCCGGCTGCCTTTGCGCAACTGACGGCTCACCACCTTGGTGTTTGAAAACGGGATAGCCGTCATTTTTCCCGGTTGTAATAATTTACGATTGGTGATATCCCCGGCATAACTTGCCCGGCCAACATAATAGCTGAGCTCAAAATACTCGCCGTTGGGCATCATTTCATACAGCACTACGCTATAATCAAAGTCTTTTTTATTGATAGCAACAGTGAGCTGACCAATGAATGCACCGTTAACAATAAGAGGCTGCTTTAAACTATCACTTATGAACGTAAATCCGTTGCTGTAAATATCTTTTTGGACAATAGGATATGGATAGGCGAAACTATTCATGCTTTTGCGGTCGGCAAAATCAACTTCCTGTTCAAGGCAGGCCAATTGTGCCGGCTTTTGTGCCGAAAGTTTAAACTGATCGTCCTTTTTAACATTGCTGAGATACAGCTTCACCATGCTTTGGTGCATTTTCTCCAGCGATGGTGCATGATCCCATCGGTTGGCCCCCATTACTTCGTAATTGATCCGGTCTTTGACTATGGCAGGTTTTTTACCATTTTTCATGATATAATCAAACCATTGAAAGGTGATCTCTTTGGTGTTGATGAGCGCCACAGAATCAACCTTGTAATCACGCAGATTGGCTTCCCCTCCCCTTTGCGCACCAAAATGATCGTATGGACCCAGTACCAAATAATAATTGGCCCTGGGGTTATATTTAGCCAATTGCCGCAGATAGTACAGGCCCGATGTCTGCCCGTCATCATAATACCCATCAAAAGCCAGCACCGGGATGTTGATCTTAGCATATTCTTTTCCAAAAGGGATCATAGATTGCCAGTACCTATCAAAACCGGGATGCTTTAGCCAGCGTTGCAGCCATTTGTTGGGTGCATGGTCAACACTATCAATTTTACGGTATGATGCACCACTATTATACCAGTTATCATTCAGATCGTCCCAGCGCTGCCGGTTGTTATAGGTAGCGGTATCTAAATATTTGTTATTAGTAACGTAGAACGCCCAGCCATAATTGGCGTTCAGGAACACATTATTCTCCATCGGCAGGCCCATCCCTGGTATAGCCGAAACATAGGGCACAATAGTTTTAAGCGCAGGGTGAACTTTATACTTCAACCCCGCCCATTGCGCAAAACCCGAATAACTGCCACCATACATGCCCACCTTTCCGTTGCTCCAGGGTTGTTTACTTACCCAGTCAATTATTTCGTAAACATCTTCGGCATCGTGCTCGTAGGGAGCCACATCTTCGGGGCTTAGGCGTTTACCGCGTACATCGGCCACAATGCCTACGTACCCATGGTCGGCGGCATATTTGGCTTCGGCCAGGCTTCTTTTAGTATCCGAATAAATGAACACAAACAAAGCGGCCGGTTGCTTACCAATCACATCGCGCTTGCGCACCACCACTGCCGAAAGCGTATGTCCTTGTAGCGTTTTGATAAATACGCTATCGTTAATAATATACCGCTGGCTATCCGCCTGGGGTGCATTTTGGGCAAAAAGAGTTACACACCGGCTTATAAAAGCCAGCAACAGCATTAATTTTTTCATGATATTTTTTTTAGCTAAAGCCGAGGGCTTAAAACAGAAAGTTTACAAATTTGCTTTCATGCTGCCTGGCATTCTTATGTTGATTAATTTATTTAATTTATATACTTACAAAACTTTCGGCCTTAGGCTTGCCGCTTTTCTACAGCCTGTTCAAAGTTTTAAATTTTACTGATTGCCTGTCGGACACTTCCAGCAATTGGCCTGTTTTTAACTTTATATTTAACTTACCACCGGGCAACCTGTTAACCTGAGCGATAAATACTGTGTTGATGATTTGCGCACGGTTTATCCGGAAGAACACCGCCGGGTCCAGCTTATCTTCCAGCTGATTGAGTGAACGCTTCAGAAAAGCCTTGTTACTGCCAAAATACAACACCGCGTAATTATCCAACGATTCAATGAGATAAATATCAGCCGGATTAACAAAGTAACACTTGTTGCCGTCTTTAATAAATATCTGCTGATTGACCGGTTCTGCGCTCAACCTGTCCTTTACCTTTTGCATGGCCTTTGCAAAACGCTCCTCACGGATTGGCTTTACCAGGTAGTCAAGCGCATTTGTATCGAATGCTTTAACAGCGTATTGATCAAAAGCGGTAGTAAAAATAACCTCGGGTACATTATCCAACATTTCCAGTAAGTCGAACCCAGATGCTCCGGGCATTTGAACATCCAGGAATATCAGTTGCGGGTTATTTTTTTCTATTAGAAGCCTGGCCTCGTCGGCATTCCCGGCTTCACCCAAAACCTCTATTTCCGGGTAGCTGAACAGCGCCTGTTTAATTTCATCACGCGCCAGGCGTTCATCATCCACTATGATCACTTTTATCTTTTTCATGACAGCGGAATTGTGATGGTTGATAAAACGCCGTCGCCAGGTAATTCTGTTAAATTGAGCGATGCTTTGTTTGAATATTGTAGCAGTAAACGTTCTCTAAGATTTTTCAACCCAAGTCCATTGGTTTCTACAGCACAGTTTAACCTCCCGGGATTTTGGACGCTTATCCTAATACAACCCTCCTGCTTTTTTACGGCAATAATAATTCGGCCACCATGTTTTTGAAGCGCTATACCATGCTTGATGGCATTCTCCACCAAAGTTTGAACGCTTAAGGGAAGGATTGAACAGGTATCCGGAAATTCGTCAATAGCTATAGTGAACTGCAATCGTTCTTCAAAGCGGATCTTCTCCAGTTCCAGATAGTCGTTTACCAAACTCATTTCGTCATGTAAAGAGATAAGATCGGTATTTTGCCTGTACAGTGAATTGCGCAATAAATCTGATAGCAGGTCTATCGCTCTCCGGGCTTTTACCGGGTTGGTACTGATGAGTGCTTTAACACTGTTGAGCGAGTTGAAAAAGAAATGTGGATTAAGCTGTGCCGCCAGGTGCTGTAATTGAGCTTCGCGGGCCACTACCTCCAGGCGGGCATACTCTTTGGCTGTATCAATTTCCATTACAGCATAATGGTAAAGATGAAATGCCAACACCCAAATTGCCATCAGCCTGATACCACTCGCCAAAACGATGAGGTAGTTTTGCTTTAAAAAGCGGAAAAAAGTTTCATTAAAATTATAGCTAAAATAATAGCGAAGCACATACAACTTAATAATCACCAGGAACATGTATACAAGCCCCATAACAAACACTGCCAAAATAAGCTTTGCAGGCATGCTTTTCAACTTTAATTGTACCCAATTAAACTTATGAGCAAATAGGTAATAAGTATGCGTAACTGCTATCCCAATAACAATATCCAATATAAAATGAAGAAATGCCAATTGAAAACTAAAGCCCCTGTGTGGTGGGGCATCCTGTACCTGCATCCACGCAGAAAATGCCCAGAACAACCCTGCCAATGACCAGCCAATTAGCTGACATTTCCAGTAAAGCGATATGTTTTTATTCGGTTTCAATTTTAATTGTATGCCTGGTTAACAAAACAAACCAACAAAATCTATTTGGTAATATAAAGAGAAAATACAGGAGTGCGGGTATTTGGGGATGAGTGAAGTTATTTTACCATCAGCAGAATTTAAAGCTTACCGATCATGAGGTACTTCAGGTAAATGAGTAAAGAAAAAGTGCGGAAATATAAGCTCAGTGAGCCTAAGATAATCTTTATACCCGGAGAAACAGGGATTAGGTTTTAAGGAAATTAGGTTAGCAAAAAAAGGCGCAAATATAAATGGGCTACTAATTGATTAAAAAAGTAGCCCACATAAAATAGGTTTAATATTATTTGCCTTTAAGCTGTACCATCACCTTTAAAGTTTTTAAAATTATACCCACATCATTATTGAATGATATATTTCTTAGATAGATTAAATCATAACGAACCCGGTGACGCATTTGATCAATATTTTCTGCATAGCCATAATTCACTTGCCCGTATGAAGTAAGTCCTGGTTTAAGACGCAATAACTTTTTGTAATTGGGCGATTTTAATATAAGTTGTTCTATAAAAAACTGGCGTTCAGGTCTTGGGCCAACAACAGACATATCGCCTTTTAAAACATTCCAAAACTGCGGTAGTTCATCCAACCTTGATCTGCGCAAAATTCTCCCCCATTTAGTAATACGCGGATCATTATCGGTAGACAATTGCGGGCCTAATAACTCCGAATTTATAAACATGCTCCTGAATTTATAAATTTTAAAAGGCTGGCGGTCTTTACCAATTCTTTCCTGGCAGAAAAAAGCGGGGCCCTTTGAAGTTAATTTCGTAATTATATATAACATCAAAAAAATCGGGAATCCAATTACCATAACCAACAGAGAAAACAGGATATCAAAACTTCGTTTTAAAAATACAACCTTTAAACTAAGTTCAGGATTATATGAAAGCTGTATTACAGGAAGGTTTTCATAGTTAACAATTTTGGCAAAATTATTATCCAGTACAAGATCAGAAACCAATTTGATCTTGATAGAGTTCTGATCGCCCAGATCAACCATCTTTTTCAACAAGGATTGATCCAGGTATTTGTAGCATACAAACACTTCATCAGGGTTTTTATCCAACATCTTTTCAAGCAGTATTTCATCAGACATTTCCTGAAGCATTTCTTCAGAAATCAGATCAACAAAATAATAGCCATATTCCGGATGTTTTGAGAAAGACTTTATTAACCGATTGGCAATAGATTGATTACCTACAAGAAGTACATGACGCCTGTTGTACCCTTTTTTTCTGATATAGTCCAGGATGTAAAATATCAATGAGCGCTCTACAATTGTAAACGTAAAAAATAAGATATAGGTAACACTCATTTCCCATCGACTAACCTCATACAACTTGAAAAAATATATAACTCCAAGCACCATAACTAAGTGGTATATAAGGGAAGACAGAAACTTACTGATATTTTCACTCAATACAAGAGGCCTGCTAATAACATAGTTTTTTGTTACTGAAGCTATAGAAACCCAGGCCAAATTAACTAATAAGATAAAATTTGCAGATTGTATTTCGGATGAATAGTAATTAAAAATCACTAAATGGGCTACTTGAAGCGCGATATTTAATATTATTAAATCGCTTACAAAAGTAACGAGCGGTAGAAATCGAGAGTAGCGTATTTTCATGGATAAGGGTTTGCAAATATAATTATTTCCTATTAAGAATATGAATTAAACAGAAATAAATAACAACATGATACCAATACGAACAATAAGTTCTAAACGCTACAATCGAAGATTAATTATTTTTTATTTTTTTTTCATTAATACAGTTAGCTATATCCAGTTTACCTTGAATATAAATAAGCGGCTTGTTTTGAACCGGGCTGTAGAAAATGCAGATGCATGCGTAACAATTTCGTTATAATTAAATACCATTGAATTAACATCAAACCACTCAACAGCCGATTAGATTGACTCTGCAGGTTGCTCATCAAAGAATATTCCTGTTTTATTTTTGATGTTAATTCCTAAGGCTTCCCATTTTTAGTGGCTATTGATGAGGAATCGGAAATTAGCTTATTTTGAGATTTTAAGCATATTGGTGATTGGTAAAGCCCTGTAGAAAAAATTAAATTTTACTTCCAGTAATGCTTATGCATGGATAATTTTATCAAAAACCGATGCGGAATTTGTTTGTAAAACCCGCCGGCCTTATACCCCAGCCACTTTGCACCAAGCGATGCGATTGACTTGAAAACAACCGTCACATCATTTTTAAAAACATATTTTAATTCCGATTTCATGAACTTTATGCCTTCGCCGGTTGGTTTACCATAGTTTTCTATCAGCCATTTATTTTGTTCATGAAAAACCCGCGTATCAAAATACCTTTTAAATTCCTCTGTAAGGGTATAACTATGTGAATGATAAACGGTAGCATTAGCAACGTAAGCCTTTTTGAATCCCTCCGACAACATCTTCGCTGCTACTATGGCATCTTCACCCATTATTGACTCAGAGGGAAAGCCTCCAACTGCTACTAATGCACTTTTACGATATGCGGCAAAAGAGTTGGAGCAAAAGAAAACTTTAAAACCCATACTATCCTTTTCATCAAATGAACGAATATTTGACTCAGCCGGATAATTGAATAACCGAGCATGAATTTCAAGTGGCTGAGCGTTTTTGTGTGGAAGTTGCCTTCCATATGCCATACCTATTTGGGGATCATCAAATACCCTAACGATATTAGCTATACTATCTGGTGATGCCAAAATTGCATCCTGCGTTAAAAAAATGCAAATATCCGATTCGCCCGACAAATCAGTAAGCTGTTGCCTGGTTTTGCCGTGATTAAATTCACTTTTATCAATTTCTTTTATGTGAAATTCAAATTGTTTGGAAAGTGCAATTGTATTATCTTTTGATCCGGAATCAACAATTATTTTGTTTGAAATCGCACAAGTTTGATGACGAATACTTTCAAGAGTTTGAAGCCATGCCTCACCGGCATTGAGCGTAGGAATTAATAAAGCGATTTTCAAAGGTTTTATATAATTTTGCAATATACATATATGGCAGCAGTGAAATTAATCCCCTCAGTATATAATATCATTAATATACTTAGTTTTAATAAATTTGCCCTCATAATAAATTGCTATTAAATAATTAAACGCTACAAAACAACTCATAATTATTTTAACGAGTTGAAGGTAATTAGAATATTTTACTAACATATGGAAAGTATAAACAGAAAAGAGCTTGCAGATTTGATTTATTCGAAGTTACAAATTGAAGAATTGGCTATAAAAAAACAGTTTAATGAGTCGGAAAATAAAATTGGTTATTTTTTCATTGACAATTTATTACCAGAAGTGATAGCAAAATATATTTATGAAAGATTTCCGAAACCAGAACAAACCACTTTGAAAAGGAGTTTAAGGGAGTTTAAATATATCGCGGCTCAAATGGATGAATATGACCCTGTTTTGGAAGAAATTATTTATGCTTTTCAAGATGAGAGAATAGTTACGCTGATAGGACAAATTTGCAAAATCGAAAATCCATTGCCAGATAGTAATTTATATGCAGGTGGCATTTCAATGATGGGACACGAAAATTACTTAAATCCTCATTTGGATAACTCTCATGATAAGGACAGAAACTTATGGCGGGTTTTAAATTTACTCTATTACGTAACGCCCGACTGGGATCAAAAAAATGGCGGAAATCTTGAACTCTGGCCGAATGGTGTTAAAGGCGAACAAATAACTATCCACAGTAAATTTAATCGTTTAGCCATTATGGCTACTCACCAGGGATCCTGGCATTCTGTAAGCCCTGTACAAATTGATAGGATTAGATGCTGCGTATCTAATTATTATTTTTCAAAAGAGCCATTATTAAGCTCTGATGAGTTTCATGTGACTTCATTCAGAGGGCGACCGGAGCAAAAGACTGTTGATTTGATATTAAGAGTTGATAGTACTGTTAGAATGGGATTAAGAAAGGTATTTAAAAAGGGAGTTGTTGAAAACCCGCATGTTTATAAAAAGAAAGATGAGCAATAATTCATACAAAGAAAGAGGTGGCTTAAACCACCTCTTTCTTTGTATGAATTAAGTATCGGATAAATAGTTTGGGTAAATGATAAAACAATATTAGTCTCTTGTTTATTTTTTTCCAAAACGATGTTTTAAACTTTATATCAAATGTGTTTGATGCATTGTTTTCGTGCCTGCGATGCAGTCCTAAAATTTCAGGCAAAAAGTATGGTTTGTAGAATAAATCCGCAGCTACCCCCAGCCATAAGTCGTGATTTGGAATGTTATCTGGAAAAGGCAATGCTATTTCTAACACATTTCGTTTAAATGCCATACAGTTACCCATGTAGGTATTGGTCCTCAAATTTTTTATAAATCCAAGTCCTGAATTTATATAGTTAAAATATGAAGGACAAATTACATTTAAGGCGTTATCTACAACCTGGCAATCGCAATTAACAACATCATATTGCTGCAGACAAGCAACCATTACTTCTATTTTATTATCAAACCATACATCGTCCTGGTCTGCTAAAAAAATGTATTGCCCATTGGAAGTGCGTATAGCATTTTCGAAATTTCCAATCGGTCCTTTTTTATTTTTATTGAAGATAATTTTTATCCGCTTATCATCAAATTCATTTAAGATCTTCAATGTTCTATCTGTTGAGCCATCATCGCTCACTATCAATTCATCATCATTACCAAGTTGTTCAATTATGCTAACCACTTGCTGATGAATGTATTTTTCACCGTTGTATGTTGCCATACATACACTAACATTACTCATTTTTGTTTTGCTACTGGGATATCAATTCGCGTTGATCTTTGAAACCATTAAGTTTAATCATACAAATAATTGCAACAGAAATTATTGAAATTCCTAATGGATGATTAATATAGGGATTGGTACAAGATAAAAAGTAAACAAAGATAACAAACATAAAAAACCCTATTTTATTCTCAACGTTTGTTTTTTTATATTCTAAATAAGAAATAACAAATAAGGACAGATAATAAAATAGTCCTAAAATCCCCTGCTTATGGAAGATCTCAAGATATGATATTTCCATATGCACCGGTCTAATTGGTACACCAATACCAAATCCGTGGCCAATTAAAATAGAAACAGGATTAATATTATCAACAACCTGCTGTATTGTATCATATCTTATCTGATCACTTTCATCTTTATCGCCAATGGAATTTCTTATCTGCAAAAAAGCCGCAACTACTAAAACTCCTCCTAAAACAATGTAGACCAAAGACCTATAATTAATTTTCAGGATCAGCCATTTAATAAGATACGCCCCTGCCAAAGCAAATATCAATCCTCTCGTTCCTGTAAGAATTATTGCTATAATAAGGAACGCTAACACAATATATTTTAACAATGAGTTTTTGTGATATTGATCCCAAACTATAAAACCTACACACAAATAAAGATCGCCTGTGTAGTTGACAAAACCATTGTCTCCTTTGAAAAAAAAGATCGTACTACTATTATCACCAGAATCAGAACTCAGTGCAGAATACAGCATTGCAATATCTGAATATCTTAAAAAAATATAATAGAGCACTAAATGCATTACTACCAACAATACAGAAGATATTTTTATTAGCTTTAAAAGATACCTGATGTCCTGTACATTCTTTATATAATAAGACAAATAACACAACAGAAAAATATTGAGTAGCGGCTTAATATCTTCAAATACAGCTGAAAAATTTGCCCCATTCATAAAACCAATTAATGCGCCAAACGTACTTAAAAAGAGAAAGAGACTTATTATGAAAATAACTTGTTTAGGTAAGGGACATTCTAATAGAAAATATAATCCGATCAATATCATATAACCAGCGAACAGGCACATTCGGAGTGTTAAAACTGAATTCAATTCTATTAAGCGCCCTGTTCCGCCCAGAAAAAGTTCTAAAAACACACATGTGAATATAAAAGAGAGGAATCGCTTTTTAGTTTTATCTGCCCTTAAATTTTCCATTAACATTAAAATGATGCTATTGCTTTTTTTATAAAAGCTAAACTTTTATGCCGTAATGATAGTTTTGTTGCTCTTAATATACCAATCACTTTTAGGATTATACTTTCCATACTATTTGAGCTTACATGTGCTGATCCTTCCAAATAATAATCAAACCTAAGTAAATCGCTATTAAAAGAATTTTGATTTGTGGTTGATAGATCATGATAGACTTTTAAGTCCAAAACAACAAATTCATCAGTCACAACCTTTTTAAACCTTTTTATAAAATCATGATCACTAAAGTCCAGCCTAATCTTCTCATTATACCCACCATTTTCTTTAAATGAATTGATGTCGATGCACATTCCACAATTTATTACAGATAAATTGTGGAATGTATGAGGTCCGGATTTTATATGATTCAAAGATGTCCCGCGCATAAATTTAAATCTACATGGAGATACAATTACATTACTACTTATAAGCATTATCGGCGAAAATATTTTATAGCCTGGGTAATTAATAGTTGCCTGGGTATAAATATCTATCGTATTTTCAGGAAATGCAGTATCCTGATCAAATATAAGAATCCATTTCTTTCCTTTTTTTTCTGCAATTTCGGCACCATTATTATATGCTTTACTGACACCGCTATTATCAACATCAGGAATATAGGTGATATCCCATTCAGGATATTCAAATTTACCTTTTAAATTATACTCCGGGCTATTGTCATATATTAGTAGATCAAGCTTGGTATTATTGACATTTAAAGATTTTGTTAATGATAAAAAAGTCTTTGAATCGGATAGTTTAGTCTTATATAAAACTATTATCGCGAAAATATTTTCGTTAAACTTCATGTCTTAACAAATAATAAAATTGTGCCAGTTTATAGTAAAACCATCCATAATTTTTCCTTACCACTTTTAATGACTCTGTTTTATTAAAACTTGTACTAACCCCGCCCTCCATGGCATAAGCTTTGAAATTTTTGTCGATTATAATTTTAAAATGAGATTTGTAGAGTCGTTGATTAAAATCAAAGTCTGCATATGTTTTAAAACTAAGATCAAATGGCGGCAATGGATGAATGGCTTTTTTTATCAATAGTGCCTGATGATGTAAGGTGTTACCTATTTTAAGCCTCACGTCTACT
This sequence comes from Mucilaginibacter sp. P2_A4, assembly GCF_056405015.1. Taxonomy (NCBI): domain Bacteria; kingdom Pseudomonadati; phylum Bacteroidota; class Sphingobacteriia; order Sphingobacteriales; family Sphingobacteriaceae; genus Mucilaginibacter; species Mucilaginibacter sp. P2_A4. The sequence continues at coordinate 407,282 of NZ_JBFUCX010000001.1, read as the reverse complement.
TTAGGAATATATAAATGTTTGTTACCTATTTTAACTTCTCCAGCTACTATATCTGCTTTAACAAGTAAATTAAATTCAGGTAAACTCACTATCTCATCTCCAGCACCTAAAAATAGAATATAGCTATTTTCATTTGCTTCTTTCCATCCTTTGTTCATTGCATCGTATAATCCTTTGTCCGGTTCGCTGATAAAGTATGCTATTTGATCTTCATATTTTTTAGCAACCTGTACAGTCCCATCTGTTGAACCTCCATCAATAATAAATAATTGAACGTTATCTGCTTTTTTTTCTATTACAGATTTAATGGTTGCTTCAATAAAATCCGCCGCATTATAGGTAACAGTTATTATAGTTATTTGAGGGACATCTTGACGCCGCATACGTAATTTCAATTAAGGTTAATTACCTTTAATTATTTTCTGTCAGATCTTTTATTATCTTATAATAATTTGCGGAGAAAGCCTTGGTTCTTGCCAATAAGTTTTCTTCGAGGTCACTTTTAACTTTTTCTGTATCCTCTTCTACTAATTGATCTTTCCAAACGTGTTCTAATATATCAGCCAGCTCCTTTTCTTCGCTTGGTGTGAAATAAAAAGCTTTACCTGGGTTTTGCTCCCTATGCACCGGAATATCTGATAATACAACTGTTTTACCTATACTTTTTGCTTCCTCAACAGTTGAGCTCCATCCTTCAAAAAATGATGGATTTATAAGGGCTATACATTTCCGCATTAATATTAATACCTCACTATACGGAATAAGCCCTAACAACAATATATTTTCATCGAGATTATTTTGTTTTATATACGTTTTTATATCATCAAGGTTTTTATTGTTCCCTCTAAAATCATTCATCACACCAGTTGTTATAACCAACGGATTCATTCCTTTTTTGACAAGCAGCTTGATTGCTTTTAGCACAATCATATGATTTTTGTGTGACCAAAACTGATTAGGTAAATAAAAAAACTTGTCCCGCAATCCATACTTTGTCTTAATTTCTTTATAAATATTTTCAACCTCATTCACTTCACCTGGCTGCGAAACAAATTGAAGTACTTTCGCTTTACCAATTTGAGAGGGAGCAAACTTTTTGAAATCATTTAAAGCATCGTAGCTGCTTAAAATTACTACATCGCTGTATTTAACTATGTTGGTATTAATGTTAGTTATTAAATCCAGTTGTTTTTTAGGCCACAAATTTGGAAAGTGCAAACACTGAAAATCAGGTATCCAATTAACTATTTTTAAAGATTTATAATTGCCCCAAAAAAAAGAATGAGAAACAACATTTATTTTATGCTTTTTAAAAAGCATATATAATGGAAGTTGAAAACTAAACGCTTTATTAAAAACTTTGTTTAAAAACCATGCTACTGTTCGATCTTTAAATACATCCGTAAAAATCAGTTTGGCGTACGGTGAAAAAATATCAATGTATTCTTGTTCAATGTTTGATGGCAATATTACATAATATTCAATATCCGGATATTGAGTAATAGAATTTGTATAAAGCAGATTCTTTATGTAATTAATTCCTCCTTTATACTCTTTTGGAAAATTGATTAAAAACGCAACTCTAATCATTCTGTAACTTTTTAAAATAATCTACATATTGTTGAACACCTTCCTGCAATTCTACCTCCGGATCCCAACCTAATTCATTAGCATTTGAAATATCTGCATAATAAAACCTGGGGTCGCCAGCTTTTACTTCCTGGTTAAACTTTACAGTAATTTTTTTACCATATAACTTCACTAAAAGTTTTATGGTATCATTTACAGTTGATCTAACTCCGGATGCTCCGTTTATAATGCTGATTTTCTTTTTCTCATTTGCTGCTATCGCTAATATTAATGAAGCCGCATCCTTAACATATATCCAATCCCGCGTTTCTTCCCCTGTGCCAAAAAAAGTTATTTCATCAATAGCATTTTTAATTTTCATGCAGGCATCCCATAATAACTGCTTCTGCAAACCAGCTCCGTAAATTGAAAAATAACGAATGATTGAAACTTTTAATCCAAAATTTTTGCTGTATGAAAAACACAATTCCTCTGCCGCTTTTTTATGAAAGCCATAAGGAGAAACAGGATTAGATGGATCATATTCCTTAATTTTCTTATCTCCTAAATCTCCCTGAACAGCAGGGCTGGATGGATATATAAAATGACATGGTTTGTCCGTTAGCCTAATATATTCCAATAATGCTAATGTACTTTGAACACTTTTTTGAAAATCCTCAAACGGGTTCTGATATGAAAACGCTACCGACCCGCTCCCCCCGCAATGAACAATTATATCAAATGATTTATTCATGTTTATCAAGGCTTCAAAAGTAATGGTTGATTCAAACCAGCTTTCAATTCCCCATTGATTGTATTCATGTTTATGCCATTTTCCGTGACCTATCCCAGTAACCTGGTAACCTGCATCATTAAATGCTTTTGAGGTATATCGCCCTAAAAATCCATAGGCACCTGTTATAAGAACTTGTTTCATTTTTAATTTCTCCGTAATTCTATTGGAATTTCCTTAATTAATTTTGCAGGATTACCGCCAACAACCGTCCATGGGGCCACATCTTTTGTAACAACGCTACCGGCAGCTACAATTGCTCCTTCACCAATTGTAACGCCCTTTAATATTATGCAATCCATACCAATCCAGGCATTTGAACAAATTTTAATTGCCTTTGAATTAACTACACTCCAATCTTTACTTTCAATAAAGTTTTTACCGCTCCTGTAATCACTTAATTGACGTTGAATATCCTTTTGTCGTTCTCTATAATCAATAGCGTGTGAATCATGATCATAAATGCAACACCCCCACGCAATAAACACATCGTTTTGTATCTCAACTTTGTTTTTACATATGATTTGACTCGATCCGATGAATGACCTATCTCCAATTAAAACCTCTCCAGATTCCGACTCGAATATGATAGTACAATTCAGCATTGAATCTTCACCAATTTTTACGTAAATTTTATTTTCTTCTGGCTTATTCAGTACTATATTAAAAACCTCTAAAAGGTGAGAATTGCCTATTGAAATGTATCTATTAATTTGGTCGATACGCCTTAAATGAAGGAACCGCCTTGTTTTCGATAAAACATATTTGATCATATATTAATTTTGTTAATGCAGGACTTTGATTTATATATCACAAATATTAATGCCGGTAAGGTAAGAATAGCCGCAGACAAAGGTACCGAACCTATACCTACTGATAATTGAAACAAAAGCTTACTTAATGGTATCATTAATACAGACGCAATTACCGAAAGAATTATTTGGCCTTTCAACTGTTCAAATGCATTTAAAAATACAGATCCACAATAAGAAAAAACCTGCACTATAATTAATAGCGCAAAAGGATATATACTCCTCACATTAGTAATTATTATTGTTTTATTGGTCCATAAGCTTATTAAAAAAGGAATAAACAGTGTTACAACACATGCGCCAATACTAAAAACAAAAGCACATAACAAAAGTTGGTTGAAAATTTTGTTAAGTTTTACTCCATCATTTAGGGCTTTTGCATGTGATATTTCCGTCCAAAAAACAGAAATAATCACATTGAATATTGTCATTCCCAGCAAAAAAATTTTATTGACGGTATCATATTGTGCTACATTTTTTAAGGATAAATTATTGTAAGTTAAAATATTACCCATGGAATACAGAAATAGAGCCGACACTTGTAGTAAGAAAAACTTTGTTCCTGTTAATAGTGACTTTTTTGATGCTATAAAATGTTTAAAGTTTAATATTTGTTCCCATTTAAAATGTACTTTTTTTAGAGAATAAAAGATAATTGTAAAATTGGCTATTACATAGAGTGTGCCGTAGAAAAACGCCAACCTGTAAATGTTTACTTCAAAAAGTTTAAACTTAAAAATCAATAAAACAATTAACCATATAATATTTTGGGCAAATAGGATAGAGTTAAATACATTGAATTTTTTTATTCCTTGTATTATGAAATGCCCCAATGTAAATGGAAAGGAAAGTATTATTGGCAAATAAACAACATAAGCCAGCGCCAGGTGCGATTGAAATACATTTACAAAAAATGTGGAGATAATAAAAATGACTACCAATAATAGCGTCATTAATATATAAAACTGCATTGTACCGGCAATTAATACCTCAAGGGTTTCACTGTCGTTACTGGCACGGGATTCTGTTACCTTGTTTTTAAGACTGTAGCCTGATCCGAAGTCAAAAAGGTTGAGCCATGTCAATAAAGCTGTTATAGTAACCCAAACGGCATAGTTATTGGTTCCAAGGGTTTTTAAAAGCAACGGAACTGTTATAAAGGAAACGGCAGCAGAAGAAAGTTTAAATACTGTAGAACCTAATATGGATTTAATTACACTATAATTGGCTTTCATCCTATCAACAAAGCTTTAATAATCCTCATTTGGGTAATTAACTTAGCTTTTAACGGAAAGCGTACACTCTTTACCAAAAGATAAGCTCCCATAAATCCCGATTTGGCCTTTTTACTTGCTACTCCACCTAATAAATTCCTCGCATAAACCTCATCTTTGATTTGCACAGTATTTATTTCTTTATTTAGTTTATTATAGACAATTTTAGCAGCTGTACCAATTTCATTTTGCCATCTATCTATTTTTGTTAGCCAATCAGGAGTTGATATATGTTTATTTGTAAAATTATCCGGCCATACCCGGTATGCAGCTATAATTTCTGGTAATATAACGGCTTTACCATAAAGCATGCATTTTTGAATTAACAAGCTATCAGCAGCCGTGTACTCATAGCTTTCATCAAATAACCCATATGATTTTGCCACATCTGTTTTGAAAATAATTGCAGGCAATCGTGCATCTACACCATATTTAAAATAATTGTAGCCATGCGGGCTTTCCAACATCTCAATTTTTTCTGATTTCCAGGATGAGAGCTCATCGTCCGACGCATTAATAACTTTGTGCCCGAATAAAATTATATTAGCATCACTGTAATTATTCAACGCGTTTTCAATTTTTTTAAAAGCTCCTGAATAAAACATGTCATCGTCAGAGGGGATGATAAACCATTTTGTTTTAACATGGTTGATACAAAAGTTCCAGTTCTCAAACATATTGAGCTTTTTAGCCGGACGTATAAATGAAAAATCAGGATATTGTTTAATTATGGCCTCTGTTACGCTCCCTCCATTATCACCGATAACTACATTTTCATTTTTAGGGATAGTGTTTAAGATTTTAATTAAATAATCATTCCTGTTGTATGTTGGTATCACTACCGTTAAGTCCTTTAACATATAAGTTATTTGTAATTATCATTAAGTAATCATTAATTACTTTTATTTATAATCTTAATGGTTATTCATTAAGCCCGGTTATACATTCACCAAACACATTAGATATATTCCATTTTAAACCGGGTTATTACATATAGAGTAATGACTAAATAAATCGGGGATACGTTCAAATTGATGGGCTTTCGTTTTTATAAAAGTTTTACCAAAAATTTATTGCCGGCTATATATAACGGTAATTTTACTAAACTAATTTTCCATATTTAGAGTTAAGAAAATTACTATTTACTTAAAATAATTTGTCAAATCATTAACATTTTAAAAAGTCCTTTTATACCTAAAAATAGGATAGTCATGAAGCAGCCTAATAACCCACCTATCAAAATTGCCTTAAGCTTCCCTAATTTTTCTTTATACAAGGGGAATACCGGATTATCGATTATTTGTATCAAAGGAGTTTCTTGCCTAAGTGAAATCTTAGCAAGTTCAAGATTTTTTACAATTTCTCCGTAGACCGCCATACTTGACTGCACGTCTACCTGCTTTTTTTGCGACGGAACCCTTAATGCAGAAAATAAAGGATTAGAATTAGGAACAGCATCATTTGCTGAAGCAACTCCACTAATTGAAATATTTAAAATTTGCCTTAAACTATCAGCTTGATGCTGCAATATCTGACAATTTTGAAAAGTCTTTTTAGTTTTAGTTTTTAAATAGAAATCGTTTACAGTCTCTACAAGTTTGTTATTAAACTCTTTTGAAAACAATTCATCTTTAGAAGTTACATTTACAACTATAATACTTAATTTTTTATCAAGTTTATCAACTTTTAAAAAGTTTTTATTAAACGAATCTGCTATATCTGTAATTATACTGTCCTGAGTTCTATTAAACTTTCGAGAACTGTCTCTAAAATTGATAGTATCAATATGATTGTTTTCTTTCCAGCTTTTGCGTAGTTTATTAAAATCAATATACCTATCGATTAATTTAGTGGCTTTGCCATTAATTGTAATTTCACTCAACAGGGCCTTTTCAATCATTGTTCTTGATTTATATAACTCTATTATGTTGTCGCCCTGAAATATACCGCCACCACCACCAGCCCCTACATTGATACCGGCCAAGCTTGCTAACCCTGCATACTGACCAAGTCCTCCGCCTTTATCACCATCATCCAAAACAAAGGTACAAACAGCAGAATAGGTTGGCTTTTTATAAAATGAATATCCTAATCCCAGCAATGCACCTATTATTGAAAAGCATAAAATTACTAACCACTTACTTCTAAAGTATTTAATTATTGATCTAAGTTTAGCCAATAATTCTATTACAGATAATTCATCTGATTTATTACCAGATCTTTCCTGATCTTCTATATTCATAAATTTAGTCTAATGACTGAGTGAATCTCATATCTATTTATTCAAACTTAAAATCCCCAGAATAATAGCACCCAAAGAAGCTAAGCCTGTAGTAAACCCTAAAATGGTTTGAGCTGTGTTACCCTTACTTTCAGATTTTTTAGGCACATATATTTCGCTGCCTGGTTTAACCGAGGGATGGCTGTTAAAAAACAGGAACTTCCGGGTGCCTTTAACAGTTCCGTTTGGATATACTACATACGCGCCTCTTCTTAGTGCGTCAGGGCCATATCCGCCGGCGTTATATACAAAGTCATTAAACGATTTTGAACTTTCGTAAACTACTGCGCTTGGATAAAGTACCTGGCCATTAACCCGCACTATCTGTTGCTTTTTTGGAACTCTTAAAACATCACCATCTTCTATAAGAAGATCAATTTTTGAACCCGGCGATTTTAAAATACTATTAAGATCAATGCCTACATAATTGTTGCGCTGTTGCGCATCACCGGTATTGGTTGAATCTTTGTAAGTTCTTTTAAGCCTGTCAAATTTGGCTGTTCTTTCAAGCGCAAGGGCTGTAGTATCAACCTTATTTTTATCAACTCCTAATATGGCAATGTTTTCTCTTTTTAAAGAACCTCCTTCAACATCGGCCGATGCGGTAAGACCGCCAGCGCGCGCTATGAGGTCTGATATTTTTTCATTCTTATTTTTTATAGTATAAGATCCGGGATATAGAACTTCGCCTTCTACTTTTACTGTTTTTTGCTTTTCATATCCTGGCAAGCTATATATCGAAACAATATCAAACGGGTTCAATATAAAGTTTGCCTCAGCAGGTTTTAAAGGGCCATCTATATTAACACTAAATACCTGGGCTACAGAGCTGCTTTTGGATGATGGATCAGCATCAGAAATCCTCCTGGCTACTTCAATGCGTTTTGTGCTCGCTCCTTCTGCAAAACCGCCGGCCTTTAATATCAGATCCTCCACTTTCATGTTTTCTGAGAAAGCAAATTTTCCGGGTTTCCTTACACTGCCATTAATAGTGACGATGTATTTGTCGCGCAAGTCAAAAATCGACGATATATTAATAATGTCTTCGCGCTGCAACGGGATGCTCACTGTTTTATTCATTACATCCTTTACACTAAAACCTACCATTTCGGTGCTATTATCTGGCTTTAGGCGGGTAATTGTCCCCCTATCTGTAAAAGCATCTTCTTTTAACCCAGCGGCTTTTCCTATTAACTGGTATAAAGTCAATCCGTTTTGCAGCTCATAATCTCCTGGTTTAAAAACGGCTCCATTGATTACAACCCTGTTTTCAAACCTATTGATAACAGATTCAATGGTATACTTATCTCCTCTTAAAGGAATATAATTCTTGTAATCGGCTTCTAAAACATCGGTAATTTTTCTTTGCTGATCACTTATCTGTGAAACTTTTATGCGTGCAGTATAAGCGCTATCTGTAAATCCACCGGCATAGCTTAATATATTTTCAAGGCTCTCACCGGGTAAAGCCTCAAATAATGCCGGTATTTTAATCTGTCCCGCAAGCTCAACCCTTGTTCTGTAGGTAGGTACGCGTACAATATCCTGATCCTGTAATGCAATATTATTTTTTTGATCACCTTTTACCAGGAAATCATAAACATCAAGATGCCTTATTATCCGGTTATTCCTGATGATTTCAATTTGCCTTAAACTACCATTATCATTTGGGCCGCCTGCTGTATATAACGCGTTAAAAACTGTAGCAAGCGATGGCAACGTATAGGTACCCGGTTTTACAACCTGGCCAATAATAATAACCTGTATGCTGCGTATATTGCCCAGTGTTACCTGCACACTTGTACCACGCCCAATGGCATAGTTATTTGCAGCAAGCTTATTTTTTATGAGTGAGGTGGCTTGTTCAATGGTTTTACCCCCAACGTTTAAAATGCCTATTCCCGGAATGTTAATGTTACCTTCTGGTGAAACATCCAGTTTCCAGTTTACTAATGAACTGCCATACACATTTATATTAAGCTGATCATTAGGGCCTAATATATAATTTAACGGCGTGGCCAGCTTCAGGTTAGGTTCAAATGAGCTGTTCTTATTTTTAAAAATGTCCGCACCGAAAATTTTAGGTTTTAGGTTTTCAAAAATATCTTTTCCGGTATATGATGTATCAACGCCGTCCGGCTTATAATTAAGCCGCCTGCCGTTTGTGGCATCAACGGTATCAGTCCGATTATTGGATTGACCTCCATTTTTAGCTCGCAGGTCTTTTATACGGGTTTGTAATTTTTGAACCTGAGCGTTTGACATTCCCCTGCTTTGGGCTTGTTGTAATAATTCGGCGTCACTTAAGCCTGCGTTTTGCGCCTGCTGAATCAATTGGGCTATTTGCTGATCAGAAAGATCATCAACATTAACAGAAGAAATATTTTGAAGAGCAGTTTGAGCCGAGACTGTTTTAATTGCCCCACAGATAATCATGAGGACAACCAAAAGTACCCGAAAGTTAAGTTTATTCATAAGTAAAAAAGCCATTAGAGCATAAAAAATAACACTCCAATAAATGATATTATTTTTTGCAAAAGTAAGTCAAATAATTATTTATTAAGAACTATGTAAGTTCTTTTAGTTTGAGGTTAATTATGATGCATATGAAAAGTTAATGCTTCTGTAATAAAAGCCATGATAATTAATTAAAATAATAAGTGAGATTGAGCCTTGCATGTAAATTAAAGCTTGCGCCGTTTCTATACTCGTAATTTAAGGAGTAAACAGGGGTAACTTCTGCAGAGAGCAGGTAGTTTTTCAATCTTATATTCGTGTAAAAGGTGCCTGAAAGATCAACCCAATGCAAATTATATATACCGGTACCGGCAAAGGCACTGTAATAAAGATCATTGTTATGTAACTGCCTTTCAAGGGTTATGCCATAGGAGTTTAGATTTTTCAGGTAACTAAAGTCAAGTATAAGGCTGTAACTTCCCGGTCCAATTCCGGCTCCTATATATCTGCCATCATTGGTATAACCATCCCTCGGATTTGTAAGGTGTTCATACCAGGTAGGCTCATCCCTTAATAAATACGTTGGTGCTCTTTGCAATTGAGTTATTTCGGTTTTAATTTGTAAAAAATCGTTCTTACCAAGGTCAAACAGTTTTCTGCCACCAAGGGTGTAAGCCGTTGAGTGTTCGGGCTCCAGTAAAAAATCATTAAAGCCGCCTGATCTGTCATTCCTGGCCCATTCAAAATAAATCTCTGATTTATAGAACGGTAAAAGTTGCCTTATATTAAATGCATATGCAAAATCCTGTCCGTCGCCATGTGTAGCATTTGAAATATCATTTGCTTTTAAAGATGAGCCGGTGATTACCGGAAATGTTTTACGGATAATATTTCTTTGGTGGTAGGTAGAATCCTTATCAAGATAATCATAGCTTGTAAAACCAAGGTATAATCCCTTTAACCATTTGGGCTGCCAGTTAACAGTTAATGCCGATATATACCTGGTAACTTTAGGTTTAGGATTATAGAGGCCGGTGCCGTAAATTAATTTACTTACATCATCAGGTGCGTATCCTGATTGCTTTAAGTTGCCGCCTATTAATTGCCATTCAAACCAGCCGATGATTGTTTTAACCGGTTTTGCAGAATTAAATGTCCAGTGTAAAAAGCCAGGCGCGGAGTTACTCATCATAATGGAATTTTTTATGCCAGGCCCCCACCAAAGATTTTCGGTAGAAACTCCGGCTTCAACACTATTGTAATTCAAGGTGATTTTTGATTGCCCTGGGTACAAATGAGTTATTGATTTATTTCCGAACCTTTCTGGAGCATCTATCCCGTTTATAGTACTAAAATAAGCTGCCATAAGTGCTGGTGAGTTATTATTAGCCTGTAAATCGGCAAAAGTATTAAATGCCTTATTTTGAGCATACACCAATTCTGGTTTAAGTTGAATTTTTAATATTCCTGCTGTTATTAAAAAACCACCGCTGATGAGGCTTTGATAACCTTTATTAGGATATAACGAAGCATTATTATATCCATAGGGCCTATTTACATTATACTCATTTAACCAATTAAAGGGAAGTACTTGCACTCCGGACGGCACCTCCATAAGCTTAAACTTTAAATATTGTTTACTTGCCACCAGGTTCTGCAAAGAAGAGTCTGGCGCATTCTTATTCCATTCAGGACTAACAGGACGAATGGTAAAGGAAATTGGATTATCAGTTTTACCTAAAATTTGGTCTCTCCTTGCAATATCTTCAAGGTAATTACCAACCGGAATAGTTTGAGAATAACTCTTCATACTTATAGTAGTAAAGAGTAAGAGGCAAATTATAAGATATAAATTTTTCACGGATAAGACTGTAGGGTTTAAGGATATTAAAAACGTAATTGTTTACTTCAAAGTATATCTGGCTATCTATTCGACCTTATTATTTACTTAAAAGAGCACAATAAAGTAAAATGCTGTAATCTATGTTCACAGCAAAATAGCTGTTTTTTTTCCTTACATGCGTCGGATATATGACATAATAACAAATATATAATATTTACTTCATGTAATAATTACACTTAGGTACAAACCCTATACGAACGACCTATCTAATTCGCTACAACTTTTTAATAATATAATTCAGGCAGATATTAATCGCCTTCTTTTCCTATTGAGTACAACCTCCAAACACCTTTTTTCAAATAATTAAAAAAAACATTTGGAGGTAACAATTTTGTCATTACCTTTATTAAAGAATAGAACAGAACAGAATAACCAATTCAAACCAAAAAATCATTATGAAAAAAAAAGTACCACCTAAAAAACTGGGCATGTATTTACTATGCTTTATTTTGCTGCTGTGTTATCAGCAGGGTTTTTCCCAACAAAAAAGAAGCATTTCGGGCCATGTAACCGATGAACACGGCCAGGCCCTTCCCGGAGTAAGTATTTTGCTTGATGGAACCGCTCAAGGCACAAGTACCGATGCGAACGGATTTTACAAGATCAGCGTTCCTGAAACCAACGCAAAACTTTCCTTTTCCTTTATCGGCTATTTGAAAAAAGTAGTCGTAGTTACCAAAGACTGGAATGGAGACGTAACCATGGCCCCGGATAAAGCCTCGGGAAACCTTGGCGAAGTAGTGGTGATTGGCTACGGTACCCGGAAAAAAGCCAACCTCACGGGAGCCGTAAGTACCATTAAAGGTACCGAACTGGAAAAATCGCCCGTTGCTAACGTATCCAATACGCTTGCAGGCGCTGTACCGGGACTGATCGTAAACACCCGGAGCGGCGAACCCGGAGCCGACGATGCCAGTATCCTTGTGCGGGGAAAGGGAACCCTCGGAAACACCAGCCCACTCATTGTAATTGATGGAATTCCAGATCGTGGTTTTAATCGCTTAGATCCTGCGGATATTGAATCCTTTACTGTGTTAAAAGATGCCACTGGCTCTATTTATGGCGCCAGGGCGGCTAATGGTGTAATTTTGATAACCACCAAAAGGGGAACGACAGGTAAAACCACCTTATCATTTACTTCCAATTTTTCTATGACGCAGCCTACCCGGGTTCCAAAAATGCTGAGTTCATGGCAGTTTGCGCAATCTGCAAATGAATACGACGACCTGGTTGGCCAGCAGCATGAATATACAGCTGATGATATTCAAAAATACAAAGACGGTACCGATCCGCTTGGCCACCCTAATACCAATTGGTGGAATGCGGTTATGAGAAACTGGGCAACGCAAACCAATAACGTGCTTACCTTAAGGGGCGGTTCGGATAAGGTGAAATACTATATCTCGGGTCAGCACCTGTTTCAAAACAGTATGTATAATAGCGGAGCAGACTATTATAAAAACGACAATGCCCGGGCCAATATTGACATTACGGCTACCGACAACTTTAAGATTGGCGTGGACGTAATGTACCGTGACGAATTTAAAAATGGTGAAGCTCCAGGTTACGATGCCAATGGGATATTTAATCAGCTTTGGGCAGCCTATCCATATTTGGTTCCGGTTTATCCAAACGGTAAAGTAGGTGTTGGTATAGGTGGAGGCCCGCAAAACAGCATGGTTTATGTATTAAATGGCGGTTTAGGCTATACCCACAACAATTATGATTTTTTACAAACCAAAACATCGTTTAACTGGGCATTACCGAAAATTACACCAGGGCTGCACCTGGATGGTTACTTTGCGTATGACGTAAACTCCAACCAATATAAAGGATTCAATGCATTGCCCCCACCTGCTTATAGTTATAATAAAACAACAGGCAATTATGATGAGGTAACCTCTACCATTCCGCCTAATTTATCGATAACTAATAGTCAAACCGTAAGCAGGCTGATCAATATTAAATTAGGTTACGAGCGCAAATTCCAGAAACATGGTATTGAAGCATTTGTAGCCTACGAGCAGCAGCAGCAAACTTATACAGAGCTGGATGCTTACAGAACCGGTTTCCTGAGTAATAACGTAACCGAATTATTCGCAGGCAGTACTGTTGGCGAAACCAATAATTCTATTACTACACAGTTTGCACGTCAAAACTTTATCAGCAGGTTATCATATAATTATGACGACAGGTACTTGCTGGATTATAACATGCGCTATGACGGTTCTCCCAACTTTCCGGCAGGCAAACGCTTTGGCTTCTTCCCGTCCGTATCTGCAGCATGGCGAATTTCGCAGGAAGGCTTTTTTCATTCGTCAGTTATTGACGACCTGAAACTGAGGGGATCATGGGGAAAAACAGGTAATGACGCGGTTAATGCCTTCCAGTATATCCAAACCTATGGCCTTCAGGCCGGGCAAATCTCACAGTATTTAGGAGCCGGATACTACTTTGGGCCAAATGCTACGCAGGTGCCAGGCTTCTCTTTAGGTCCGGCCCCTAACTCCAATATCACCTGGGAAGTGGCTACTACAACCAACCTGGGGCTTGATGCACAATTGTTTAAAGCATTTTCGGTTAGTGTAGATGTATTCCGCTCTTCACGTAACAACATTTTGGTAAAACCAAGCGCGGCTGTACCTGATTATGCTGGCCTTACCTTACCAGATGTGAATTTGGGTAAGGTTAATAATAAAGGCTTTGAAATTGATCTGGGCTATAGTAAAACGGTTAGTAAGGATTTCTCCTTCAATGTTAACGGAAACATGACCTATGCGGTTAATAAAGTAATCTACGGTGCCGAGCCTTTGAATGTTCCGGGCTATCAGAAGGTGACCGGTTATTCTACAGATTCATATCTTTTATACCAGGCAGAGGGTATTTTTCAGAACACTGCTCAGTTGAATGCCTATCCTCACCAAAACGGCACAGGAGTGGGCGATATCAAATATAAGGATGTTAACGGCGATGGTGTGATCAATGATCTGGACAAGGTTAGGAACACCCTATCCAACACCCCGCAGCTACTTTATGGGCTTACCTTAGGTGGCAAGTATAAAAACTTCGACTTTACCATATTTTTCCAGGGACAGGCAAAGGCCCAGGCTCTTTTAATGCCCAATGGTTTAAATATGGCCGAGCAGTTTTTTACAGGTCGCTGGCAAAAGGAGGGTGACAATACCTATCCCCGTACTTTTAATGGCCCTACCGAAAGAACCTTTGGCTCCAATGCCTACCCCTCAACCTATTGGTTGCGCAGCGATGCCTTCCTTCGTTTAAAAAATGTGGAAATAGGCTATAGTTTTTCAAAGGAGCTGCTAAGCAGGATCAAAGTAAAGGCAGCGAGGATATTTGTGAGCGGGAACAACTTGTTTTCGATTGATAAATTCGGGCCCTCTTTTGATCCCGAAAGTGCTTCGAACATAAGTTCTTTATTAAACCCAGGCTCCTCCTTAAATTATGGCAGGACGTATCCGCAGCAACGGATCATCAATCTTGGCGTAAATGTTACATTTTAAATGATTTGTGTGATGAAAAAAATATATACAATCTTTAGTTTGACACTATTGTTTTTTACGGGGATATCCTGTAAAAAAGTGCTCGACCTGCAGCCCACAAGCTCCTTTTCAACCAACACGGTCTGGACTGATCCGGCTCTTATACAGGTATTTGTTAACCAGATCTATAAAGAATCGGTATTCGCTTTTAAAGATGGTGGCTTTGGATGGGGTTCGCAAACAGATGAGCTGTACAGCAACTTTAACTGGTGTCACGAAAATACCTATATCATGGGCCAGGCAACGCCCGATAACCAGGGTAGCTCTTTCCCTTTAAATTACAGCTCTACGCTGAACTATTGGACAACCCTGTACAGTACTATCCAAAAAACAAACCAATTTTTTCAAAATGTGGTACAGGCAGATACCGTTGGCCATGGGGCGCAGCTCAATAATATGAAAGGTGAGGTTCATTTTTTAAGAGCACTATGTTATTTTGAGTTATTAAAGCGTTTCGGCGGGGTTCCACTGATCACAAAAGTTTATACGGCTAATGATAACACCTTTAACGAATCAAGGGCCACATGGGACCAGACAAGGGATTTCATCCTCACCGAGATTAGCGCTGCCGCTGCGGCCTTACCCAAAACCTATACAAATAACAGCGATTATGGTAAAGCAACCCTGGGTGCTGCGCTTGCGCTCAAATCGCGCCTGTTGCTGTATGCCGCGAGTCCTACTTACAACACTACAAATGATGTAAGCCGGTGGCAGGCTGCTTCCGATGCGGCTAAGGCTGTTATCGACCTTGGCTTGTACTCTCTTCACGGAAATTCATCTACCTACAACACTATTTTTACCGACTTCTTTAACAGCGAAGTAATTTTCTCGCGGGTATTCAATGCTACCGTTCAGGAAGACAGGTACAACACGCTTTACCGTGACCTTAGTCCGAACGGATACAATGGATATAGCGCCTACAATGTGCTGGAGCAAATGGTTGAAGACTTTGACATGGCAGATGGAACGCCGTTCAGCTGGGCTAATAACGGCGCAAACCCGTACCAGAACCGGGATCCCCGTTTTTATGCAGATATCCTGTTTAACGGTTCACCTTTCCAGGGCCGTGGCGCACAGTTTTATGAAGGAGGGCTTGATTCCAAAGGGAGCAGCTTATCTCCATGGAACGCTTCAAAAACAGGCTACACTATGAGAAAGATGGTTGACGAAAGCTATAATTTTAATATCCAGCCATACAGCGCCTGCCAATGGGTGTCGTTCCGTTTGGCCGAGATATATTTAAATTATGCGGAGGCACAGCAGGCGCTTGGCAATAGCGGGCAAGCATTACTTTACCTCAATAAGATTAGGGACAGAGCCGGGATGCCAACAGTTACAGCAACAGGAACTGCTTTAACAGACGCGATACGTCATGAACGACGAATAGAGCTGTGTTTTGAAGGGCATCGTTATTTTGATATTCGCCGTTGGGGAATAGCCGAAATTGGCTCAAAAGATGGTTTGGGCATTACCATAACACCCACATCATCCGCCAATACCGCGTTCACTTATAAGGTGATGACCATGCAAAAACGGACATGGGTACCTTCATTTTATTATTACCCAATTCCTCGTAAGGAGATCCAGATCAATCCTAACCTGAAACAAAATCCAAATTATAATTAAAACAAAAGGTGCATAAAAAAAGGCAGCTACCTTGCTGCCTTTTTTTTCTTACTTTGGCTAAAAACTACACGTATTTAATGGACAGAATTTTTGAGGAAATAAGAAAGCTGGCAGAAATCCCATCTTATTCAAAGCATGACCGGTTTGTTCAGGGAATTATCAATTCTATCGACGAAAAAATAATCGGTCAGGACGAAATGCTGCCATCGGTAAATAAATTAATCAAAGAGCTCGGTTTTTCAAGGGAAACCATTGTTAAAGGCTATAAGGACCTCATCAGTCGCGGAATTGTAGAGGCTAAGAACCGTTTGGGTTATTTTGTAGGCAACGGTAATACCGGGCAAACATTAAACGTGGCATTGCTGATGTATAACCTCGATACCTTTGAGGAGCAGTTTTACCGCAATTTCAGGCATGAACTGGGCCATAATGTACAGCTAACCACTTATTTTCACCACGGAAATATTGAGATTTTTGAAACTATCCTGCTCCAGATTAAAGGCAAATACGGTATGTATGTGGTGGCGCCTATACCCCACCCCAAAACTAAAGAACTGTTAGAAAGTATTCCGCGTAATAAATTCCTGATGTTTGACCGTTACGAACAGCTGGATGGTGAATTTAACCACATCACCCAGGAGTTTGGCCAAACCTCTTATGATATTTTTTCAAAGCTGGCCTCGAAAATAAGTCAGTTTGATGAGTTTATATTTTACCATTCCCAAAACTCCTTAGATCCAAAGGAGATTGTTCAATCATTCAAAAAATTCCTGACAGATTTTAACATCAAAGGCCGGATTGAAGAAGAATATCAGCCAGGCTCCGTTGAAAAAGGGAAGGTGTATTTTACGCTGGACAACTTTGCGCTGTGGCAGATCATGCGTGATTGCAAAACTCAAAAACTCAAACCAGGGAAAGATCTGGGCGTTTTATCGCATAATGATGAACCGGCTAAAGAGATCATCGGCATTACTACCTTTTCAGCCGACTTTTCAAACATGGGAAAAATAGCCGGTGAAGTTGTTTTATCTAAAGAAAAGATACAACTAACCGTCCCTATGATATTATTTGACAGGCTAACGCTTTAGGTATTCCCTATGAATCCCACGATGATCATTGGCTTTCTTTTTTTTGCCGGGATAGTGGCGTGTACATTGTGGTACAAATCCGGCAAAAGCAAGGTCAATAGCTTAAATGGGCTGTTTTTTGCAAACAGAAGCCTGGGTTTCTTACTGGTAGGTGGTGGGTTATTATTCACCAATATCAATACAGCCTCCATCATTGGCGAAAACGAGCTCACCTACACCAATAACATGACCGTTATGGCATGGGGAGTAACGTCTGTATTGGCTATGCTACTGGTATCAGAGTTCATTATGCCGCTGTATCTTAAAATGGGTATAGCAACCACGCCCGATTTTTTGACCGCGAGATACAGTGCGGGTGTAGGCAAATTAGTTTCTGTTATATTTTTAATCAGCTATATATTTAACCTGCTTCCATCTGTATTGTATGCGGGGGCCATAGCATTTAACGGCCTGTTTCATTTTTCGGATGTGTGGAAAATAGAGTATTGGACCGTCATCCTGATCCTGGTATGGATCATGGGTACCATCGGCTGCCTGTTTTCTATGATTGGGGGCTTAAAGGCGATAACCGTACTGGACATCTTGCTTGGCATTGGCTTTTTTGCTGGCGGAATCCTCCTACCCTTCTTTGGATTAAAATATATAGGCCATGGCAGTATGCAGGCGGGTTTCCATCAATTACTTACCGTACATAAGGAGCATCTGAATAGTATAGGCTCATCTGCTGACGCTATTCCCTTTGGCACCCTGTTCACGGGCATGCTGCTGGTTAACCTGTATTACTGGGGTACCGAACAGTATATCATTCAGCAGGTACTGGCTTCAAAAGACCTGAAAACATCTCAAAAAGGTTTAGCGGTAGCCAGTTTGGGGAAATTAATATCTCCTTTGCTTTTAAATATACCGGGTATTATCGCGGTTCATATTTTTTCAAAAATGCATAATACCGCCGAGGTGTTCCCGAGACTGGATAGCCTGGTATCTCCCCCTTTTATAGCGGGCTTTATTGCCGCAGTAATTTTTGTTGCCGCCCTTACCACTTTTAACGCCGGCCTTAATAGCTCCAGCACACTATTCATGTTGAATATCTATAAGCCCTGGTTACAAAAACGGTCAAAGCAGATTACGGAAAAGAAACTATTAAGAACAGCCAAGCAATTTGAAATTACAGTGTGCCTGGCTGCCATGTTTATTGCGCCATTGATCATCTTTGTTAAAAATGGTTTCTATACTTATGTACAGATCGTTAATGGTTTCTTTAATGTACCCATATTTACTATCATGTTCATGGGCTTTGTTACCAAAAAAGTACCGGCAGTTGCGGCCAAAACCGGCTTAATCTTTTTTATTGCATGCTATGCCCTTACCCAGTTAGTTGTTGATACGCATATCCATTTCCTGCACATCCTGGCCATTTTATTTGTGGTTACCTGTGGTATTATGCTCCTCATTGGTAAAGTATACCCTATGCCGGTTCCGTATACCCTAAAGCTAAATAATGTAGTAGATATAAGGCCCTGGAAAAACCGTCATTATTATACCGGCATACTGCTTATACTGATGATTATGCTGTTTATTTTGTTCTCACCACTAATTCTGTCAAAATAAATTTGCTACCAAAAAAATATTTAATAATTTTATAGAATAGAACAGAATAGAACTTTTTCCAAACAGATTAAGTTTTATCATGTGGTCAATTACTGATCATTGACGTTCAAACTGATAATCCTATTTTCATTATAAACCTGGATAACTAAGATTTTTAATTTATACCATATGATTTTGCTTAAATACAAAGCGGCTTTACTCCTATTTTTATTTACGTGCTCAACTGCCGTTGCGCAGAAAAAAGGCGTCGTTTTCAGCTCCTCTGATAAGGAATTGGAAAAGGCATTTAACTGGGCCAAAGAAACGGCCCTCCATTATAAAGGATCTGACACTGACCCTGTTGGCCCATGGTATGAATCCGCCCTTCCGCCAAGGTCTGCATTTTGTATGCGCGATGTATCCCATCAGTGTATAGGTGCCGAAATATTGGGACTGAGCCGTGAAAACACCAACATGTTTAACCTTTTTGCCCAAAACATTTCGCAATCAAAGGATTGGTGTTCTTATTGGGAGATTAACAAATGGGCAAAACCCGCACCAGACGATTACCGGAACGACAAGGAATTCTGGTATAACCTGCCCGCCAATTTCGATATTTTATATGCAAGCTGGAGGATGTACCTGTGGACCGGTGATAGCCATTATGTGGATGCGCCTGCTTTTGTCAACTTTCAGCAAAAAACTGTAAATGAATATATAAAAACCTGGGGCCTTTCGGCAGATTCCTTACTTAAAAGACCCGCCCACCCTAATGCGCCGGTACCTTATGATGAAAATGATTCCTTCCACAGATGCCGCGGCTTACCTTCTTACTCCGAAGGTGTCCATAACCTGAAGACCGGTGTCGACCTCGTTGCCGCTTTATACAGGGGAATGCTCACCTATTCGGAGATCCTGACAAGAAAAGGAAACTATAAGGAAGCCGCAATTTACGCGCAAAAGGCACAACAATACAGGAAACGCCTGGAGGCCGACTGGTGGAACGAAAAAGACAATCAGTATTATACCTATTACAGTAATAACAACCAATTTGGGATGCAAGAAGGAGAAACCTTCCTGCTTTGGTTTGATGCTTTGAAGGATACTGTAAGGACAAATAAAACGGTGAAACGTGTTGCAGCTTCTAAATGGAACGTTGAGAACATGTCTTATTACCCTTTCCTGCTTTACAAATTTGGCGAATGGGAAAAAGCGAGGGAATACATCTTATTCCTGTCAAATCCATCTACCGCAAGACGTGAATATCCCGAAGTATCCTACGGAATAATAGAAGGCGTTGTACAGGGCCTGATGGGTATAACACCCGATGCGCGCACCAAAACATTGGGCACCATTTATAAAACAAATGGTACCGGGAATGCCGCTATTGATCAGCTATCACTTTTGAATACTACAGTTAACCTGGCCCACCTGAGCCCACAACAATCAACGATAAGTAATACAGGAAAGCAGTCTTTTAAATGGAAAGCGATGTTTTACGGTACATTTAAACGGGCAAATATTAATGGAAATGCTGTTAACATAAGAAAAGGCAAGGATGATCAAAACAGAATGATATCCTTTGTGGAAACAATTGTAAAGCCCGGTCAACAAGCAAATGTTAAAATATATTAACCCTATCACAACCACATCATTACAGGTACCTCGCCAACATTTATGAGAGCTAATAAAAACTATTTTTTTTCAACGTTAATTATCTTATCCACCCATTTAACAATTCATGCACAGCAAAAAAACCTGCCCATACAAAATAACAGGTGGACCATTCAACAGGATGGCGGCATATCGTGGAAAATAACTGACAGGCTTCCGCATGCTGATCACATCGAAATGTCGGGCGAGAAGGTTTCGCTTTGGGTTGGCTATAGTGTAGATGCAACCGGTGTAGCTAAAATTACCCGTACCGTAGTTTTCCCAACCTTTAGGATGTTGCCTGATGATACCCGTAGTCACATAGCTTATACATTCCAGGATAATGAATTACCCCGGATCTATATCGATCATAAACTGCTAAAAATCAACAATACACAGGAAGCCGGCGACATCTCCCTAAAGGTTAGCAGCATTAACCAGCATGGCATTATGCGCATCTCCGCCCTGGCAGGCAGCATCGGCATGGTTGATGTTGAACGGAGCTTGTTCCCTTCGATAGATAAACCTTTAGCCATCGAAAAGTTTAAGATGACTAACACGGGCAATAAGCCGGTAACCGTATCAATGGAAAAATTAAAACGGGAGATAACAACAGACTCGACTACCAGTAAGTCATCAGCCCATACGGTGATTATGGAGTCTGTTAATGCAGGTAGCCGTGTATTGCAGCCTGGCCAAACTACTTACTTTTCAATATGTTACCTGGCAACCGATCATCCTGGTGTTTTACACCCGGTTGATCCATCGGCAGAAGAAAAAGCCAGGGAAAAACGCATCGCGGAAATTTTAAGTCCGTTGCAATTAGAAACGCCAGACAGTATTTTGAATACAGAATTTGCATTTGCCAAAATACGGGCGACAGAAAGCATCTTTAAGACAAAGAATGGGTACATGCATGGCCCGGGAGGCTTGTCATATTACGCCGCTATCTGGGCAAATGACCAGGCAGAATACATCAGTCCGTATTTTGCTTTTTCTGGCGATAGCATAGGTAATTTATCGGCCATGAATTGTTACCGGTTGTTTGCGCATTACATGAATCCGCAATATAAGCCAATACCCAGCTCCATAGTTGCCGAAGGTGATGCCACCTGGAATGGTGCCGGCGACCGGGGCGACCAGGCCATGATCTCCTATGGAGCATCAAGGTACGCGCTTACCTATGGCAACGCCGACTCTGCCCGGAAGCTGTGGCCACTGATAACCTGGTGCCTGGAATACAGCCGCAGGCATATCAACCAACAAGGCGTAGTAACATCAGATGCGGATGAACTGGAAGGTCGTTTTCCGGCAGGTAAGGCTAACCTCTCCACAAATTGCCTGTATTATGATGCCTTGATTTCTGCAGCTTTACTTGGCAAACAACTTCATGTGGCAGATAAGCTAACTAATCAATACAACCGGGAGGCCGGGCAACTTAAAATAAATATTGAAAAGTATTTTGGAGCAACTGTTGATGGCTTCCATACCTACAAATACTATGAAACCAATACCGTTTTACGGGCTTGGATATGTATGCCATTAACGATGGGAATTTTTGACCGGAGCAAAGGCACCATTGATGCCCTATTTTCGCCACAGCTGTGGACGGCGGACGGCCTGGCTACCGAGGAAGGGCAGGATACTTTCTGGGATCGTTCTACCTTATATGCCCTTCGCGGGGTGCTGCAGGCCGGCGAAACCGAAAAAGCATTAACTTTTCTGCGTTACTACTCGCGCCGCAGGCTATTGGGCGAGCATGTACCCTACCCCGTGGAAGCCTACCCCGAAGGTAACCAAAGGCATCTATCGGCCGAAAGCGGTTTATACTGCAGAATATTTACAGAAGGTTTGTTTGGGATAAGACCAACGGGCTTTAACCGTTTCAATTGTACCCCAAGGTTGCCCAATGGCTGGCAGCATATGGCTTTAAATAATATCCACTCCTTTGGGACGGTATTTGATTTAAAGATCTCCAGGCAAGCCAATGGTAAAATGGCCATAAGCATCCTTAAAGGAAAAGATAAACACACCTATATTATTCAAAATGGAGAGACCGCGCATGTTCAACTATAAAATTGTTTTTGCATGTTTGTGCCGATGAACAGGAATAAATATACTTGTCTTTTGTTATTAATGCTGTTATTGGAAAGCTTTCCAAACCAGCTTCAGGCACAGCTTAGCGGCTTATATCCGTCTTATAACAACCGCCGACATTCGCCGGGTAAAACCACCTATTTTATTGATCCCAATAAGGGCAATGACCAAAACAGCGGTACATCTGTAAAGTACCCCTGGAAAAGCTTCAAGAAAGCCAATCAACTGATTTTTGCAGCCGGCGATAAATTAATGATTGTCGCACCCGGAAAACTGGATCAATCCCTGGTGATGATGGCCCATGGCAATCAGGCGTCACCGGTTTCTATCAATTTTGCGCCGGGCCGGTATGACTTTTACCCCGACAGTGCTTTTAAAACACGTTTTAATATTTCCAATACTAACGATACCCCCTTGGCCTTAAAAGCAATTGCGTTATACTTTGTTGATTCAAAATATATAAAGTTAACCGCCCGCGGCGCGCAGTTTGTTTTAAGAGGTAAAATGATTGAAACCTGTGTTGACAGATGCCAGAACATCAGCATGGAGGGTATGAGTTTTGATTATAAGCGCCCCACCGTTTCGGAGTTGCAGGTTATGGCTGTAGCTCAAAATTATGTTGATCTTAAAGTTCACCAGGATTCAAAATACACCATACAGGATAGTGTGCTCACCTGGGAAGGTGAAGGCTGGCGCTACAAAACAGGCTGGTACTGGCAGGAATTTAACCCTGAAACAGGTAACGTATCCAGGGTGGATTTGAGCATGGGCAATGTAAAATTTGCTCAGCATGATAGTGTATTGAAAGCATATTTTATACATAATCCCGGCTTTAAAAAAGGCATGATCTATCAAACCCGGGATGTAACAAGAGATTGTGCAGGCATTTTTTTACAGCGAAGCAAAAACATAACGCTGAAAAACATGCACATCTATTTTATGCATGGGATGGGCGTGGTGAGTCAATATTGTGATAACATCAGTATAGATTCCCTAACGGTAAAACCCGCGCCAAATTCTGGGAGAACCTGCGCTGCATGGGCAGATATATTACATTTCTCGGGCTGCCGTGGTACCATCAAAATTAACCACAGCTATTTGTCTGCCGCTAACGATGATGCCGTCAACGTGCACGGAACATTTTTAAAAATTGTAGAAAAACCTTCGCCCTATCAAGTCGTAATAAGATTTATGCATGATCAAACCTATGGCTTTGACGCGTTTAAAGCGGGAGATAGCGTAGATTTTATACATCCTGCAAGCTTGCTGCCATTTGGTAACAACCTGATCACTGCCCAAAAGAAAATAGATGATAAAACTATATTGTTAACTCTTCAAAAATCAGTCCCAGCTGTTACTAATGGGGATGTAGTTGAAAACATTTCCTGGACCCCTAAACTATTAATTCAAAATACAATAATAACCAGCATCCCGACAAGAGGGATTTTAGTCACCACCCGTAGAAAGGCTATTATTGAAAATTGCACCTTTAAAAACGTTAATTCAAGCAGTATCCTGGTTGAAGATGATGCCAGCAGCTGGTATGAATCTGGTATGGTAAGAGATTTGACCATTCGTAAAAACACATTTATCAGCTCAGGGGAACCCGTTATCAGTATCCATCCCGAAAACAAAAGAGATGAGGGCGCCGTGCATAAAAACATTGCCATTTATGACAACAGTTTCCTGTTAACAGCTGCAAGCCTGTTAAGCGCCGAAAGCACGTCAAACATTAGCTTTTTTAACAATGTAATTCATTCAAACACCAGCATTGATAAACTGGTATTATGGAAGAATTGCACCAATGTTAAACTCTACGGCAATAGCATCCTGAAGAAATAGGTTAAAGCCAGTTTGGCGTCCTCGGGCAGATTATAACTCCCCCTTTAATGATACGGAGTGGGTATTGAACAGGAAATATTTTGACATAAAAAAAAACTGTCCTGCCCGGTAAACATGGGCAGGACAGTTCTGTAAAAAAGTTTAGCTTAGATCACGTTGATTTCAACATCGATATTGCCACGGGTAGCTTTAGAGTACGGACAGGTCTGGTGTGCTGCGTCTGCCAAAGCCTGGGCAACTTCGCGTTCTAAACCTGGCAAGCTTACATTAAGGCGAGCCCCGAGAGAATATGCACCATCATTTAAAAGCAGGTCTATTTCGGCGTCAACGGCCACATCCTGAGGTATTCTAACCTTCAAGTTACCAGCAGCAATTTTCATTGCGCCGATAAAACAAGCCGACCAGCCAGCGGCAAACAGCTGCTCAGGATTGGTGCCGCTACCTTCAGAACCCGGAACTGAATGTTTAATATCCAAATGGCCATCTGAACTGCGGGAAGAACCGCCGTCACGACCACCTGTTGTATGTGTTTTACCTGTGTATAATACTTTTACTTCTTGAGCAGTACCATTTTCTGATGTAGCTCCGATTTTGTTAGTGTCCATTGTTTTATTTTTAAATTGTTTTGATTTGTTGAGTCAAAAGTACCCCAACAACGCCCTGCAATCAATCAACAAATGCCTTAAATGGACTAACTTGATCTTGAATTAGTCATTTTCAACCTTGAAATCTTTTTAGTTTCCACGCGGCGAAGAGCACACTTCATTACCCACATAAAACAAATGAGCCTGGCATAATTTAAGAACAGGAAAAAGCTAATTATAACAAAACAGGTGTTGTATCATCAGCTCTGTCGGCCTATGATACAACACCTGTTTTAAAAATATTTTTTATCTGCCTCGATTAAAAATTCGGGTCGAAATTGAAGTAGATCGGATTCGATAATCCAACCATGTTCCCACTCAGCGCCATTGATTGGGGTACCTGCGGATAGTCCGTTTGTGGGCCCTCAACCTCCACACGGTAATAGGTGCGGCCAATGGTTACAGGAGTATCGTTAAACTCAATCATTGGTATTTTACCTGTTGCCTGGTAGCTACCTAACTTGTTACCGTTCTTTATCACGTTGATTGTATAAGTTGCTGCTGGTAAAGTATTCCCTGTGAGCTGAACCCGGAACTTAACAGATTTACCGGTCGACTTCGCATTGTCGCCCATCATCATGTCCATCTTACCATCCTGATTAAGGTCGGCATAAAATTCAACGCGAGGCGCATACGGATTTGCGCTAATGGCAACCCGCCCGTTCGTAAGGGCATCAACAACCGCCTGCGATGTCCGCGCTGTAGCAAATACCCATGTTGTGGGGGTACCTACATAGTTGGCCTTAGCCTGGTAACTGTTTTTAGTTGCCTTATCTGGCGAATCCGGAACGCCATGATGCGCGTCGCTTCCACCTCTACCGGTTAGCTTGCGCCCCGATGAAAGCATATCATCCCAAATCATGATCGCATTGGCATTTTTGGGCCAAACTGCAGAATTCCATACTTCAATCGATTCTACCATATCATAGGAGTATCCAAAATGATCTTTACCACTCGGGTGATTGGCCGACAAATGAATGCCAAGCCCTTTTTTTACAGCCCCAACTACCACATCGCGCTGATCGCGTACATCGTATAACCGCTGATGATCATATGGTTTGGCCGAGAATACATTCCCGTGGCCCCTGGTAGTTGTCCATTCCGCGCCATACAGAAGCAGAACAGAGTCTGACTTAAACTCGGGATCTGCCCAGGTGTGGTTTGCTACATCGCCATCCACATGGTTGTCGTGGTCGGTAATACATACATAATCCATGCCCACCGACTTAGAAAAAGCGATAATTTTCGCGATGGGATTGTTAGATGATTCCGTACTGTGCCTGGAGTGTACGTGCAGTTCGCCCCTGAGCCAAACGCCTTTTGTCATGCTGGCAATGGGTGGCATCACGCCGATTTCAGTGGGTGCCCAGGGATTGCTATGGTTAGCCTGGCCCAGCGCAGTGTTACTAATGCAGCCCGCCATGATGGCCAGTAACGCGGTACAACAAACCCTCATGAACGGATTTATTTCCCTGTTATTTTTGAACCTCTTGTTGTAATTATCAGTAAGCTTAATGTTTAAAATCATTTTCATAAAGTAGCCTGTGGTCATTTTTTTTATAGCGCCAAAAGTACCTTTTGATAAGTAACTCATCCTTTGGTTGATATTAACAAATAGTTAACTTGGGTAAAATGAGGTAAAAAAGATGCTACAATCCTTTGCTACAAAAAAAAACACAAGGTCCATTTACAGCTGGGAATTTTGTAAAACGTTCTTATTGGAATAGTCCAAAATCCTTTACGATATTACACTCAGGCAAGGGGTATATTTTCCAATTATATAAAATCTTATTTTTTTTAAAGATTTTAAAATCAGTTTGTTATATATAACTTTATACAAGCATTTTTTTTCAAGCCGAAACTCTAAGTAAATTTTTGATTAAGGATTTAAGAAGATTTTTATACTCAGATATTTTATCACATTAAATTTTATCGCGATGAAAAAAGACAATCAACCCCAGTTAAGTCAACGCCGAACTTTTTTAAAACAATTTGCAACCGGCGCCGCGGTATTAGGTGCAAGTATCATCTCCTCTCCGCTACAATCAGCAGCTGCGGATATTTCGCTACCTGATGTTTCTGATGCCGATGCCTGGTTCAACAAGGTAAAAGGAAAACACAGAATGGTATTTGATGTAACGCAACCGCATGAAATATTTCCGTTTGCATGGCCCAAGGTGTTCCTGCTTACAAACGCGGCAACAGGCTCGCCCGAAAAAGATTGCGGAGTGGTAGTGATCCTGCGTCACAATGCGATCCCTTATGCAATGGGAAATCCGCTTTGGGAAAAATACAAATTTGGCGAAATGTTTAAGATCAATGATGAGGCTTCCAAAACTCCTGCAACCCAGAACCCCTTTTGGCAACCAAAACCTGGCACCTTTAAGGCACCAGGCATTGGTGAGGTAAAAATCGGGATAGATGAATTGCAAGCCAGTGGCGTAATGTTTTGTGCCTGCGATATGGCTTTAACCGTGTTTAGCGCAGTTGTAGCCGAGAATACCAAACAAGACGCCGCTGCTGTTAAGAAGGAATGGCTGGCGGGTTTATTACCAGGAGTACAACCGGTACCATCGGGCATTTGGGCAGTGGGCCGCGCCCAGGAACATGGCTGTTCTTATTGCTTTGCCAGTTAAGCCGTACTGCAAATTAACAAAGCCGGAAGCTTGTTAAGGGAAAATAAGAGCTTATTCTTTAAAACCTCCGGCTTGCCAAATCTCCCTGTGTTTAAATCATTTAATATTAACAGGTGAAATGAGCTATGCATTATAATTCAAATAGCATATTTGCCACTATTGCATTAGCCTTGGTGAACGTGATTGTTGCATGTTCGCCAAATGGTAAAAATAATACCGTAAACAACAGCGCACCTTCCGCTGTAACTGCTGGATTGGCCAATCCGCAATGGATTATTCCTGATACCACCGAACTAACAAACGCTAAAAATGCCGAACTGATAAAATATGGCCGTTTGCTTATTACAAACACCGCTTATTACTTTGGCCCAAAAGGTATAATTGCCCATAAAAGTAACGGATTGAATTGCCAGAACTGCCATCTTAATGCAGGAACAAAACTTTTCGGAAACAATTTTTCAATAGCGGCAGCAGACTATCCTAAATTTAAGGACAGGAGCGGTACTGTTGAAACAATGGTAAAAAAAGTTCAGGATTGTTTTGAACGAAGCCTGAATGGCAAAAAGATCGACAGCAATGGCCGGGAAATGAAAGCCTTTATGGCTTATCTTAAATGGATTGGGAAAAATGTAAAAAAAGGTACAAAGCCCGGCGGATCAGGGATTGAAGAGTTGCCCTTTTTAAACAGGGCGGCGGATACAGCGGGCGGACGGATAGTATACATATCCAAATGCCAAACCTGCCATGGCAAAAATGGAACAGGAGTTTTAAATGCAACAGGGGTATCATATACTTATCCACCGCTTTGGGGTGCGCATAGCTATAATATAGGCGCCAGTATATATGGCATTTCAAAATTTGCCGGTTTTGTAAAAAACAACATGCCTTTTGGGGTTAATTATAAGAACAGGCAGCTTACCAATGAAGAAGCCTGGGATGTAGCGGCTTTTGTTAATTCACAATTTCATCCTTTTAAAAATATAAGTACAGACTGGCCAAATCTCGTTGCCAAACCTTATGACTATCCGTTTGGCCCATATGCCGATGATCTATTTTCGAAAGATCAGCGTAAATATGGCCCGTATACGGCTATAAAGGAACATTATAGGTCACTAATTAATAAGAGATAATTTTTGCCGGGACTATGGGTACCATTATGAGCCCAACCCAATTTTCATGTTAAAACTATTAACGATTTAAATATTTTTTTATCAACTAAAAAAGAAAGTTATGATATCTGAAGACAAGATCATACAACTGAAGCAATCCCTGCGCGGGAAACTGATTCAGCCACATGACAGCGATTATCATACTGCACGCAAAGTGTATAATGGTATGATAGACAAACACCCTTTATTGATAGCCAAATGTGTTGATGTAGCCGATGTAATTACGGCCGTAAATTTTGCGCGTGAAAATGAATTACTTACAGCTGTACGAAGCGGCGGCCACAATGGCGGCGGCCTGGGTGTTTGCGACAACGGCCTGGTAATTGATTTATCATTAATGAAGGGCATTCATGTTGACCCCTCGGCAAAAACGGCATGGGTAGAAACAGGCTGCACCTTAGGCGATGTTGACCATGCAACACATGCTTTTGGCCTGGCTACCCCGAGTGGCATTTTTTCGACCACCGGCATTGGCGGCATAACCTTAGGTGGAGGCCTTGGGCACTTAACGCGGCATTATGCCCTTGCCATTGATAATTTACTTGAAGCCAATGTAGTATTGGCCGATGGAAGCTTTGTAAAGGCAAATGCGACAACCAACGGTGACCTTTTTTGGGCCCTTAGAGGTGGCGGCGGCAATTTTGGTGTAGTAACCTCTTTTGTATTCAGGCTGCACCCTTTAAGTACCGTTTATGGTGGCCCCATGCTGTGGGAACCAGGTGAAACTGAGGAGGTGCTAAAATGGTACCAGGACCTGATTAAAAATGCGCCCGATGAACTTAACGGGTTCTTCGCCTTTTTGTGTGTGCCTCCGGGCCCTCCATTCCCAGAACATTTGCACAAAAAAAACATGTGCGGCGTAGTTTGGTGCTATAGCGGCGATATGGAAAAGGCCGAAAAGGTTTTTGAGCCAATACGCAATTTTAAAAAACCGGCGCTTGATTTTGTAGGCCCCTTGCCTGTACCTGCATTGAATAGTATGTTTGATGCACTGATGCCACCAGGATTAAGCTGGTATTGGAAAGCCGATTTTGTAAATGATTTAGGCGATGAGGCTATTGCTCAGCATTTAAAGTATGGAACCCAATTGCCTACCTTACTTTCAACCATGCACCTATACCCCATTAATGGCGCGGCTTCCAGAATAAGCAACAAAGATACCGCCTGGAATTATCGGGGCGCTACATGGGCAATGGTAATTGCAGGCATAGATCCAGACCCGGCCAATGATGAAAAAATTACCAAATGGGCAAGGGATTACTGGGAAGCGTTACATCCTTATTCTGCAGGCGGCGCCTACGTAAACTTCATGATGGAGGAAGGTGACGACAGGATTAAAGCAACTTACGGCGATAACTATGAAAAACTGGCTGCCATCAAAACAAAATATGATCCGGGTAACCTGTTCAGAGTAAATCAGAACATAAAACCCGCGTTACATTTACAGGAAGATTGATGTGAACTTCATTCCTCATCAGCTTGATTTTATAAAGCAATCAAGCTGATGAGGCTTAAACCGGCCTGATGCTTGCAGTTGTATTGATAAACTTGCCGCCCGGATGGGTCCAGTTCATATAAACTTTACCATTTTCATGGTCCTGTATTTGGGTAACGGTATTTCCGTTTACTTCTTTCCATGTCAACAGCCAAAGTTGCGGCCTCAGTTCCGTTAATTTGATAGCAACAGTTTCGCTTTTGTTCACCGGTTTACCCTCATGTTCTGTGATGGTAAAGGTTAGGGAAGTTTCGCTTTGTATATTCAATATTGCTTTGGCCATACCAAAGTCTACTAAAAATTGATGTCCTATAATGCTGCTCATCGTTTTATGGGATAACACCTTGCCGGCCCAATAGTTTAACCTATCTTTAAATTATGCTTCAAAATCGGGTCGACCCGCAAGGGAATATCATCAGGACCAGCGCACGCGGTGCCTGGATGGGCAACCGTGGCCAGTTGCATGGCAAAGGTAAAGAGATCCTGCGGCCCTTTAAATTACAAGCCTGGATCACCTGCCTGTTGCAATTTAAGGGCTGGCACAGGCAGGTAATGTCGCCCAACCTTTATACAGAATTGTTCTTTTTAGATGAGGCTACCGCTTTTGCCGCCGGCCACCGCCCCTGCGCTGAATGCCGGCGGGAAGACTACAAACGATTTAAATTATACTGGATTGAAGGCAACCCTGAATATGGCTTTACCGAAAAAACATCCATACGGGAGATTGACGATGTACTGCATGCTGAGCGGATTGATAAACAAGGCAACAAAGTTACCTTTGAAGCCTTAGGCAAAGACCTCCCCGACGGAACCTTTATACAACTCGATAATAAGCCGTACTTACTGATGCATAACCAAATTTTTATGTGGACGCCGCATGGTTATGAAACAGGCCAGCCCCTGCCATCATCTCCGGCAGTAACGTTACTTACGCCAAAATCAACCATCAATGCATTCAGGGCAGGCTACACTCCGCAAATCGCTATGGAAAAATAAAATGATGGGGTTAATACTGGGCCTCTCCGTTCACATCGGCCGTTAAAACGTCACTCATGTAATCAAAAAATGGGCGCATGTTCCTTAACGTTTCGCCAACTTCCTTTAAAAAAGATGAGGATAGCACCTCCTCATCCGAAAATCTCCTGATCAGGATGAACTGTTTGTAACATAACAGGTCTATCGCCTTATCATTGATATTAAAACCTTTAGGGGCGGTTTTTAACTTTTCGCCATGTAAATATCCAAATGTAGCCAGGAATGATTCGCTATTTAAGATCTCCCGCAATGGCTTGTCGTCAAAACTTATATCGTCGCGGATGCGTTTCAGATCCTGCGGATTTGGATTCCTGAAACCACCTGCAACAAAGCTGTTACCCGATTCGATGTGGAAATAATAACCGCCCCTGCGCCTGCTGGTAGCCCTGGTAAAATGCCCGCTCCAATGGGTTTTGTAAGGTGTTTTATCGAGGGAGAAACGCGAATCGCGGTAGATACGGAAAAGACTTTTTTTGCCCGATGGAGTCTCTATCACATCATGAGCATTCAGCTCAGCCAACAACAGATCGGCAAAATCCGCTATAAACAATTGCTGTTCGGCAAATTCCTCTTTATGCGTATTAAACCACTCCCGGTTGTTATTTTGTTTTAATGTTTTTAAAAACTCCAGGCTTGACGCCGGAATGAGTTGTTGCTGTTGTAACATATTTTACCGTGAAACTAAATGAGGCAAATAATGGCCATGGCAAATATAAAGTGAGAAAAAGTATAAGGGAACAAAGTTTTGTCATAAACCTTTCTCATGTTTCTTATAAAGTCCAATGTTCAAAAATTTTAGGTTTCTCTTATTATTTCACAGGCTGTCCAAAAATGATTTATTAAATATTTAGACTTCCAATGAAGCACATACCCACGCGTCATTGCGAGGTACGAAGCAATCCCCGCCTTTACAGAGTAGCTTTGCAAATCGGATCTGCAGAGTTCGGGATTGCTTCATACCTCGCAATGACGACCTTTTTTTATTTTTCGACAGCCTTTCACACATATTAAAAATCATTGTTTTAATATCTGATAATTATTTACTTACTTAGCAAAGAACTTTAGGGGTGCCTTGTGCTGAGAAATACCCTTTGAACCTGATGCAGTTAGTACTGCCGAAGGGAAAAGTAGAACAACCTTGTTGTTGTTTACCAATCCTCCCATGGGTCCATTCCTATCGTTTATAATTAAACAGAATGGACATCACCGTAAATCAACAAAACTATTCCGTATCTGCAAGTTGCACTTTGCAGCAAATGTTTAACACTGTTTCGCTGCAGCCTGTTACGGGCATCGCCATTGCTGTGAACCAGGAAATTATTGCTAAAAGTAACTGGGGAACCCACCTATTGCAGCCCGGTGATCATGTCACCATCATCAAAGCAACCCAGGGCGGATAAAACATCAAAAACCATATATGAAAACTGAAAAAATTCCAGGAGAACAAGTGATCAGCCGTACGCCGTTCCCGTCATCACGTAAAGTGTTTGTAAAAGGGCAGCTTCATAACATTGAGGTAGCTATGCGCGAAGTAAGCCTGAGCGAAACCAAATTGCATGGCCGCTTTGGCGAAACCGAGCCTAACGCGCCCGTTACCATTTATGACACCAGCGGCCCCTACACCGACCCCAACATCCAAATAGATGTGAAGCTTGGTTTGCCACGGCTGCGCGAGCAATGGATTATAAACCGCGGCGATGTAGAGCAACTGGAACACATTTCCTCAGATTACGGAAACCAGCGCGCCAATGATAAAAACCTGGACGCCTTAAGGTTTGGACACATCAGCAAGCCCTATCGTGCTAAACCGGGAATGAATGTATCGCAAATGCATTATGCCAAAAAAGGGATCATTACGCCCGAAATGGAATATATCGCCATCAGGGAAAACCAGCGGATTGACCTTTTAAAGGAGCAGTTAAATGGCCAGTATGAAGTAATGGCTCACCAGCATCAGGGTCAAAGCTTTGGCGCCAATACACCCAAAGGTTACATCACGCCAGAGTTTGTACGGCAGGAGGTAGCGGCGGGGCGAGCTGTTATTCCATCAAATATTAACCATCCCGAGATTGAACCGATGATCATTGGCCGAAATTTCCTGGTGAAGATAAATGCCAACATCGGTAACTCCGCTGTTACCTCCAGCATTGAAGAAGAAGTAGAAAAAGCGGTATGGGCCTGCCGCTGGGGCGCAGATACCATTATGGACCTGTCAACAGGGAAAAACATTCATGAAACCCGGGAGTGGATCATCCGTAATTCGCCCGTACCAATTGGTACAGTGCCCATTTACCAGGCATTGGAAAAAGTAAACGGAAAAGCAGAAGACCTTACCTGGGAATTGTTCAGGGATACCCTAATTGAACAGGCCGAGCAAGGTGTAGATTATTTTACCATTCATGCAGGTGTATTGTTGCGCTACGTACCTCTTACAGCCAAACGCATTACGGGCATCGTATCGCGCGGTGGCTCTATCATGGCTAAATGGTGTCTTGCCCATCATAAGGAAAACTTTTTGTATACCCATTTTGAGGAGATCTGCGAGATCATGAAAGCTTATGACGTATCCTTTTCATTAGGCGATGGATTAAGACCGGGCTGTATTGCTGATGCTAACGATGCAGCGCAATTTGGTGAATTGGAAACTTTAGGTGAACTAACCAAAATAGCTTGGAAACATGATGTGCAAACCATTATAGAAGGTCCGGGGCACATTCCTATGCACATGATCAAAGAAAATATGGATAAGCAACTGGTGCATTGTGGCGAAGCGCCATTCTACACCTTAGGGCCGCTTACTACCGATATTGCACCGGGTTATGATCATATTACTTCGGCCATTGGCGCGGCCATGATTGGCTGGTTTGGTACGGCTATGCTTTGTTATGTTACCCCTAAAGAACACCTGGGCCTTCCAAATAAAAAAGATGTAAAGGATGGAGTAATTACGTATAAGATCGCCGCTCATGCTGCCGACCTGGCCAAAGGACATCCAGGGGCACAATACAGGGATAATGCTTTAAGCAAGGCGCGGTTCGAGTTCCGGTGGGAGGATCAGTTCAACCTGTCTCTTGATCCCGATACGGCAAAGGAATTTCATGATGAAACCCTGCCTGCCGATGGCGCCAAAATCGCTCATTTCTGCTCCATGTGCGGTCCGAATTTCTGTTCGATGAAAATTACACAGGATGTGCGCGACTATGCTAAAGAGAACGGCCTGGATGATGGCGATGTTTTGTCAAAAGGGATGGAAGAAAAGTCGAAAGAGTTTTTACAAAAAGGAAGCGAAATTTATCTGTAAAATATGGAGCTGATTGTAATTTCAAACCCGGTTGCTGTTGCTGATGAAAGTATGATCATCAATCAACTGTTTCAATCGGGTTTAAAATACTTGCATATCAGGAAACCCGATAGCGATGTCAAAACTGTAAGGGATTTGATGAATGGGATAGCACCGCTTTTTTATGACCGCATCTCGCTACACCAGTTTCATGAAATTGCACCAGATTACGGAATTACAAGGCTGCATTATACAGAACAAACCCGGAAGGAAACCAGCGGACAAAAGATACAGGTACAGACAGATCAGGGTTATAAGCTTAGCACTTCTATCCATGATACTACTTTACTGCCTTCATTAACAGGGTTTGATTATGTTTTTTACGGACCGGTATTTAACAGTTTATCAAAGCCCGGCTACCAAAGCAGGTTACCCGCGGATTTTAAGCTTAACAAGGCTAATACTAATCCACGGGTAATTGCTTTAGGCGGGGTTGAAAAATCAAACCTGCTAAAAATCAGAGCCATGAATTTTGATGGTGCTGCCGTATTAGGAACAATATGGAATGAACCGGAAAAATCATTAACCCGTTTCCTGGAATTAAATAAAAACTACCTGTTTTAATAAATTACAATGATTGATAAATTACATTATATATCACAACAACCCAAAAACGGATCGCACCTTACAGCCATTAAACAGGCGCTGGAGGCCGGATGCAAATGGGTACAGCTAAGAGTTAAAAACCAGCCTGCCGATGTGATCCTGGAATACGCGATAGAAGCCAACAGATTATGCAATCAATATGGTGCTAAACTGATAGTTAATGATTACCCCGAAATTGCGCTAAAGGCCGGCGCTTATGGTGTACACCTGGGCTTACAGGATATGCCGGTTAGCCAGGCCAGGGATATCGTGGGCGAAAAAATAATTATCGGCGGAACCGCCAATACATTTCAGCATATCAAACAAAGAGTTGCCGAAGGCGCTGATTATATTGGGCTTGGGCCATACCGGTTTACTACTACCAAACAAAACTTAAGTCCCATTTTAGGCCTGCAGGGTTACCATGTCATTATGCAGCAAATGCAGGATGCAGGTATCCGGATCCCTGTAATTGCCATAGGCGGAATTTTAGCCGAAGATGTAAGCACTATTATGCAGGCCGGGCTTTATGGTGTTGCCATATCGGGAGCTATCACTTTTGCCGATAATCAGCAACAAGCTGTAAAACAAATTTATCAGCAATTAAATACCACGTTGTTAAACCAGGTGACCTAAAACTGTAGATAAAAAACCATGTTAAAAATAGCCGATAAAACATTTAACTCGCGCCTGTTCACCGGAACGGGCAAGTTTAGTTCTTCCGTATTAATGGAACAAGCCTTACTTGCTTCCGGCTCAGAACTGGTAACGGTTGCCCTAAAACGCGTGGATTTCAAAAGCAACGATCAGGACGATTTGTTAACGCATCTGAAATATCCGCATATTAATTTACTGCCCAATACATCAGGAGTCAGAAACGCGAAAGAAGCTGTTTTTGCGGCTCAACTTGCGCGTGAAGCACTGGAAACCAACTGGATTAAACTGGAGATCCACCCCGATCCAAAATATTTAATGCCAGACCCCATCGAAACTTTAAAAGCCACCGAAGAATTGGCGAAAATGGGATTTATAGTTTTGCCTTACATCCATGCCGACCCGGTATTATGCAAAAGACTGGAAGACGCCGGCACTTCGGCAGTGATGCCCTTAGGTTCGCCCATCGGCAGCAACAAAGGGCTCAAAACCATTGATTTTTTAGAGATCATCATTAGCCAAAGTAATGTGCCCGTAATTGTGGACGCCGGGATAGGTTCGCCATCAGATGCGGCCTGGGCAATGGAAATAGGCGCCGATGCCGTGTTAGTGAATACCGCAATAGCGGTTGCCGGTAACCCTGTGCAAATGGCCAAAGCATTTAAAATGGCTGTGGAAGCCGGGCGAATAGCCTATGAAGCCAAACTGGCCTTACCTGTAATGCACGCTGTAGCAAGCAGTCCCTTAACCTCTTTTTTAGATGAATAACTTCACAGATATTTTCAAATCATTTGATTGGGACGAAACCAAAGCCAGCATCTATGCCAAAACAAGCCAGGATGTAGAAACGGCTTTATCGGCCAAAAAACGGTCATTGGAGGATTTCAAGGCCCTTATCTCGCCTGCAGCAGCGCCTTACCTGGAACAAATGGCCCTTATCAGTCAGCAGCTCACTTTAAAACGTTTTGGTAAAGTAATACAAATGTATGTTCCCCTTTACCTCTCCAATGAGTGTAATAATATTTGTACCTATTGTGGTTTCAGTTTTGATAATAAGGTAAAGCGTAAAACACTTTCGCCAATGGAGATTATGCAGGAGGTTGCTGCTATCAAGGCTATGGGCTATGAGCATATATTGCTGGTTACCGGCGAGGCCAACCAAACCGTCCATGTAGATTACTTTAAAAAAGTGCTCTACCTCATCCACCCGCATTTTGCGCATATATCAATGGAAGTGCAACCGCTTGATCTGGAAGATTATCAGCAACTAACGCCTTACGGCTTAAATACCGTTCTTGTTTACCAGGAAACCTATCACCAGGAAGACTATAAAAAGCATCACCCTAAAGGGAAAAAATCAAATTTTGAATACCGGCTTGAAACTCCTGACCGGCTGGGGCAGGCTGGCGTCCATAAAATGGGTTTAGGCGTATTGATTGGGTTAGAAGATTGGCGCACCGATTCGTTTTTTACGGCTTTGCATTTAAATTACCTCGAGAAAAAGTACTGGCAAAGCAAATACAGTCTTTCCTTCCCCAGGCTACGACCATTTAGCGGTGGCCTGGAACCTAAAGTGGAAATGAATGATAGGGAACTGGTGCAACTGATATGCGCTTACCGCATATTTAATGAGGAGGTGGAGCTATCTATCTCTACCCGCGAATCTCCAAACTTCAGGAACAACATCATCCGATTAGGTATTACCGCTATCAGTGCGGGATCTAAAACCAATCCCGGAGGTTATGCAGTTGAGCCGGAATCATTGGAACAGTTTGAGATCAGTGATGAACGCAGTCCGCAACAAATTGCCCGGATGATAACCGAACAGGGATATGAGCCGGTTTGGAAAGATTGGGATAACAGCTTAGCCCTATAAAAAATGTTAGCAGGAGAAGAATTAAAACGGTACAGCAGGCAGATCATACTCCCCGAAATTGGTTTACCCGGACAAGAAAAACTCAAGAGCGCAAGGGTGTTGATGATTGGTGCAGGTGGCCTGGGATGCCCTGTATTACAATACCTGGCTGCAGTTGGTGTGGGTGGGATTGGGATTGTGGATGATGATATGGTTGACCTAACCAACCTGCAACGGCAAATATTATATTCAACTGCCGACGTAGGTAAACCAAAAGCTATCACCGCTAAACAAAAGCTGGAGATGCTTAATCCACATATTAATATAACCGCTTTTAATGAGCGGTTTACTTTGGTGAATGCAGAAAGTATTTGTGAGGGGTATGACCTGGTGATTGATGGATCGGATAATTTTGAAACACGTTACCTGGTTAATGATACTTGCCTGGCTTTAAATAAAGTGCTGATCTTCGGTTCCATATTTAAGTTTGAAGGTCATGTTTCGGTATTCAATTATAATGATGGACCAAATTACAGAGATATTTTTCCCGAACCACCGCCAGCGGATGAAGTTCCGAATTGTGCGGAGATCGGGGTATTGGGTGTATTACCTGGCATCATTGGCACTTATATGGCTAACGAGGCTATCAAAATCATTTGTAACATCGGAGAAACTTTATCCGGTAAATTAATGACCATAAATGCACTCAACAACACTACCAATGTTTTTAAAATCGCCAAACAGCAAAAACAAAGCGTTAAAGCCCCACCGGTAACCGTTGATCCCCCTGTCCTACCCGCTGATTACGAAATTACCATGGATGAACTTAATGCACAGCTAATAGAATTTCCGGATGAAATATACCTTATCGATGTACGTGAAAGTTATGAGTTTGAAGACTATAATATAGGCGGTATCAACATCCCTTTATATGAACTGAAGGAGCATATTGAATCATTACCAAAAAACAAAAAACTGGTCTTCTGCTGCCAAACCGGTCAGCGCAGTAAAATAGCCATACAGATAGTAAAGCCCTTTTACACCGGCGAAATGTACAGTTTAAAAAACGGCATCATTTAATTAATTCATTAGCTTATATGAGTAAATACAAGTACCCGGTAGTGCTAAGCATTGCCGGATCTGACAGTGGCGGCGGAGCAGGCATACAGGCCGATCTGAAAACCATAAGTGCATTAGGCTGCTTTGGCGCTACAGCCATTACTGCCGTTACTATTCAAAACACATTAGGAGTAAGTGGAATACACCCTATTCCGGTTGAAGTAGTAAAAGCACAAATCAAAGCAGTAATGGATGATTTAAAACCATTAGCCGTTAAAATAGGCATGGTGCACAGCACAGATCTGGCCATTGCCATTGCCTCCGTATTAAAGAATTATTTAGATATTCCCATTATTTTCGACCCTGTTATGGTGGCTACAAGCGGTCAGCATTTAATAGAAAGCGATACCGTAACCACGTTAAAAAAAGAACTTTTCCCGATTGCAAAACTCGTAACGCCCAACCTGGATGAAGCGGCAATACTGGCACAAATGGAGATCAGTACCATTGATGATATGAAGAAAGCAGCACAAAGAATAATGCAATATGGGTGTAACGCGGTGCTGGTTAAGGGCGGCCATTTAAAAGGCCCTGATCTTTGTGATGTTTACCTGGATAAAACGGGTGAGCAACATATTTTCAGAACCTCAGCAATTGATACCATCAATACACATGGAACAGGTTGCAGCCTTTCATCGGCCATAGCATCATACGTGGCATTGGGAAATGATCTCATTACGTCGATATCTAAAAGCAAAGCCTACATCCAACAGGCTATTGAGCATGGCAGGGATGTGAAAACCGGGCAAGGGCACGGCCCATTAAATCATTTTTTTGATCCGCAGAAATTAGTAAAGTTTGAGCTGTAGCGAACCCGGTTCATCAGAGGCTGTTTAAAAATAAATAAATCGCCCCTCATTGCAAGGCACGAAGCAATCCCAAACTATGCAGATCGGATTTGCAAAGCTTCTCTACAAGGCGGGGGTTGCTTCGTACCTACCCATGACGTATGGGATTTTGAGGCGTGTGGGCCTGTCAGTCTGAGCCTGTCGAAGACTCGCGCGGAGTGGCCTTTGCCCGCTATCCTTCGACAGGCTCAGGATGACAGCCTTTTTTGTTACGTCATTTTCTCCTTCAAAGGCCACCGGATTTACAACTACAATGACGCATGGATATGTGCTTCATTAGAAGTATAAAAAAATGCCATAAACCATCGGTTTACAGCATTTTTCACTTTCTTTAACACTATGCTATTATTAATCACTTAGGTGCGTATGCCCATTGCAATGCCTTAAGCATAGTAACCGGTTTGCCAGATAAATGTGTAACATCATCTATGATGATATGCTTAAAAACAAGGTTTTCATAATGCCGCTCGTCCAGTAATGTAACCAATTTTTTATTGGGTACTACCTGTCCTGGAGTTTCCAATGCACCCACTTCAATAAAAACATTTACAGGCAAACTTTTATGTTTGGCGAAATACTTTTTTTCAACATCAAAGATTCCCCCATTAGCATAACCCAAAGCCGGACTACCTATAAGGATATTTTTAAACAGCGTAGGCTGCTCAAACAAGGCATAAGTTGCAAACAACCCGCCCATGGAGTAGCCATAAAGCGTACGGTTTGAAGGATCTGCTTTTAAATCCGCGTCAATAACCGGAATCAATTCCTTTTCAATAAAGGCTAAAAATACGGGAGCTCCCCCACTTTCCGGCGTTGCAGATGATGCGGTTGGCGTAAAATCACGGTTACGTTTATTGCCGGGAGAGCCAATCAACCCACCGTCGCCAATGGCTACCAATATAGGTTCGGGAATATGATATTCGGCCATTAACAGCCCCAAATACTCCAGCGAGGGCGAAAAATCATTGTCGCCGTCAACAACATACAGCACCGGGAATTTCTTTTTCGCGGTATCATAACCCGCCGGGTAATGGATATAAATATCATAATCATTACCAGCCAATTTGGAGTGCATTAAACGGTGCTCCGAGTTGGGTATGGTAACCAGTTTTGCCTGCTGCGCAAAGCCATGTGTACACAGAATAGCACATAACAGCAAACTCGTTGTTATAAATTTGAGTGTTTTCATAGGGATGAGGTTACAAAAAGGGATCAATCAGTTTAATAGAGCCATCCGCATTATGTTGCAGCTCGGTTACTTTTACATTACGCAAATGGGTTTTGCCCGATAGCTGGGTGTCATGGTAAAACATGTACCATTTGCCTTTTATTTCAACAATAGAGTGATGAGTTGTCCACCCTTGTACCGGCTTCAAAAATACACCTTTATAAGTAAACGGACCAACGGGACTATCCCCTATCGCGTAGCAAAGTAAATGGGT
Organism: Mucilaginibacter sp. P2_A4; assembly: GCF_056405015.1. NCBI lineage: Bacteria > Pseudomonadati > Bacteroidota > Sphingobacteriia > Sphingobacteriales > Sphingobacteriaceae > Mucilaginibacter > Mucilaginibacter sp. P2_A4. The sequence goes on along the minus strand of NZ_JBFUCX010000001.1, from coordinate 365,918 downwards.
ATCACCGGTTGAATAAGTGAAGTAATATTTACCGTTAAACTTATGCATCCATGAACCTTCAAAAAAACGACGATCATGATCTTTGGTTAATAAAGGTTTACCCAGGCTATCTAAAATAACAACATCTTTTACCGCCCCATCGAAGTTCTTCATATCGGGTTTAAGCAAGGCCACTTTGCAGCTTATTGCCGGTGCATCCTCCTGCTTCGAATCGGTTTTTGAACCATCAGCTTCGTATTTTCCGGTTGTCCAGCGCTGAAGCTGTCCGCCCCAAATGCCGCCAAAATACATATAGGTTTTGCCGTCATTATCTGTAAAAACAGCCGGGTCAATACTAAAACTTCCTGCAATGGGTTCCGGTTCGGCCTTAAACGGACCAACAGGGCTGGCCGATGTAGCCACACCAATATGGAAAACATCTTTTTTATCTTTTACCGGGAAATAGAGGTAATAGGTACCATCTTTAAAAGCAATATCGGGCGCCCAAAGCTGCCGGCCGGCCCAGGGAATATCTTTTATATCCAGGGCAACGCCATTATCAGTAACCTTACCGCCAATGCTATCCATCGAAAGAATATGATAGTCTTTCATAGCAAAATGATCGCCGTTATCATTTTCGGGGATGCCGGCATTGATATCATGTGAGGGGTAGATATAAATTTTACCGTTAAACACGTGGGCAGATGGATCAGCAGTATAGATAGAGCTGATCAGTGGTTGCGAAAGAAATTTTACTTTTTTACCAGTGTCTGTTTTACTGCTGTCAGCATCGGCTGTTTTTTTAGCAGTTGAGTTACATGCACCCAACATGCCTGCGGGTATAAGAAGTGTAAGTAATAATTTTGCTGTTGTAAATGGCTTGCTCATTGGCGTTTGGTTTATGGTGATTATTAATTAGTCATGTAGTTATTGCCTCCTATGCCGGGCACATAGTAAAATTTCATGCCTTTATAGTAAGGGAGCGGATGTTCGGGTTTTGCATAACTAGCCTCAATAGGCATTTTCGAAAAAGTTTGAAAATATAAAACACAGGCATCCCGCCATGTGGTGGCCTCGGCAAGCTGCGTTTGCATCAATTGTTGTACCTCGGTAAACTGTTCTGCATCTACCTTTCCTTGCATTTTATTCCAGGTTAAAGTCATTTGTTTAACCGAATCGGCTCCCATATAATAGTGGTGAACAATTTCATCCCATAACGACTTTCCCGAGCGCATTTTATACGTCCAGTTTAGGTGATGAAACCATAACAGGTATTCGTCCGGGCAGGTTTGCAGGCTTTCCCAATTGGCCTTAACCTCCGGCGCATATTGCGATAAAGCATTGCTGCCTGTACTTGTACGGTTAAAGCCAATCCCGGCCGAATCGGCCTTGTGGTAATAGGTGGCGTTCCAATCCGGGCGACCGGCATTGTCAACCCATGGCCCTGGGCCGTAGTGGGTGGATACACCCATAATATGATGCAAGCCGAGCGGCGTCATATAGTTAACGGTATTTTCCCTTGATTGCAGCATTAACCTTTTTACCGGCGATACAAAGCCTGCATCATTGGTAAACGTCATTTTTAGCCAGTCGTCTGCAATGGCAACAGATGATTGATCCGGGTTCCAGGCCATACGGCCAAAAGCGTACCAGTTGGCCTGTGCAAAGGGGTGCCCGCACCAGTTTAAATCGCTGCCAATATTAGCTACCCCGGCCATACCGGTTATCAGTTTCTTATTAAAATCCCCTTGTAACACACGGGATACAGTTGACCCTTTACCCTGTTTGTAAGTATCAGCTTGCAGGCATTCGGCAAATAAAGGTGCCTCATAAACCAGGTGCGTTGAAAAGCCAAGGTACTCCTGGGTTAGTTGAAACTCCATCATTAACGGGGTATTGGGCATCGCGCCAAATAAAGGATGGAACGGCTCCCTAGGCTGAAAATCGATCGGCCCGTTTTTAACCTGGATAATCACATTATCCTTAAACTTGCCATCAAAAGGTTTAAATTCATTATAGGCCTGCTTTGACCGGTCGTCGGGTACATTATTATCGTATACAAAGGCTCGCCACATCACTATGCCATGATGCGGTGCTAAAACATCGGCCAGCATATTGGCTCCATCTGCATGGGTGCGGCCATAAGTTTGCGGGCCCGGTTGCCCCTCAGAATTAGCTTTCACCAAAAAACCGCCAAAATCAGGGATGTAACGATAAATTTCATCAGCCTTGTCGGCCCACCATTTTTTTACAGCGGCATCAAGCGGATCGGCTGTTTTTAGTCCGCCAAAATCAACCGGACTACTGAATTTTACCGACAGGTATATTTTAATACCATACACCCTGAAAACATTGGCCAGTGCCTGGATTTTTATTAAATATTGGGGTGAAAGGATCAGCGCATCTGCATTTACGTTGTTGATAACCGAGCCATTGATACCAACCGAAGCGTTGGCACGCGCGTAATCAATATAACGCTGATCAACAACGCCAGGCAGCTTATGCCAGTTCCAGATGGATGAACCTGCATATCCCCGTTCAACGCTACGGTTTAAGTTATCCCAATGATCCAACACCCGGTACATAATGTGTGGATGATCTGAAATATCCAGCCTGTTGATGGGCTGATGGGTTTGAATCAACTTTAAAAAATTAAAAACACCGTACAAAACGCCCACATCGGTATTGGCAGTAATAATGGTGCATTTCTGTTGGTTAATAAGGGTTGTTTTTATGAGATATCCCTCGCCGCCAATACTATCGGGAATAACTATTGATAAAGATTTTAAAGTTCGTGGGGTGCCAACAATAATTGTTTGCCCGCTTATTATGGCCTTAGTATCGCGGGGAGTGAGGGAAAGCATCCCATCCAGCCCGGTCAACAGCTCCGTCTTAGCGGCCTTAAGCTGATATGACGCTGCCGGAAAGATAAAATATGCCAATTGTTGCTTATAAACAGCTGCCTGTTGCGGGGCGGTTATCCTGCTATATTCAAGCCATAGCTTATATCCATTATCCGCATGGGCTTGGTTTATAACCGCTAATAAAAGCAGCACCAGTAAACACCTATTTTTCAATGAATATTTGGTCATGATGTTATTAATTCAGCTTTATAAACTTTTTAAAACAGCTTATAAAAAAGATAAAATGATATATTGGTGTTCACAAATGAAACATGATTAAAACATGTCCCATCTGTATGGTTTATAAAGAATTGCATTTTACGCAATCGATTGCAAATATATAAACCTTTATTTATTTTCAGTAATTCAAAATCAATTATTTGCCGCCTGGCCCTCCGGTTTTTAAGCTCATGAATGAATTTATCAGCCGATGAATAACATGATCATTTTTTTGCCGCGAACTCCTGGTTTTTCCGGATATATTCTGCTACCTCAACCATGGGGGCCACCCAAATAGCCTTGTCATTTTTTTTGAGGTAATGCAGTAATTTGCTATGCTCGTTAAGGCCTACATTGATATTATGCCCACCTCCTACACCATGGAATAAAAAAACCAGCAGGGTATGTGATTGTAAAGCCTTTTCAACAAGCCCGATCATATATGCGGCCGACTGACCGTTGATCATAAAACATTTAATATTATCGAGATCGGTTGCGCCTATGCTTTCAAATCCCGGGTTTACGCCCCGTGCGCCAACAAAATCATGTTTTAACCCGTCGTAAAAATACTTGCCGCCTATCTGCAAATCCCCGCAGGGAAAGGCGAAGGTCCGGTTGGTTTTACCATCGATGGCTTGTAGCAGCACATTATTGGTCCTGATCTCTTTTACGGCACGTGCAACGGTATATTTGCTCAGGTCATTTTCGGCAGTAACAAAACCACGGCCGGGTAAACCACCATCGCAGGGATGAAAAAGGGAGTGATTTCCAAGTTCATGACCGTGGGCAGCCGCTTTTCGCCATTCGGCTATCCTGCTGGTAACAACCGGTGATGAGCCAATGATGTAAAAAGTTCCCTTGAGGTTTAAGGAATCCAGGGCGGGCAAAACATTATCCAGGTCCACATCAATGGCATCATCATAAGTCAATACCACAGCACATTGTTTCTTATTCCACATCGCTCCATTTTGGGCCTGTGCCATTACGCTATTTGCCAAGAGTACTGCTACCAGTAAATACTTTATTAATCTCATGCTGTTAATGTTTTTTATTATTTAGCGGGTTGTGCCCCTTCTTTGCCATAATGCATCAGCTTATTAGCCCAGGCTATAAAATATTTAACGTTGGGTGCATCGGTATGGCCACCATCATGTTGTCGCCATGCCAGTTCACCGTTCAGCAAGCCGGTGTTTACCGGGGGCATTTTTTCCGTTTTGTAATCATTGGTGACGCCCAGGTCCTGGGCCCCCACTAATTTAAAAACTGCGCCGGCAGCGACCGTAGCCATATAACTACCTTGTTGATCAAGCCACTTGGCGTCGCCCTGTTCAGGAATACCATAGCTTATAAAAGTAAGCCGGGGCGCGCACAATGCAATAAGTTCATGTGCATCAACAGGCAGATCCTTAGCCGTTTTAGCACCGGATGTAGCATCAGATGCACCGTATTTCATAAAATTGCCGGCCATCCAGTAATACTCGCCACCGGTAAGGCTCTCTACTGCCTCACCAAAGTTTCGCCGGTGAAGCTTTGCACCACCCTCGCCCGATGAGCCAATGAGCCCCATAGCAAAACGTTGTTCAAAGGCCAGCGTTACCAATGCTGCCTTACCGTACCTTGATACGCCCTCAATACCTACATGCTTTGCATCAACCGCGGGTTCGGTTTCCAGGTAATCCAGTGCCCTTGCCGCTCCCCAGGACCAGGCACGTAAAGCCCCCCAATCCTCGGGTTTACGGGGTTGCCCCTTGTTAACCAGGCCAATTATTCCTTTGGTGAGGCCCTCCGCATTGTCGGCCTGTATAGATGAAGGATCAATCAGCACATATCCCCAGCCATTGGCTATCAGTTGTGTAGCCGTTGGCGGATCGCCTTTAACCACCGGAAAGCCGCCCGGCCCAAAGGGCGATTGCTCGGGAATTGGCTTATAAGCCGGGTACTGTTCAAATATGGTTTTTAGTTCGGGATGTTCTTTAGTAAGCAGCTCTTTTAAGGCTTCATTTATTTTTTCCAGATCGGCCGGATTAGGTTGGGCAGGTGCGGGCAAAGTACTGCGGCCAAACATCATCAACACAGGTACAGGCCCTTTGGCGTTGGCAGGTAATACCAGCGTCATATCAATATTAACATTTAACAGTGGATATGCCGTATTATCAACGTGCCCGATAAGCTGTTTGGCTATTACCGGGTAAAAACCTACGCGTTCTTTATCGGTTACTTTAACCGTCCAAATTACTTTGGGCACATTTGCCGGGATACGGCCATACACTTCGCGTTCCATATCTTCCACTATCTCTGGTCGCCGTTGTTTCCACCACATCTTGGCGTTGCTTACCTTTTTACCGTTTTTACCGGTAAGCGCATCAGGTAAATCGGGATATGGGTTTGCAAGCGCTTCATCAGAATTAGCATGATCAGGAGCAGTTGCGTCACCATTGGGACCAGGGCGCAAGGTTTTAATGCCTAACTGTTTCATCATTTGCTGATGATCCTGTTCGGCGGTGAAATTAACCGGCGGGGCATTTTGAGCATGTACAGCCGCTGCAATAGAGAGCAGGATCAGAAAAATAGCAATCTTTATTTTTACTGTTTTCATATCGGTTTAAAATATTGATTATGGGTTATCGGTTCTAAACGGTGATGCAGGTAAACCTTCCTTATTATAGAGATTAGCCCCCTCCGGATTATCAGCCCATGCATATCTTACATAAAGCGGACTGATCACTCCATCACTCCACACAATTACTTTATCTCCCTCAATTTTAGCTTTTGCCCAAACAAACTTTTTATTAGCGCCTGCTATTGCAAACTGCTCCAGCTCGTCGCCATCATGTATCGTAAGCCCGGCACCCACATTTTTAAAACTGATCTGGATATGGTTTCCCTGCACAAGGGCCGATTGATAAATTGGCCCGGATGCTACCATGGCTGTTTCTTTATAAGCCAGGTTTTCGGCCGCTATGGCCAGCCGTTCGCCAACATCTTTTTTATTAAGCGGGTGAATGTCATTCCATTCGCCGGCATCAATGGTAACAGCCATTGCGGTATTGGGCTGCGAAAGGGCCTTAAGCTGGCCTTCCCTTAGTATAGCCCAGTTACTTTCGGCTGGTAAATATTGTACTTCATTAAAATTGGGCAGCTGGGCATATATAAACGGCAAGTTACCCTGCTGCCACCGTTCGCGCCAATCGGTAATCAATGCTGTAAGCAATTGCCCATATTCGGTGGCTTTGTCTGCATTGCTTTCGCCCTGGTACCAAAGTATGCCTTTTATGGTGTAATTAATTGCCGGCGCAACCATGGTATTGTAAAGCCCGGTTGGTTCATTCTGTGCAGAAAAAATTGCCACCATTTTTTTATCCCTTGGCAAAAACGCCTGACCTACACGATATAACCAATCGCCACGGAGATCAATAAGCTGCCCGCCAATGTTTAGGTTGTATGATTTATCGGGTACAAAGCCCCCCTTACCCGAAAAATTTGTTAGCCTGATTACAATAATATTTTTGCCGGGCTTTAGCAAACCAACCGGCACATTATACATGCGGGGTGGATATTGGTAGGTAATATTCCCTACCAAATGGCCATTAACATAAGTTTGATCAGCGTCAATCATCCTGCCGAAAAGTAATTTGGCCGGTTGGCTTTCAACACCTGCAGGCAATGTGAACTCTTTCCGAAACCATACTACCCCATTTAAATTTTTAATTCCCTGATCGGCCCAATACCCCGGCAACCAGAAATGGTGCCACTTATCAGGAACATAAGCCGGATCATACCAGGTTACACTACCATTAAGGCCTTTATCATATATTTCGGTATTTGCAGGGTCAACAGGCTCAGGCTTTACTTTCATCACACTATCTATATAGCTGCCATCATGAAACCGGGCCGCGCGATGGCTGTATATAACATTGTTTTTCAACCCATTTTCGCTTACCCATGCCTGTACTGGCGTACCGCCTACGCTTGAGTTAATAATACCAATGGGTACATGGTATTTTAGGTAAAGCTTTTTAGCGAAAAACCACGAGGCAGCACCAAAACTAAGTACATTTTCGGGGTCGGCTTTTACCCATTTGCCGGGTAACACATCTTCATGTACTTTAGTAACATCCGATTCGGTTTTGACAAAGAAGTTCCTGATCTGTGGATAATTGGCCGATGCTATTTCATCGGGATATTTTTCCTTTACCCGCTCCATGGGCAAAACCATATTTGACTGCCCCGAGCAAAACCATACATCCCCTATTAAAATATCATTTAGTACGATATAATTGCCCGCGTTAATTTCCATAGCATAAGGCCCTCCCGCCTTCATGGCAGGCAATACTATTTTCCACCGGCCGTTTTTATCGGCAATAGTGTGATAACTGCCGCGAAAACCTATAGTAATTTTTTCACCGGCATCGGCCCAGCCCCAGATATTGATCGGGGCATCGCGCTGAAGCACCATTCCGTTGCCAACTAATTGCGGCAACCGTACATCCGAATACGCGGAACAACACATCAAACAACAGCACATCATAAAGCACAGCCGTAACATTGACTTCATATTTAAAAGGTTTTATTCTAAAGGTTTATAGTTACTAAGTAACAAAATTTAAAACAATCATGCAATCGATTGCAATAAATTTTGTGTAACAATTTAGTCCTATTAAACCAATGAATATACGACAGTGCCGGGGAGCCTGCTATCTCATCATAACATCCTTTTTATACCAAGTTCAAGTCCGCGCAATTCTGCTAATCCTTTAAGGCGGCCAATTACCGAGTATCCCGGATAGGTATTATAATTAAAGTCGTCCAGGATCTTGTGCCCATGATCGGGCCGCATTGGGATACTAATATCTGCCCTGCCTGCATCAGATCTTTTAAGCTGTTCCATAATAATGCTTTTCATTACTGCAAACATATCGGTACTCCCTGCTAAATGATCGGCTTCGTAAAAACTGCCGTCGGCCTCCCTGTTCACATTACGCAGGTGCAAAAAATGGATATGCTGGCCCAGGCGGGTAATAATGCCGGGAATATCATTAGCGGCGTTTGCACCTAATGAACCGGTACACAGCGTGAGCCCGTTGGCCGGCGACTGGCACATATTAACAATATCGGTCAAATCCGCTTCGTTTTTAACAACCCTTGGCAATCCTAAAATAGGGAATGGCGGATCATCCGGGTGGATACACATTTTTATGCCCTGTTCTTCGGCATAAGGGATAATCGCTTTTAAAAAGTAACCTAAGTTTTCCTTTAATTTAGCCTCATCAACAGCGCTATACTTTTCAAGATATACTTTAAATTCATCAACAGTAAACACTTCATCGGTGCCGGGCAAACCTGCCAAAACCGTATTCAAAAGCAGTTTTTTTTCGGCTGCATTTAAACTATCCAGGTAAACTTTAGCGGCCTGCTGCTGCTGGGGCGTAAATTCATTAAAAGCATTTTCACGCTGCAGGATGTACAGATCAAAAGCGGCTATTGCCGGCGCATGGTATCTTAATGCCGAAGCGTTATTCGGAAGCCGAAAATCGAGGTGCGTGCGGGTCCAGTCAAGCACGGGCATAAAATTATAGCACACTATATTTATACCGGCCTGTGAAAGATTTTTTAAGGTATCCTTATAGTTTGAAATGTAGTGATCACGCCTATCCGTTCCAATCTTTATATCTTCATGAATGTTGACACTTTCTACCACCGACCACTTAAAGCCCGAATTTTCTATAACTGCTTTTCGCTTCTCAATCTCGTTCAAACCCCAGGTATCTCCTGCCGGGATATGGTGCAGCGCGGTTACAATACCGGTTGCACCGGTTTGTTTAATGGCATGAAGAGTAACCGGGTCCGAAGGGCCAAACCACCTAAAGGTTTGTGCTAAATCAGGTATCATATAAAAGGTTTTTAATCTGTTAAACTGGTGAATTTGATATTATTACAGATGAACAACGCCATCCGAAAAACAAAAGTAAACAAATGCGCAATCGATTGCTCAAAAAACATTAAATATCCTGATTTTATTTTTATATTTATCACGCATTAGATTTTATAGTAAAACACTTTATGGCAAACGGGGAAAAAGAAATAACAATTTATGACATTGCCACCAAACTTAACATTTCGGCTGCTACAGTAAGCAGGGGGCTGAAAAACCACCCCAGGATAAGCAAAGAAACCCGCAAGCTGATAAACAAGACCGCCGAGGAAATGGGATACAGGTCAAACTCATTTGCCAGTAATTTACGCAAAAAGCAAAGCAATATTATCGGCGTGATTGTACCCAGGTTGAACAGCAACTTTATGGCCGATGTAATTGCCGGTATTGAAAAGGTGGTTAATGAAAATAACTATAACCTCATCATCAGCCAATCGTTGGAAACCATGAAAAAAGAAGCCAGCAATGTGCAGGCTATGTTTCATAACCGGGTTGATGGCTTACTTGTTTCCGTTGCTTATGACACCAACAGCTTTGATCACTTTGAACCATTTATAAAACGCAAAATCCCTTTGGTGTTCTTTGACCGAGTTCTGGACCATGAATCATGCCCGCAGATCTACATTGACAATTATAAGGCGGGGCAGGAAGTAACAACGCATTTGATAAGCCAGGGCTGCAAAAAGATAGCACACATTACGGGTAACCAGCTGCGCAATGTTTACAGCGACCGCTTTTATGGATACAAAAGAGCGCTGGAAGCTCATCAACTGGAATTTGATAACGACCTGGTGATCATCGCCGACCTTAGTGCACAGTCGGGAATAGATGCAGCGCACCAGCTCATGAAAATGCCGCAACTTCCTGATGGACTGTTTGTAGCAAATGATATTTGTGCGGTGGCCTGTATGCAAACGTTAAAAAAGCATGGCATAAAAATACCTCATGATATTGCCGTTGCCGGCTTTAACAATGACCCTACCTCTTGTGTGATTGAACCTAACCTTACAACCATCAATTATAAAGGATATGAAATGGGTGAAACTGCCGCAAGGCTAATGGTGAATCACCTGCTTAATAAAGACGATATCCAGGAAACACACAGCCTGGTGCTCAGATCAGAACTAATTATCCGCGAATCATCCCTGCGAAACGGGTAATTAAGCGATACAGATTTATAATACTTTTTAAATGATTTCTAAAACAAAAGTTGCTATTGTTACCGGCGGGGCATCAGGCCTGGGCCTGGCTACCACACGAAAATTTATCGAAAACAATATCCGCACCATCATCATTGGCCGCGATGAAAACAAACTGCAACATGCAGCCGATTCTTTTGGCGAACTTTGCCATTACAAAGCCTTTGATTTAAGTGATACCACAAAGATTCCTGCTTTAATCAATGAGATAGTTGCCGAATTTGGCACGCCTGATATTCTTGTTAACAACGCAGGTATCAATCAAAAAAAGCATTTTACCGATGTTACCGATGATGATTTTCAGCAAATTATACAAACTAACCTTGTAGCGGTATTTGTAATCAGCCGTGAAGTTGTTAAACATATGATTATTGCCGGCGGAGGAAATATTGTGAACATCAGCTCTATGGCGTCGCAATATGGTATCCCCTATGTAATATCATATACCGCAACAAAATCAGCCATTGAGGGGATGACCAGGGCAATGGCAACAGAGCTTTCTCCCCGGGGCATTCGGGTTAATTGCGTGGCGCCCGGCTTTATAGCAACAGATATGTCGGCCAAAGCATTGGATAGTGATGCGGAACGCAAACAAAAAGTAATGTCAAGAACCCCCATGGGTAAGTTAGGTGAACCCGAAGATATAGCAGATGCCATATTATACCTATCATCCGATGCAGCAAAATATGTAACGGGAGTTGTACTGCCGGTTGATGGCGGAAACTCTGTAGGTTTTTAACAAAATAAAAAAGGGGTGATAAACTTAATTATCCCCCCTTTTTACGTTCTCTTGCAATTACTCCCCCCTATTCCGGCGGACCTAAATAACTTGGTTTAAGGCCACCTGCATCTACTACTATTTTTTGTAAAACAACACCCGGATCAATCATCCAGTATTTTATAATGTGTGGGCCCCGCTGAGTTATGTAATGCCTGGTAATCAATTTCCTGATATTATCACTCACAGCCGCGGCCCAATCTTTACTATCCGCGGCAGTACTGATCTTCACCTCCTGTGGCACTTCATCATCTATCGAAATAGCATAAAACAAACCTTGTCCGTTTTTAAAGTCGAGCGTTGGTGATACAAAAGTTTGCAGCGATACCAGGCCGGTATCTGGCAAATTAATCCGGTATTCAAGATGTGGGCAATTACTTTCGGGCTTTTGTTTGCTGGCTGTTACCGGCATCGTTGTAACACCAGATAAAGTTTTGCCATATCCCGGTATAACTATCCACGAAACAGCCTTACTATTAACCGCTTTGGCACAATGTTGCGCTTCGATAGCTATATACCCGTTATTTTCATGAAATGCGCCATCATTTATTTGCTGTTGATTGTTAATGGTAAGCTGAACAGTTACTGTTTGCCCCATTGCGGATATAGTTAAAGGTACATGAACCGATTTACGCGGAGCCTTAGCCCAATTAATGCTTACCCAAATCCGCTCCTGCTGTTCAACTTTACCGCTGCCCGGTTTAACAATCACGTAGGATAAAGGCGACTGAACCGTATAACTAAAAGCTGTTTTGCCTTTATTAAAAATTTCGATGTAGTGGCTGTTTTTTTCCCATGGATAAAAACCTGGCAAAGCATCGGCCGCAAGTCCATTAGTGGTGGGCTGGCTGGCGCCTTCAACATACACACCCATTTCAGCCGCTTCCGGTAGCGTAATTTCCTTTACCGCGGGCATTACATCCACCGGAGGCTGCTGCCAATAAGTATAACCAATATGCGTTTGATCCATCATATGGTTCCATTTGCCATCGGCAAGTTTGGTGTTATAGTACTTAGATATCTCTTTGTCTTTTTCAAAAAGCTGCTTCACTTTTGCTGCTGTAGTATTGGTAGCGGCCCGCTGTTGTGTGGCGTACAAATTATTTTTTGCAGCCTCAAAGTACATTTCGTTTAAGTTGGCACAGGCCTGAACCGGGTGCAAAACAAGCTGATAATAAGCATCTTTATATTGAGGCGAAAGTTTAGCATACAATCTTTCGGCATCGGCTTTTAAGCGGTTGTAATTGGCAGCAACGGTTTCAAACTCGCTGTAGTTTGTTAAACTGTAAGTACGCGGCTCAATCAGTTCGGGCTTACGCCTGCCGTTATATTGGGTATAAGCAGATAATATGCGCCCAATTTCTTTGGCGTAAAGGGGGCCAAATTGTTGTTGAGCCCATAAATCAGTATATTCCTGCAACCTGCCAGCCGGCCATTTTTTTGGGTTCCACGCATAATCCAGGAAAAAGCTGATCGGAAACTCCATTGGTTTCAAATCGCCCACATTTACTATCCAAACCTGCCGGGCATTATAGGCATAGGCCAGGTGCATTTGCTCCCATGTTTTTGAAATAGGATTTGTATTGAGCCATTTATAGTTTCGCGGGCCGCCCACATAATCAAAGTGATAATAAATGCCGTAACCTCCTTTTCTTGATTTTTCGGTAAGGCTGGGTAACTTGCGGATATTGCCCCAGTTGTCATCACATAACAACAGTGTAACATCATCCGGCACACGCATGCCTTTGTCGTAATAATCCTGCACTTCTTTATATAAGGCCCACATTTGTGGTGTTTGGGCGGCATCTTTACCGGTAACCTGGCTAATAATACTGCGCTGATCTTTTACAATATTTTCCAGTAAAGCTATATTGCTTCCCTCAGTCATCGGTTTATCGCCGTCACCGCGCATACCAACAGTTACAATAGTTTCCTTGGTACCCATGTTTTCGATGCCTTTTTTCCAGAAATTTTGCAACACCACTTTATTACTATCATAATTCCATTGGCCGCTGCCGTAGCGTTTCCACTCCTGCTGTGCCCTATCCATCGGTTCATGATGCGATGTGCCCATCACTACGCCATATTCATCAGCCAGTATAGGGTTTAACTTGTCATCATCATTAAAGGCATTTCCCCACATGGCGGGCCACAGGTAATTACCTTTTAAACGCAGGATAAGCTCAAACACCTTTTCATACAACTGATGGTTTACTCCGCCAAATTTCTCTTTCGTCCAGCCGGAAAATGCCGGCGCTTCATCATTGATAAAGATACCCCTGTATTTTACAGCTGGTTCGCCATTCGTCTGCATGCCAGGGATTACATAAAGGCTTTTTTGCTGCTTTACGGGCACATCGGCCCACCAGTACCAGGGCGATACCCCTATCTGGGCTGATACATCATAGATCCCGTATATCGTTCCCCGTTTATCACTGCCGGCAATAATGAGTGCACTCTCAACTCCCGGGAATGGTTTTGAAACAACCTGCACAAGCGAGGTTTCCCATTTGCCTGTAACCTGCGAAACATCCAGCTTGTTTTGTTTAACCAGCTGATCTATCAGCTCGTTTTTTCCGAGCGTGCCAATAATAACGATATGCTTAGCCTGGTTAACTTTATCCGTTAACATGTCCGGGGCGGTACCTGTAACGGATCTGAGATCATTACCCAGGCTTCCCACCGCTCTTTTTACACCGGGATAATCCATATCGCTTATGTACAAGGGCACTACTTTACCGTTTACCGCGAGGGGGAAATAACCGGCGCCGCTTTTGTTGGTTATATACAGTTTATCGCCCGGCGTTTGCGAAAAGCCACTTAAAGTACTGATAAGCAACAGCAATGAAATCAAAGTTCTTTTCATGTGGAATAGATATTGAATTAAAATTTAACAACCTCCCAGTAGGCCTTTTTAGGTTGTAATTTTTGATCAAATAACAAAGGATAATTTTTGCGGCCTTTTACCGGGTAAGTATCCAGCCACGTAAACCTGTCAGAAATATTCCAGAAGGTAACTCCCGATATCACGTTTTTAAATTTCCTGAAAACCATAAACGCCATGGCATACTGATCGGCCTGTTTATTTTCCAGGTCGGAGGTAAACGCGGTCGACTCTCCATCCCGTAATGCACGGCGCTCTTTCTCCCATGGATAAACCGATAGATCAAGCTCGGTTATCTGCACTTTTAACCCAAGGGAACTAAATTTTTGAATGGATGCAACCAGATCCTGTTCACTTGGCTCATCAATAGACCAGTGGCCCTGTAACCCAACCGCGTTAACGGGAACTTTTGCATCAAGCAATTTTTTCAAAAGTTTATATACGCGCTCCCGTTTTTCAGGTCTTTCGGTATTATAATCATTGTAGAACAGAATAGCCTGCGGATCGGCGGCATGCGCGTATTCAAAAGCTTTGGCAATAAACTCATCGCCACAGATCTTATACCATAAGGAGTTGCGCAAAAACTGGGTACTATCATCAGCAACAGCTTCGTTCACTACATCCCATGCATAAACTTTACCCTTATAACGGCCAACAACATGATCTATATGATCCTTTAACCTTTTCAATAAAACATCTTTAGTTACCAGTTTACCATCCTTATCATAAAACAACCATTTTGGCGTATGCTCATGCCAGCATAGATTATGGCCGCGTACCTTTAAGCCATGGGCCTGCGCAAAAGCTACAATACTATCTGCAGCTTTCCAGTAATACCGGTTCTCTTCGGGATGGATAACACCCATTTTCATAGCGTTTTCAGGCGTAAGGCTGTTAAAGTGCTTTAAAATTAAAGCCACCTCGGCGGTATCCCTTAAAGATTGCGGCATTACAGCCACCCCAACGGGAAAAAAGGAAGCATATACATCCTTTAAGCCCTTAACAACGGGCAATTGCTGCTGGGCATGTACAGCGCCATTTGTTTGCAAAATAAAAATGGCAAGCACTAAAAACTTCATCAACTTAAATGCTGTATTCATAAAATTAAATTTTTATTGTTTTAAATTTTGGTACCAGAAAATGCATAACCAACCAGGCAGCCAGGTAGGAAGATGCGCAAACAGCAAACATGATATAATAAGCAACCTCGATATGCCCTATAGCACGGTAATACACAAACAAGTTTTTTTGCACAAACAAGGAGAGCAACACGCTGCCGACAGAACCGAACATCCCGCCGATACCGGTAACGGAAGCCACCGCCTTTTTAGGAAACATATCTGATACGGTTGTGAAAATATTGGCGCTCCATGCCTGGTGGGCAGCGGCAGCCACACCGATGACCATTACTGCATACCACATATTAACACCGCCCAACAATTGCGCAAAAACAACAGGGATTACCGCGAATGCATAAACCAGCATAGACAGCTTACGCGCTTTAAAAACAGACCATCCTTTTTCAATCAGGTATTTTGGAAAATAGCCACCAAAAACACTCCCAATTGTCGACATTGTATACACCGCGGCCACGGGCAAGGCTATGGCCATTCCTTTTAACCCGTACGAGCTTTCCAAAAAATCGGGCAGCCAAAACAGGTAAAACCACCAGATGGGATCTGTAAGGAATTTCCCTGCTGCAAAAGCCCAGGTTTGCCTGTGAACAAGTAATTGTAACCAGTTTAATTTTTCGGTATCCTTTTCAGGGTCAAGGTCTTCTCCATCGCTGTTGATGTAATCCAGTTCTGAAACGGATAGTCTTTTTTGCACGGATGGTACATCGTAAAACAACACCCACAAAACCAGCCAGATAAAGCCGGTAGATCCCGTTATCACAAAGGCCCATTTCCAGCCCCAGGCTGCGGCGATGAAAGGAACAGTTAAAGGCGCCAGGATAGCACCGATATTGGCCCCCGAATTAAATATACCGGTGGCAACGGCGCGTTCTTTTTTAGGGAACCATTCTGCTACTGTTTTGATGGCCGCCGGAAAATTACCGGATTCACTCAGGCCAAGCGCGGCACGTACTACACCAAAGCCCATAGTGGTATTAACAAGGGCATGGCAAACGGCAGACAGGCTCCATAAAAAAGTTGACAAAAAGTATCCTTTTTTAGTCCCTATCTTATCAATCAATCTCCCGGCGCCTAATAAGCCTATGGAGTAAGCTATTTTAAAGGCTATCTCTATGTTGGTATAGTCGCCATCATTCCAATTAAACTCCCTGGAAAGATCTGATTTCAGTAGGCTGATTACAGCCCGATCAAGGTAATTAGTGGTAGTTGCAAAAAACAGCAACGCACAAATGAACCATCTGTATTGGCCTCCGGGGGAATTTTTCATCTGTTAGATTAAGACATGGGGGACAGTGATAACAAAACGGGGCCGGCATAAAGCCCTGCCCCGTTGTAATTTATTCGTTTTATTAAAAACCCGGATTTTGGGCAATTGGTGTTCCCTGCGTCACCAGGTTGATCTCCGTTTGAGGGATCGGGCGTAGTGACATAAAATCCTGGATGTTTGGCCCGGCCTCAGCATTGTACGCTTTAACCCGACGTACTAATGATTGTGTACGGGTCAGGTCCCACCATCTTAATGATTCGCCGTATAACTCTCTTGTACGTTCGTCCAGGATAAAATCAAGCGTTACCTGGTCTGGCGTAACCTGCATTTTTGCAATAGCATCTGCAGGCATATTACTGGTGCGGAAAGCAGCACGTGTGCGTAAAACATTGATCATCGTAGCGGCCGTAGTAAGATCGTTCATTTTAAAAGCAGCTTCTGCCGCAATCAGGTATATTTCTGAAAAGCGGAACAACACTACCGGGCGCGACGACGGGTCATTAACACTTGGCCTGCTTGGGTCGTCGAACTTTTTAAGTGCAGGGAAGAAAGCACTTGTGCTTGCATTAGCTCCGGAAACACCTGCGGCTACACTTGGCGGTAAAAATATTACGCCTTTAAACGATGCCCTTTTTGCAGCT
This sequence comes from Mucilaginibacter sp. P2_A4, assembly GCF_056405015.1. Classification (NCBI taxonomy): domain Bacteria; kingdom Pseudomonadati; phylum Bacteroidota; class Sphingobacteriia; order Sphingobacteriales; family Sphingobacteriaceae; genus Mucilaginibacter; species Mucilaginibacter sp. P2_A4. The sequence goes on along the minus strand of NZ_JBFUCX010000001.1, from coordinate 348,980 downwards.
CCCGGATCATATGGAGGCATCCAGATAGCGGTATCGGTGCCCACGGTAAGTGCTCCCCTTGGTGTTGTGATGTTTGCGGTATTGGCAATCCAGGTGGTTTGGAAAGTATTCCAATACCTGTAATCATTTGATTTATCTGCGAAAGCTACATTATTCACATAATCATAATTGGGGCGAACCCGGAAGAATGGTCTGCCGTTGGTTAGGTCACGTGTCATAACGCCAGATCCGCCGCTTGCCGGATAATTTGCGTTGACGGTGGGATAATTCGGTCGGAAAAAATACGCCCAGCCATTGATCTTACCACCGGATGCCCCAGGGGTAAAATCGCCATATTTGGTATCAGTACTATGTTCTATTGCAAAAAGATCCTCTTTATTGGTTAGGTCATTAGCTAAGGCATAAGCATCTGCATAGTTTTGATACAGATCGACACCATAAGTTCCTTTATTGGCAATAAGGGTTTGAGCCGTTGTTAAAGCACTCTGAAAATCACCTGGCTGTGCCGCTGTTGACCATCCCCTGGTTAAATAGGCTTTGGATAACAGGTATAAGGCGCTTGCTTTGGTAGCCGCGTGCCCTGCAAAAGGCGATCCGTTCTGTCCCGGCTTATCCTGAAGTTCTGTTGATGCCTCAGTCAAATCCTTGATGATCTGGCTGTAAATATTAGCAATCGGCGCACGTGAATCAGATAATGTGGCCGTATTGATGAACGTAGTGTGCAGCGGTACCGCGCCAAAAGTTTGTACCAGGTGGAAATAGTAAAAGGCCCGTAAAAACTTTGCCTGCGCTAAATAGGCTGTACGGGTTGGCACATCGGCAAACGCGGCAGGACCAAACTGCAGTACGCCGTTTAGCGTGTTTATATCCTGATAAGCGATATTGAATACACCTCCTAAAGCGTTGTAGACGTCAGAAACGTTGTTGGTATAATTTTTATAGGTGGCAAAGGCAACACCACCGGCAGATGCGCCGCCGCCTGCCAGCGTTTCATCTACCCCAAAATTGGTGTAGTATAAAAAGCCTTCTGTTCCCCAAAGGTTACGTAAATCTGAATATACACCGGTAATGCCCCCTACTACACCGCCTGTTGATGCCAATACATTTGGGGTGATGTTTGATTTGGGAGTTTGGTCAAGTATTTTTTTACAGCCGGTTACGCTTACTAAACTACATGCCGCAAGCAAAATGGCTAATGTTTTATATGATTTCATATCTATCAATCTTATTTTTATAACTAAAATTTTGCGTTTACACCCAACTGGAAGGTACGTGCCACCGGATTACTTAAACCCACAGTAACCGCGCGCCCTAAAGCATCACTTGAAAAACTTGATGCACCAGCAATCTGGTTACCATATCCGTTACCTTCGGGATCTATCGCCAGGCCGCTTTTAACTAATGGCGAATAGATGATGAAAGGATTATTGCAGGTAACATACACATGCAGAGACCTGAAACCGGCTTTCTTGATGGTTTCGCCAGGGAATGTATACCCCATGTTAATACTGCGCATTTTGATAAACGAGCCATCGCGATATTGCAGCGTGGATGCGTAAGTAGGGCCGCTTAAGTTGGCGTCAGGACGAGGAAAATCATTCGTTGGGTTGGTTGGTGTCCAATAATTAACGTTTACCTGATTTACCCTTCCCTGGTTAAAGAACGGAAATCCCTGTGCGCCTGCATCAGAACCAAGGTAAGTAACAGCTACCTTTTGCCCCATGCGTGCAAAGGCCACAAATGAAAGATCAAAGCCTCTGAAGCTAAAACGGTTGGTGAAACCGGCTGTATAATTAGGCTGATAGTTTCCGAGGATCTGCAAATCGCTGGCATTAATTTTACCATCGTTGTTTACATCCTGAATTTTGATCTGCCCCGGTCTTTGGCCGTAAACAGCAGCCTGCGTCGCTTCGCTGGTTTGCCAGATACCGATCTTTTTATAATCATAGATCACATTAAAGGGCTGACCTACAAACCATCCGTTCGTAACATCGGCAGGTAAGTTATCATGTAGTGAAACAATAACACTCCGCGCGAAAGCGATATTGAAATCTGTGCTCCAGCTAAAGCCTCCGGCATTGCGGATATTAATACTGCTCAGTGATATTTCCAATCCTTTTCCTTTTGAATTTCCGGCGTTCACGGTGGTTGAGCCAGCTCCGTTACTTGGTGGTAAAGATTCTACCTGTAAAATATCAAAGGTTTTTTGTTTGTAAACGTCAACAGTACCGGTTAAGCGGTCGTTAAACAAACCGAAATCGACACCAAGATTGTAGTTATTGGTGTGCTCAAATTTTAAAGAACTGGCCAGGTTGGTCACCAGGTATCCGTTTTGGCCATTCGCGCCAAAGTTATAGGCGTTACTGCTCAGGTTACCCAGAATCTGGTATGGGTTCACATTCTGATCGGCCGTTACACCGTAACCTGCTCTTAATTTCAGTGAGTTTACAAAGCTTATATTCTTCATAAAATCCTCCCTGTCTATATTCCAGCCCAATGCAAACGCGGGATAAGTATAGTACCTGTGCTTAGGATCAAGTACAGAAGATCCATCTGTTCTTACAGTAGCTGTAAGCAGATATTTTTCATTAAACGCGTAGTTTACACGTGCCATGTAGGAAATAAGCCCCCTATCGGCAAAATATGGTTGGTTGGTGGATGAGAAGTTTACCTGGTTAGCCAGGAAAAGGTTGTAGCTCTGCAGATAATCTGCAGGTGATCCAACGCCATAAATCTGCAAACCCTGGCTATGATCTTTTTCGGTACTATATAAACCGGTAAAAGTAAGGTGATGTTTCTGCCCGAATCGCTTATCATAGGTCAGGATATTTTCCAGCAGCCAGGTATAGTTTTCAGAGTTACTAACGCTTTCGCTGGTTTGCGATGGAGAGGTGGCTGTATTATAGGCTGTGTTCACCGGGGTATAATTATTCCCCTGGTTTTGGCCGTAAGTTAAGGCGGCGTTGAACCTGTATTTCAAGCCATCGATAATATTTATTTCGCCGTATAATGTGTTGAATGAATAGAGTTTTCTGTTTGTATTCTGAATATACTGATTTCTGATGGTTAACGGGTTCACCCTGTTTGGCTGATCCACGGAGCCTGTCATTGGCAATAAATTAACAGAGCCATCAGCATTATATGGTGAGGTAAGCGGGCTTATGGCTACCGCATTGTATAATGGGAACAAGTTAGCGCCGTTGATATGCGTTAAGGTTTGGAATGTGGTTAAGCCAACTTTTATCCTGCTGCTGATATTGTGATCAATTGATGCACGTAAAGAACCGCGGTCGAAATTTTGCCCGTATTGGATGCCATTCTCTTTATGATAACCGGAACTGATAGAAAACTGTGTGGTTTCATTGCCACCTGAAACGTTAAGCTGATGATCAGTAGAAAAACCATTCCTGAACAGGAGTTTTTGCCAATCGGTACTGGTGCCCTTGTCAATACCTGCCAACTCAGCTGTAGTAAAAGGGTAAGCGGTGGAGTTAGGAGAAGATGCACTTGAATTACCGGCAATAGACTCACGTTTAAACGCTGCAAATTGCGCGCCGTTCATGATCGGGTATTCATCCGTGATCTTGCTAATGCCGTAGTAGCCATCATAGCTTACTACTGCCTTACCAGCCTTACCTCTTTTGGTGGTGATTATGATTACACCTCCCGATGCCCTTGAACCATAAATAGCCGCCGCAGAAGCATCCTTTAATACATCTACACTGGCAATATCATCCTGGTTAATATCATTCAGGCTTCCACCTATAAAAGGGATTCCATCAATTACAAACAGCGGTCCGTTTTGGTTATTGGCATTGCTGTTTGAAGTTGCAAATGAGCGTTCGCCACGTAAACGGATCTGCCCTACCGCTCCCGGGGTAGTGCCTGTACTGGTAATATCCAAACCGGCTATCCGGCCTTTCAGCTGGTCGCTCACGTTGGTTGAAGGCACTTCCTGCAAGGTTGCACCGCTTATTGAGGCTACGGAACCCGTTACATCTTTTTTCCGTTGCGTACCGTAACCCACTACCACAACATCATTTAAGCTGCGCGCGTTGGTTGATAGTTTGATAGTTAAATCGGCACTTGTGCTATTGATAGGCACCTCCTGATCAATATAACCTATATAAGTTACTATAATTGCCGTTTCGCCGCTGGTGATGTTCAAGGAAAATTTTCCGTTAAAATCAGTTGATGTTGTAAGGCGGCCCGATTTTAATTTTACTGTTGCCCCTATAAGTGATTGTCCTTTGTCGTCGGTTACTGTACCGGTCAGCTTTCTGCCCTGTGCAAAAAGCGACATAGAAAATGAGCTCAGACAGATGAGCAGCATAAACATTTTCCAATTCATTAGTAGTCGTTGTTTTCTCATTATCGATTTAATTGGTTTTGATTTGTTTTTAGATCTAATTATTGAATCCAAACTATCCCGGTATTTTCATAACCACTTGTTATACATACTATCTGTATGGTATGAACTGCATTTGAAATAGTTTTTCAGATTTCTGACCTGAGAACGAGCGTCATTTTGAAATAACAATCGCTAATTGGTTTAAAACCAAAATTATAATAAAATACAATCGATTGCACAACTTAATTAACTTTTGTTATTTATCTAACAAAAGTTTCATTTTATTAACAATTAAGTTATAAAATTCAAATACTGTAATATTAAATTCAACAAAACTGACATTTTTGCATCCTTAAAAATTCAGCACTAAAGCGAAAAATCATTCTAAAAATTGGAAAATTATCGTAATAAATGGTATTTCGATTGCACAGTATCATTTTGACACTTCCGGGCAATTACTACCCTCTCCTTTTTGGTCAGAAATAATGCAGATGGACGAACTCATTAGGTTGGCAGGAGCAGCTATTGGGTGGGTTAAAATCTGAATTGCCGTGAACCTTAATTTTATGAAGAGATTGACCGGGACAGACCAGATTTTATATAGTATTGAATTTCAATCAGTAAGACCACATTGGCATATTACTCATGAACGGGCCTGCTGGCTCCTTATTTTCGTGTTGTTTTTGCCGGGCCTTTCTGTATTGAATGCCTCAAGAGCCTGGGCTAAAACAACGTAATAACCTTTCACATTTGCTTAATAATAAAAAAAGCCAATTTCTGATACATACTGATTAAATTATGGCAAAAATTATCACTAAAGGAAACTTTTATTTAACTGCTTTCGTATATACCCCGAAAGCAAAACGTTTCATTTAAAAAGCCGATCAGGAGAAAAAGCCATAGTGATAAAGGGAGTTTTCTGATTCAGAAAAGATACTGTTTTTTAAACTTTTGCTGATAAATACCCGCATATATCAATGAATAGTAAGCCAAATTTATACTGCACAAAGTGCAGCGCTTTGTATCATTTTCCAATTCCTAAAAACTGGATTGAAGAAAACTTGCTTTTTTTTATTCCGTTCAAAAAACTGTCCTGCTCTAAGTGCTTAAAAGTTAGCTACGTATTTATTACAGACCATGAATATGATAAATACAACCGGATTTGAGCTTTGCTAAATTAAACAGGGCAAGCTCAAAAATAGAACTTGCCCTGTTTTTATCAGAACATTCTGTGTCAGTTTACCTGAAATTTTTAAACCAATAACTGACTATACACAAATTAATCTATTCTTAATAACTTTTGTTAATAATAGCATTAAAGCAACGGGCTGATTTTGATGGACTTGTAGCGAACTTTGCCATGTTTGGCAAACAACCACAAATAGCTCCCCTTTTGATCAATCAGCCGGTTTACAATACAGCGTTTGTTATCTACGCTCATGTCTATAATATCATCGTTCAAAATAATATCTATTTTAATGGTTTTATCAAGCCCATCCACTGCACGGATATCAGTGTTACCAAGTGACACCGATTGATTATTTGCAGAGAATGATGCACGGTACCCGTTGTCGGCTTTTGCGTCTGACCTAAAAACAAAACCGAACTCTTCATTAGCGCCAACTGGCTCAATTTCCATCGTTATTCTGCATTTCTGTGGAATATTCTCCAGGTGCGCGGCTCCATATCCGTTTGGAGCATCAATCTCCAGGTTATGGTTATCTTTCGATGTTGCCAGCAAATCAGGGTTGATCTTCAGATCCAATTCCGGACCTGTTGCTGGGATCATTTCCTCCGGAAACTTAGTATTTAATGTTCCGTCGGGTTGTTGAATAACTTCCCTGAAAATGGTGTTACCGCCAAATACCTCACCGTTGCTATCCTTGTCGTCCCTTCTTGAAGGTACCCATCCTGCGGCAATCCTCCTGGCAGAGCCAAAAGATGCGGTTTTTACAACATTTACCCACGATTCAAGAAATGCCTGATTTTTAGGCTCCTCCCACGGTCCGTAAGCTTTTTTGGATTTGACATAATAAGTGTCACTATTGTGACTGTAAACCAAATAATACCATCCATTCCAGTAAAAATAATCCGGGCATTCAGGCACAGATTCCTGGCCGGTTAACACCGGGTCGAGTACCGTCCAGTTCTTCAGGTCTTTTGATGTAAGGTGTACTAACGCGCCGCCAGAATGTTCCATTACAGGACTTTCCTGCAAACTGGAAACAAACAGGTGAAATTCACCTGTCTTTTCATCTACAAACACTTTAGGATCACGAAAATCACGCTTGCTATAGCCCGGGGCTGATGTATAGAAAGGATTGGGCTTTTGTTTGTCAAAATGAATGCCGTCCTTACTCAGCGCATAACTGAGTTGTTCGTTAACTTTGCCATTCTTATCGATTAAACGGGTGGCATAAAAAGCATAGAATTGCTTTTTATAGTAAACAACAGATCCCGTACAGATTGACTTTTCCCATGCTTCATCAATACCCAGCACTACTGGATATTGTTTCCAGGTTTTCAGATCCGTGGTTGTGCTCAGTGCCCATTGATGGCCTCCGAGCCCGTTAAGGCTTTTATGGTGTGCCGAATCCAGCAGCCAGTAATAATAGTAAGTTCCATTATGAGAAAATGGCATGCAATCTCCTACAAACAGATCACCTTTGGGCTTAAAGTATTGCAGATTTCCCGTAGTTTGTACGGAGGCGTCATACTTAACACCCAGCTGCGCCTGAACGGTCCAGATGCTCAGTGCCAATAAACAACTTAATAATGTTTTTTTCATAGGTTTCAATTCTATATTTAGTAAGCGTAAATATCTTATAAAGAACGGTGGGCCGGGTCTAAAAAACTACATACACAACCAATCGACTTCGCAAATATTGGTGCTCTTTTTTAGCCACATGCTCCGGCAATATACTACTAAATTAAATTTTGACCATGTGAACCTCCAATTCGGGCATCCGCTCGTTTTGCAGAACAGTAAGCCCGCCCCGCCGGACCACGAGCGGAAATTATTGATGGCATGAAACACTTCTTCGGGGCTGTTAAATTAGTTTACCCCCGCTTCGTGCAGTACTTCTTTATTCAGGTGTACATATTCCTGGCTGTTTTGGGCTAAAGCCAGCTTGAGTCCTTCGTTAGCAGAAACGATGGCAGATTTTTTATCGCCCGTTTTTAGTTGTAATCTGGCCAGCCAGTATTTGGCATTGAAAGACGGGGGCTGTGTTTTGTCGACTTCCTGCATCCAGGCCAGCGCCTGGTTAAGATCCTGCCCATGATTATAATACCAAATGGCCGACATATAATAGGGTTTATTATCGCCCTTCATGGCTTCCTGTATATTGGCCATGATGCGCTGATCTACGTTGGTTTTTAACCGGAGGTTGATACCCGTGTTTTCCCATAATATTTGAAGCACGCCATCATCCTGATGAACATCTGCAAACTGAATGGTCAGCGTTTCAACCTTAGCGGGCAGTTTTACCGGCTTTACTTTAAACCGAAGCAAGTCTTGTTTTTCGTCGTAGGAGTAAGCGCCCCACTGGTTTGTGTTTTTATTAAATATCATAGTCCATTCATCCGGGCCTGGTATGCTAAAGAGCGCATAAGCGCCCGGCAGAAGCGTATGTCCTTCCACCGATATCGTATCGGTTAAAGTGATGATCGTGGCATTATTAGCCCCGGTGCGCCATACTAAGCCATAGGGCTCAACACCACCAAAGATCTTCCTGCCCCTGGTATTTGGCCGATAGTATTTTACAGAAATAGTACCCAGCCCAAAATCCTGTTCAACACGCTGGCCCATACTTGCAGCAGGTATTTTATATTTAAGCTCCTGCGCCATGACGCTATAAAAATTAAAGCTTGCCAAAGTAGCCAGACAAAATAAAACTGTTTTCATAATTTGGTTTATGATTAGTTAGGTAATTTGTTATTTAACAGGATTTCCAACTTTTTCAGTTTCGATGCCCAGAACTCATCAAAGTAGTTCAGCCAGGCTTGGAGTTCTTCGAAACCATCCTTTTTCAGCGTACAATACCGTTCCCGCCCCATATCCCGGATGGAAATAAAGCCGGCGGTTTCCAATATTTTTACATGTTTGGAAACCGCAGGACGGCTCATATCGAAATGATCTACCAGGCTATTGATGGTCATACTATCCTCTGATAACAACATCAACATCTTTCTCCTGCTGGGATCTCCGATCACCTGGAATGTATCAAGCGTTGGTATGGCCACGTAATGTAGTATTTAAAAGTTTATCGATGTTCTGGAGTTTTTCCACCCAGCCATGCAGCAAGCCGTTGTAAAAATCCAGGTTTTCTTTTTTGGCGAAACCGCTGTGCTCTAAATAAACCTCGGTGCCGTTATCCCTGGGTTCCAGTTTCCATATCACTACAGAATCCAGCGTGATCTCTCCTCCTCCCGGTCCGCTTTTCCAGGAATAAGAAAGTTTTTTAAAGGGCACAATCTCCAATACTTTGCAGTAAAATATGCCGTCAAAATCGAGGCTGGGTATTGGACCCGTCCTGAATTGAAAGTCGTACCCTACAATTGGCTGAAAGTCATTTTTCATGAGCCATTGAGCCATCAGTTCAGATTTTGTCAGGTATTCCCAAACCGCCTCTTGCGGATGAGGGAAGAAAAATTGGTGTTTGATGATTTTTGCCATAATGAGTAACTTTGAAGTTACTCAAATATATAGGTAACTTCTGAGTTACGCAAGTTAATTTTAACAAATTCGAGAAATACAGGGATCTTCTTGCAACTCCTGTTTCAGAAAACAGTAAGCCGAAGCATTTTTAAGTATAAACTTTACTATTTGTAGGCCAACCTTATAAAGCCTCCCCACCCTCTATATATTACAATCATTCCGATCTCAAACTCTTTATAGGGTTAACAACCGCTGCTTTTATAGATTCATAACTAACCGTAAGCCAGGCGATGCCCAAAGCGGCCAGGGATGCCGAGAAGAATACCAGCCAGCTAACATTAATATGATAGGCAAAACCGGCCAACCAACTGCTCACAGCATACCATGAAAGAGGTATGGCTATAACTATAGCGATCAGGATTAACCGGGTGATCCCGAAAGACAATAAATAGACGAGATTAAATACGGATGCTCCTAATACTTTACGTACGCCAATCTCTTTGGTACGTTGCTCTGCCACAAAAGCGGATAAACCATATAAACCCAGGCAGGATATAAAAATGCCCAGAATAGCAAAAAGATTAAAAATGTTGCCCATCTGTTGTTCTCCTTTATAAAGGTTAGCCAGATCCTGATCAAGAAAATCAAATTTGAAGGGATAAGCAGGGTTGAGCTCCTGGCTTATAGCGGCTAAAGTCTTTATAGTTGCGTTTGTTTTACCAGGCAATGTCCTTACCACCACAAAACCACCTATCTTATTAAAGGGCATAACCAATGGCTCTATAGCCTGCTGAACCGGTTTAAAATTAAAGTCTTTCACCACGCCGATGATAGTACCCTTGTTACCCCAAACCGTTATGGTTTTACCCACTGCCGTACTGGAGTTTAAACCCATAATGCTCAGCATTTTTTCGTTAACCATGTAATTATTTGAATCCGCTTTAAAGGCTCTTGAAAAACTTCGTCCCGCTAATAACTTCATCCGGAATACATGGGTAAAATCCTCATTGACAGCCATCACCGGGATAGATATTTGCGAACGGGGATCTTTGCCATCCCATTTTACGTTAAGTGTCCAGCCCCCCAGGTTGGTGGGCAAGTCGGTAATAAGGGCAAAATCGCTGGTAAGCGGGTTTCGTTTTAGCTCATTTTTTAAGGCTTGCTGCTTGTTCCAGAGATCGCCTGTCATCGGTATATACAAGAGATTGGCCTTCTCGAAGCCTGGATTCCTGTCTTTAATAAATTTAAGCTGATTGTAGATCACCACTGTGCCGACAAGCAACACAATAGATACCATAAATTGAGTTACGACCAACGTGTTGCGGAACAGTAAATTGCCGCCCATTGACTTTACGTTCCCCTTGAGCACTTTAACCGGGTTAAAGCCGGAAAGAAACAAGGCCGGGTAGCTGCCGGAGATGAGCCCGGTTAACATGGCAATACCAAAAAGGCTTAACCAAAGCTTCGCATCTGACACATCAAAGCTGAGTTTTTTGTTGGCCAGTTCATTGAATACTGGTAAGAATAAACTGACGATCGCTATTGCAAGCAATAAGGACAGGAAAGAAATGAATACAGACTCGCTTAAAAACTGGAGGATCAACTGCCCGCGTACGGCACCTGCCACTTTGCGTAAGCCGATTTCCTTGGCCCTGCGGGCTGAACGTGCGGTAGCCAGATTCATAAAATTGATACAGGCTACTACAAGAATCAGAATAGCGATAATAAAAAAGATTTTTACATATTGCGCATTCCCATGCCCTGGAAAATCCCCCAACCTTTCGGGTGCCAAATGGATTTTGGTTAACGGCTGCAGTTGGAACAAGGCTTTAGTTCCGGGGCTATGCTTCTGAAATATTTGATCAATTTGCTTTTCCAGCCTTAACAAATTGGGAGCAGAAGGGTCAAAACTTTTATCTAATTGAACATAGTCCAAAAAATTGAAGTTGCCCCATATATTATTTTTCAAATCGTCATTCGTTCTGGCTAAAGAGGCCATTGGAAGAATGATGTCAAATTGCAGATCTGAGTTAGCAGGAATATTGGCCAAAACCCCTGTTACTATCACGTTTTCTTGATTATCTTTTCGTATTATCTTGCCTATAGGATCTTCATTTCCGAAGTATTTTGTTGCTATTTCCTGTGTTATTAAAACGCCATCCACACTTGCTAACGCCGTGGCACGGTCACCCTTCACCAGGGGAAAGGAAAACACATCCATAAAACTTGGGTCTGCATAAAACACACGTCCCTCTTGAAATTTTTTGTTATTTGTTTCAAACAGGGTAGTAGCGCTTTGGCTTTGGCCCAAACGAACAGTATTTTTAATGACCGGCATTTCCGCTTTCAGTCCGGCGGGCATACCTGCCGAGTTTGCTCCACTTTTTGAATCACCAAATTCGCTGGTTATACGATAAATCTGGTCGGCGTTTTTATGGAACCTGTCGTAACTTAATTCATTTTGAACCCAAAGCAAAATTAGGATACTTGACGCCAGGCCGATCGCTAAACCTGATATATTGATAATAGAATAGGCTTTATCCTTTGTGATATTCCTGTAAGCAAGTTTAAAATATGTTCTTAACATAGCTATGCTTTTTTAAATGAGTGGTTAAATTTACAAGGTACGGGCTTAATGTTATGATTCTGTTTAAAACCCATGCCAACAATATAAATAAATATCAATCAGCCTTTTACATAATTACAATGAACGATATCGTTCGAAAACGTTACAACCACTGTGCGGTTTTATCAGTTGGGTGACCCGTCCTGAAATAGCTATACCGATGATAATTTCCAGATAAGGCTCGAACCTGTGAATATAAGATTAGAGGGTACTATAAAATAGAATCAAAACAGAATGTTTTTGCTAACTAATGATCGGTGTTATTATCGCACCTATGGAAACAAAGAAGCCTGCGAATCAAAATTTGCAGGCTTTTGGTGTTATAATAAAACCGTTGCGGATGAGGAGGAACTCGGCACCATGCAAGGAGCCGCTTTTTTCTTCGGTTAAACTTGCCCGTTATAATTTGGGTCAAATTCCACAATCCATTCAATTCCATATTTGTCTCTAAACATTCCGGCATATGTACCCCAGGGACTGTCACCAATGGGCCCTTCAACATCTCCGCCTGCCGATAGTCCGTTAAATATTTTGTCTGCTTCTTCACGGCTTTCGGCAGCCACTGCTATTTTAGACCTGTTTTCGCTTTCGTTTACCCGTCCCATAAATTCGGGAACGTCATTGGCTATTAATACATTCTGTTTACCAATAGGCAAAGCAATGTGCATGAGTTTGTTTGCCTCATTTTCCGGCACCTGAAAATCCATGCCTGCCATGTCTTTGAAACGAATAATCTTTGTGAATTCTCCGCCAAAAACTGATCTGTAAAAAGTGAATGCTTCTTCGGCATTTCCGTTGAAGTTGATCCATGGATTGATTGTTCTCATAATTTTATTTTTTAGGTTTTAATTTTCTGTTTATAATTTCTGCGATAAAGTGGCCAACAGATCTTCCAGATTTTTTAAGGTCATGGTGAAGCCTATTTTGAAGCCCTCCAATAATTTCTCCAATCGCTCAAATGATTCATTAAAAATGGTAATGTTCACTTTGGTTATGCCATTTTGTTCGCTGAAATTATAATCCCATTCAGAACCAGGTAGTTCACGATTTTCGTCTTTATCCGCAAACGCGTTGTACATCTTAAAATTGGTTTTCGGGGTAATGGAAGTAAATTCCTGCACCGACCAACGCTCCTGCCCGTCGGGGCTTATCATTGCGTAAAATCGCCGCCCGCCTACTTCAAAATTCATATACTTGGTTTTGGCGCGCATAGGTGCAGGTGCCCCCCATTGGTCCAATAGTTCGGCTTTGGTAAAGGCATCCCATACTAAAGATTGCCCGGCATTAAACTCCCTGGTTATATAAACCGTTTTCGCGGTTTTGTCAACGTTAAAATCAAATAGCAAATCGTTGTTCATTACTTCTGTTCTTTAATTGTTGTTAATAATTTGTCAAGTTGATTAAATTGGGTTTCCCAGTTTTGCCTGAATTGGGCCAACCAATGATCAAACTCCTGCATTTTTTTCGCATTAAAGTGATAATAAATCTCCCTGCCGCTATGCTCAGGTTTAATTAATTCACATTCGTGCAGTACTTTAATATGTTTTGATACTGCCTGGCGGCTCATATCAAATTTTTCCGCCATAGCATTTGGTGTTAATGCCTGGATAGCGATTAACGTTAAAATAGCCCTGCGTGTTGGATCTGATATGGCCTGGAATATATCTTGTTTCATTCTTGATTATTAATTAAGCAACCCTCAGGTTGCAAATATATATGCAACTTTTAAGTTGCGCAAATAAATTTACATTTTTTTTCGCGGTATAATCAAGAGAAGTTAGTGGTAATTGGTATTGATTACAATAACTAACCAAACCGTGTATTACTTTACATAAAGAAGGGACTCGAACTTGCAAAAGTTCATAACCCATACCATTTTCAAATATTTATAATGAATTTATATGGGTTATTTATGAATAGAAAATAGTTAAAAAACAAATAGCCTGCTAAGAATCGATGCTTTAGCAGGCTATTGTATGCAAAGATAAAAGTAGCCGGTTAGAACACCTTTATGCAATTCTGACAATAATCAAAGAAATGACTAGTCTGGCTCTTGTTTTTATTCCCCTAATTTTAAGCCAAGATTGTATTTTAGAATCTCTATTTTTTGTGCTTCCAAAACCTGCCTTTTCCTTCAGCTATCCATTCTAAAGCTTCATTTATTCTTTTTTGTCGTGTTTCATCAGTTTTGGCATCGGCAATCCAAACAATATATTCCTTGCGGAAAGAGTTGGATTTGCTTTCGAAAACTTCCTTTGTTTTGGGGTTAGCAACAAATGCTGACAGTAAATAATCGGGAGTTTCCAGTACCTTGGGTTTATCAGATTCCGGCTTCTCCCTTTTTATTTTGATTCCATTTTCGTTTAACTGCACGGCTTCTTTAAGCATACCTATAAATTCATCTTCCGGTGGAAGATCGCCTATGTTGCTGATTTTCCCTAAAAATCTTTGGATCGGCTTTAAGTCCTTGTTTGCCTTCAGGCGCAGATCGGTCATCAGTTCGCCCTTCAGGAATGTGAAAGAGCAATGATTTTTATAAGATGCCACTACGCACATATTATCGCCCTTATAATCAAAATGAGGCAGGCTCCATTTTATCGTCTCTTTGGCATCCGGGCAATTTTCATGAATAAGTCGGCGCCAGTGCTCAAGAATGGGTTTTGCAAAATCTTCCGAGTTAGCTATGTAAGCATCCACATCTGAATTGTTGTTCATATCGTTTGATTTTTTAACTGTTTACGATTGCGGGAACTGACTCATATCGAGATAAGCCATTTCCCATTTGTGACCATCCAGATCGGCAAAGCTGTGTTGGTACATCCAGCCGTGGTCTTGTGCCAGGGCATATATCTTTCCACCCAGTGATTCAGCTTTGCTCACAAATTGTTTCACTTCATCTGCTGATGCGGCATCAAGCGCAATAAGTACTTCGGTAGAGTGATGCGCATCACAAACTTCAGTATCTATAAAAGATTTGAAATAGGTGCCGGTAAGCAGCATTACAAAAATACTGTCGCTCACAATCATGCATCCGGCCTTCTCATCGGTAAATTGAGGATTGAAAGAAAAACCCAAATTTTGGAAGAACCCCATAGACTTAGCCAGGTCCATCACAGGGAGATTGATAAATACTTTAGTTGCCATGTTTTAAACTGATTGTTTAGGATATATTTAATTTACTGGCACAAAAAAACTTAAACTAACGCATTAGATTTGGTCTAAAACTTGGACAAACAGGTCAATTTAATTACTTGCGTTGTTTCCGGAACTCCGTAGGCGACAAGCCTACCTGCTTTTTGAAGAATTTCCCAAAATTAGCAGGGTCTGAAAAGTTGAGCTGATAGGCGATCTCGGCTACCTCAAAATCGGTGTATTGAATGAGCGATCGGGCTTCGGTGGCCAAACGTTCCGCAATAAAAGTAAGTGCATTTTTTCCCGAAGCATGTTTAACAGATTGGGAGAGATAATTAGCGGTAACCGAAAGCATATCAGCATATTCCTGCACGGTGCGCTTATTGATATAGTGGTTATCAATTAACTGAATAAATTTACGCAACAGGATTTGTCGGGTTGTAGCCAGGCGAATATCCTTTTTCTTTTCCAACGCAAAGTCCTCCAGGTAGTAGAGCAAACCGAGCAACTTTACCCTTGCTTCAATATGTTGTGTTTTGGCCGACCTTTCATAAGTGGTAAATACAGTTTCAAAATGCGGCGCTAATCGTTTAAATGTGGCGTGATCAAACTTAAACAGGTTGGTATGTAATATATCAAAAAGGGGAAATTGCTGGTGAAAGTCTGGTTTAAAGAATGAAAAGCATTCCGGTTTAAAATAAATAACATAACCCTCCAACGCATTGTTATGAGCAAAGCTATACACGAGATTGGGCGAATGAAAGACGAGATAGGAATCAGGATCATTAATGGTTTGATCGCCATAGTTAACTTTGATCTTACCGGAATTGAATAGCAGGGCGAAAAAATAAAATGAACGTTTAAAAGGTGGCCGGTATATCTGCTGGCCCTGATCGAGTGGCTTTAACCTCAAACAGTAAAAGTCTGGATCAGTTGTTCGGCCGGGCCATGGAATAGAGGCCAGAAAATCGTTTATTTCAGTATAGTAAGGAATCGTATTTTTTATTTTCTCCATAAAATACACCACATAAGGGTTGATCTAAAATAGAAAAAGAAAATCTCTTCACCTACTGATCACAAAAAATTCATTGTCTGGAACCGCTAATATTATTATATAGTTTTCAGCCTTGTCCGCGCTGTTGCCGGCACCCTTTGAAATGGATAAGGAGATTTTTATAACATGGCGATATCTTCTGTCCCATGTTATAAAACAAGAAAACCCAGCTAATGCCGGGTTTCGTTGTATTTGGCGGAGAAGGAGGGATTTGTACACGGTGGCAAAATCAGCTTTATTTCTCTTTAATGATAGTTTCTCCAAGATGGATCTCGTGTAAGACTCTTTCAAATTCGATTAATTTCAGCAAAATCTGATGATCAAATTTCGATTTTAAAAGTAAATGTGAAATTCTTATCACCCATACGACTGAAAATCCTTGTGTCGCTGGTTCAATGCCACAGAAATAAAAAGATCTTTTTCACAACGAAAAAGACCTTTTTTGTTTAAATTTTGACACTTTTAGACTTGTAGTCCCTGATGAGGACGATCCCTTTCTGTCAGCATTTCCATAATAATTTGTTGAACTTGACGCAAAGCGCTTATCCAGTTAATGTCCCGAAATCATTTCAGAAATGGCAATACTGAAAAACTGAAATTCACATAAGGAACGTTACTTAATTTGTTGTTGAGAAAATAGTCGCCGGAAGATTTATGACGGTCAAATGCCCGTGCGGAAATCGGCTGTAATATTCCCCCATTGATACCAAAGATCAATTTTTTACCCAGCCGGTACTCCAACCCCGGACCGGTCTTTAAATCTATTGTCGTATAATTCACATCTCGCGGTAAATTGGGCTGATCAAGGTTAAAAAATGCGACTGAGCCTGATAAGGTGGTCCCGAAAGTTCCCCAAAGATTACCTGTCAATTCTTTTCTCACACCGAACTGCGAGGGCAGGTTAAAATTAAATTCAAGACCGCTTTGAAATTTATGCCAGTAGCTGAACAGGGGAAATAAAGGAATTTTAAGTGAAGGGTCGATATTTACGATGACACCAACGGAGTAACTTGTATTTGCCGTTTGCTTCAGCGGAAAAACCGCCATTCCCAGATAACTCACTTTCTTGAAAGAGCTGGTATTGTTGGTAAGGCCTGATACGTTGAGAACATAATATACCGGTCGATGGAACAGTGAATCCCTTCGTTGAAAGCTGGCAGTTAAACCGACTGTCGGTTTATCGAAGACTATATCCGAGCTGCTTAAGCCAGGACTGAAGCTTTGCACATCAGTCAAATTCAAATGTTGCTGAAAATAGCTTACAGAGGCTGACACGGAATTTTTTCCCCAGGACTTGATGGGCACATTAAATATCATACTGGTCCGGACGGTCTTTGCTTTTCCCTTAAAAATAGGTGAGCCATTTAGATCACTGGTTATATTCCCCCGGGAGATGATATCAGTCGAAATATTAATCTGCCTCAAAACAGGGTTTCTCAGGGCTGCTTGTTCAAGCATCCCGGCTTTAACAGAATCTCTTGTTGAGGTTCTTGACAGTTCGGAAATGTTTTGTGCCGAACACCAGGTTGTCACAAATAATAATATACTGGTTGAAATCAAAAGATATTTCATCGTTATGGTGTTTATCGTTTTTGAATTTAGAAACTGTTAGTTTGACCAATCATGGTCAATGCCCTCATGATTTTGAAAGCATAAATTTTGAATAGTTGAAAGCTGACTTATACATGCAATCTTTCGGATCACATGTACTTTATTTTTATTTCAATTGTTTTGTTTGGAGATCTCAGATCGACTTTGAAGTCATCGAATGCAGGTTTTCTCAGTTTTTCCATAAAGAAGTTGGAGAACCCAAACCCCTCTTTTGGCATTCTTATAAAATTCTTGTCTAATTTGCCGTTAGCATTTTCGTCATCTACCAGGGTTATGCCATATACTCCCGGTTCAAGCCCACATTTAACCGTTAAGGTCCCATTCACCAGACCATGCTTATCAAACACGAATTCCTTGAAAGGCTTTTCATTATCATAATCAGCCTGGTCTTTGAATACATTCAGAATAATCTTACCCTTTCCTGACCTTGTACCAGTAACTTTAACTTGTGTTTCCTGCGCTTTAACACACACAGGTAAAACAATAAACAGCACGGCGGTAAATACATTAATGGCAATTAAAATTGCCTTTTTCATGGTTGGGCGTTCAAATTTACTATTGTTCAATTTCTTTTTGGAGGATTTAAGTTGAAACAAGCCCTTGTCAGATTCTTTGAGGGCGGTGCTGCTTATGATCGGCCCGGGAGATCGTTTGTTCATAGACTTGTGAACCGGATAAAACGCCCAGCATAATAGGGTTAAAAAATCTCATAGGTTATATATGATCTACAATGGCCATTTCAGGGGCCGATTGATTGGCCTTGGGTTTGCGCTTAAACCTGTTCTTTAAATTTTCAACAATCAGGTACATGGCGGGCACCACAAAAAGGGTGAGGATCATGGAACTGGTGAGGCCGCCGATAATTACCCAGGCCATGCCATTTTTAATTTCAGAACCCGCTCCCCTGGCCAGGGCGATAGGGAGCATACCAAAGATCATAGAAAAAGTGGTCATCATGATTGGCCGCAGCCTTTCTTTTCCCGCTTCGACCAGTGCGTTGGTTACGCTATACCCTTCAGATTTTAGCTGGTTGGCAAAATCAACAATCAAAATGGCATTTTTAGATACCAGGCCAAGCAACATGATGATACCGATGATGGAAAATATATTCAAGGTATCCATCGTCAGCGCCAGCGCCAGCAGCGCGCCGATCAGTGCGACCGGTATTGAAAATAAAACTACGAAAGGATAGACCGTGCTTTCATAAAGCGCCACGAGGATTAAGTAAACCAATACTATTGCTGTGAGCAATGCCAAAGCTAAACTAACAAAAGCATCCTGTTGGTTTTTGACATCGCCTAAATATTCTACGGTCACATCCGGCGGCAATTGTACCTGCGTTGCTTTCGCCTTGATCTCGCTGGCAACCGTTCCGGTGGGCCGGCCGGTTACTTCGGCATTTACCGTAATGGAATTTAACCGGTCACTGCGCTGCAGGGTGCTCTCTCCTAAATCTGTTTCTACGTCCGCAAACTGGCTCAGTAAAAAAGTCTGGTTATCACTATTGGTGAATGAAAGTTTGCGGATATTTTCCACATCGGATCTGCTGTACTGGTCAAGCGCGATCAGGATATCATATTCATTCCCGGATTGCTTGAACTTGCCCTTGTCATTACCCTGGAAGGCATTTTGCAGTGCCTCCCCTACCTGGCTTGCATTCAAGCCAAGCAAAGTCATTTTTTCCCTGTTTAACTTGATGTTAACCTGTTCCTTCTGGTCTTTTACCGATAGCTGTACCGACTGGGTACCGGGTATTGCGGCAACAAGGTTCTTATATTGTTCTGCTACACTTCTTACTTTTTTAAGGTCGATGCCCTTGATGGATATCTGTATAGGTACCTGGTTAGCCGATCCGGAGATGGAAGTAGGCGAAGCCGTTACTTTAACACCTGGAAGTGCGCCTGCCAATTGTGCCTGAATCATTATACCGAACTCTTCTGCGGTCATACTTCTTTTTTCGGCATCTACCAGGGTAACCGTCATTTCGGCAAGGTTGCTGTTATTTGAAGTACCGGATATGCTGCCGGTGACAAAGCCTATGCTGGAGAACACGTTGCTGACCTCCGGTCTGGCCATCACCAGTTTTTCTGCCTGCTGGGTAGACAGGTTGGTTTGATAGATTGATGCCGCCGGGGCAAGCTCCAGGTGGACCAGCAATTCCCCTTTATCTCCCGCCGGTATAAAGGCTGCGCCTACAAAACCCTTGGCAACCAGCATGAAGGATCCGATGATCAGCAGGATGACACCCGATAACAGCCAACGCTTTCTTTTCAGTGCGGACGACAGCAACCTGCCGTACTGCGCCTTGAGCAGATCGATGATCCGCTCAAAACCAAGATTTAATTTTCCCCAGAGGGTTTTTGAATTTAAATGTTCCACCCGCCCGAACCGGCTGGCCAGTAAAGGAGTGATGGTAAAGGACACAAACAGACTCATCAGCGTGGAGAATACAACCACGAGGGCGAACTCACGCAGCAATGAACTGATGATCCCGTTCGAAAGTGCCAGTGGTAAAAATACAACCACATCAACCAGCGTGATGGCCAGCGCCGTGAAGCCGATTTCGTTTCGGCCTTCAAGAGCGGCTTTGATCCTGTCTGAACCCATTTCCAGGTGCCGGTAGATATTTTCCAATACCACGATGGAGTCATCCACCAAAATCCCTACAACCAGGGACATCGCCATCAGCGACATCAGGTTCAGGGAAAAACCCAGCAGGTACATCGCGATAAAAGTAGGGATGATCGAAGATGGCAACGCTACCAATACGAACATGGAACTCCGGAAACTGTGCAGGAAAGCAAGCATCACAATGCCAACGATCAGAACCGCCAGGCCGAGATCTTCCATAACCGCATCAGCGGAACGTAAGGTGTAAGTGGACTGGTCGGATGATACATTGAACTTAAGGTTCCGGGCTTGGTATTGTTGCTCAATAGCTGCAAAACTGGCTCTTACCCCTTTACTCACGTTGACCGCGTTGGCATCCGATTGTTTGACGATCTGGATACCGATAGAGGGTATGCCGTTGATATGATTGATTGCCGTAATCTTCGCAGTAGCGTCAACGATCTCTGCGATGTCCCGGAGATAGACCGCGCCGCCACCGGGTCGTTGTGATATGATCAGGTTACTGAGCTGCGTTAAGGAGGTCACATTCGCATCATACTGTATGGAAAGCTGGCGGTCCTGCGTTTCAATAGCGCCTGCCGGAAAGGATTGATTGGCATTATTGATAGCAGCTGAAACCTCCGATATGCGCAATCCATAGGCCTTTATTTTCCCTTGGTCGATATTGACCTGTATTTCCCTTTCTTCGCCACCGATAATGCTGACTACGCCAACGCCCGGCACATTCTGCAATACGGGGCGCAGTTGCTTATCCACAAAATCATATAATTCCTTAGGCGACATCTGTGACGTGACGCCAGCTTTAATCACCGGGGTTTCCTCCAGGTTTACTTTGTTTACAACCGGCTTATCTATGGTTTTAGGCAGCAGGTTTTGCGCCTGGTCTGCTTTCCGCTGGAGGTCCCTTTCCGCTTTGTCGATATCCGTCCCGCTTTTAAACTGTACAATGATCTGCGAAACGCCTTCCTGTGAAGTGGAATTAATCTTGTCCAGCCCCTCTACCGACGCGAAGGCGTCCTCTAATTTTTTGGTTACAGACGTTTCTACTTCTGCGGGAGAAGCTCCCGGATAGATCGTATTGATGGTTACGTTCGGTACATCGATCTTGGGCAGGAGATTGTAGTTCAGCTTGAAATAACACTCGGCACCAAATAAGATAAGGACCGTAAATATTACAGTAATAAGCAAGGGCCTTTTAACGGCAATTTCTGTTATTGACATGGTATCGTTATTTGGAGATCGTTATTTTACTGCCGTTTTTTAAATTAATCTGTCCTGAAGTTACCACCAGATCGCCTGCCTTCAGACCATTGATAACCTGGATATTCTCTCCTGACTCAGCCCCCGTTTGGATAGCTTTCTGATATACTACATTGTTATTGACCACATAAACTTTGGCGTTTCTGGTACTTTCTGTCAATGCCTCGCGCGGGATCACCAGGATCTTTTGATCGGTCTTTTTTGAAAGATCGGCGTAAACGAATGTGCCCGACCGGAGAACGGTATGGCTGTTATTGCTGATCAACATTTCTACCAGGTAATTATGGGTCTGATCGGCTTGCGGACTGATGAAACTGATTTCGGCCGGGAAAACTTTGCCAGGATAAACATCGGCGGTGATCTTTACTGATTGCCCCAGGGTAACCTGGTAAACTTCATTCTCGGTCAGGTAAACCTGCACTTTGGCCCTGGAAAGATTGACCACCGTGGCTATTTCTGCGCCTGCGTTCACAAAAATACCCTGCTCCACCGATTTAACGGAGATGATCCCTGCTGTTGGTGACCTGATGGCGGCATCGGCTAAATTTTTCCGAAGCCGGCTGACCTGGTTAACTGCATCGGCATAGTTTTGCTGCAGCTCGTTTACCTTTTCCTGTGTGGCCGCCTTTCCCTGCAATAATTCGGTATAGGTATCCACGTCATTACGAAGCTTATTGACGTTGGTTTCTGCTTTTTCCAGGTCCAGTTGCGCTAAACGGTTATCTATCGTAGCCAGTACCTGTCCTTCCGATACCTGGTCTCCTAAATTAAACCGAAGCTGCGTGATCGTGCCTGCCGTAAGGGAAAGTACCTTAGCCTCCTTAAAAGGCGAGATGGTGCCGATTTTTTGAATGCTGACGTCGAAGGGCTGTTCCTTAGCCGCTGAAACTTTTACGGGAACAGCGAGATTATTATCCCGGTGAATGGCCGTTTTAGCATTGATCTTTTGCTTGTTTATCGTCAGTTTGAATACGATCAGTGCCAGGATCAGCACAATGGCGGTATTTACAATGTATTTGCCTTTCATTGGATAACTTATAAGGAGGAGTAAAATGTTTGAAGTGTTCCGTTGGCCTTTTCCAGGTCTATTTTGGCCTGGTAAAAGCTGTACAGTGAATTGAGATAGCTGTTCTGCGCATCTTTGATGGAGTTCTCCGCAGTAATCCAGTCGACCAGATCGGTCGTACCTTTCTGATACTGCAGGTTGGTAGTACGGAATACCGATTGAGCCAGTACTATATTTCGCTGGTCATTATCCAGGTTGCTCTGGGCTTTGATCAGTTTGGTTTTGGCGTTTTCATATTCTATCTGGTATTTGCCGGCATCCAGTTTAAGGTTTTCTGCAGCGTTTAGTGTTTTATACCTCGCCTGGCTGTACTGGGCGTTACGCTTAAAGAAGTCAAACAACGGGATGGTTAGTTTTAAACCGACAGCGGAAAAGGGATTGAATTCACTAAACGCCGGCCCCACTGTTTGGCCAAAGCCAACTGCGCCATAACGTACATATCCCGTTAGTTTTGGAAGTGCCCCTGCTTTGATCCGGCGCTGGTCTATCTCCAGTAATTTCGAATTTACCTCAGAAAGCTGGTAGTCTGTTCGCTGGTTAACCACAAAGGGATTGCTGCTGATACTGAGCAAGGCGGTATTCTTAACATCAAGTTGCGATGTGCTATCAACGGGCAATAGTTCATTGATGGGGTAACCCATTTCGTATTTGAGCTGGTTTTCCGAAAGAGTCAGGTTGCTTTCAGCAATACGGATCTGGGAAACAGCGTTATTAAAATCTACGGTAACTTTATCCAGGTCCTTTTGCAATGCCACGCCCTTTTTCACCCGCAGGCTGGAGATATCGATCTGCTTTTGGTACGTTGCGAGGTTGCCTTTTAACAGGCTCAGTTGCTCGCGGTAAACATAGATCTGAAAATAAGCGTTGCTGATGTTGTAGATGATGGTCTCCTGGCTTTGTTTAATATTAAGATCAGCCTGCTGGCCATTATATTTGTTGGCTTTAAGTCCGTTTAAAACGGACTGGTCATATATGGTCTGGTCAAGCTGCGCGGTCCCGTTGGTATTGTATTTCTGTGTGAAGGCGATCTTGATCGGCGTAGGGCTGAAAGCTCCTGCCGGAATGATCGATTGCTGCACTTTCAAATTATCGTCGAAACTGCCGGTCACACTGAGCTTGGGGAGATAATCTGCCAGTGCTTCCCTGGCTTTGGCATCCGCCGCCTTCTTTTCGTTGGCATAAACCACGGTGTTCCGGTTATTTTTTAAACCATACCCAATGCAGTTCTTCAGGTTCCATATTTCCTGGGCCTGTAAGCTAAAAGGGAGAAAGAAGGTGATCAAAAAAAAATATTTTTTCATTCCTGTATTAATTATTAACTGGGTGCTGTCCTGAGGTTCTGATAATCGGTCAGGATAGTTTTGCCCGCATTTTTTTATAGATCATTTGCGCGGCGAAACGTGGTGAAAGCCGGTATAACCGATCCATGAATTTTGAATCTGAACCAATAAACACACGCGTTTTATCCGCCTCAATAGCATTCAAGATCTGGCATGCAGCCATAGTCGGAGAGAGTATTTTAGGTGCTTTTTTAATGGCGTCAGAAGACGGTTGGGCTAAGCCGGAATTTGCCATGATATTGGTATTCATGGCTCCCGGGAACACCAGGGAAACCTTTACGTTTGTTTCGGTAAGTTCGGAAATAAGCCCCTCGGTCATTAATTTAACGCCTGCTTTCGCCGCGCAATAGATCGTCTGACCCGGCACGGGTAAAAAGCCGCCCATGCTGGCAATGTTTACGATATGCGCCTCCGGGCGTTTCAGCAGGTGAGGTAAAAATGACTTGGTGAGGTAAATGGTCCCGAAAAGGTTGACATTCAACACCCGCTCGATGACATCGTAGCCGAGGTCGTTAAACTTAACAAATGGTTGTATGATCCCTGCATTGTTAATCAATCCGTCTACATGACCATGTTTAGAGAGGATCATTTTCGCGGTTTGTTCAACCGCCTCCTTGTCTGTGATATCAAGCGGGTAGGTAAAGATCATACCATCGCGGTGCTCACTGTGGTCAGCTGTTTCCTTTAATGCCGCTTCGTTGATGTCCAATGCAATCACCTTAGCCCCCCTGTTGAGGAGGAAAAAAACCAGGGCCCTGCCCAGGCCGCTTCCCCCACCGGTAACAATTATCGTTTTATCTTTAACTTTCATGTGTGATAATTTTTAATTAATGTTCAAAACGATTTCCCTCCTGATTTCAAACAGGAAAGGCGGAAAAAACACAAAGGGTGCCCTGTGCAGGCCTAATTGGGCCTGCCTTAAATATTTTCGGTTACAGTGAAACTCTTGTTTGAAAAACCTACCGTGAACCTTTCGTTAATTCCTTAATAGTTACCTGGGGTACCAAAGCTTTATGCACTTTTTCGACCGTTATAGTTTTGGAGAGGGTAAAACCTTTGCTTAGTTTAATGTCTTCACTGGAAGCACCGATCTTAACAAGATATTTGCCGGCATCTGCAACCCAGGCAGATGAGGGGGTATTAAATGATGCCAGATCTTTTGGATACAGCGTAAAGGTCAGCGTTTGTGATTCACCTGGTTTTAGCAGCCGGATTTTGGCAAAGCCTTTCAATTCTTCCAGTGGCTTTTCCAGCTTGTTTTGAGGAGCACTCAGGTATAGCTGAACAACCTCTTTTCCGGCTGTAGTCCCGCTATTGGTAATGGTGACACTTGCTGAAAGCTTATTGTTGAACTTAAGCTGACTTAGTTTCAAGTTACTGTAATTGAATTTGGAATAGCTTAAGCCGAAAC
This sequence comes from Mucilaginibacter sp. P2_A4, assembly GCF_056405015.1. Lineage (NCBI taxonomy): Bacteria > Pseudomonadati > Bacteroidota > Sphingobacteriia > Sphingobacteriales > Sphingobacteriaceae > Mucilaginibacter > Mucilaginibacter sp. P2_A4. Next base: position 323,838 of record NZ_JBFUCX010000001.1, on the reverse strand, counting down.
CAAAAGGGTAAGCCGGCTTTATGCCAAAAGAGTTATAATAGCGGTAGCCGACATAAATCCCTTCCTCATAAATAACCTCTGTTGGATTGTTTTCAGGTGTTCCGGGAAAATTCTTTGCGGATGGCACATCTTCGTACTTTACAGGAAAAGTAATGGCCAATTTCCCGGAAGGATTTACAAGTCCCTTTAGCACATCAGCTACAGCATTTCCTGCTTCCAGTCCGGGCTGCCACGCAAGCAATATACCATCTGCATTACTTTGCCAGGATGAGGTTTCAATAACTCCTCCGATATTCATAACAACGATCAGTTTTTTGCCCTTTTGATGAAAGGCCTCGCCGATTTGCTTAATAGTAAGCTTCTCGTTATCAGTCAGGTTGAAATTATCAGTTACCTTCCGGTCTGCCCCCTCCCCTGCATTTCTACCAATGGTGAAGATGGCGACATCAGCCTCGTTGGCGCAGTTGCCGATTGTTTTTATAGCCGGTTCCCATTCAGGGATCATACGGGGTGTTCCCAGGGTTAATTTTTGTTTTTGCGGGTGGGCCAGCTTATCCTCCCGGATATGTGCTAAATAACCTTGCGTTAATTCATCATGTACGCTGTAGCCAGAATTTTTCAGGCCCTGCGCAATCGAAACGGTATAAGCTACGCTTACCTGGCCGCTTCCCGTACCGCCAATAATGGTTTCGTAGGATGCATTGCCAAACAAGGCCACTTTCAGATTCTTCTTTAATGGCAGTGCCGAATTACTGTTCTTTAAAAGAACCATACTTTCAGCGGCGGCGTCTCTCGATAACACAGCATGTGTTTTCAGATCCGGATGGTCGGAATATTTGTAGTTTTGAAATGAAGGCATCCTGGCAATAATATTCAGTATGCGCTCCACATTTTGATCCAGAACTTTAACATCAAGCTTTCCGTTTTTTACTGCCGTAAGGATCTCTTCCATCTGGCTGGTGCTTCCCGGCATAATTAAATCATTACCGGCATTCATTTGGGCCTGGCGGTCCCTGCCGCCAAACCAGTCAGTCATCACAAATCCCCTAAATCCCCATTCATCCCTAAGGATTTTAGTGAGCAGGTCGTTGCGTTCGGAAGTGTATGTACCATTAAGCTTATTATAGGAGCTCATCACAGTCCATGGCTGCGATTTTTTTACCGCTATCTCAAAACCTCGCAGGTAGATTTCTCTTAAGGCTCTTTCGCTAACGATGGCATTTACCGAATTCCTTTTCGTTTCCTGGTTGTTTGCTGCAAAATGCTTTATCGAGGTACCTACGCCGTTAGATTGTATACCCGTTACCATCGCTGCAGCGATATAACCTGTAACAAATGGATCTTCTGAATAATATTCAAAGTTTCGTCCATTAAGAGGGTCCCGCTGAATATTCATCCCAGGTGCCAATATAACATCCACGCCGTATTCTTTCACCTCGTTACCAAAAGCGGCACCAACCTTTTTAACCAGAGCAGTATCCCAGGAAGATGCCAGTAACGTACCCACTGGCCATGCAGTGGCAAAATAGGACTTAGTACTATCCTTCCCCCGGTAAGGGTCGATCCGCACACCGGCCGGCCCATCAGCAAACACTGATCCGGGGATGCCAAACCTGTTTATGTTCATGGTGTTTCCGCCCGCACCTGGAACCCTTCCGTCAGCTTCCCCAATAACAGGGCCATGTCCTTCAAAACGTAAACCGCTTCCTACCACAAGTCTCGCTTTCTCTTCCAGCGTCATCATTTTGATGATGTCTTTTATCGGATGTTTACCTAACTGGGGTAATTTTTCCTGGGCATGTGAGGAATTTATAGACAACAAAAAAACAATCGGAAAACTAAATAGATAAGAGACGAATTTCATGACGCTGAATTGGGGATACTTGAACTGATATGTTGGTGGCTAGCTTATTTGCTTTCTTTTTTTTCTTCTTTAATGCGAATGGCTTTAGCATCAAACATCCCCATTAAACTCCCTTTGGCACTATCGGTGTCAATAGGCGTAAGTTCCAGGGTCACATCATAACCTTGTGTGTTAAAATAAGCTGTGATCGTTTTTTCTTTTTCGTCGATCTGGGTTATTTTGGAAATTTCTTTATCAGTTGAGTCGCGAAGAGCACCAGTCAGTTTTCCATCCTTTTTTTCAAACAGAAAAGTCATCTTGGCATCCCCATTAGGTGTGCCAAATACGGTTACCTTCCATTTTCCGGCAAAATAATCTGCGTTTGATTGCGCTTTGGCATTAAAGGATAAGAACATACATACAACTACGGTAAAAATTAAGCTTAGCTTTTTCATAATGATTTTTTAATGGTTAACAATTGATTTTTTTTGCCAGCAAACGGGGATAATTTGGAATTGATATGTCGCCTAATTTAATTCCGTATATTTGACGGAATAAAAGTATGTAACAATATTTATAATTCCAAATATTAATACGTAATTTTTACGCATTGACTATTTTTAGCTTAAAGGTGATAAATTTTATATACGCTGGCAGATGCCTAAAGATAAAGTGAATCAATAATTAAGAGCTCCCGCTCCCCGGGCATGTAGAACCACTCTGGGCAGAATAGTTTTATTTAACCTATAAGGTGCCGGCAGTTTTTACTCATTACCACAGGCGCCCCCTGAAGGCGGGCGATCCGGGCTAATACCTTGATCACGCGATTTTGTTTATTGTGAAAAGAACACTTAATCATGAAGGTTAGGGAAGGTGGAGGTAGGTCAGGGAGGGTTTTACAAAATGTTTGAGATAGTTTTGATTCACTTGTCGATCCATAGTACAAGAGCCAATTATACTATTATTTAACCAGGGGCATTCACCTCTTAATTCTTTATTATGCAAAGTTTTTACCAGCAATTACAATTTGGACGCCTTTTCTGGATGTTCCTTTTATTTATTTTTTTATCAACGCAAGCTATCGCACAGGGGGTTAAAGTTTCCGGTGTGGTTAAAGACGAAAAAGGAGCACCCTTGCCTGGGGTAACTGTATCCCTCAAAAACTCCACCGGTGGCGTAGCAACAGATGGTGAGGGCAAATATACCATCCCCGTTCCGGCACAGGGGATATTGGTTTTCCGGTTTGTTGGCTACGCGGTACAGGAAGTGCCGGTTTCGGGCAGAAAGACCGTGGACATTTCTTTAGTTCCCAACAGTGCCGACCTCAGTGAAGTAATCGTAACCGGCGTTTTTGATAAAAGAACTGCGATGAACTCATCTATTGCCATCTCCACATTAAATGCTGCTCAAATCTCCAAACAGGTGCCGCTTAGCGCCGCTGACCTGCTCAGAAATGTTCCGGGCATCTTTGTCTCGAGCGCTGTGGGTGAGATCAGGAATTCCGTTTATTCAAGGGGAGTAACCGGGACAAGTGATGGCGGTGCCGGATATTATTACGTTTCTTTGCAGGAGGACGGTTTGCCAGTAACCAATGTGAATTTTGGTAATTATGGCCCTGATTATTTTTTAAGGCCCGACGCCACATTAGGAAAACTGGAAGCTGTTCGCGGTGGAACTGCATCTATTTTAGGTAACAATGCACCGGGTGGTATTTTTAACTATATTTCAAAAACCGGCGGCCCGGCTTTCAGCGGAGAATTCAGGGCAAAATATGGATTGGAAGGAAATGGCCACAACCCTTTTTACCGGGGCGATCTGGACCTGGGCGGTCCCGCCAGTAAAGATGGCTCCCTGACTTACAACGTCGGAGGATTCTACAGGTATGCTATAGGTGCAAAAGATGTAGGTTATGCCTTTAACAAGGGTGGACAGGTACGTGGAAATATCCTAAAAAAATACAAGAGTGGTTCCATTAAGATCTATGGTAAATACCTGAATGATCGAAACGGATTTTACGAATATACCCCTACCACCCTCGATTTTAAACCTGCCCCGGGATTTTCATCTACATCTGCCGAAGGCCCGCAGGCGATCAGCTCAAATTATCAGCTGAATGGTAAAAATTACACGTTCAAACCTCAAAATTTAATTCATTCTGTTGACAGAACGATCGGCGCGAACCTTGTTCAACATTTAGACAGTAGCTGGACTTTCAATAACGCCATAAAGTATTCTTCTAAAAAAGCTGATTGGAACTCTACAACGCTTGTGAGCCCGCTCGCAATGGATAATTTAATTACTTATGCCGCTTTAGGCCTTTTGGGAAAACCGGGCACATTCAAATTTACAGATGCCAATACGGGGGCATTATTGGGGAATGTCACATCCCAGAGCGGCTATGACTACACCATATCAAACAGTAATTTTCCGGGAGGGAATGTCCAGCCGAACTCCTTGTTCATACAACCGCTTTTTGTAAACTTAAACAGCAGCAAGGAGCTGATGGATCAGGCTTCGTTTACCAAGACGCTTAAGAACATGAGTTTTACCCTGGGCGGCTTTTTTGCAAACAGCCAGGTACACACCTATAGCGGTACTGCCGGCTTTGCCCTGGGAACTATTCAAAACCGTCCGCATATTGTCGATGTTAATTTAACAAGTCCTACAAACCAGGTTTATCAGCTAACTTCCCCTCAGGGCGTATTTCAGGAAGGCGACGGAGGTTTTACTGAGAATAAAGCAACTCAAAACCAGGTGGCTTTATTCTTTGGTAATAACTGGCAGATCTTGCCCAATCTAAACTTAGACTATGGCGTTCGGTTTGAGACCCTTCATATTGATGGCTTTGCCGGAACATCAATTGCGAATCCCAAATCAGCTGACCCAACCTATGGCGGAACAGATGGTAATCCATTGACAGTTTATGACAATTATGGAGGAAGTGCCGGCCCCCATTATGACTTCAATAAAAGGGTGAACACATTCTCCTATTCTGCCGGATTGAATTATGAAATATCAAGTCACTCATCTATTTATGGAAGGTTTTCTTCGGGGAAGAAAGCGCCTGACTTGTCTATCTATTTTGCAGCCAATTCGCCGTTTACCTCAGCTAATTTAAATGTGCAGGCACAGAAAATTGTACAGGCAGAAATGGGAATAAAAGTTAGTGACCGGAATTTTGGATTATTTATCACCCCCTTCTACAGTAACCTGAGCCATGTTCCGAATGTTCAATTGTTTACCAACGTCGATAATACAACGAATTACAATCCACCGGTTCAGTACGAGTCTATCAGAACTTTTGGTTTGGAATTAGAGTCTAAAATTAATTTCACCAAAGAACTCAGCGTTAAGTCTGTCGCAACCTTTCAAACCGCTAAAGCAACGCATTATACGCTCTGGGTGCCTAATAAAAATGGCCCTACTGACGATACACTCGTAAGTTACTCCGGTAATAAAGCGGACAATAGTCCGAATATTATTGTGAATGTAACACCGACGTACAGCACAGGCAACTTTTATTCATTCTTAAGCTGGCAATACCTCGGTAAAAGGCAATTCAGCGTAGGCAACGTCTTTTATATCCCAGGATATAGCCAGTTTAACTTTGGAACCGGCTATGACTTTACCAAGAAATTGCAAGTGAGTTTGAATATCAATAATTTGTTTAACACTTATGGCATATCAACTTTTGCAAGGCCAGGAGATTTTTTCACCAGGCTTTCCGGCGCGGACTATACCAAAGCACAATATGAAGCGGATAAAAAGTCGAACGCCGTCGGTTCTGCTATCGGGATACAGGCAAGAGCCTATTATTTGACACTGGCTTATAAATTCTAAGCCGGTTCTATGCGATGAAAAGGCACCATGGATGGTGCCTTTTCATTTGCTTTTTTATCAAACATGTTGCTTGTTGGTAAATACCTCTGATTCATCAGAATAGATTAAAACTTTTCAATTACCAGTCGGTAAAATGCTTAGGATTTCACCTGTTATTTGAAATTGACTATCCCGCTTTTGATATCAATTGTCCATGGCCGGGGTTCTGGCAACCAGATTTTTCCATCATCAATTTCAAGCGGCATCCATAAATAACGTGAATCCCATAAGGCATCCGGCTTCCAGATATCACCCATAAATATAACGGAGGTGGTCCTGGTACCAACAACCTTTACCATCATCGTAGATTGCGCACCATAAGTATTGGCGGCGGGCGGGGCGATATCTTTAAACTCCGACCAGGGGCCTGATAGCGATACCGCAGTAGCGTACTTATTGGGATTGGCTTTCCAACCGGTTAGTTTAGAACCGATTACATAATAAAGCCCCTTATAATGAACAAGTGCGCCGCCCTCCATATGTTCCTTGATCAGGCAAATCTCTTTCTCAACGGTCAGGTAGTCATCAGAGAGTTTGGCGATCCGGAATCCATACGGCCTGTCTTCAAAAATGAGGTATGCCGTACCATCATCATCAATAAACTGGCCAATATCTCTGCTTTGGTGGTCCAAAGGCTGGAAACTTTTCAGCAGCTTGTAGTCACCGTCCACCTTGTCACTAACAGCCACACCAACCCTGGCCAGCCGGTAGGCGGAGTCAAGATGGATGTACATCACAAACTTTTTTGTCTTCTGGTTATAAAAAACCTTGGGACGCTCCAGTATCCAATTGCTTTTATTGAAACCTTCCGGGACGCTGAATTTGATCTGTTTCCTGAATTTCCAATTCACCAGGTCTTTGGAAGCGTAACAGCCAACGAAACGAAGCTCTTTGTCGGTGTCTTTTGTCCTGTCTTCGCCGATCCAATAATAAAGTTTGCCGAGCTTCAATATCCCGCCGCCGTGTGCCTGAATGGGAATGCCCCGGTCATCCGGCCAAATCTCTCCCGGTTTGATGGTATCCCGATTTACCCGGGCGCTGGAGATCAATGACACCATCATGAACCCCAATGTTAATCCAAATGTGTATTTCATTTTTAATAGGTTTAAGCGCATAACCGGTATTTGGTTAATTATTGTTTTTCTCATTTTGTTTCCCTTATGATAACCGGGCCTATCAATCCTGCAGACATTACCTGGTCTTCTTTACCTTTAAACTGTTTATACCGGCTATCACCTTGCCTGGCCTTCCCTATGAAGCCGTTTAACTGGCCTGTCGTAACATGAATTTCTATCGTGTTCACACCCTGTACCAGCAAAGGTGTAATTTCCAGCTGATATGGGGCAAAAATTCTTTTGCCGGCAGGCTTTCCGTTCACATACACTTCGGCAGTGAAATAAACTTTGCCCAGGTCAAGATAAAAATGTGAGGCGTTGTTTGCATGATCCCATTGGAAGGAAGAAGTATAAACACCTTCCGCAGATGAAAATTTAAGCTGATCATTGGTTTTCCAGTCAAATAATGAGCTGTTTCTGATCGTGATGGTATCCGCTTTCAAATCCCATTTTTCTAAATTGATCAGCTCCTTCGCCTGGTCATTAACCAGCGCTACCGTCATTGGGGTATTTTTCATGTTACTACTTGTTGTGGAGGCATACAGGATCACTGAGCCATAAGGAGGCATGCGGTAAACAACCACAGAACTGTTGTTTTTAATAACGGTCCCGTCAGCAGCATTGAGCCAACAGCTTGTTTTGTAAGCCTTGCCCAGCGTTAAGGATAGCGTTTGCCACTGGTCGCTTTTGTTCCATATAAACTGGATACGGCTGCCATCGCTCATGTTCCGCTGTACCTGTCTTGTAAAATGATAGGGACTATTGAAAACAACATCCGGGTGCAAACCTTTTATCCAGTTGGTTAGATCATGCTGATCCCTGATATATTTACTGTTTTTTGTTTTTAACGCTGCTACTATAGCTTTTTTGGTTTGCAGATCATTCTCTTTCCAGTTTAAATAGGATGGCTGCATATGCGGTAATGTGCCGGTGGCAATAAAGTTCATCCCTGCTGTTGCGAGCTGATTGATCTTACGTGCGGTTGGTAGCTGGATAATTGAATCATTGGCCAGGATCAATGCCTGGTAATGATTTCCACGGATATTGATCTGTTTCTTGGCGTCCAGGCTGGCATCCTGTATAGACAGGTCATTAACCCAATCCCAGGTTATACCGCTTGCTTCCAGCTGATTGATAACCGGGTATACTTGCTGAGCCCACCGTTCCTTAGCTTCGTTTCTTACTTCTTTAACGGTAGGTAAAGGGCCTTCAATACCCTCCATTTTGCCCTTGGTCAGGATCTCTTCCGGGTTGTCCGGCATGCCGTCCACATCCATAAAGGGGAAGTAAATAAGGACATCTGCATGCGGCTTACCCGAACGCAGGGCATACTGGGTCCTGTTAATATAGTCGTTCACCTCTTTCTGATATTTCCAGAATATATTGCCTTCACCTAAATTGGAAGAAAAGTTAACTGCGGCGACGGATGGTGTAGAAAACGGGTACCAGCCTTCCGGACCAAGTTCTTCCGGCGTATACCGGTATGGCACGCCATGGTAAATGATCTGATTTACACCCGCGGCAAATAATTTATCGGCTGCGATCTTGATTTTCTGTGGGGTATTGGTGTAAGCACGTCCGCTGAAAACTATCGATTCGGCCGACTCAATGGGTCGGTTGTAGAGGTGCCCGCCAGAGGTCATGATCTTTAAGTTGGCCTCCTGCGCGAGCATGCTTTCTGTTTCCGGAATGGAGGCCAACCCGGCCTGCGCGATCATGTCCATGTTCAGTCCGTAAGCCTGGGTGCGGTGAAGCAGGCCCTGCGGTTCCAGCCAGTTCTTAGTGGCCTTTAAAAACTGTTCACCAAGCAACTCACTTACGGTCAGGTCATAATCGTACTTCAACCGCCAGTCCTCTTTGGAAAAAGAAAAATCGGGGTCAGTATTTGGCTTCATATAAGAGACATAATTATATCCTCTTTGCATTTCAGCAGGTAACCAGGGAGTAATATCATAACCCCGCCGTTTTTTAAAATACGCGATAAAGCCGGAGGTATAATGCCGGTCGACCGCAAACTCATAACTATCGTCAAAGACAGCGCGCATCGGGTTACCGAAATAAGGCTGGAGACCTGTTTTTTCACCAAACAGATGCCGGTAATGTTTCAGCACTTTGGAGGAATCCAGGTGATTCATGACAGGCCCCTGTACCGGGCTGGCGGTCATCGTCTTCTGCGTTGCGGGTTTACTCCAGAAAGCGATGATCTTCCAGTCACCTGCCGGCCGCTTCCAACGCAGGGAATCTCCTTTTACATGGTTGGTCAGCACAATCGTGGACGATGGATCCAGCTGGATTGTTTTGGTTTTATCACCTGCCACTTTGGGTAATGACCTGGCGGCGATCACCGCTTCCAAATGAGCAGGAACGGTGGACGAATTGCTTATAGTTGGCAGGGCCACCGTTTGGCCATCACCTGGTTTTATATCCAGTGAAGCGAACTGCAGACTCATAAACCCATCTGTAGCAGCCAGGTGGCTGCCACCCGGGGGCCAGCCACTGCCATCAGTCATGTCAACCGTCAGGCCTCGTTTTCGCGCTTCGTCCATCACGGTTTTAACATGGTCGTAATAATCGGGGGTATCCCAGGTAATGGCCTTCGCTTTAGCTTCTTTCGTTCCGGGAACAAATAAATTCAGGGCCTGGATCTCTACACCACCAAAATGGTTATCGGCAAAGAGGTTGATCTCTCTTTGCAGTTCGCCGTTTTCTACATTATTGCCTGGCCACCACCAGCGGGCAAAAGGTGCGAATGCTACAGGGGGCTTAGAGAATACCCCGCTATTGAAGTCGTATTTCGGGAACCAGTGTTCTACTTTAGATCGTTTTTTTTTAATCCCTTCCTGTGCAAATGAAACTAAAGAAATTGCAACTAAAAAAAGGCTTGCGACCAATTTGCGATGATTTTTCATGACTCCTATTAATTTTTTTATCAGTTGAATTATCTTAAAATTTATTTAACCACCACGCGAACACGGGCAAGGTTTCTGATCAGGGTAAATGGCGTTTCGGCGTCACCGTTTCTTTGCGAAGCTATCCGCAGAACCACGAAATAGTTTCCAGGCTTAGTAAAAACATGGGTGGTTGTTACCGTTGCCTGAGATTTTGCCTTGTTCAACATTAACTTACCAGTCACCGGGAAAGTTCCTTTCCCATCAAAATCCCAATGGGCTGATACAAACTTTCCGGCGTGAGGCGGTATTTCCATTTTCGCCGTAAATAATACCGGTTTACCGGCCTTTGTGCCTGCGCGGTCACTTCCATTTGCTTTTGCAGTTAGCGTAGGCTGAATACCTTTGCGATCTGCCGCTAATGGTGGTACTATAACCTGGCCATCTCTAATTTTATAATTTGTGGTAGCAGGCGGTGGAATGCCCTTTTCAACCCAATCACTCAAATCCAGTAAAGCTTGTTGCAATACGCCCAGGTAGCTTATTAAATGTGCCGGATCGCCGGGTATCTTAGAGTCTCCATGATTAGCATGATCCGTATACCAAAGCCGGAAATGATCATCTGTGCTGGCCCCGAAGTTCTCCTTTACTTTTGACCGATACCAATCCTGTTGCCATGGAAAGGCTTCACTGTCCCAAAGAGACCCTAACAAGATCACCTTCCCCTTGAACTTGCCGGTGGGCAAAACTCCGGAAGCGGCTTTGGTAAAAAGCGGCCCTAAAAGCATAGGGCGCTGCGGATAGATTGGTTTACCTGTGGAATCGCGAAACTGGTCCCAAACCTCGTATTCTTTGCCCGGCACCTGGTGGCGCTGATAAGTTTCAGCAGCCAGGAAATTTGAGTTATCAACCATAACCTCGTCCCCCGGTTTCAGCGCGGCCAGCACACTTACATCTACTACTCCAAAAACCACTTTATCTCCTTTAATATCAGTAATAAATAAGGACTTTCCAGCTGCTTCCCCAGTTTTTATAATCAGGTCGCCTCCAAGAAAATTACCATTGGTAACAGGTTCCTCCAGTTGTATGGCGACTGGTATAGTGCCATCTTTTCTGCCTAAATTTTTCCAGGCTAAATCTGCTGTACCTCGTCCGGAACCAGCTTTGTCGGCAGGCGTCAAACCCAAACTAATACCTTGTTCGGATGTGATCATCTCCTTTATTTTGCTTGATTTTTGAATTCTGGCTTTCACTAAATATGCTGGCGGGTTAGCTCCCAGGTAGCCGGGTAGTGTCCAGAAATCTTTAAAGTATTTTGGATCTGCCATCGTAACGCCAGGGTATAATACCGGGAAGGCGTGCAATCCCATCGTTTTATAAGCAAACCAGGCATGAGGCGGGAACCCCATTTGGGTTGCCTCTTTTAATGCTTGTTTTTCTTCAGCGTTTAACCCTGCATACATATCGGGGGGGCCGCCCGGTTCCAACGCATCTACAATCAGTGGAAATTTTTCATGCAGTACCTGCATCGCGAAAACCCTAACTGTAAATACATTAGGAATAGCCATCGGTGAACCTAACACATAAGGCACTGCCCCATCCCATACACCATCGGTATTTTCAATCCCACCAATGGTTCGATAAGCGCCACCGCTGCCGCCAAATGCGTAGCCATATATCCGGCGCTTATCATATAGCTGAGATGCCACAACCCGCGAAAACTGTGCAGCGGCGGCATTCGCGCGGTATGCCCCGATAGTTGGATCTATACCACTGCCAGGCATTCCCATTCCTTGTTTTCCACCACCGTTTGTTTCTATAAAATAAGCACCATTTTTTATACAAAAACCGATCTTATCTTCCTCGCCTGTTGCTCCCTGTGATAAATTTTCGTTATCGGGAACAGGGGTAATGTATTGAAAAAAATGCCCCTGAAATTTTTCCTTAACTGGGAAATAGAATGAGAAACGCATATCCGTGCCCGTGAATCCACCATGAACATAGCGGTGCCGAACAGGTTCATCCCGCCATTCATCTTTGTCAATGTAGGGCTTTTTAAAAAGAGTGTCTTTAGCGTTAAAGCCATTGGCGGATAACACCGGGGTATTTTGTGCAACGCTGATAAGCGGGCTGCTCAGAAAAAGAAACAGAAGGATTTGATATATCTTCATCTTTTAACAATTTGATTTTATTTGCTCCTCAATTCATCAATTGCCATCTGTGGCACCAATGTATTATGAACTTTAAACGATAATTGACTTATTTACAGCTTTTTTATTGTGATCAATATGACATCATTCTCAAACAGATCAAAGCTTTCTTCGAGTGACTTTTTGGATGTAACTGCGACTGTTTTACTTAAGATAGGTAACCCGTTATCTTTCTGTTTAATAAGTTCTGCATCCTTTCTTGTCAGTTGTGTAGGCGCACCTAATTCAAGATAACTGGTATAAGGATCGTTTACCTTAAAACCTGTTTTATACACCATCATCGTGTATTTTCCTGGTGATAGGTTTTTGTAAATGAGTTTAACTTTGCCTTTACTTTTCGGAGAAATAATAGAAGAAGAAAATGCCTTGTTCTCAGCTACGCTATGCAAAATTTTATCTGTATAATCGTATAATAAAACCTGTGTGCTGCCTTTGTTATCACGACAGATCCAGGAACATGAATCAGCATTTTGCAATTCCTGATTACTAAGTTGATTTAGATATTTATAAGCATAAAAGGCTGGTTTTTTAATATCCTGATAGTTTATCAATCCAAATCCGCCATGAAAAGGAGTTTTTCTTGGCCCTTCTTCTTCAAAAATATCGGTGAAAGTCCAATATGAAAAAGAATTTGCCGCGTTCCCTACTTTTCGTATTTTTTCGAGTATATAAGCAGCCTGCCGGTAATGGTCATGAATAGGATCGTCAAACGATGCGGACGAATTCCATTCGGTATAATGTAATTCAAGATTAGGCATTGCCGATTGATCAATAGTCATTCTTGAATTTATTACATCACCGGAAACAGCATTTTTCCGGTGGCTGGTGGCAGTCGAATCATTTTCACTTAACTTGATAAATATACCATTACCGTATGTATGGGTACTGATAAAATCAATCGGAACTTTATTTTGAGTACAATAATTGATTAGCTCCGGTATCCAGGCGTTACCTGCGGTAGCGGGGCCTCCTACCCGGTAATTCGGCGAAACTGACTTCACTGCGTTTGCGGCTTCTTTATATAATTTCAAGTATTCACCCTGGTCACCGGACCAAAAAATGCCTTTCAGGTTGGGTTCATTCCATACTTCAAAGTACCACTGCTTTACTTCGGCCTCCCCATAACGTTCTGTCCAGTGACGAACCAATGCTTTTATCAGATCATCCCATTTGTCATAATCTTTAGGCGGGGATATATTCGGTTTCCAAAACCAGAAAGATAGCGTAGTATTTTTGCTCGCCAGTGCCTTCGGCATAAATCCAAACTCTACAAATGGCCTTACTTTAATACTTAATAAAAAGTCATACAATTCGTCGATATACTGCCAGTTATAAGACGGTTTTCCGGCCTGGTCTTCAAAGTAAACACCCATATCGTCATGCAGTATACCATGCATCCGTATGTAACGAAAGCCCAGTTGCTCTTTTGCAACACGAAGCTGCCGTTGCCAATCAGCCCGCAGACCTTCGTTGGCCCTTCCTGCGCCCACACATTCGTTGAAAAAAGTATTTAATTTGCCTTTCGGTTTATTAGCATCTATGGTGATTGTCCGAGGATTTACCTGGGCTTCTGCAAGTGAGCATCCCCAGAGCAAAAACATTGTTATCAGTAATTTTTTCATAATAATATTGATTTTATAAGACCGTCAGTTTTACGGTTTCAAATTTCTGCGAGGAAGATCCATCCATAATATCAAATGCTCCAGGCTCTATCAACTCCTTCATTTCCAGATTATAAAATTTCAACTTATCAGGTGTTATGGTAAAGGGTACCTGCTTAATTTCTCCTGGTGCTAAAACAACCCTTGTAAACATTTATTTGATTTGTATTTGAACTGAACTGCTTTGCAATCCATTTGCTGAAGCCATTAACGTTGCAGTTCCTTTGCTGCTCGAAGGCTTTATAATGGCCAGCGCCCTGCCCTGGTAAACTTGTTTGTGATGCTGCTGAAAACTGGACATATCAGAAGGATTACCATTCCCGACAGCGGCAATAGTTGCATCACCGGTAAGTTTAAAATTCAGCTCCAGCCCGTCAACCGAAGGCACAACATTACCTTTACTGTCCACCACTTCAACGCTGATAAAGGAAAGGTCATTCTGGCCGGCCATTATCTTTTTGCGATCTGCAATAAGACGGATCCCAAATGGCTTACCGGCAGTTGATAATGTGCTTGAACCGATTTCCTTTCCATTATCAAAGGATTTCGCAATTAATGTTCCCGGCTGATATTCAACCTGGAATGTGGCAGTGATCGAGCTGTCGGGAACGTGCTGTTCGGCAATCACTTTCCCGTTTAATTCAAGCTTTACCGTCTTGCCGCGCGTGTAAACGTCAACCTGCATTTTCTTTCCTTCCTGCCCGGGCCATGTCCATGATTTGATTTCATCAGGCATTCCCCAGGTTGCCACAATTTCTTTCTGCCCATCAGGAATCGGGCGATGCACCAGCATTTCAACAGGACTATTACGCCATACCACGTTTTTATAGTACGACTCCGCCTTCCTGTTGCCAATCAGATCAATATCACCACAGTATGCGTTAAAAACAGGCCAGTTATTACGGTAGAATAAACCCATGCCCATTAATCCTTTTGGCAGTTTTTGCGACTTGGGCGCCAATATTGATTTCCCGATGCCAGCTTCTCCTATATAATCCATCGCTGTCCAGCAAAAGCCGCCCAGGAACCAGGGATATTTTTCTGTTTCGTCCCAGTTTTCAAGGGCAGCATTCGGTAAGTATTCTGTAGACATATATAATTTGTTTGGATGCCTGGCCCGTTCAGTTTCGAAGCGATGCAGGGTTGCACTATCCCGCTGGAAATAAATAGATTTATCAAGAAAGTAATTGTATCCATCAACATCCAGGTTCGCAACGTGGGGTTCGTAGTCTTTCCACGGTTTTTTGGTATAAGGCGGCAAGAAAACGATGGCATCAGTTACCGGTCGGGTCGGGTCAAGTGTTTTAACTTCATCGGATAAACGTTTTGCATTTGCGTAGCCGGATGAATCAGGTGCTTCGTAAATTTCATTTCCAATGCTCCACATCATCACCGAAGGATGATTCCTATCACGTAGGATCATCGATGCCAGGTCCTTTTGTGACCACTCTTTAAAATAAAGATGGTAATCCTGCCGGTTTTTCGGCAGCTCCCACATATCAAACGCCTCATCCATTACCAGTATACCCAAACGGTCACAAGCGCTTAGTAACGCGGGAGAAGGTGGATTATGACTTAGGCGAACCGCATTATATCCGGCTTTTTTAATTAGTTCTATTTTCCGTTCTTCAGCCCGGTCAATACTGGCTGCGCCTAAGGGGCCAAGATCGTGATGGATACATCCACCTTTTAATTTAACTACTTGCCCATTGAGCAATAGACCTTTTTGTCCGTCAAATTTCAAACTGCGAATACCGAAAGAAGTATTTGTCTGGTCGATAGGTTTGTTATCAGCAATCAGTGTTACCCTGGCCTTATACAATACCGGATTGTTTAGTCCCCATAAATTAGGATTGGTGATTATCAATTTTTGCGTTATGTCAGCACTGCTATTGGCCGGGATAGTCAAGGTTTGTTTTCGGGAAGCTACAACCTGGCCTAAAGGATTAAGCAAATTGATTTTCACATTAACTGTCTTTTGCTTTGACGATTTATTGTCCACAGAAGTTTGGACATTAACTGTTGCCTTGTCACTTGATACTTCGGGTGTTGTGATATAATTCCCCCAAAGTTTTGTGTGAACCGGATTGACTGGCAAAAGCCACACATGCCGGTAAATACCGGAGCCAGAATACCAGCGACTGTTTTTTCCTAAATTTTTTGCACGTACTACAATTAAATTCGGTTTACCAATAGGGCTTAAAAAATTAGTTAGGTCGTACGAAAACGAAGTATAACCGTATGGATGATTACCCAAATGATGTCCGTTGATCCAAACATCTGCATCCATGTAAACCCCGTCAAAAAGGATATAAGTTTTCTTTCCCCTGTAGGTTTTATCCAACGTGAAAGTTTTCCGGTACCAGCCGATCCCACCTTCGGTAAATCCTGTTGCCGCTTTCCCGATAGATGATTTGGTAAAAGGTCCCTGAACTTCGCCTTCCTTTTGATCAGGCAGATCTTCAATACTCCAGTCATGCGGTAAATTCAACGTTCGCCAGCCAGAATCGTCGAAAGCCGGGTTTTCGGCCCCCTTTAACGTATCCTTTTTAAAGCGCCAGCCATTGTCAAAAATAATTCCCCTTGAATCCTGGGCGTGAGCACTCTGGAATAATATGATCAGTGAGATAAACGCCAAAAAGTAAAATCCTCTTATCGGGCGGTTTAGATTTGCTTGAGCAGATTTTGTCTTCATTTATTATTACGTATAAATTACGGAATAAAACTATGTTTTTAAATTGACACTTCCAATTAGTAATGCGTATTTTTTACGTAATGATTTTTTTAATACATTTGTGCACCTGTAATCTCCTTAGTGAAAGGGATTCAATATTCTTGTAGAAGTATGGAACAAAAAGAAATCGATGATATTCTTAAACACGCGGATCAGTACCTCCGCAATGTGGCAGTAGATAACGTAATTTTTGGTTATCACGACAAGGAGCTCAAAGTACTGCTGCAACAACCTATTGCCCTTGATAAATGGACGGTCACGGGCGGTTACATTAAAAGAACGGAAACCATAGAAGAAGCAGCTGACCGGGTTGCATTTACGCGGACGGGCCTCAAAAATCTTTACCTACAGCAATTTCGGGCTTTTGGAACGCCATCCCGGGTAATAGATGACGGTTTTTCTGCCAAACACTTGACTGCGCTTACCGGAATTGATGTATCCCCGGATCTCTGGATCTTTGATTATTTTGTATCTGTAGGGTTTTATACACTAACAGAATTTTCAAAGGTGGAACCAAGAAAAGGATCTTATGAAGCGGAATGCCAGTGGTGGCCGGTAAGTGATATTCCACCGATGATGTTTGACCACAAGCTCATTATCTTGGAAGCATTACAGGCCCTGAGGCTGCACATTGCACATTATCCGATCGGTTATGAGCTACTTGCTGAAAAATTCACCCTGCCGGAAATCCACAGTCTTTATGAAACCATTCTCGGTAAATCACTGGATGACCGGAACTTCTCTAAACGGTTGCTGGCCACCGGAATAATCATTAAATTGAATGAGACAAAAAAGATCGGTGCACATCGTTCACCTTTTCTCTATAAATTCGATAAGGCTAAATACGAGGAAGGATTGAAAAGCGGCGTCGAACTCGCGTTTTAGTTCAACATCGATCAATCCTTGAATGAACAGATCCATCCGCCGTTGGGCCCGTCATACCGGGTAGCGAAACCAGTCGAACAAAGCTTCACCACCGGTTTGCAGGGTATTATACGAGTACAGGGCCCGCCGCATTCCTTTCCAGGAATTAAAACTTGACAGATCGCATTCCATACCCAGGTTTATAAAATCCTTTCCATCCAGGCTATATTGCAGGATCGTGTAGTTATTGGCTAAGTCAACGGATATCCTCAGGTAAACTTTTGCTTGCCTGAGGGTCGGGCCGGCTGTTTTCGTGCCCCTGTTTTCAGCATAGATTTGTAGTGTACTGTCTGTTCTATACAATTCGATCTCATGAATATAGCTACCGAAGTAAAGCAAAAGTATTCCGATGGAATCGCTAAACCATCCTGAACCTTCCTATTAATTTCTTACCTCGTTAGTAAAGTTTAGCAAAGATTAGGATTTGTTAGAAAATAGATTTACTTTTATTCCGTATTTATGACGGAATAACTAATTAAGGAGATGAAGAATTATTTGAAAATTGTTAAGATTGATGAATTTTCGATAACGCCTAAATATATGCAGATCTATAATTCCGTACTGCGGGGGATAGAGGATCAAAAGATCGAAAAAGATGATATTCTTCCATCTATATATGACCTGAGTATCGCCCTGGAAGTTTCAAAGAATACGATAGAAAGAGCCTACAATGAATTAAAAAAAGTAAAAGTGTTGAATTCTGTCAATGGGAAAGGATACTTCATTTCCAACGTTCATTTTGAACAGCCCGTTAAAATCCTGCTTTTGTTTAATAAATTGAGCAGCCATAAAAAGATCATTTACGATTCTCTTGCTGAAACTTTAGGTGTAAACGCCGCCATCGACTTTTATATCTATAATAACGACTTCAATTATTTCAAAAAGCTGCTGCTCAAAAACATCGAGCAATATTCCAAATTGGTTATCGTCCCCCATTTTTTTGAAAATGAAGAGGAGGCAAAAGAAATAATTGAGCAGTTGCCCAAAGATAAACTCATCCTGATGGACAAACTGATCACAGGTATTTCAGGGCAATTCGGATCGGTGTACGAGGATTTTGAAAAGGATATTTATTCTGCCCTGCAGCAATTGGTAGAACGGCTGGCGAAATACCATACGCTCAAGATCATTTTTCCTGAAAACAGTTATTACTCCAAGGGGATTTTGAGCGGCTTCGTTAATTTTTGCCAGCAATACGCTTTTGATTACGGCATCATTGGGTGCCTGTCCAGAGAAAATTTACAGCCAGGCACCGTTTATATCAACCTGATGGAAGATGACCTGGTCGAGCTGATAGAAAAGACGATTTCAGATAAGCTGGAGGTAGGAAAAGACATTGGGGTTATCTCCTACAACGAGACTACCTTGAAAAAGATTATTCTCAAAGGTATTACAACCATATCAACTAATTTCAGACTAATGGGTGAAACAACCGCCCGGCTAATCTTAGAGAACCGCAAGGAACACGTGGCTATTCCTTTTCAGGTCATTTTACGCAACTCTTTGTAAATAATTGCTGATCCGAGGTCTCGATCAGAGTGAGAAATTATAGTCGATTTGGGATACCTAAAAAGCAAAAACGCCTAAAATCAGCGATTTTAAGCGTTTTCGGTCTTGTTTGATAACTACTCAGCGGAGAAGGAGGGATTCGAACCCTCGGTACCGTTTCCAGTACGTCAGTTTAGCAAACTGATCCTTTCGGCCTCTCAGGCACCTCTCCGTGTTTTTTTAATATGTTCCCCTTTTTCCGGGACTGCAAATATAGCAAATCAACTTTCCCGTCAAAAAAAAAATTCATTTTCTAGTAATCTATTCTCACATGATAGATACTCATCAGCATTCGCTTAAAAATAGTTTTAATAGTTTCAATATCTTTCAAAGTTATATTACTGTCTTTCAACTGATTCTGATCCAACTTGTATTTTACTATCCTATCAACCAAAACACTTATTGATTCTTCATCGGGCTCTTTTAATGAGCGCGAAGCGGCCTCAACCGAGTCGGCAAGCATCAAAACACCTGCTTCTTTTGAAAAAGGGATCGGTCCGGGGTACCTAAAAATGTTCTCATTGATGAATTTTTCGGGAAAATTCTTCAATGACGACTGATAAAAATAGTCGACACGGGTATTACCATGGTGGGTACGGATAAAATCAATAATCACCTCGGGCAGGTTGGCTTTGCGGGCCATCTCAATCCCTTTGCTCACGTGCCTTATAATTACCTGGGCGCTTTCCTCATAAGGCAGCTTATCATGCGGGTTAAAACCCGAGCTTTGGTTCTCTATAAAAAACAGCGGATTTTCCATTTTACCAATATCATGATACAGTGCCCCTGCCCTTACCAGTAAAGCATTCCCTCCAATGGTGTAAATTGCATTCTCGGCCAAATTGGCCACCTGTAACGAGTGCTGAAATGTGCCGGGAGCAGTAAAGGCCAGTTCGCGCAATAATGGCGCATTGGTATTGGTAAGCTCAATGAGTGTAATATCCGATGTAAGCGCGAATATCTTCTCAAATATATAGATCATCGGGTAAGCAAGCAGGGTAAGCAATACACTCACCACAAACGGCAGAAAATCCATCCAGTCGATGTCCAGGAATGTACCCTCCCTGATAAAGGTGATCCCCAGGAAAGCCGCGAAATAAGTGAAGATGATAATGGCAGCCGAGATCAGGAACTGCTCGCGGCGTATCAGGTTTTTAATACTGTAAATAGATACCATCCCGGCCGTGATCTCATAATAAGCAAACTCAAAACTGTTTGGCACAAAAAAGCCTGCTATTAATACTACCAGCAAATGAATATTAAGCGCCAAACGCGTATCAAACAAAATACGGATGATGATTGGCACTATACAATAAGGTATATAATACAGGTTTGTAGGGAACTGAAATTTGATAGCTGCCGATAAAGTAGCCAGCATAGCCGTAATTACCAGCAATATTAAACCCACAAGGCGGTTATCGGCATATATATCCTTACGGAAAAGGTATAGAAATATCATCAGCAATGATATGGCTATGGATACCAGTAAAAACTGCCCCACCAGCACCAGTGTATGGTTACCGTTTACGCGGGCATTGTTCTCAAAAGCTTTTTTGTACGAATCTAACTTTTGATAAACATCATCATTGATCACCGATCCTTTATAAACTATCACATCCCCTTTTTGTACCATGCCGCGGGTTATAGAAAGGCCATCATAAACCTCCTTTTCCAGGCGCAGGGTAAGGTTATCATCGTAGTTTAAATTACTTTGAATCCTGTTCTGCAACAAATCAAGCATAAAAGCCTTATCAATATCGGTGCGTTTGGTTAGTATTTTATCGCAGTATGTTAAAGCTTTTTCTTTGGTGAACAGCTCATTGGTATTTTTATCCGTAGCTACATTTTTATTTAAAATGGTAACCGGGTAATTATTGCCGTGTACCAAATATTTATCGCTCAGCTTTAAAATACCCGTATCATACACCTCTTTTAGCAATGCGGTGCCGGCGTCAATATATTTTATTTTTAAACGATCATTAATACCGGCGTTATGCCATTTTATTTCAAGATCGTTTTTAAACCCTTCAATCTGCTGGCCTTCAGTGGCTGCCTCAAGCTGGTAAATGGGAGTTATACTTTCGTAAGCAGTTTTCTTTTCATTATCAATTTCCTGCCCGGTTTTAAGTATAGCAAAGTTATAGGGCGATACCAGGTCCTTTTGATTCCAGATGCGCCCCTTTTCGTACTCATAGCTAAATTTTGCCTGTTTGGGCAAAAAGAAAACAATTAGACTAATGCTGAACAGCATCATCAAAAACTTAACGTTTCGGGCGTATTTACGCATTAATGCCTTTTGCCGCGAGGTGGATAGTTTTGCCATTTATTTAATTAACCATTCAAAAATAATATAAGTTTTTTGAATGAGAGTCAAGAATCAAGAGTCGAGAACCAAGAAAGGGGATTTTCAATATACAAACGCGGTTTTAAACTGCATTTATTATTGCCTTTGATTCTCAATCTAACACCTACTGCTTTTTCTTTCTTAATTCCTAATTCTTGATTCCTGACTCTTGATTCCTGACTCCTGACTCTCAATTCCCGATTCTTTTATTTGCTTTTATCAAATGAAAATTGATATCTTTATGATATCAATTTAAAATCAATTTAAATCACCATGGACTCTGAAAAAACCATCAACCCGCCCTCTGGCTTTTTAGCCTTTGTTTTGTTATTGGTATTGTTTGCAGTTGCTGCAATTTGCTTTGCTACCGGCGAAGAACCCATTGGTACCGCTGTGGGTATACTGGGCGTTGTTTTTATACTCCCCGGTTTGGTTATTGTAAACCCAAACGAATCAAAAGTGTTTACGCTTTTTGGTAAATATGTAGGCAGCGTTAAAAAGGACGGCTTTTTTTGGGTGAACCCGTTCACTGTAAAAAGAAAGATCTCCTTAAGAGCATTTAACCTTAACGGCCAGCAACTAAAGGTAAACGATAGTATTGGCAACCCAATTGAAATTGCAGCTGTAATTGTATGGCAGATAAAAGATACCGCCAGCGCGGTTTTCGCGGTTGAAAACTATATACAATACGTGAACATACAGAGCGAAGCTGCTGTAAGGCACCTGGCCAACTCCTTCCCTTATGATAACCTGGAGGATGAAACCGCTACAATCACCCTGCGTGGTGGTGCCGAACAGGTAAGCCTCTTATTGGAGAAAGAACTAAACGAGCGACTTCATCGCGCCGGGATAGAGGTTTTGGAAGCAAGGATCTCGCACCTGGCCTACGCGCCCGAGATTGCACACTCGATGCTCCAGGTACAACAGGCATCTGCCATTATTGCCGCCCGAAGGCTGATAGTAGAAGGCGCCGTGGGTATGGTAGAGATGGCACTGAATAAACTATCAGAAAAAAACATAGTAGAACTGGATGAGGAACGCAAAGCCGCCATGGTAAGCAACCTGCTGGTGGTATTATGTGGCGACAGAAGCGTTAATCCGGTAGTTAACACAGGTACCTTATATCATTAATAATATGGATCAGTTTAGAAGTTTTGATCAGCTGCGTACCAACGAGCTTTCGGTTACCCGGAACGGCTTTTTCAGACCCTCATTTGACCTTACCGACGGGCAGTTTGTTTATGGGAAACTAAGCTATGGCAATTTATGGAAAACCACCATGATCCTGGAGTCGGCGCAAAATAAATGGTTCATCAAACGTAAACGCATTTTTAGCCGAACTTTATTGATAAAAGATGCCAATGAAATGGAATTGGGAGCTATAACGCCCGAGATATTATCGCGTAAAGTAAAACTGAGTATGAACAATGGCTTTGAGGCTATGTACGCTTACAAAAAGCTTTTTACACGTACTTTTAGTTTGATGAGCGACCAGTATGGTGATATATTGGGTGTAAAAGCCAATATGTGGGGTTTTAAAAAACCATTTGACGTATCGATTGACCTGGATAAGTTAAAATCCATACCAGATATGCCCCTACTGGCCCTATTGGGCGTAAATTTAATTTTGATAAAACAAGCGCAGGCCGCAAACGCGGCAGGGAGTTGATATGGCTGAGAAAAAAGCATTTGTATTACGCATTAATCCGGATGTATTAAAGGAACTGGAAGCATGGGCTGCCGAAGAATTCAGGAGCACCAATGGGCAAATCGAGTACCTGATGCAACAGGCTTTGCTTGCGCGTAAAAAAACTATAAAGAAGAAAAAGGGAACGGATTGATGGAATATAGCAGCATTGATAACTTAAATAGCAAAAAGCTTTGGCTGTTGAACAGAGGCTCGCATTATGACCTAACCAATAATATAATTTTATATGGGCGTATGTATAATGACAACTCATTTGTGCCAAAAACATTTTTGGAGACCAAAGACGAAACTATATTGATATTAAACTCCACCATAGGTGATCTTTCCATAAAAACCCCTGAGGGTAAAATGATTGGTTATGGTGAAACAAAATTATTTATAGGCAAGTTCAATTTAAAACTCAATAATGGCTTCAAGGCCAATTTTAGTACCACATCATTTTTCAGTTCAGAATATTGTTGGATAGATGAGACTGGAAATGAATTAATAAGAATTTTTGGTAGGGATACATCGCAAATAGCGATAACCTTTATCAAACCAGTTTTGGAGGTACCCAATCTCAATGTGCTTATTTTGGCCGGGGTCAAAACAATTTTTAATCACAATGAAGTTGCTAATGGTTAAATAGGGAGCTTCGTAGTAAAACACACAATTTCAAAATACCTATTAATTTATTATGCACGCATAGCTTTTTTCTCTCCTCAAAATAACTAAATTTGCCCTACCAATTTAATGAGGGACACATGAAAGAAGTAGTAATAGTAGCCGCCACCCGTACGCCTATAGGCAGTTTTGGGGGCAGCTTAGCCGCTATAAGCGCCACACAGCTTGGCGCGCAGGTTATCAAATCGGCGGTTGAAAAGGCTGATTTACGGCCAGACCAGGTTCAGGAAGTTTATATGGGCAACGTAATGTCGGCCAATTTGGGGCAGGCGCCGGCTACCCAGGCAGCTATATTTGCCGGCCTTCCTTATTCACCCGCCACTACCGTTAACAAAGTTTGCGCATCGGGCATGAAAGCCATCATGCTGGCAGCCCAAAGCATAGCCGTCGGTCAAAATGATATTGTGGTTGCCGGGGGCATGGAAAGCATGAGTAATGTACCCTACTATTTAGATAAAGCACGCAACGGCTACCGTTTAGGTAACGGGCAAATTATTGATGGCTTAGTAAAGGATGGCCTTTGGGATGTATATAATGATTACCATATGGGCTCCGCAGCAGAGCTTTGCGCGGTTGATTGCAACATCAGTCGCGAGGAGCAGGATGCATACGCCATAGAATCATATAATCGGGCCCAAAAAGCGCAAGCCGGCGGCAAATTCAAAGACGAAATTACGCCAGTAGAACTGAAAGATAAAAAAGGCGATATTACCCTTTTTGCCGATGATGAAGAACCTAAAGCAGTTAAGTTTGATAAAATCCCCTCTTTAAAACCGGTATTTAAAAAAGACGGTACTGTAACCGCGGCCAATGCATCAACTTTAAATGATGGCGCTGCAGCTTTGGTATTAATGAGCCGTGAAAAAGCCGAAGAACTGGGCATCACCCCGCTGGCCAAAATAGTATCCTACGCCGATGCGCAGCAGGCACCGGAGTGGTTTACCACGGCACCTTCAAAAGCTATTCCACTGGCATTGCACCGCGCAGGCTTATCGGCAGAGCAAATTGATTTCTTCGAGATCAACGAGGCTTTCTCCGTAGTCGCCATCGCCAATAACGACCTTTTAAAACTCGATCCTGCCAAAGTAAATGTTAATGGCGGTGCTGTTGCGTTAGGTCATCCACTGGGCGCTTCCGGCGCACGTATCATTGTAACGCTGTTACATGTGCTGCAGCAAAACCAGGGCAAATTTGGCGCAGCCGGAATTTGTAACGGCGGCGGTGGCGCCAGCGCAATGGTTATCGAGAATTTACGTTAGGTTAGAGAAAATAATATAAGTGCCATTGCAGCTATACGTTCAAACAATAAATTGTTACTTTTATAATAACAACTAATCAGCATCGTGATAAAGAAGCTTTTTGTATCCCTCCTATCCCTCCTGTTTTTTTTACACAGCCATGCTCAGCACTCGGACGAGAATGTGCGGATCAAACAGCTAAAGCTTTACGAGGATACGCTTAAAACCCTTGGCAAAACCTTCATTAACGATGAAAACGATTTGGAACGTAAAAATGCCAATTACAAGTTTATCAAAACAATGGTAAATGCGTTAAAGGTACCCAACTCCTTCCTCTTCCCTTTTGATTCTGTTAAAACCATCAGCATTATAAATTCGCCCGATAATCGTTTCCGGATATTAAGCTGGTCTATCATGAACCAGGATGGCAGTTTTCGTTTCTATGGCACGGTGCAAATGAACACCGGTGGATTTTTAAAAATGTATCCGCTTGAGGATTATTCACCCCTGCTAAAAAACCCCGAGGATTCTATTATTAATTCCCGCAAGTGGTATGGCGCACAGTATTATAAAATCATCCCGGTTTATGCAGCAAAAACTTATTATGTATTAATTGGCTGGAAAGGAAATACTGTAAAATCAAACAAAAGGGTTATTGATGTGCTATCCTTCAACAATGGCGAACCCATATTTGGAATGCCCGTTTTTGATGGCAATGGTAAAACCCGTAAAAGAGTAGTATTTGAATATGCCCGCCAGGCATCCATGCTGTTAAGGTATGTACCAGGGCAAAACCTTATTGTATTTGATCACCTGGCCCCGCCGGATGCCAAACTAAAAGACAAACCCGAAACCTTTGGCCCCGACCTTAGCTATGATGGCTATAAATTAAAAAATGGCCGCTGGGTGTATGTGGAGCAGTTGGATATGCGCAATGTACCCGATAATACCAGCAGCACGCCCGATAAAGAGTACGTAGATCCCAAACAACAAGCTTTACGCGATAAAAAGCTTATTCCAAAATCACATTAATTTTAAAGAATTAAACAAACGTTAACGTTTAATAATCAAAACAATCCAATCCTAATTTGTAACACTTTCGGTATTAAATTCTGATTTGGAAGATTTATACTAATTTAGGCAAATTTTATATTCATAATGATGCAGGAAAAAACAGCAGCACAATCCAGGTCGATAGGGAAAATTCCAAGAGCGGTACCGTTCATTATAGGGAATGAGTTTGCAGAGCGTTTTAGCTTTTACGGGATGCGGAGCATCATAGCTGTTTTTTTAACTCACCAATTTTTCAGTCACGAAACAACCGCTATTGCCAATGCCAAGGCAAACGAAATAAACCATGCTTTTTCAACCCTGGTATATTTTACCCCCCTACTGGGTGCTATACTGGCCGACTGGTTTTTTGGCAAATACCGTGTTATATTAATAGGATCGTTAATTTACACTGTAGGGCACTTTGTGCTATCTATGTTTGACAAGTCGCTTCCTGGTTTTGAGATAGGCTTACTTATCATCGCATTTTCTGCAGGTGCCGTAAAATCATGCGTATCTGCAAACGTTGGCGATCAGTTTGATCATAAAAATCAGCATTTAATGAGCAGTATTTATGGCTGGTTTTACTTCAGTATCAATGCGGGTTCTATGATCAGTCTTTTATTGATCCCCGTTATCTATGCCAAATTTGGCGCCGGATGGGCCTTTGGTGTACCGGGAATTTTGATGGCAGCAGCTACCTTAATCTTTTTCTCGGGCAGTAAAAGCTATGTTAAAGTTCCTGCCAGCGGCATTAAAAAAGACAATTTTGCAGCGGTCAATCTTTATGTGCTATCTTCATTTTTAAACAAAGGTAAAACCGGTAAATCCGGCTGGGCTATGGCTGTTGATAAATATGGAATTGATAAAATTGAAGCCATTAAAGCGGTATGGAGTGTGATGGGTGTATTCGCGTTTATCCCTATTTTTTGGGCCATGTGGGATATGAACGGATCTGAATGGATATTGCAGGCTCAAAACCTTGACCTGTCATTAGGTGTATTTGGCTTGCATATATTGCCATCACAAATTCAGTTTGTAAACGCCCTTTTCCTGTTGATGATGATCCCTATATTCAATTATGGTTTATATCCACTGGTTGAAAAAATGGGTGTAAAACTTACCTCCATAAGAAAGATAGGGTTTGGACTTTTCCTTACCGGTTTAAGCTTTGTAATAATAGCCATACTGCAAACCAATGTTGATCATGGCGGTCATCCATCGGTATGGTGGCAGATTTTTGCTTATGTATTACTTTCGGCAGGCGAAGTATTGGTATCCATAACCGGACTTGAGTATGCTTATACCCAATCGCCCCCATCGATGAAAAGCACTATGACCGCATTATGGTATTTAACTTATGCCATTGGTACGTTTTTCACCACCCTGCTTAATCACAACATGTCGAAAAACGGTATTTTTGCGTGGTTTACCGGCGCAAGTTACTACTGGCTTTTTGTAGGCATCATGGCTTTCTTCGTTATATTATTCATGATTGTGAGCCCATATATTAAAGAAAAAAGTTATTTGGTTGACGATATGATTGGCGGCGGATTAGATATCAGGGGCGATCATACTACAGAAATTCATCCCGATAACCCAATTGTGTAATAAAAGTTGTTGTTTTGTGCTTTATTAAACATCAGAACTTAATACGTGCCAGATAGTATTGTTATTATACCCACTTATAACGAGAAGGAAAATATAGAGCGAATGATTCGCAAAGTATTTTCCCTTCCGCATGATTTTCATT
This sequence comes from Mucilaginibacter sp. P2_A4, assembly GCF_056405015.1. Taxonomy (NCBI): domain Bacteria; kingdom Pseudomonadati; phylum Bacteroidota; class Sphingobacteriia; order Sphingobacteriales; family Sphingobacteriaceae; genus Mucilaginibacter; species Mucilaginibacter sp. P2_A4. Next base: position 296,280 of record NZ_JBFUCX010000001.1, on the reverse strand, counting down.
TGCTTATCATTGATGATGGATCGCCGGATGGCACCAACGCCATTGTAAAAAGCTTAATGAACGTATATCCCGAGCAGCTTTTTTTAATAGAGCGTGCGGGGAAACAGGGCTTAGGAACCGCTTACATCCGCGGTTTTGAATGGTCCATCGAACATAAATACGATTATATTTTTGAAATGGATTGTGATTTTTCACACAATCCGGATGACTTGTTAAAGCTAAGGCAGGCTTGTATTGAGGGCGCGGACGCCGCCATAGGTTCCCGCTATAGCAACGGCGTAAATGTAGTTAACTGGCCCATGAGCCGGGTATTGATGAGCTATTTTGCATCGGTATACGTAAGATTTATTACCGGGATTGATGTAGCCGATTCAACGGCAGGATTTATGTGCTATAAGCGCAAGGTGCTGGAAACCATCAGCCTGGAAAAAATAAAATTTGTAGGCTATGCCTTCCAGATTGAAATGAAATACACCACCATTAAACACGGTTTTAAATTGGTAGAGATCCCCATTATATTCACTGATCGTACTGCCGGCACCTCCAAAATGTCGACAGGAATATTCAAGGAAGCATTTTTTGGGGTGATCCAGATGAAGATAAACAGTATTTTCAGAAAATATCCGGAAGGTTGAGGTGAAAGGTGAAAGGTGAAAGGTGAAAGGTGAAAGGTGAAAGGTGAAAGGTGAAAGGTGAAAGGTGAAAGGTGAAAGGTGAAAGGTGAATCAACCAGGCAAAAACTTTTCACCCTTTACCTTTCTATTTAGCCTAAAAGAACCTTTTACCTTTCGCCCTTTACCTCCAATGAAACAAACCTTTTACCTTTCGCCCTTTACCTTTCACCTCTAATGAAAAGGACCTTTTACCTTTCAACTCCAATGAAACAAACCTTTTACCTTTATCCTTTCACCTTTCGCCTAAAAAAAGCTAATTTCGTTGGTAATGAATGAGCATCTTGATCCGGCGCCGGAACGTCTCAGTAATGCCGAGCGTGATATTGAAAAAGTTTTACGTCCGCAGCAGTTTGAGGATTTTACCGGTCAGCATAAAATATTAGCCAATTTAAAAATATTTGTACAGGCTGCCCGCCAGCGTGGCGAGGCGCTTGACCACGTGTTACTGCATGGCCCCCCGGGTTTGGGTAAAACCACCCTCTCCTACATCATAGCGAATGAAATGAGTGTAGGCATCAAGATCACATCGGGACCGGTACTGGATAAGCCAGGCGATCTTGCAGGCTTACTCACCAACCTGGAAACAGGCGATATCCTTTTTATTGATGAAATCCATCGTTTAAGCCCACTGGTTGAGGAATATCTGTACTCGGCCATGGAAGATTTTAAGATAGATATTATGCTGGAGAGTGGCCCAAATGCCCGTTCGGTACAAATCTCCCTTAATCCCTTTACATTGGTTGGCGCTACCACCCGCTCGGGCCTGCTTACCGCGCCTTTAAGGGCCCGGTTTGGCATTAACGCCCGTTTGGAGTATTATGATGCCAAACTGCTTACCACTATTGTACTGCGTTCATCATCTATCCTTAAAACCCCGATAACTGATGAGGGGGCTTATGAAATTGCCCGCCGCAGCCGTGGCACACCACGTATTGCCAATGCACTGCTGCGCCGCACCCGTGATTTTGCCCAGATAAAAGGCGACGGTAATATTGATACCGCCATTGCCAAATATGCGCTTAACGCCCTCAATGTTGATGAGCATGGCCTTGATGAAATGGACAACAAGATTTTAACTACCATTATTGATAAGTTTAAAGGTGGGCCGGTTGGCTTAAAAACCATTGCCACCGCCGTTGGCGAAGATGAAGGCACAATTGAAGAAGTATATGAACCGTTTTTAATACAGGAAGGCTTTTTAATGCGCACCGCCCGTGGCAGGGAGTGTACAGAAAGCGCCTATAAACATTTGGGGAAAATAAAGCTTGGGGGCAATCCTTCGTTATTTTAATAAAACCGATAATACATCAGCTACCTAATTACTACCATGAGAACAAAATTAAAACAAGGTCTTAAATTATTATTTATACTAACGTTTATAGGTTGCGCTGCAATAACCAAAGCGCAAACAACGCTGCCCACACCCGCTTCGCCAATGGTACCAACCAAACCCGAAGCGCTGCCTGCCGACACTGCACGCAAGCTTAAAAAAGACACCGCGGGTGTAAAGAAAGACACCATAGTGGTTAAAAAAAAAGCAACCGGCCCAAAAGTAGGCATCGCCGGGCTAAACCACGACCATATTCACCTGATATTAAATGAATACCGTAATGGTAACGTAAACATTGTGGGCATTGCAGAACCAGACAAAAAGCTGTGGGCAAAATATGGCAAAATGTATGGCGTACCCGATTCTTTATTTTTTGAAGACCTGAAAACCATGTGCCTTGCCCGCAAACCGGTTATTGTACTGGGTTATAATGCTGTTGGTAAGCACATTGATATTGTAGAAACCTGCGCCCCAATGGGCATCTCCGTAATGGTTGAAAAACCATTGGCCGCCACGCTTGAGCAGGCCAAACGCATGGAGTTTTTAGCTTTAAGGTATTACATAAACCTGCTTACCAATTATGAAACTACCTGGTACCCATCGGTACAAAGCGCGTACAATACTATTAAAGCGGATAGTGTGGGCATGATTCGCAAAATGGTGTTTCATGATGGTCACCAGGGCCCGCGCGAAATTGGCTGCAGCGAGGATTTCTTAACCTGGCTTACAGATCCCGTGCTTAATGGCGCCGGTGCATTAAACGACTTTGGCTGCTACGGCGCCGATATGATGACCTGGATGATGCAGGGACAAAAGCCTATTGCTGTAACTGCGGTTGCCAGGCATTACAAACCATCGGTATACCCTAAGGTGGAAGACGACGTAACTATTATTGTGGAATACCCCAACGCTACCGGGATGATAGAAGCATCATGGAACTGGCCTTTCGGTATTAAGGATATGGAGGTGTTTGGGGCAAAGGGCTATATCCATACATTTGATAAAGATAGCGTTGAAGTAAGGATTAATAATGACGTAAAAAGCTTTAAAGCCCCGGCTTTGCCATCCCCGGCAGATGCGCCTGTGCCTTACTTTACAGCTGCCCTTAAAACCCCGCTTAAATTCAGGAATGACCGCTCATCCCTGAAAAACAATATGATTGTAATGCTGATACTTGATGCGGCAAAAAGATCAATCAAGGAGGGCAAACGGATAGTTTTGTAAATACAATAATTGCAAGCTGCATGAAACAAATTATATCCGGAGTATTGCTAAGCCTGATCCTGGTAAGTTGCGGGAATAAAAAGGATAAATTGACCAATCCCGTTTACCCTACTAAAAGTTATCTGAGTATTAAACTGGATGCCGCAGGTCATCTGCCAGCTAACCCGTATATACTCAAATTTGACAATGCAAAAAAACACATTGTTTTTTGTGGTGTAAACCACCTGGCAAACCAAAGCAATATACAAGACCCAATGTATTTGGGAATTGAAAAAGCTTTTTTTGATTTTAAGCCGGATGTATGTGTAAATGAAGGGGGAGATGTTTCAAATAAAACTTATGCATCAAAAAAGGAAGCATTAGTTAAAGACGGCGAAATAGGGTTGCTTAAAATATTGGCCGATAGCCTGAAGATAAAAACGGTAAATGGTGATATGACGGATAGCCTTGAGTTTAAACAACTACTGGCTAAATATCCGCCCGATGAATTTTTGGCTTATATAGTTACTGAAAGGTTTATGTGGGGATTAAAAGGACAGGGAATTACAGATACAAATACGATAAAAAGAAATTATACCGGCTTTATCAAAAACTACATTATGAAAAAAGGAGCTGTAAAGCTGCTGCCCGGGCAACAAACCTTAAGTTTTTATAAAGCCGGCTATCAAAAACTCTTGGGCCGGCCATTTGATATCCGGCAACTTGAGCCAACCAATCCATTTGATCCTAAAGGGAAATTCCAGGAAATTGGCAGGGCTTCCAAAGAAATAAGGGACCAAAATTTGCTACGCACAATTGATTCATTACTTAAAACACATCAAAAAGTATTTATAGTTTTTGGCGGATGGCATTTGTTAACCTGTGAGCCGGGTTTAAGGCAGATCATCAATCAAAGCGAATAATAATTTTACTTATTAACGTTTGGGGTTAAAGTATAAATTAATTTTATTTACAAAGCTGGTTTACATCCTATATAATTATATTATTTTCGCCGTTGTTCTATTAATTAAAAAATCATCATCATACCATGATTAAACAAGCTTTTGTATGGTTAGCTGTATGTGCATTAGGCACAATGTCTTGCCAGAGTAAACCTACCGATAAATCAGCAGGAACACCTGCTACAGGTACAGCCGCCGCAACAACAATTGCCGGCAAACCGGCAGATAAAGCCGCCATTATGGCCCGCAAACAGGTACCGGTTGTTTGTTACCACCAGATACGCGATTGGAAACCTACTGATTCAAAAAATGCTAAAGACTATATTGTACAGATAGCTGCCTTTAAAGAACATATTAAAATGCTGGCCGATAGCGGTTACCATACCATACTGCCCGATCAGTTGTATGCTTATCTTACAACTGGAGCTCCCCTGCCCAAAAAACCGATCATGCTTACTTTTGACGATACCGACCTTGATCAGTTCACGATAGCTAACCCTACCTTGAAAAAATACGGTTTTAAGGCTGTTTATTTTGTAATGACTGTATCATTAGGCCGCCCGCATTATATGACCGCCGATATGGTTAAAAAACTATCTGACGAAGGCAACGTAATTGGAAGCCATACCTGGGATCATCACCGGGTTGACAAATACTCGCACAATTCTGAACTTAAAATCATCGGAAAAAATGGTAAAATAACCACCAGGCCGGTTGATGATTGGGTTACACAAATAGATAAGCCAACCAAAAAGCTGGAAGAAATTACCGGTAAAAAAATAGACTATTTCGCCTATCCATTTGGCATCTGGAAAAAACCTGTTTTGCCGGAGTTTGAGAAAAAAGGTTTCAAAATTGCTTTCCAACTGGCTGATAAACGTGACCCTGATTATCCGTTGATGACCGTTCGCCGTATTTTGGATAGCGGATATTGGACAACCAAAACTTTCAGCAATAGCGTAAGAAATAGTTTCTAATACCCAGCCTCTTGAAGGGGCTGATCAGCATATTTAAGCGGCGTTTCTCTTGTTGAGAAAGGCCGTTTTTATTTTGATAATGAATCAATAAATATTTCAAATCCCAACATTTTGAAATTTATGTTTAGTAAATTTGTGTATGACCACGCTGACAGTAAATATTCAAAACGAAAAAGATCTGCCTGTTTTGCAAGAGATACTAAACAGGTTTGGTTTAAGTTATCATATTGATTCAGATAATGACCACACATTTTCTGAAGATGAAATAAAGGATCTGCTGCAAACCAGGCAGGACTTTTTGGATGGAAAAACCACTGCCCGAAACTGGACAGACATAGAAGAAGAACTGAACCGTGCCTACAATTAAACTTCTAAAACGTGCCGAACTTGAATTGATTGATGCTTGTGAATGGTACGAAAAACAACAAAGAGGTCTTTCGGCAAATTTTAGAAGAGAAGTTAAAATCACCATTCATTCTATTGATCTAAATCCCAAACTCTATGCAAAAAGGTATCAATCGGATCTACGTTTCGTACCGGTAAGAATATTTCCATACATCATTGTTTACTGGTACGATGAGCAACTATCCACTATATTTATCACATCAATTTTTCATACCAAAAGAGATCCCGAACGTTTTGAAAACAAATAAATATGCATAAAAAAAGGCCCCTGTATGAAGCCTTTTTTCTTTAAGCTATGCATGTCTTTCTTACTTCTTCTCCATCAAATACTTATCCAAAAACGCCAGTATCTTATTAGCGGTAGTGATCAGGTTTTCTTTTTTCTGGAAACCGTGGCCTTCATTGGGGTAGGTAATATATTCAACCGGTACTCCGTTCTTTTTAACGCCATCTACAATTTCCTTACTTTCTATAGGTAATACCCGCACATCATTCATTCCCTGAAAAACAATTAATGGTTTATTGATAGTTTGGTAATGAAACAGCGGCGAGATCTTTTTAAGGTGTACACTATCGGCTGTGTATGGGTCGCCTAACTCATCATATAAAGCCTTACGCTCGGCTTCCCAATATGGAGGGATGCTTTTGAGCGTGCGCATCCAGTTGGCAACACCAAACATATCAACTCCCACTTTAAACTCATTAGGGTGAAAAGCCAATGCGCCCAATACCATGCACCCGCCATAGCTGCCACCCATAATGCCTATTTTTGCAGTATCAATATAAGCCTGTTGTTGCAGCCATTTTTTACCCCAGATGCAATCTTTCAGGTCGCCATTACTGTGGTCTTTGTTATCCAGTTTATAAAACGTTTTGCCGTAGCCGCTACTGCCCCGGTTATTAACCGCCAGCACAGCATAACCATGGTTTACCAGGAACTGAATCTGGTTACTAAAGCCGAAATTACTTTGCCCGCCCGGACCACCATGTATCAACAATATAGCAGGCACCGGGTGCTCTTTGGTTGCATTTTTGGGTTTGTAGTAAATGGCAGGAATCTCCAGGCCATCAAAAGATTTAAAATGAACCACTTCGGCCGATACCAGGTCATCTGTACTTACTGCAGGGTTAAGTGTACGGGTAATTGGTTTTAATTCCTTTTTCTCGAAATTATAAACGTAGAGATTATTAGGACTAACACTGCTGCCCACTGTAAGCATCATATTTTTTTCACTTGGCGAAAACACCGCCGATTTAACTTCCCCATCTTTTACTTCCGGAAAATCGAGTTGTTTGCCCGTTTTATTATCAAACAACAACACTTTGGTTTTACCATCTGCATTTACGTACACGGTATAGTACTTTTCCAGGTCGCTAAGTTCCATCCCAACCACATCCCACGTGGTTGAATAAACTTTTGAAGTTGCCCCTGTATTCAGGTTGTATTTTACCAGGTAGCTAAATTCGCTGCCATCGTTGGTAATATAATACAGGCTCGAGTCGCCTTTGGTAAACGCGGCAGGGTACCAGGTAGCCTCTTTATCGTTGCTTAGTTTTTTGACTGCCTTTGTCGTCCTGTCGTAAATATAAAGCTCATTTTTATCGGTAGTGATAGATTTGATGAGGGAAATGTACCGCTCCGACTTGGAAACCGGTCCGGGTGAATACCCGCCATCATTTTGATAAAGCAGCTCAGCATTCCAGGTATTTACATCCAGCTTGTAAATATCGTTGAATTTGGGGTCGCGTTTATTACTGGTAATGTACAGGAACTTTTTATCAGCGCTCCATCCATCGGTACCATTGGTGGTGTTGGCCCACGGTGTAAGATCTTTCACCGCCGATCCATCAGCCTTTTGCAGATAGATATGGTAATTTTCGTTACCTCCCTGATCTGCGCTATATAAAAAGTCATTTGTACCCGGTACATACCCAATTGCAAAGTACGAATCCTTTACCGAATGCGTAAGTGGTTTTGAGGCGGTATCAGCAATGTTTATGGCGGAGAGATTAAATATCCCTGTGCTGTTATCATCAACCAATACCTTAGTTTCGTCGGCATTAAAACCGGCACCATTTATCGCTTTATTGTTATACAATTGCTCAATGGAGTATGATTTTACTGCAGTGGGCTTATCAGAGTTGCTGCACGCGCTAAATAAAATAGCCAGTGCAAATAAGGATAGGTATTTCATTTTACATCTAATTTTCAGCAAGTTATGTGAAATTATTTGAAAAACAAAGGAACTTTATCCAATCCATATTTTAAATAAAAGGGGTTAATTTTTCATCTCCCGCGAGGTTAGCCAGCGTAACTCGTGGGAGCCATGGTTTAAGCCTTTGGCTTAGTTCAGCTAAAAGCTGAAACCATATAGGCCACGAGTTAGAACCTCGCGGCAGTTTGTTTTTTGCACAAAAAAAAGCCCGCTATTTGCATAACGGGCTTTTCAAATATTATACGTTCGCTAAAATTAGTGAGCGTGGTGACCATCAGCGCCATGTGCATGGCCATGTGATAATTCTTCTGGTGTGGCGGGGCGTACATTAAGGATACTGCCTTTAAAATGCAATTCCTGGCCAGCCATAGGGTGGTTAAGGTCAACAATTACCGAATCTTCGGCAATTGATACTACCTGTGCCTGGAAACGGTTGCCATTATTATCCTGTAAAGGCAAAATGCTGCCAATTTCAGGAACTTCAGTTCCCTGGAACATTTCTTTAGGCAGGTTGGCTACTGCTTCTTCATCATATTCGCCGTAAGCATCCTGAGCTGACAGACGAAATTCATAAGCATCACCAGTTGATAGGGTGCTTAAATTTTCTTCAAATTTGGGCAGCATCTGGCCGGCACCAAACAAAAAGGTTAAAGGTTGTTCTTGTGTGGCACTTTCCGTTAACGTTTCGGTACCATCCTGGTCAACATACAAATCGTAAGTTAATGACACTACGTGCTGTGGTTCAATCTTCATTGTAAAGTATTTTTATAAATAAGCAATCAAGCCTGCATTTGTTTTAATGCGTCGGCCGTGTTATTAGCAGGTAATCCGCAGGTTTTATCTTTACAAACAAAAATTTGTGTTGATTTACCAAACTTATCCTGTAACAAAGGTAAACTTCCTTTTGTACCCCCCAAGATTATTTTATTGGGGAAGTAATTATTTTCAAGTTCCTTTCTTACAGGTTCAGCTTCGGGGCCGGTTACTGCAACTTCATATATACCAAAAACTTCATCAAGCAATAACATAGTCCAGTTTGAATAGGCCGTACCATATTTTGCCAGCTGCGGCATAATGTTGCGTAACAGCTGTGCCGAAACCGCTGCATAACTTTCATCATCAAAAAGCAGGCCTAATTTTTTCAGAACACGCGCCATAGCCGAATTACTGGCCGGTGTAACACCATCCATAATTTCAGATTTGCGGGCTATCAGCTGTTCATCATCATCGGCGGTATAAAAGAAAATACCGTTCTGCTCATCATAATAATGGGTTATAGCGGTATCTGCAAGGGCTTTTGCCTGTTGCAGCCAATGCTCATCAAAGGTAACCTCGTAAGTGGCTATCAACCCATCAATAATGTTGGCATAATCATCCAAAAACGCTACCGGAATTCCTCCTGCCGTATTGCTATTGTAAACCCGTGATAGTCTGCCATTTTGACCTAATAGATTATCCAGGATGAAATTAGCATTCTTTAAAACAAGCTCCAGATATTCGGGCTTTTCAAATGCCCGGTAAGCTTCACAAAGCCCCTTTAACATCAAACCATTCCATGAGGCCAGTATCTTGTTATCCAAACCCGGCCTGATGCGGTGACGACGGGCCTCGAAAACTTTTTTGCGGGATGCTTTTACCTGCGATAGCAGATCATCAACTCCCAACCCCAATTTTTTGGCCAATTGCTCATCAGTTTCCTTGCGGAACAATACGTTTGACTGCTCCTCCTCCCAGTTGCCATCTTCTGTAATATGGTAGTAAATACAGAACAGGTCGGCATCATCGCCCAGGACCTCTTCTATCTGTGTTTTAGTAAAAATATAAAACTTACCCTCTACCCCTTCGCTATCGGCATCAAGCGCCGAGTAAAAGCCAAGATCTGGCGAGGCCAATTCTTTAGTGGCAAAATGGATGATCTCATCAACTACCCTTTCGTAAAGCTCATCGGGCTGCCAGGTATAAGCTTCGGCATATAAACTAATGAGTTGGGCATTATCATAAAGCATTTTCTCGAAATGTGGTACATGCCACCTGCCATCAACCGAATAACGGGCAAAACCGCCGCCTATATGATCATAAATTCCACCATAGGCCATTTTATGCAGCGTGAGTTTTACCTGTTTGGCAATTTCCTCATCCTGCATCAAATGCGCGTAACGCATTAGCAGCAACCAGTTATTGGGCATCGGAAATTTGGGTGCATTGCCTGTGCCGCCTTCGTATTTATCAAAATATCGTTTCCAGGTGTCGGCTATCAACTTTAAATCGTCTTTAGTATACGCAGGCTGTTCGGCTATAAATTGTACCGACTCATATTTCTGGATTCCCTCAGTTAATCGTACCGCATATTCTTCGGCTTCTTCTGGTTTTTGTTTGTAGAAATCGGCCAGGTTAAAGAGCAGCGATGTCCAGTCGTTTTTACGAAAGTAAGTGCCGCCATAAATGGGTCTTTGATCTGGCAGGCAGATACAGTTTAGCGGCCAGCCGCCACGGCCACTCATCAGCTGCACGGCGCTCATGTATATCTGGTCTACATCGGGGCGCTCTTCCCTATCCACCTTAATACAAACAAAATATTCGTTCATTACGGTGGCCACGGCTTCGTCCTCAAAGCTTTCGTGCTCCATTACGTGGCACCAGTGGCAGGCAGAATAACCAATGCTCACCAATATCAGCTTGTTTTCGGCTTTAGCCTTATCAAGCGCCTCTTTACCCCATGGGTACCAGTTTACAGGATTATTGGCGTGCTGCAATAAATATGGGGATGTGGAATTTGCCAGTTTGTTCATGGTAACAGGGATAATGCTTTGCAAATGCGAATATAAATGTACCTGCAGGTTAAATAGGTTTTAATTTGAAAAGTTTTACCCCACAGTGTTATTGCATGGCGCAGGTCGGGGTCGGTCTACCCTAGCAATGCCCGCGTCGCCCCGTAACATTACCATTACAACTTCACCAATCAACCACAATCACAGCACTATAAGTACTCCCATTGCCAATTTCACAAATTATTTCCCTTTCTTTGCGCCTTTATTATCAAATTCAAAAATGCGCTATTTTAAACTGATCAACATTTTAGGCGCCTTTGGCTTGTTTGCAATGGCAAACCCGGCATCGGCACAAACAGACTCTATAAAGTATGACCACCAGGACCTTTTTGGCCCTATCACCTGGCCGGTTACCGGGCAGGGAACACGCTCAAACAGCGGCAAGCCTTCGCCAACCTATTGGCAAAACCGTGCCGATTACCAGATCAAAGCTGCTCTTAACGAAGGCAAGGACACTACTATTACCGGCGAAGTAACTATTACCTACACCAACAACAGCCCCGATCAGCTGGATTACTTGTGGTTACAACTGGACCAAAACCTGTTTAAACCCGATTCGCGCGGCGCCGCCGTTACCCCTGTTACGGGCGATCGTTTTGATGTGCGTGGTTTTAGCCGCGGAGGCTATCATATAGGCTCGGTTGATGTTACTTACAAAGGTCAAACTTATAAAGTTATTCCCGTAATTACTGATGCCCGCATGCAGTTACGCCTAAACGCGCCAATGGATGGCAAAGGCGAAAAAATACAGGTTAAGATCAACTATGATTTTGCTATCCCTTTTTATGGCGCCGACCGCATGGGCCGCAAAAAGTTTAAACAAGGCTACGTTTACGAAATTGCCCAATGGTACCCGCGCATGTGCGTTTACGATGACGTGGAAGGCTGGAACACCCTACCCTACATGGGCCTGGGCGAGTTTTATTGCGAATACGGCAATTTTGATTATTACATAACCGCACCTGCCAATATGGTGGTTGTAGGATCGGGCGATTTACAAAACCCCGAAGAGGTTTTATCACCGGCCCAATTGAGCCGTTTGGCCGATGCCAAAACCAGCGATAAAACTGTAATGCTGATTAAAGAAAACGAAGTTGGCAAATCATCAACCCGCCCGTTTAAAGGTACTTTAACCTGGCATTATAAAATGGAGAATAGCCGCGATGTGGCATTTGGTGCATCAAACGCGTTTATATGGGATGCCGCTAAGGTTAATTTCCCATCGGGCCGTAAAGGTATTGCCATGTCTGCCTATCCCGTGGAGAGTGCCGGCGTAGATGGCTGGGGCCGCTCAACCGAGTACCTGAAAAACAGCATGGAAATTTACTCAAAAGCTTATTTTGAATATCCATGGAACTCTGCCGTAAACGTATCGGGCGTGGCCCTGGGTATGGAGTATCCGGGCGCTATATTTTGCCTGAGCAATTTAAAGAAAGGACAGCTTTGGGGTGACGTTACGCACGAAATAGGCCACAACTGGTTCCCGATGATAGTGGGCTCAAACGAGCGTAAATATATGTGGATGGATGAAGGCTTTAACACTTTCATCAATGAATATGCTTCACAGCAATTTAATAAAGGCGAGTATAACGATACCACCAAAATGGCTCAGCGTATTTTGGGCATGTTCCGCAACAGCAAAGATCCGCTGATGACTGCTCCGGAAGCTATTGGCCTGAATGATTATGGCCAATACTATGTAAAAACCGCTTTGGGTATGGATATGCTGCGCAATGTGGTATTAGGACCAGAACGTTTTGACTATGCATTCCATGAATATATCAAAAACTGGGCATTTAAACACCCACTACCTGCCGACCTTTTCCGTGCCATGAATGATGCCAGCGGCGAAGACCTTAACTGGTTTTGGAAAGCTTGGTTTACTACTACATGGAAGCTTGATCAGGCTATAAGCAATGTTAAATACATAGATGATAATGCGGCTAACGGCGCGCTGATCACCATTACCAATAACGAAAAAATGGCGATGCCTGTTGATTTGAAAATTACCCAGGCCAACGGTAAAACCGAAACTTTACATTTACCTGTAAACGTTTGGCAACGCGGCGGTGTGTGGACGTTTAAATATCAGTCAACCTCAACAATAAAATCAATGGTGATTGACCCTAATCACGAACTGCCCGATGTTAATTTAAAAAACAACGTTTACTACGGCGAGTAATTCTAATTAGTGATTTGCTGATTTAGTGAATTAGTGATTTGCCTGATGGGCATTTTAAATAGCGATGGGTTGAGGCTCATCGCTATTTTTTTGTGATATCAACTCGTTCTTTTGGAGAGAGGTGAGTTATATGTGGCTGGGAGATGTGACACCCTCATATCACTTTGCTCTCTCTTTTAAAAAACATACCTTTTTTATTCAAACATTAATCGTAATATTGCAATATAATAATTAGATAAAAACGAATCTTATAGAAGATCTAAACACGCTTCATTAAAACACGAATTATACTTTAATATATGGCAGCAAATAACTGTGCCCCGGTGGCCGAACGAAAACAATTAAGTTTTCTTGACCGATACCTTACTTTGTGGATCTTCCTTGCCATGGCTATTGGGGTAGCTGTAGGCTATTTTATTCCATCATCATCTGGTTTTATAAATTCTTTTTCCAGCGGAACTACCAATATCCCCCTGGCAATAGGCCTGATCCTGATGATGTACCCACCGCTTGCCAAAGTGAGATATGAGAACATGGGCGAAGTATTTAAGGATACAAAAGTATTGAGCGCATCACTGGTATTAAACTGGATAATTGGCCCTATCCTGATGTTTATATTAGCAATAACGCTTTTACGTGATCATCCTGCTTATATGGTAGGTCTGATTTTGATAGGCCTTGCGCGCTGTATTGCGATGGTGGTGGTATGGAACGAATTGGCAGAGGGCAACCGTGAATATGCAGCCGGGTTAATTGCCTTAAACAGTATTTTCCAGGTATTGCTTTACAGCGTTTACGCTTATGTATTTATAACCGTTTTGCCGCCTCTTTTTGGCTTGAAAGGATTAGCGGTTAATATAACCATATCTGAAATTGCAAAAAGCGTTGGTATTTACCTGGGCATCCCTTTTGCAGCGGGTGTTATCAGCCGATATGCTTTAATTAAAATTAAGGGAGAGCAATGGTTCCAAACTAAATATGTCCCTTTTATTTCTCCAATAACCTTAATTGCCTTGCTCTTTACTATTGTGGTAATGTTTAGTTTAAAAGGTAACTTAATTGTTCAAATCCCTTTTGATGTGCTGCGCATCGCCATCCCGTTGGTAATTTACTTTACCATCATGTTCATCTTGAGTTTCTTTATCGGTAAATCGTTTGGTGCCGATTACTCCAAAAGTACTTCTATTGCATTCACGGCCACCGGTAACAACTTTGAATTAGCTATTGCAGTAGCCATTGGCGTTTTTGGTATTAATTCGGGAGAAGCCTTTGCAGGGGTTATTGGCCCCTTAGTGGAAGTGCCCGCATTGATCGCTTTGGTTAACCTTGCTTTTTATTTCCGTAAAAAATATTATACCTCTAAAACTCAAACTGCTGTACAATAATGAGAATTGCCCTTTTTTCGGATATTCACGCAAATCTGCCGGCGTTGGAGGCATTCTTTGCTGATGTAGCAACCAGGAATACTGATGCTATTTATTGCCTTGGCGATCTGGTTGGTTACCACATTTGGCCTAACGAGGTAATTGCCGAAATCCGTAAACGAGGCATCGCTACCCTCGCCGGTAACCATGATCTGAAAGTGAAGAAATTGGTTACCACCGATCAAAGCCTTTGTGAACCGGGAAAAACCTATGCCTATCATTTGATTGATGAGGCAGGTCGTCAGTATCTATCAACCCTGCCTGCACATATTCGCCTTGAATTTAAAATGATAGATGAGGCCGTAAATATTGTACTGGCCCATGGCAGTACCCGGAGCGTTGATGAATACGTTTTGGAAGATTTGGATGAAACATATGTACTTGAAATGATGGAAGAAGCGAATGCCGATATCCTGTGTATCGGTCATTCGCATAAACCTTATCATCGTATCGTCAAAGCCGGCAACCAACAATTCAGGCACGTTATCAATATCGGCTCTGTAGGCAAACCAAAAGATGGCAACCCAGCCGGATGCTATGTAATATTAAACCTGGATATGACCAGTTCGATAACTGACAGGAATAGCATTACAGTGGAATTTATAAGAGTTGCTTACGATGTTGAACAAGCAGCAATGGCTATTGAACAAAGCCCATTACCCGATGAATTTGCCGACCGGTTAAGAAAGGCTTATTAAAACAACTTTCTATATAAATTCCACTATTAGCTTTGGTTTGTTTTATTAATCACCCACAATAAATAATCCTTCTTTTACTCCTGTTAACTTATCCAATAGTTTTAAACGTGAGCTATTTTTAGTTTTATCCCTAACCGTATCTAAGCTTTTATTAATTTTTGATAGAAGTAGTTCGATAAACTCCTGATGTATTCGCGTTGTTCCATAGGGATCTATATAGATTCCTGTCAGTCTTTTAAATTCAATCAGTATTTCTTCTATTTCCACAAGTTCCTGTTCATCTATTTGAAACAGTAAATATTGATGACGAACATCAGCTAAGTGATAACAATCTAAAGCCATTAGTAAGTATGCTAAATTTCCTTACTTCGCCCCCATCGCCAAATACCCGGCCAATGCGTTAATCCTCCCGGCTACAACCCCTATCTGCTGCTTAACTTCATCCCAGTTACGTTGCTCAATAGCTTCGCGGATGCCGGGGAGCGTTTTAACACCATAGCCGGTGTAAAAGCCCGGAGCATAAATGGTGTGGCGATACCAGCTACGACGCGGCAAACCATCTACCGAAAGTAATTGCTGCTCGGCCTGGTAAAGTAACTTGTTTAGCTTATCATGGTCGCCGTTTTTAAGTGTAGCAGCGGTCCAATAAGTGGCCAGTTTATCCGCGCTTTTCTTTAATGAATCCAGGGCACCGGTTAGTGGTTTAAAATCTATTTGCGGCACTTCGCTTTTAGCTGCCGGGGCCTTGTACAGGTGTGTTGGGTCGGCAGCCAGGGTATAGTCGTTGGCTTTTATCAGTTGGTTATCTATAACAGTGGCTTCGCGGGTATCGTTTGCCAGTTTTGTTAATTCGGTGGCATACTTACTGATGGTAGTTTGCAAACTCCTGAAATCAAATGGCAGTACATCGGCATCTGCCATACGCAATACCGAGTGACCGGCAGTTTGTGATAGCGCCACGCCATAAGCAAAATCAGGATCTTTAAAGCGTTTGTAATCATCAAAAGAATCATAGATGGAGTGATATTCGCCACCGCCATCCTCGCCACCGAAACCAAAATCAAGCGTAGGGATACCCAGATGCTGCAGGAACGATGAGAAATCTGATCCTGAACCCAGCGCTTCCAGCTTCTCGCCCTTACGTTCCAAAATTTCTTTTTTATCACTGGTTGATTTGGCGTTAACCAATTCCATCGCCTTTTTGCGATCAAACACACTCACTTTGGTTTGTGGATCGGTTATGCCGCGGGTTATCTCGTCAATAAAGCTTTCCAATGCCTGCGAACCGCCTGCACCTAAAAACCCGCGACCATTACTATCTGAGTTGATATAAACCACAGCCTTTTGCTGCAATTCCTTATCATGATCTTCTGCAAACTCGGTAGAGCCTAATAAACCGGGTTCTTCCCCGTCCCATGAGCAATAAATAATGCTGCGCTTTGGTTTCCAGCCGGTTTTAAGCAGGTCGCCAAGGGCTTTTGTTTCCTCAATCATGGCGGCCTGGCCGCTTATAGGGTCGTTGGCTCCGTTTACCCAGGCATCATGGTGATTCCCGCGCATTACCCACTCATCAGGATAAGTCGAGCCTTTAATTTGGGCTATTACATCATAGGCCGGTACCATATCCCAGTTAAATTCCATTTTAAGGTGTACCGTGGCTTTACCCCCACCAATATGGTAAGTTATAGGCAGGGAACCGGCCCAGCCTGCAGGCGCAACCGGCCCATCCAAAGCGGCCAGTAAAGGTTGTGCATCATGATAACTGATGGGCAGCACTGGTATTTTCAATATTGTGGTGGCATCTTTCCTATCCAGGCGTTTGGCATCTTTGGTAGCACCAACACCCGGTGTAAGCGGATCGCCGGGATAGATCACCATATCCATCACGGAACCACGCTGCACGCCAAATTCATTTTTATAGGCACCCTTTGGGTACACATCTCCCGCCGAGTAACCATCATCAGCAGGATCTGAATAAATGATACAGCCAATGGCCCCATGCTCATAGGCTACCTTTGGCTTTATGCCACGCCATGAGCGGCCATATTTGGCAATTACTATTTTACCTTTTACATCAATGCCCATGGCAGCCAGCTTCTCGTAATCATCGGGCAGCCCATAGTTTACAAACACCAGCTCACCATTCACATCACCATCAGCACTCCAGGCATTATAGGTTGGCAACTGGTTGGTTTGCCCCGATGTTCCATCCTCTGCCAGCGCGGGCTCTTTTAATAAAGCGGTATAGCTTGCCGGGCCGGAAAGCTCCAGCACCCTTGTTTTGGGCGTAGGGTAAAGTACAGTATAGGTTTCTATATGTGCATCAAGCCCATTGCTTTTATACATGGCCAATATTTTTTCGGCTACGGCCTTGCTGCCCGGCGAACCTATATTATGCGGAAATGCCGAAAGCGTTTTAATGGTTTCGCCAATACGTTGCGCGCTCAGGGATGCATCAAATGATTTTTCGGCAGCCAATTGTTTGGCCGACGATGCCGGGGTGAAGCCGATTAATGTTTTTTGCTGCGCGAAAGCAGTGGCAGAAAGCGCCAGTAAACCAAGAGTAAGGGTTTTCTTCATGACAATGTATATGGTTGATGCGTGAAGATAGTAAATTTGGTATAGATTGTATTTCATGGGATGTAAAAATGGTGATGGGCTGAGTTGGATGCCGATTATAGGTATTACCGTATAAAACCGTTAGCCCCTTTTATTAAATAGACATAAACTTTATGCCTCATCAATATTTGTTTGTTATTTAGTAAAATAACAAAATGGTACATAAAGAAATAGTTTCAGGGATTGAACTAACCTTAACCAATGCTCAAGAAATACTGAGTATAGGAGCTCCATATACAGTTGATGTTTACATGGGTGATAAGCTGATATCAGACAATTGTATTGCTGATAACTTTATTTTCAAAGAAGATTTGAAGCTTTTGTTTTTTGTAAAATATCATCAAATCAATTCATTTCCATACTTCACTATTAACTTTTATAATATTGACAATGACACTGTATTTGAATTTTACAGGGAATTTGACATGCTGCATTTAAAACAATTTTCAAGCTCGAGTGAACTTGAAATACACATTGCCTTTCATGGACAATTTAACTACCAAGGGCAAATATTTAATATTGATAACGAGGATTTTAGACAAGTTTAAATTTCAGACTTCCCGATTGGCTAAAAAGTCAAATTTTCTTTTATCCACCTTTAAATCACCATTGTTAATATTTTTATCACGTCCACCGGCAATCTTACTTTCCCCTTTCGTCGCAAAACCTTAATTTCGCTGTTTCAAGAAAAGAGGAAAAGATTTTGGATTATTTACAGGGTTTAAACCCCGAACAACGGGCAGCGGTAGAACAAACTGAAGGACCGGTGATGATCATTGCCGGTGCCGGATCTGGCAAAACAAGGGTAATTACCTACAGAGTGGCCCACCTTATTCGTAAAGGTGTGGATTCATTTAATATACTGGTTTTAACATTTACCAATAAAGCCGCGCGCGAAATGCGCGAACGTATTACCCATGTAGTTGGTGGCGAAGCTAAAAACATCTGGATGGGTACCTTCCACTCGGTTTTTGCCAAGCTGTTACGTGTAGAAGCCGAAAAAATTGGCTACCCAAGTAACTTTACTATTTATGATACCGACGATAGCAAAAGCGTATTGCGTGCCATTATCAAAGAATTAAACCTTGATGATAAGCTATACGCAGTAAACTTTGTACTTAACCGTATCTCTGCATCAAAAAATAATCTGATCTCGTTTAGGGAATATAATAAAAATGAGCAGATCCAGGCTGATGATATGTCGACAGGCCGCGGGCAACTGGGCAAAATTTACGAAATGTATGCCACCCGTTGTTTCCGTGCCGGCGCTATGGATTTTGACGATTTACTGTACAAAACCAATGAGCTACTTAAACTGCATCCCGAAGTACTGAACAAATACCAGCACAAGTTTAAATACCTGATGGTGGATGAGTACCAGGATACCAACTTTTCGCAATACCTTATTGTGAAAAAACTGGCCGCCGTTAACGAAAATCTATGCGTTGTAGGTGATGACGCGCAAAGTATTTACGCCTTTCGTGGAGCCAACATCCAAAACATCCTCAACTTTGAAAAGGATTACCCGGATTTGAAGGTATTTAAGCTGGAGCAAAACTACCGGTCGACACAAAATATTGTGCATGTGGCCAACAGTATCATCAGCAACAATAAGGAGCAACTTAAAAAGAACGTTTTCAGCGAAAAGGAAGCCGGAGATAAAATAAAGATAATGCGCGCCTTCAGCGATAACGAAGAAGGCAAAATGGTGGCCGAGGCCATTATGCAGGACAGAAGCCTGAAGGGTAAAAACTGGAATAATTTTGCCATTCTTTACCGTACCAACGCGCAGTCGCGTTCCATGGAGGAGGCTCTGCGCAAGCTGGGGATTCCTTATAAAATATACGGTGGCTTGTCCTTTTATCAACGTAAAGAGATCAAGGATCTGATCGGCTACTTCCGCCTTACTTTTAACCCCAATGATGAGGAAGCGCTTAAACGCGTTATCAACTACCCTAAAAGGGGCATAGGCGATACCACGGTTGACAAGATCATTGTAAGTGCCGATCATCACAAAGTTACCCCCTGGGAAGTGATTGTGGATCCGGTTCAATATTTCGACGGGAAAGCGTCTCCATCACTGAGCAACTTTGCCACCATGATTCAAAGTTTCCAGGTGCTGACAAAAACAAAATCGGCATATGAATCGGCATTGTACATAGCCCAGCACTCGGGCCTGCTTAAAGATCTTTACGAGGATAAATCTGTAGAGGGGTTAAACCGCTATGAGAACATACAGGAATTGCTGAATGGTATCAAGGAGTTTAGCGAGCGCGAAGACATAGAAGAAAAAGGTCTGGACATATTTATGCAGGATATTGCCCTGCTCACTAATGATGATAAGGACAAGAATAAAGATGCTGATACAGTATCGCTCATGACCATTCACAGTAGTAAGGGATTAGAGTTTTCGCAGGTGCATGTTGTAGGTTTAGAAGAAAATCTTTTCCCATCCCAGATGTCGCTCAACTCCCGCAGTGATCTGGAAGAAGAACGACGACTGTTTTACGTGGCTGTAACCCGTGCCGAAACTAAGCTTACTATAAGCTATGCTACTTCGCGTTTTAAATTTGGCACACTCATTAGCTGCGAACCAAGCCGTTTTTTGGATGAAATAGATGCCAAATACCTTGAACTGGATTATAGCGCCAAAACAACTACAAGCAACAATCCGTTTTTTGATGACGACCGCAAGGCCTGGACCAGTGGTAAACAAGCTGATGCTTTTTCAAAACCAAAACCGGCAACATCCGCGCCTGTAAAAACCACATCAATTTTGGCAAAAGCGCACGTAGTATCGCCAGATTTTAAACCGTCTGATACATCAAACCTGCAGGTGGGTATGGAAGTTGAGCACGAGCGTTTTGGTTTTGGCAAGGTGCAAAGCCTGGAGGGAACGAAGCCCGATATTAAGGCTACTATATTTTTTAAAGAAATTGGTCAAAAGCAACTGCTACTTAAATTTGCAAAGTTGAGTATTATCAATAATATGGCTTAGAAAGCCGCCCCAATTTTCGTGTATTTTTTTCCCCGTTTTGGAATAATTGTGCTTTGAAGACATATATTTAAAGCTAAATTAATAATGGCATAACGTTTGGATATCTTTTATTAACTGATTAATTATAGATAACCGAACATGAGCGACATCACTAAAAAAAAGACCAACAAATTTGTAGGTAAAAACATCAGAACCTTGCGTCATCAGCACGGTTGGAGCCAGGAAGATGTGGCAAACCGTTTAGGTATTTCTATCCCTGCATTTTCAAAAATTGAAACAGGTGTAACGGATATTAACTTATCGCGGTTGGAACAAATTGCAAACATTTTTGAGCTTAACGTGGTGAACCTTCTTGCACTCGATGCAGGGGAAATTGATCTTACTCCATCAAACCTCAGTATCGCCCAAAAGAAGCTGGTTGACCGCGAATCGGAAATTGCAAACCTGCAGCGTAAAGTGATTTTACTTTATGAAGAACTGCGTGGTAAAAGCGCTTTAGCTGTTTAGTTTTAGTAATGTGTGTTGTAAAACTTACATTTACACATACTTGATATACTAATTGCTACATTTATTTTAATGGCATTATTTTTCTTGTTAAATATTGATTAATATTATTTAACGAGAAGAAACTTTTGTAAAATTTAGTGGTTGTATTAAACTTTAAAGGTTAATACCATTATTATTTAACTTTTTGGAGTAAAAATTGTTACATGCTTTTCACCCAGAAAAACATGTACTTATGTCAAATTACCTGATATCTATTTCAAAAAACGAGGCGCTAAAGGACGGAACTATTCATGATCCTAACAGCAAGCTTAAGGTGAAGGCCTATGATATGCTGAAATCAAAGTTTAAACCCTGTAAAGGCGAAGTAAGGTTTTTTGTCACTGCAGGCGATGAAACTATCGCTTTTGAAACCCAGGGCTACAACAAAAAGCACCGCCAGTTGCTTATCTTACAAATGATATCATGGTATTGTATTTACCTTGGCCTTTTTGAAGCCCAAATACACTCTACTTTTCCTATAGCTTTTAATCTGAATTAGTCTTTTTGGAGTAAGGAGCAAGGATTTTTGGACAAAGGATTTTCGGACGAAGGACTTTTAGAGCAAGGAACAAGGATTCTTAGAGCAAGAACCAAAGGACTTTCAGAGAAAGGACGAAAGACGAAAAAATAAAKTATGAAATATAAAAAAACGGCCGGTGTATACCGTCCGTTTTTTGTTTAGCCATCATGAAAGCTCAAAGCATATCGGCTTAACCCTTCAAGATAAATCATAGAATCCGAAATCCCCCTTTATCTTTTGTCTGAAAGTCCTTTGTCCGAAAGTCTTTTGTCCAAAAATCCGTCGTCTAAAAGTCCTTCGTCCAAAAATCCTTGCTCTTTGCTCCAAAAAAAACCTTGCTCCAAAAATCTACGTAGTGGTAGTACGCGATGGGTTATGTAGCATGTCGCTCATATCAATGATCTTTTCATCAATCTCTGATACGCATTTATCCATCATTGAGATACATTCATGTTGATCTACCAAACCTTCCTTTTCTAGGTTGATAAGGCCGCGTAGCGTGGCTATAGGGCCCCTTATCTGGTGCGAGAGGTATGAGGAGTGCTCTGACAGCTTTCTGTTCTTAATCTGGAGATCTTTGGTACGCTCATCAATGATCTCTTCCAGGTGGTGGTTAATGCGGTCGAGGTTGTCCTTCTGCCGGGATACTTCCCCATTAAGCAAAGTAAGCTGCGAATTGGTTTTAGCTTTGCGTTTTACATTACCAACCAATAGCCCTATTACAACAAGCAAAAGGCCTGCAACTATAGTTACGGCCCAAAACTTGGTACGATCATACGCCTGCCGCTCGGCTACGCGCTCATTTTCTTTTATCTGCTCTTCCTGCTTGCGGGTAGCCTCAATCAGTTTCATTTGCACCGAAGTATTGGTCTTGAAAGTTGCACTATCAACCCGGTAAATCTCCCGCAAATAAAACAGCGCCTCATTATAGTTTTTACGATTATAAGCCAATTCATAATTGGTGTGCTTATAATCATACTCAAGCTTAGGGTCATTAATCAGTTGGGTATAAGCAACGCCTTCTTTAACAATCTTTTCTGCCTCATCGAATTTTTGCTGGTTCATATATAATGAGGCCAGCGTAAGGTCGATACTTGCAATCGGCTCGTTCAAATCAAGGTGCTTGGCGGCCGCGTTAGCCTCCAGTAGCATGGCTAAAGCTTTATCGTATTGGTTCAACTTAAAATAAACTACTCCAATATTCTGTCCGCATTGAATTAAGTTTACAGAATCTTTTAGCTTGGAAAATATCGCTTTGCTTTGGCCATAGTATTTTAAAGCCTGGGTATAACTATTTCTGCGTGTATAAACGTTTCCTATATTTAAATTGAGCGCCGCAATTAAGCTTACATTATTAATTTTATTGGCGATAGCCAACGATTTAAAAAAATAATCCAGTGATTTGTTGGTATCATGGTCACGGTAAATATTACCCATGTTATTGTAAACCTTTGCCTCACCACCCAAATTATTAGCCTTTGTAAAAAAAGCCACCGCGTTTAAATAATTGCTAAATGCCTTTTCTGCCTGGTCCATGTAAAACATGGCCAAGCCGGTAACCCTGTACGCCTCGGCTATACCGTTGTTATAGTTTATTTTGCGAGCCAGAACCATTGCCCTGTTTGCATCTGAAAGCGTTTGCTGAGGCTGGGTTAAGCGGTTATCATACGCTTGCTTATTAATGCGTATAACCTCACTTGTATCTCCTGTAATTGCCTCACCTAAATCTTTCGCATGTAAAGTAACCGCCGTACAAAAAAATAAAAGAAATACAAAGGCTTTTTTCATTAAAACACTGTTACGTTATATTGAATGTGAAAGTTATAAATTATACTGATATATACCTAAAACATCAGTAAAAACATTGTTGAAAATTATTTTATATTTATTAATAGAAAATTAAAAAACATATTTATATTTGCATTGTTAAATAACTGATATACAGTTAATTAATTGAGTATTATTGTGTATTTTGTAATATTTTTTGACATAAAAATAACGTTTCAAACTACGATTTAAAGTAGTGAAAAAAATCAAACGGCATTAATATGTTACTTAGTTTACCAATATGCTACCTAATGATGAATAAAATTAAAAGTATAACAATTCTTTTTTCTTAACAATTGGGTATAGTGTTTAAAAATAACAATTTATTTCAACAAAAATGTAAAAAAAAATATGAATAAAACTGTAAATATCTTACCATATTTTGATCAGTTTTTTTCACAAAAAAGAGAGTAAATCATAATCTAAAACAATTTTTACAGACCGGTAAATTTACCGCAACGTATTATTGGGCACATATGGTTAATTATTACTTAACAATTTAGAATACTAATATAAAATATTTATATATATGAAAAAAATCATCCTTTTAGCGTTGCTTGCATCAGGCACAGGAGTTTTATCATCAGCGGTTTTATTATCGCCAAAAAAAGCCGAACAGCCTATAGCCACCAGCTTTATAAAAAACGACCATGGGTTTAAAAAAGACCTGGCTTTTGCCGACTAATCTTTTATAAATCCACAACAAACATTAAAAATTAAGACAGTCCAGTATTCAAAATATTATTTAACGATCATGAAAAAGTTAATCACAATCATCTTGGCTATTTTATTCACCGGCGCCATCTCCTCATGCCAAAAAGAAAGGGTTGCCCCTGAAACTGCAGCATTACATTCATTTGGCTCAAGTGCAAGAAGAGACCTTGGTACAGCTGATTAATCTTAAACATGATTTATAAAAACATTTAAAAAATTAAAAACGACATGAAAAAATTTATCATCATAACCATTGTAAGCTTAACAGTAGCTACTGGTATTTTATCATCACAAACCACAACTAAACAAACTGTAAAACCCGAAGCCACAACCTTTGCTTCGTCATCAACAGCATTTAGAAAAGATTTAGGTCAGGCCGACTAATTAACAAACAACAATCATTTATAAACAAAAAATATTAATCAAAACTCTCTCACAACATATAATAATCATGAAAAAATCATCAATCATAGCAGCATTAGCATTAAGCACTTTTTTAACGTCATTTGTAAACGCAGAAACAACTCCTGCAAAAACTAAAACTCCACCAACTCAAAATACAGCTTTCACTGGCGGTCCGAAAAAAGATTTAGCTACTGCCGATTTCGCTTTCACTGGCGGTCCTAAAAAAGATTTAGCTACTGCTGACTTTGCTTTCACTGGTGGTCCGAAAAAAGATTTAGCTACTGCTGACTTTGCTTTCACTGGCGGTCCGAAAAAAGACTTAGCTACTGCCGACTTCGCTTTCACTGGCGGCCCTAAAAAAGACTTAGCTACTGCTGATTTTGCTTTCACTGGCGGTCCGAAAAAAGATTTAGCTACTGCTGACTTTGCTTTCACTGGTGGTCCGAAAAAAGACTTAGCTACTGCTGACTTCGCTTTCACTGGTGGTCCGAAAAAAGATTTAGCTACTGCTGACTTCGCTTTCACTGGTGGTCCGAAAAAAGATTTAGCTACTGCTGACTTTGCTTTCACTGGCGGTCCGAAAAAAGATTTAGCTACTGCCGACTTCGCTTTCACTGGCGGTCCGAAAAAAGATTTAGCTACTGCTGATTTCGCTTTCACTGGTGGTCCGAAAAAAGATTTAGCTACTGCTGACTTTGCTTTCACTGGCGGTCCTAAAAAAGATTTAGCTACTGCTGACTTCGCTTTCACTGGCGGTCCTAAAAAAGATTTAGCTACTGCTGACTTCGCTTTCACTGGTGGTCCGAAAAAAGACTTAGCTACTGCTGACTTCGCTTTCACTGGCGGTCCGAAAAAAGATTTAGCTACTGCTGACTTTGCTTTCACTGGCGGTCCTAAAAAAGATTTAGCTACTGCTGACTTTGCTTTCACTGGCGGTCCGAAAAAAGATTTAGCTACTGCTGACTTCGCTTTCACTGGCGGTCCGAAAAAAGATTTAGCTACTGCTGACTTCGCTTTCACTGGCGGTCCTAAAAAAGATTTAGCTACTGCTGATTTTGCTTTCACTGGCGGTCCTAAAAAAGATTTAGCTACTGCTGACTTCGCTTTCACTGGCGGTCCTAAAAAAGATTTAGCTACTGCTGACTTTGCTTTCACTGGCGGTCCGAAAAAAGACTTAGCTACTGCTGATTTTGCTTTCACTGGCGGTCCTAAAAAAGATTTAGCTACTGCTGATTTTGCTTTCACTGGCGGTCCTAAAAAAGATTTAGCTACTGCTGACTTTGCAGCATAATCAAATCATCTGCAGCAAAACAAATTAAACAACGTTCTAACGCAACAACAACATGAAAAAGATAATTATCGCTATAGCCATCATATTAACTTCGGGCATAACTGCTTATTCATTAAGCACTAAAGAAAACACCAATACCAACTTAAAGACAAAACCAGAAACAGCCTCATTTACTGCCAAAGCAGGCCACGGCCCCAAGGCTGATCTTGCTACTGCGGATTAATTACTACCATTTAACCGCTTGCAGGTTGATGTGCTCTTCAACCTTTTTACACGCGCTGGTAAATATAAAAACCGCATGTTCATCCCTATCGGATTCAGGGAACTTCAGTTACATTCACCATATAATAATGTAGCTTCTGTTAATTACCGTTTCAGGGCTTTAGGCCGGCAAAAAGTCGTTGTAAAATTTCACTTTCTTTTTTCAATAATTGATTAGTTTACTGCCGCTATCATGGTGATAGTAATTTTAAAAAGAGTGATCTTAAACTTTACAAAGCCGCCCCGCAATTAAGCCGCCCCAAATCAATAAACATCAATATATTTGCTGCAAACTTGATAATATGCAGCACATAAAGCAATATGTTGATGAGCACAGGCAACGTTTACTCGACGAATTATTTGCCCTCTTGCGTTTCCCCTCAGTTAGCGCCGATCCAAAATACAAAACAGATGTACTCCATACAGCCGACTATGTGGCGCAAAAACTGCGCGATGCCGGTGCCGACAATGTGGAGATTTGCCAAACAGCAGGCTATCCTATAGTTTATGGCGAAAAAATAATTGATGCCGGCAAACCCACAGTTTTGGTTTACGGCCATTATGATGTACAACCGGCAGATCCGCTGGAGTTATGGAAAACACCGCCTTTTGAGCCTACCATTCGCGATGGCAAAATTTACGCGCGCGGCGCCTGCGATGATAAGGGTCAGTTTTACATGCACGTAAAAGCATTTGAACTGATGATGCAAACCGATACACTCCCCTGCAATATCAAATTCATGATTGAAGGTGAGGAAGAAGTTGGCTCATCTAACCTTGCTATTTTTGTAAAAGCAAATAAAGAGAAGCTAAAGGCCGATGTTGTGCTGATATCCGATACATCGATGATCAGCATGGAACATCCATCTTTAGAAACCGGCTTACGCGGTTTATCATACCTGGAGGTTGAAGTAACCGGCCCCAATCGCGATCTGCATTCTGGTGTTTATGGTGGAGCAGTGGCCAACCCCATCACCATTTTAACCAAAATGATAGCCTCACTTCATGATGAAAATAACCACATCACCATTCCCGGTTTTTATGATAGTGTAATTGAGCTTACTCCTACCGAACGTACCGCGCTTAACAATGCGCCATACGATGAGGCAGCATACAAATCAGACCTGGATGTAGCCGAGCTTTGGGGCGAAAAAGGATATACCACCTTTGAACGCACCGGCACCCGCCCTACCCTTGAGGTTAATGGTATATGGGGTGGCTACATTGGCGAAGGCGCTAAAACCGTATTACCATCAAAGGCTCATGCCAAAATTTCGATGCGTTTGGTGCCCAACCAAACATCAGATGCCATAACAGAAATTTTTACCAAACATTTCCTGAGTATAGCACCCGCAAACGTGAAGGTAAAAGTAACCCCACACCATGGTGGCGAACCGGCGGTAACACCAACAGATAGTATTGCTTACCGTGCGGCCCAAAAAGCCATTGCCGAGTCGTTTGGCAAGGAGCCTATCCCAACCCGCGGTGGTGGCAGCATCCCGATAGTAGCCCTGTTTGAAGCCGAGCTTGGCCTTAAAACTGTATTGATGGGTTTTGGACTTGATAGTGACGCACTGCACTCGCCAAATGAAAAATATGATATTTTCAACTATTACAAGGGAATTGAAACTATACCGTTGTTTCATAAGTACTTTGCTGAGTTGAGCTTGTAAATCGAGGCTGTAGAAACCAAAAGAAATTGGATAAAAGGTAAAAAGGCATCATCCCGATAATTTGTTTTACTAAAAAGTTTTTTTTTACATTTTATCCAAACAAATTGATAGCCAGGTAACTTATAATAATAACTTAGAACCTATTATTATGGAAACCAGGGAGAAATCAAAAGGTGAGGCAGCCAAAGATTTGAGCGCCCCCAAAGTAACCAAACAGGAAAAAGGTGACAGCACAAAAACTGTGGCCAAGAGAAAAAGAAAGCCGCTATTATAAAGAAATTTAAGCCCAAGCTAAAAGTCCGCTGAGTAATTATCTCAGCGGACTTTTTTTTAGAGACACATATTTACGTCTGCCATGCCAATCACCTCAAAGTATTTGCTAATTGCAGCTATTAAACTCAAACAAAAGTCCGGAGGTATCTTTACAATAATACACAGCCCACACCGGCATCCTCCCGGTAAATAAAATAAAGATCCTGCTTTTTTTGATCTGGGCGTAGTACCGGCACCCAAATCAAAAAAAATGAATATTACCTATAAAAAAGAGCAATTTTATCCCAAAAATTAAAACAAATTAACCCTTACGCAACGTATAAAAGGAGCACCTAAGCTTACTATTATGAAAAATAAGGAAAAAACAAAAGACGAGTCAGTCAAAGAAATGCTCAGTTCTAAGACTAAAAAGCAGGACAACCCCGAAACCGTAAAAGTTATTAACAAATGGAAGAAAAGACCTCTTCTGTGAAAGATATTTAACAAAATACTGTTAAAAAACTTTATCACGCCCTTACTTTTTTTTTAATGCTACAACGGCAAAGGGCATCGCGTTTCCTGTTACCACGATCATCATACCCTGCACGTGGAGTGTGATGATCGTTTTCACAAATAATTATTCCAAATTCATGCGCATCTCAATCATGTGCTTTTTAAAACCAACTTTTTCATACGCTTTTATCGCGCCTTCATTATCGTTATACACCTGCAATCGCAATTCGGTTAAACCCTGCCTGCGTGTCCATAGTTTTAATTCCTCAATTATTAGTTGATTAATCCCTTTTCCCCTATGCTGTGGCGATACATACATAAAACCCAGGTAGGCATAATTCAAAAAATTAAAATACGGCTTCTCACTTTTTTTGATGCGGGCATAGCCGCTGCCAACCAGTTTACCATCCAGCTCGGCCACCAAAATTTCCACATCGGGCGAATTGATAAACATTTCCAGGTCATAGTATTTAATTGAACCGGGAACAAGCGTGCTATCAAATGGGCGTTCGGCAGTAATCACGCCCTGTTCAAATTGCAATAGCACGGGCATATCGTTTAAATTGGCTTGTCTTATCAACATGGGTTATTCTATATTAAAATTAAACGCGAAAATGTTCGCAGGTTTTCAAAAACTCTTCGTCGGCATCGGCCCCAACGCCAGGGGTATCATCAATATCCAGCTTGTACCCGTCATAGGTAACGCCGCCAACACAGGGATCCTGCAGATGACCAAGCATGCAGGTATCCATATCATAAAACCGGATATTGGGGCTGGCATACACAAAATGCAAAAAGGCACTCAAAGCAATACGACTTTCCAACATACCACCCATCATACAGGCAATGCTATGGGATGCCGCTTCATCATGAATTTTCCGGGCCTCAAATAAGCCGCCCGATTTTGACATTTTTATATTGATGAAATGGCAACTCCCGCTATTGATTTGCCGGCGGGCATCATGATGGTTATATACACTTTCATCGGCCATAATTTTCACCGGCGATAGCTGCATCAACTCGGGCAGCAGATCATCATACCAGGTACGCATGGGCTGTTCACAAAACTCAATATCATAATCGCCTAAAGCTTCCAGTGCAAAAACAGCATCACCAAAACTCCAGCCCTGGTTGGCATCAATGCGAATCTTCATTTCGGGACCAACGGCATCGCGGATCTGCCTGATGCGCTCCACATCCTCAATTGCATTTTTACCAAGTTTCACTTTCAGTATATTTGCTCCCGAGGCTTTAAAATCCAAAGCCTTCAATGCCATGGTAGCAGGCCCGGCAATACCTATCGTAATATCTGATTCAACCTCGCGCCTTTTACCCGATAAAAACTGGTATAAAGGCAAACCGGCGTTTTTAGAGGCTATATCATGCAAAGCTATATCAAACGCGCTTTTAATGGTAGTATTACCAGCGGTGAAATTATGCAGTTGCTGCAGCCGGGCGGGAATATCCAGCGCATCCTGCCCTATCCATAATTTCGCAAACTCACGGCCCATTACCAGGCAGGTATCCTGCGTTTCGCCAACAATCATCGGGAAGGCCGAACACTCGCCCACACCATAGAAACCCGCGTTGGTATGTACCCTGATAAATACATTCTGCGCATGATCCATGGTGCCGGTGGCAATAGTAAAAGGCTCCATCGGAATGCTGAAACGATAAATATCTATATGGGTGATGGGTAGTTTATTTTTCATGGACAAAATATTATAAGAGGTTGTCTGAAAAATAAACAAATCGTCATTGCGAGGTACGAAGCAATCTCTAAACTGTACAGAGGGGCTCTAGAAGGTCGATCTGCCTATGTAGAGATTGCTTCGTACCTCGCAATGACGACCTGGTTTTTAAATTCAGACAGCCTCTAAGATAATACTTTAATGTTAAAGTAACATTTTCAGTCATTTATTTGCACATTGATACTATTACATTATATTTGCGTTACTACTATACAATATCAATTCAATTTTAGCCTCCTGGGCCCTCAATTATGCAGGGAAAAGACGCATGGCTAACTTAACACTTTCTTAATACTACAATTACATGGCACAAGAAAACACGCCTGCAACATTTGATTATAACTCAACCAGGAATAAACTCATCCTGTCAGAATATGGCCGCAACGTACAAAATATGGTTAAATATATTGTAGCGCTGCCCACAAAAGAAGAACGTAACCGTTACGCACAGGTTGTGATAGACCTGATGGGTTTTTTAAACCCACATTTGCGTGATGTGGCCGATTTTAAACACAAGCTTTGGGATCACTTGCATATTATATCTGATTTCCAGATAGATGTTGACGCGCCCTACCCAAAACCAACGCCGGAGGCTATCCATCTTAAACCACAACCTTTAAGATACCCTCACCAGCGTATTAAATACAAGCACTATGGTAAAACCATTGAGCTAATGATTGAAAAGGCCAAAGCTATTGAAGAGCCAGAACGCAAACGCCACATGGTGCAGGCCGTGGCAAACTTCATGAAAATGGCCTACGTTCAATGGAACAAGGATTCGGTAACCGACGAAAGTATCCTTTCGGACCTGTACGCCTTATCAGGCGGCACCTTGAAACTGGAAGAAAACATCAACCTTAACCGTGTTGAATTCCGCCCTAACAACCAGCCTCAACACAACAACAATAATAATAATCGCGGGCGTACCAACAATAACCAAAACAACAATAACAACCGCGGGCGTACCAACAATAACCAAAACAGTGGTCCACGTAACAATAACAACCAAAATAATCGTAACCGTAATCCCGGAGCTAAGAAATATTAGTTCAAGGTTTTAGTTTAACGGGTTATGAAGTAATTAGTCCACTCAAATCAATTTCCAATATAAAATAGCCCGGTTTTTCATAACGAAAAACCAGGCTATTTTTTTTGCACATGCCCAGGACTTTTTAAACCCCAAAAAAGCGGGAATTTATTGACCATTATAGACTGTTTATCGGAAACTATCGCGCATTTTGAACTGTTTTATGATCATTTAAGCATTGATTTTTAATCCAAAATGGCACTTTAAGAAGTTTTAAGCGCTAATTATCACATCGCGAAAATTCAACAGGCAAGACTTATCAACAAGCGCAGTAATGAACTGATGAACAGTCAGGAAATTTTATAATCTTTGCCGGGAATAAAACACATTTAACCGGGTTAGGTGTGCAATACATGGAATCATTGATCTATCAATTATAAACACCTATGACTAACGCATTTGTGATAAACGGCGGGAAGCCGCTAAAGGGCGAGATTACTCCACAGGGAGCAAAAAACGAGGCACTACAGGTAATTTCGGCGGTATTGCTTACCGAAGAAAAGGTTACCATCAGCAATATACCTGATATTAAGGATGTTAATAAACTTATTGAGCTCCTGGGCGATATGGGTGTTATTACCGAGAAAACAGCTCCCGATACCTATACCTTTATTGCCAAAGATATCGATCAGGATTTTTTCCAGTCGGATGCCTTTAAATCCAAAGGCGGCGGTTTGCGTGGCTCTATCATGATCGTTGGTCCACTGCTGGCCAGGTTTGGCAAGGCATCGATACCTAAGCCAGGTGGCGATAAAATAGGCCGCAGGAGGCTGGATACCCACTTTTTAGGGTTCGAGAAGCTGGGCGCACGGTTTGACTATAACCCCGAGGATGGCTTTTTTAATGTAGATGCCTCTAATTTGCAGGGAACTTATATCCTGCTGGATGAGGCTTCGGTAACCGGTACTGCAAACATTGTGATGACGGCTGTACTATCAAAAGGTATAACCACCATTTACAATGCTGCATGCGAGCCATACCTGCAACAGCTGTGCAAGATGCTTAACCGCATGGGCGCGAAAATTAGCGGAATAGGCTCAAACCTGTTAACCATTGAAGGTGTTACCAAACTTGGTGGTACCGACCATCGTTTACTGCCGGATATGATCGAGATTGGCTCTTTCATTGGCCTGGCAGCCATGACAGGATCAGAGATCACAATAAAAGATGTTAATTATAAAGAACTGGGCATGATTCCAGACGTATTTAAACGCCTGGGTATTAAGCTTGAACTGCGCGGAGATGATATCTACATCCCGGCACAGGATCATTACGAAATAGAAACCTTTATCGATGGCTCCATCATGACCATCGCCGATGCACCGTGGCCAGGCTTTACGCCCGACCTGCTGAGCATTTGCTTGGTAGTAGCGATACAGGCTAAAGGCTCGGTATTGATTCATCAAAAAATGTTCGAGAGCCGTTTGTTCTTCGTGGATAAACTATTGGATATGGGCGCGCAGATCATCCTTTGCGATCCGCACCGCGCAACCGTTATCGGGCTCGATAAGCAGGTACAGCTTCGTGGTATCTCCATGACATCGCCTGATATCCGCGCCGGGGTTTCCCTGCTAATCGCTGCCCTATCGGCACAAGGCAAATCAACCATCTACAACATAGAGCAAATTGAGCGTGGCTATCAACATATTGATACCCGTTTAAAGGCTTTGGGTGCAGATATAACCCGTATTTAAGTTAAAAGCAAAAGGCTGAAAGCATAAAGCTTTTGGCCTTTTGCTTTAGGCTTTTTGCTTTCCTAAATATTTTTTAGCTTTACCCTCCAGCATTGAGCCTTCAGCTCTATGCTTTCAGCCTTAAGCTCCTGAACATGCCCTACAAAAACCGGAAGTCGACATACGTTTATTTCATATTGATTTTTGTATTTATTAAGGTTATTTTAAACCTTTTTGCTATCGGGCATTTCGGATTTCACAGGGATGAATTTTTGCACCTCGTACTGGCCGATCATTTGGATTGGGGCTATAAAGAAGTCCCTCCTTTTATAGCTTTACTGGCCAAGTTATCCATAACGTTATTTGGTAACTCTGTATTCGCGGCCCGGATCTTCCCTACCATTTTTGGCGGTTTGATTATCTGGTTCACCGGCCGTATTGTGGTTGAGTTTGGCGGACGCAGGTTTGCCATTACGCTGGCTTGTTTGGCATTAATATTTGCACCGGCATTTGCAGCCAGCGACTACCTTTTTCAGCCTGTGGTATTTGATCAGTTCTGGTGGGTTTTAACCGTTTGGCTCTTTATCAAATACCTCAACACAACCGACGTAAGGTACCTCTACTGGCTGGGCGCTACCGTTGGCCTGGGTATGCTTACCAAGTATACCATGTTGTTTTTTACCATTGCCCTTATTGTTGGCATCCTGCTTAGTAAGCAGCGCAAACTACTGTTTAACCGGCATATATTGGGTGCAATGGGCCTGGCGATGCTCATATTTCTTCCAAACTTTATATGGCAGATAACGCATCATTTCCCGGTGATCACCCATATGAAAGCTTTACGCAAAGAGCAACTCGACTACATTACGCCCGGCAATTTCATTAAGCAGCAGCTTACCGTTAATGGTATCGCACTGTTTGTTTGGCTTACCGGTTTTGTATTCCTCATCTTCTCGTTCAGGCTGCGTAATTTCCAATTTTTGGCTATTGCTTATGTGCTCATCTTCCTATTTTTACTGCAGATGGATGGCAAAAACTATTACCTGTTTGGTGCCTATCCTATGCTTTTCGCCGCGGGCGGTTTTGGATTCGAACGTTGGTTAAAAACAAGTGGTTTAGCCTTGCGTACCTTAACCATAATTTGCTTTACCCTTCCTAATATGATCTTGTTTCCATTGGTATTACCTGTTTTACCGTTGGAGCAAACACTGGCATTTTTTAGGTTTGCCCACAGAAACCTGCCTGCCTTACAATTTGCCGTAACCTGGGAAGATCAAAAAGTGCATGCCACTACACAGGATTATGGCGACATGTTTGGTTGGGATGAAATGGCCCAAAAAGTAGGCGCCGCTTACCAGAGCCTTACGCCCGAACAACAAAAACAAACCTTCGTTTATGCCGATAATTACGGCGAGGCAGGTGCACTGCACCATTATCACAAGCAATATAATTACCCCGATGTAGCGTCCCTAAGCAGCAGTTTTACGCTTTGGGCACCCGACTCTCTAAATTGCAAGTACTTGATTTATGTAGATGACAGTGGCGGCAGAAACATACGGGAATTTGTAGCCGGCAACATGATAGGCTCCTACAAAAAGTTAGGCGAAGTTGAATACTACCTTGCCCGTGAAAAAGGCACAAGCATATACCTCCTTACCGACATCAAGTTTCCGCTGCAGGAAAGGTACCGGAAAGAGTTGATGCGGAAAAGGATGGAATAAAATCAAGTCAGTGTTCCACCGGAACGCGTGGAGCACGTGGAACGCTTCTGAACACCTTAGCACTGAACACCAACACTTTACGTTTTTATAAAAACACAGCATGAAACGTCATAACTACTGATAATCAATAGCTTAAACTTCTTCAAAAACCGATACATTTGTGCTATAAATGCCGCTTTTCAGCAATATTACCAACAGTTAATACAAATAGTAATATGCAATGCCCAAACAATAAACCATCGGCCAGTACCGTTCGAATCCTATCTTAAACCTTATGTATTATGAAACCTTTCCCAAATTGCATTTTACTTATTTGCTTGCTAATTTGCTCCTGCAAAGAGCATTTGGTGCAATCGGCAAATGAAAAAAACATACTTGGCGATTGGGTTAGAGTTAGCAATCCAGTTCCTATAAATAAAGACAGTATAATTTTAGAATTACCTGATATTAGAAGATCAGGCTTTTCCTTTTACACAGATCACACATTTGATAATAAAACAGGCTATTTAAAACGCACGGATAGCACCACTGTATACTTAGGAACCAAATCAACATATAAGATCACCTCCGATAGTTTAAAGCTTCTAAATCAAGATAGTAATAGGTGGGAAAGTTATAAACTTATTAAATTAACACCTGACACATTACAATTCAGGTTGTGGAATAGGCTTTCTACTTTCAAACATTACAACATAAAAAAGTACAGTAATATCGATTTTGACAAAATAGTTTTGTCCACTTCGGGTTGCTATGGAAGCTGTCCAATTATGAGCATAATATTAAATAATGATGGAAGTGTGGTATTTAAGGGAATGGGGCATACTGGGAAAAAAGGATCATTTATTGGAAAAATCACAAGGGAGCAATTTCAACGATTACAAAATGATTTCTTTACGACAAATTTCGATTCATTACAAAACAGTTATCGCGGTAGTTGGACTGATGACGAAACTATTAGTACTACTTTTATTAAGAATGATAAAATATATAAAACGGTTCATGATTATGGCAGACAGGCCCCCTACTTGTTCACATGGGCTTATATCCCCATACGGTATTTATACCAACATATGGCTTTAAAGGCTATCTCCCAGCCAACATTTTTTCCCCGTTTTAATGAACTTAGAGGATCCGACTTTCGATTAAATGGCAGCATTGCAGTTATGACAGAGTCTGAAACTTTTTTATTGTTTGATTATCTTCGGAATGGACAAGTATCAAACTCAGATTTCAAATCACGGTATAAACTCCATGTAGAATTTAGTGATTTTCCTTATTATGATATTGACACCGACGGTCGTTTATATAAATTCATCGTAAACGGCAAACCTATTACCATTGACATTGGCTTCAACTTTTACGATGTAAACGTCAAAAACTGGCAATGGAGAAAGATTACTGAGTACGATTAAACTAAAAAAGGTGCCATGCCACAGCACAACACCTTCTATCCTTTGTCCAAAAATCCTTTATCCTTGCTCCAGACTAAGCCGAAATAGCGTTTATAATATCATACTGAGTAATGATCTCAATTTTACCGTTTTCACTCTCCACCAATACCGCGATATTATCTCTATTGATCATAGTCGAGATCTTATCGATAGAGGTGTTTAGGTCAACAAACGGGAATGGTGCTGTAGTGATGTTTTTGATCGGCTGAGATTTGATAGATGGGTTTTCTATCAGTGAATCTAAAATATCAGTCTCCGTAATTTTACCTATCACCATACCTTTTTGGGTAACCGGAATTTGTGAGATATTGAGCGATTTGATGGTATTGATAGCTTCTAAAACCGATTTTTCGCAATCGATAGTAACTATCTCCTGCACATCTTTTTTACTGATAATATCGCGGGCCGTTAGTTTTTCGTCCTTCAGGAAACCGCGGTCGCGTAACCAGTCGTCGTTATACATTTTGCCCAGGTAGCGTGTACCATGATCCGGAAAAATGATCACTACCACATCGCCTTCTTTAAACCTGTCCTTCATTTGGATGGTACCCGCCACTGCTGATCCTGTTGAGTTACCGGCGAAGATGCCTTCCTTGCGGGCAATTTCACGGGTCATGAGGGCGGCATCTTTATCGGTCACTTTTTCAAAGTGGTCAATCAGGCTAAAATCAACGTTCTCGGGCAAAAAGTCTTCACCAATGCCTTCGGTGATGTATGGATAGATCTCATTTTTATCCATGATTCCGGTCTCTTTGTATTTTTTAAATACCGAGCCATAGGTATCGATACCCAAAACCTGGATGTTTGGATTTTTCTCTTTCAAATAACGTGCTGTACCAGATATGGTACCACCTGTGCCCACTCCTACTACCAGGTGCGTGATCTTACCTTCGGTTTGCTCCCATATCTCTGGACCGGTTTGCTCATAATGTGCCTGCGAGTTGCTCAGGTTATCGTACTGGTTGGGTTTCCATGAGTTTGGCACCTCACGCTCCAGGCGCGACGAAACCGAATAGTATGAGCGTGGATCTTCGGGCTCCACATTGGTTGGGCATACAATTACCTCTGCGCCAAAAGCACGCAGGGCATCAAACTTTTCTTTTGATTGTTTATCGGTACTTGTAAAAATACACTTGTACCCTTTTATTACCGCCGCAATGGCCAGCCCCATACCTGTATTGCCCGATGTACCTTCAATAATGGTACCGCCGGGCTTAAGCTTACCGCTTTTTTCGGCATCCTCAATCATTTTAAGGGCCATGCGGTCTTTTATGGAGTTACCCGGATTGGTTGTTTCAATCTTGGCTAAAACTGTTGCAGGTATATCTTTTGTTACCTTATTTAACTTAACCAGTGGCGTATTGCCAATGGTTTCTAATATGTTATTATACCACATAAATTTAAAATCTACTAACCCGGTGTGTTAAGCGGGATTATTTGTCAAAAATAGTTTTTATAAAGTGATATTTCTTTATGGAAAAGTAAATAGATGTGCATCTTATAAAAGTAGATGCACAAACATTATATTTAAACCAGGAGTCCCGGCCCCATAACACAACCTATAACATGTTATCACTTTATAAAAAAGCAGCCATTCTTTTATTATTGTTAATCTTTTGTTCAAGAGCTACTTTTGCTCAAAGGCCGCTAACCCTAAGTAAAGAACGCAGTTATTATACCTATATATATAAGCTCACGACGGCCGATGTGTTGAATTTCTATAAGTACTCCGATAAAAAACTGGACGAGCGTATACTTCAGCACCCTATCGATTCCCTTAAAACAGGCTCATACTGGGAAAACACTCTGCCAGCCGGTAATTATTTAAAAGTTTATGCCGAAAAAACCCGCTTAAGCTATTCCCTTATCGAGAACCATTCAGTATTTATAAAGGTGTTGCATAATGATTACGACCAGCGTTTTGTATTGCAGGATAAACAGGGCAATAACATTGTCAACGCCGCTATCCGTTTTAATGGTAAAGCCCTCAGGTTTGATGACAAAAGCAGTACCTGGCATGTTAAAAGATCAAAAAAAGCAAACATGGTACAGGCAGATTACGCGGGCGTTTCCAACTTTTTTATAGTGAAAGAAGAGCGTTACGATCTCCATGCCAATGACCAAAACTGGTTCGCAACTTTATGGGCATCTATCAAAAAAATCTTTGAAAAGGACGACAATTATAAGTACAGTCATTATCGGTATAAACAAAAACCCCAGCCTTACATCGGTTTTGTAGTATTTAACAAACCCCTTTATAAACCAAATGATACTGTAAAATTTAAGGCATTTATATTAAATGTTAAAACTAAGTCACCGGTAACTCAGAAAAAATTATTGGTTAAACTGTATGATGGCCGCCAAAGCGAAGGAAAAACCATTGGCGTAGTAAGCAGCTACCGTGATGGCGGTTTTGAATATAGTTTTCCTTTAAGTGACACCCTTACACTGGATGAAAATTATTCAATCGCACTGGTTGATCCCGATGCAAAAAAAACAGCTGTGGGTAAAGAGGGCAATTACAACATCTATAACGATCCGTCTGTATTGATATTCAGCGGTTTCAGGTACGAGGAGTATGAGTTAAAATCAACTAAGTTTGATATGCGTACCGATAAAAAGGAACACTGGCGGGGTACGCCGCTTGCCGTTTACCTGAAGGCTACTGATGAAAATGACCTGCCCGTACCCGATGGACGCGTTACACTTACACTCACCACCAGTTCGGTTAACTCCT
This sequence comes from Mucilaginibacter sp. P2_A4, assembly GCF_056405015.1. NCBI lineage: Bacteria > Pseudomonadati > Bacteroidota > Sphingobacteriia > Sphingobacteriales > Sphingobacteriaceae > Mucilaginibacter > Mucilaginibacter sp. P2_A4. The sequence continues at coordinate 257,342 of NZ_JBFUCX010000001.1, read as the reverse complement.
ATGCCAGTAAACGCGTTTTTGTACCTGATACCCTATGGGTGCATGATGTAACACTTGACCCGCTTGGGGAAACAAAAGTGATCATTCCCGATTCCATTTTTCCGGCAGCCAATATCTACTACAACATAGACGCTCAATTTTTGAACTCAAACAATGAGGAACGCTCCAAAAGCGAATACATCAACTTCAATAATGATAAGTTTAACATTATTACCGAGTTAGTCGGCGATACCCTAAAAGCCAATTACCAGCAGTTTGGGAAAGACATTAAAGGCCTCGCTACCATCAGTGCCTTAAATGCCGATGATGATACAATTTCAAAGATAAAAGTAACCCTCCCGGCAAAAACCCTCATTAACCCCAATGCGGCTACCTATAATATTGAAACAGATAGTACCGATACGGATATTGAATTGAAAGATTTTGAGGCCGATCTATCAGTGGCTGGCGAACGGAGTGCAGATTCCCTTTTGATAAAAGTTAACAATCCGCGTAAGCTGCATTTCTGGTATTCTGTTTTCGCTGACGATAAGTTGATAGATGAAGGTGAAGCCAACAATCTATTTTACAAAAAGCCCTATCGTGAGCAAAAAAAAGTAACATTCTGGGTTAATTACATATGGGGCGGCATAAGCAAAAATGTGCAGGCCGTAGTAGTTTACCGTAAAGATCTTCTTACAATAAATGTTAAGCAGCCCGTATCGGTTTATCCGGGGCAGCAGGTAAAAACCGATATCGTGGTTACCGATGCAACCGGCAAACCTGTTGCCAATGCAGATTTGACGGCATGGGCATTAACCCGCAAGTTTGAAAATTACAGGGCGCCGTCGCTGCCATACATGGGTAGGTACTATCGCAACCGAAAACCAGGAAAAAACTATGAAACAGATAAGGCTGAGCCTAACGGAAGCCTCAAACTAAACTGGAAACGCTGGAGCAAAGCAATGGGACTGGATAGTATCGAATACTACAAATTTACCCATCCGGCAAAAATATACAGCATTGAAGAATCGGGCATTGATACCGTTACACAGATTGCCCCATTTATAATGCAGGATGGAGATATTGAACCCGTTCACATTTTGTACATTGATGAAAAGCCTGTTTACTTTAGCCAGGCACAACAATTACAGCGTTATAGTTTTGCAGTAAAGCCTGGCAACCACACGTTAAGGTTCAGGACTGCTCATCATAGCATTAAGCTGGATAGCGTATGTGTTGAACAATCGAAAAAACTCATTCTGAGCCTTAATGCTAACGCATTTAAAAGCGACACCTTAACCGATACATTGAGCAGGTATGAAGCCGATCTCATCAACGGTTACCTCATCACGGTTATTGACAATTTTGACCAAAACATGGCCGTTATAAAGCAAAGAGTTGGTTTATTTTACCTTAACCCGGTACCTAACAGCCATAGAGAAATATTAACCGGTCCACTGGCAGATGACTACACTATTTTTGATATCAAGGGCGAAAAACAAAGGCAGTTTCTTTCCGAGCCAAATTTTACTTACCTGTTTGAGCCAAACCTCCTCAAACAAAAAAGCATAGCCACCAAATATCCTTTCAATACAAAAATATCCAATGCACCTGCCATAACCGACTATACGCAATACGTATTAACTCAAAATACTGCCGATAGCCTTTGGCAGAATTACCTTGACGTACGTAGCAATACATTCGACTTGTTTCCAAATGATCACACTACATTATTAGCAACCGGGGCACTTAAAATTGAAACGGAAACACACAAAGGCGAAAAACCCGATCTCATAAAAAACATCATCTTATACCGCTACAATGATCCTGACTATATAAAAATCTTTCGGGGTAATACTACCGAATTTGGCCAGGTAGAAAAAGGAAAATACCGGGTTATGTATCTATTGAAAGGCGATAAATATGATATTATTGAAAACATCAGCATAAAACCTCATGGCATCAATTTCTATAAAGTTCATATTACCCCTACTCATGCCCGGGATTCGGTAAGTATCAAGATTAACAATGTTATTATTGGCAGGGCGGGCCGTTATAATTATAAGGATTCCAATATAGAAAATGATGCCTTACGGATTAAAGAAGCATTTAATGACAAGTATATTCAACCAGCCAACTTTACAGAAATGATGACCGGAACGGTGTTTGAAAAAGGTGGAAAACTAACCCTCCCTGGCGTTTCTGTACGTGTAAAAGGAACATCAATCGGCACACAAACCAATGCAAGCGGTCGTTTTACCCTTAAAGTACCTAATAGCGGCAAATTGATATTTAGCTATATAGGATTCCAAACTAAAGAGATAAGTATATCGCCGGGGGCTACTATTAAGGTTACGCTTGATGCAAGCGAGGCGCATCTTAATGAGGTTGTTGTAGTGGGCTATGGCGTACAAAGAAAATCAATGGCCCTGGGATATTCAACAACTGTTATGAATGCCCTGGCTGGCTCGGTTGCCGGTATAAGTATAGTTGAAACTGCGCCCGGAGCTAATGGAACTATCTTAATCAGGGGCACAGCAACGGTACCGGGCCAAACCCCGCTTTACATTGTTGATGGAAATGTTGTTGAAAGTATTGCCGGCATAAATACAGCAGATATTGGCGATATAAGTGTTTTAAAAGCGACTGCCGCTGTTGCTTTATATGGGTCGCGCGCTGCAAATGGTGTAATCATCATCAACACTAAAAAGAAAAACGACCCGGCACCTGTCAATGGCACCACGCCCGGAGACGAGCTAACCCTCCGTAAAAACTTTGCCGACTATGCCTATTGGCAGCCCAAGTTAACTACAGATGCCCAGGGCCAGGCCAGCTTCACAACAACCTTTCCCGATGATATTACCAACTGGCGAACCTTTGTGGCGGGAATAACCAACCACCAGCAAACCGGATTAGTCGAAAGCCAGATCAAATCATTTAAAGCATTAAGCGCCAACTTTATTGCGCCACAGTTTGCCGTAGCCGGCGATGAAATGAAACTGATAGGCAAAGTGATGAACTATAACTCACAGGCTGTAAGCGTTAACCGCAACTTCACCTATAATGGTAAAGTAATTAAACAGGATGCGCTTGCCATTAAAAACTCAACAATAGACACCTTAGCGATTACTGCCGAGGCCACTGACAGCCTGGCTTTCGAGTACACTATAAAACGCGATAATGGCTACTTTGATGGCGAGCGCCGCAAGATCCCGGTGATAAAACAGGGTGTGGAGGAAACCAAAGGCATATTTGAAACATTAAATGGCGATACTACTGTGAGCCTGAAATTTGATCCGGCTATGGGACCTGTAAAGTTCAGGGCCGAAGCCTCGGTGTTGCCTACGCTGATAGAGGAATCGCGTAAACTAAGGGAGTATAAATATTTATGTAACGAACAGCTGGCCTCAAAATTAAAAGGCCTGTTAGCCGAACGCCGCATTAAAAAATTCATGGGCGAAGAATTTAAATACGGTAAAAACATATTGGAGGTAATTAAAAAACTGCAGGAAAACCGTAAAAGTAATGGTGCCTGGGGCTGGTGGAAAGATACCGACGAAGAGCTCTGGATCAGCCTGCATGCTGTTGAGGCTTTGCTGGATGCGCAAAAAGAGGGTTATCTTGTTCAGCTGGATAAGCAAAAACTTACCGATTACCTGGTGTATCAACTGGAAAGCTACCATGGCGCTGATAAATTAACCTGCCTGGAGTTATTGCATAAACTGGATGCTAAGGTGGATTATCGAAAATATATTGATATAGTTGAAAAGGAAAACAAAGCGATCAAATTAAATTACGGCTTCCAATTATTTGCCTACGATAAATTAAGGTTGATGCTGGTGAAGCAGGAAACCGGCGAGGTTGTTAAACTTGACAGCTTATGGACAAAAGAGCGCCACACCCTATTTGGCAATATCTATTGGGGCGAAAACAATTATCGCTTCTTTGATAATTCTATCCAGTTAAGCGTGATGGCCTACCACATAGTTAAAAATGACGGTAAACACCCCGAGCTGCTTCAAAAGATTCGTGGTTACTTTTTAGAACAACGCAGCCATGGCGAATGGCGCAACACCTATGAATCGGCCCTGATACTGGAAACCATACTACCCGATTTGCTGGTTACCGATAAACAGGTAAAACCATCTGCTATAACCATTAAAGGCCCAACAACGGAGACCATTAATAAATTCCCCTACTCGGCCACACTTACAGCCAACAACTTAAGTATCAGCAAAACCGGCAGCTTACCTGTTTATATTACCGGCTACCAGCAATTCTGGAACGCTAAGCCCGAAAAGGTGAACAAAGATTTTACGGTGAATACCTGGTTCGAGCGGAATGATAAACCTATAGCCCAGTTAAAGGGTGGCGAACCGGTAGTATTGCAGGCTGAAGTCACCGCAAAAGGCGATGCCGATTTTGTAATGATAGAAATACCTATCCCAGCCGGATGCTCTTACGAAAGCAAGGATCAGCCATGGAGCAACAACGAGGTTCACCGCGAATATTTTAAAGAAAAAGTGAGCATATTTTGCCGCAAGCTAAAACAAGGTACATACACTTTCAGTATCAAGCTCATCCCCCGCTATGATGGCAAGTACAACCTAAATCCGGCCAAAGCCGAGATGATGTATTTTCCGGTATTTTATGGCAGAGAGGGGATGAAAAAGGTGGTTATTGGTAAGTAGTATGATTTGCTTTGCCATTGAGTTTGGTAAGATTTTGTGGAGGTTTAACAAATGGAATGACGCAAACTAACCAAGGCTACGACTCACCCCTGACATCGCTGCGCTCGTCGTCCCCTCTCTTCTGCTGCGCAGGAAAGAGGGGCAGGACAATTTTTGTTTATTTTTCCTGTTCTCAACAGTAAAACCCCCTCTTTCCTGCGCAGCAGAAGAGAGGGTGACCCAGCGTAGCGATGGTCGGGTGAGTCGTAGCCAGCATACAGAGCCGATTGCCCGGTATACCAGTAAACACTTCATTTCAAAATCAGATTTCTCCCTCAATAATACTCCTCTCCCCTTGCGTATTTTGCATATTATAAGCACCTTTAAAAAAAACAACCCGGATTAGCCAAATTGGCTCATTCGGAATAAATAAAACATATGTCGCCCGGAGTATTACTTTCTTTTATTATTGGTTATTTTTTGGTGTTACTGGTTATATCATGGCTTACTTCGCGCAAGGCATCTGACAATGATACTTTTTTTGTGGCTAACCGCAATTCCAAATGGTATTTGGTTGCATTTGGGATGATCGGTACCGCTTTGAGTGGGGTAACTTTTATATCCGTACCAGGCAAAGTAGGCGCCCCATCCGGCGATCAGTTCTCCTATTTCCAGTTTGTGCTGGGTAATGCCGCGGGGTTTATCATCATCGCTACCGTATTACTTCCCCTTTACTACCGGCTAAAGCTTACCTCTATTTATAGCTATATCGAAGGCGCTTTAGGTACCTGGAGCTATAAAACCGCAGCGGGGATTTTTCTTATCAGCCGGGTTATCGGTTCGGCTTTCAGGCTTTACCTGGTGGTTATCGTATTGCAGAAATTCATTTTTGATAGTTACCATATCCCTTTCGCGGTAACGGTGCTTATTTGTTTGGCGCTCATTTGGTCGTACACCTTTAAAGGGGGACTAAAAACCATTATCATTACCGATAGCTTGCAAACGTTTTTCCTGGTACTATCGGTGTTTCTATCCATCTATTTTATTTGCGACAGCCTCCACATGAATATTTTTGAAGCTGCCGATGCTATCAAAAACAGCAGTTACTCTAAAATATTTTTCTTTAATGATTTCTTAAGCAGCAAGTTCCACTTCACTAAAGCATTTTTAGGCGGATTATTTATCACTGTAGGCATGACCGGTTTAGACCAGGACCTGATGCAAAAAAACCTCAGCCTTAAAAACATCAAAGAAGCGCAGAAAAACATGTTCAGCTTTACGGCGGTATTTGTGGTAATCAATATCTTCTTTTTAAGCGTGGGCGCCTTGCTTTGGTTGTATGCTAATAAATACGGCATTCATGTTGATAAAACAGATTACCTGTATCCTACCATCGCTCTGCAATACCTGGGTATTGTGCCGGCCATGGTATTTATGCTTGGCTTAACTGCAGCCACTTTTGCCACAACAGATTCGGCCTTAACCGCATTGACCACTTCTTTTTGCGTTGATTTTTTAGACTTTAACAAAAGCAATGACTTAAACAGCAAAAAGAAAGTAAGTACCCGGCATGCTGTACACATTGCCTTTTCGGGGTTGATGTTTTTAACCATTATTATATTTAATGCCATAAACAACGACGCTGTAGTGAGCGCCATCTTCCAGGTTGCATCCTATACTTACGGGCCATTGCTGGGGCTTTATTCGTTTGGCCTATTTATGAGCAACAGGCAGGTTAGGGATAAACTGGTACCCTTTATTTGCATGGCGTCACCAGCCATCTGTTATTTTTTAAATGCGGAATCAAAAACGCTGTTAGGCGGATATGTTTTCAGCAATGAGCTGATCATTGTAAACGGATTAATTACATTTGTCGGCTTATTGCTCACTTCAACATCAAAAACAAAAGTGGCAGTGTTATAGTTACTAATTCTACTGATATATGACCGGAGACGATAAAATAAGACAAGCATTCGAGAATAAAAACTGGCAGGAAATTAAGGTTACCGACTCCTGGCAAATATTTAAAATAATGGCCGAGTTTGTTGACGGGTTTGAAAAACTGGCAAAAATTGGCCCCTGCGTATCCATATTCGGATCGGCACGTACCCATAACGACAACAAGTACTACAAAATGGCCGAGGAAACAGCCCGCTTGCTTACCGAGCATGGCTATGGCGTAATCTCCGGCGGTGGCCCCGGTATTATGGAAGCGGCTAATAAAGGCGCTTACGAAAACGGAGGTAAATCGGTAGGCTTAAACATCGAATTACCTTTTGAGCAGTTCCATAACAGATATATTGACAGGGATAAGATCATGGAGTTTGATTACTTCTTTATCCGCAAGGTAATGTTCATGAAATACTCCCAGGGCTTTATTATATTGCCCGGCGGCTTTGGCACTATGGACGAATCATTTGAAGCCATTACGCTGATACAAACCGGCAAAATTGCCCGGTTCCCTATTATATTTGTGGGTGTTGATTATTGGAAAGGCTTGTTTAGCTGGGTTGAAGAAAAAATGCTGGATGATCAGCACAACATTAACCCCGATGACCTGATGCTTTACCGCGTGGTTGATACAGCCGAAGAAGCGGTTGAACACATTACACGGTTCTACAATAAATACGTATTGAAACCAAACTTTTAGAATTGCTTTAACTCCCATCATGGTTTACTATTATCGGCAAATCATGATGGAAGTTGCGTTGCTAAACTACTACAAATAGCTTAACCACCATTTTTCTTTATGGGCTTGTTTATAAGCATCATAACGTTTGCATAGCGGATACAGCCCTACCACGATAATCACCCACACCAGGTACGCAACCGGCAACGAAAACCCATAGCCTTTAAGATCAGATGTAAACCATATAGGTTTATCCAATATCCAAATCTTCCAGTTTTGACCCGGCGTAAATGCCGAGGCAACCATAGCTATCAGGTGAATAATGTAAATATGAATGATATAGTAAAACATGGGCACCCTGCCGTAAACAGAAACTACTTTTACAAGTCCATTTTGAACCTTTTCTGTAAAGGCAAGGAATAAAGAGGCTCCACCCAATGTTAATAATACATATAGTAACGAAGGTGGATACTTGTTGACTTTTATAAAGGATAGGAAAGTAAAAAAAGCATCTTTTTGCATGCTCCATTTTACCGGGTCGCCGTAAACGTTAATGTACCTGATCACAATAAATAAAACAATTGAAGAAGCGCCCAAGAGGAACAATGTCTTCTTTCTTTTCTCAACGCTATATTCCGGTGTGTACAACTGACCAAGGCAATAACCAAGGGGCATTATAGCAACCAGCGGAATAATAGGATAGCCTACCAAAAGTATTTCATTATGCCACATAAAAGGCCGCTGATCATGAAGCATCGCCCAGCCAAAAGCGGATAAGGTGTTGCCATTTACATGAAAACCATCAAACAAATTATGGCCAAATATTACTACGAGGCAACAAACGAGGATGAGTTTCTTAGGCAGATGGATCAATGCGGCAAGTACGATCATGCTTATCCCCAGCGCCCAAATAGTGATAAATAAAAGCATTGGGAAAGCTATATTAAAATTCCAGCCAAAGTTTACTACCACCAGCTCCAGGAAAACCAGCCACAGGCCACGTTTTACCAGGAAAACCGATAATTCCTTTTGGGTTTTCTTACGGCTCATTAAAAATGCAGATGTACCTGCAAGCAGCATAAATATGGGTGCGCAAAAGTGCGTTATCCAACGGGTAAAAAACAGCAGTCCGTTTGTTTTATCCAAATCGAGCGGGTCAAATAAAAACGATCCGGAATACAGATAATCCCTCACATGGTCAAGCGCCATGATAATCATAATTGTACCACGAAGAAAATCAATAGATGTTATCCTGTTTTTAATAGTTGTTATCATTTTGCTTTGTTCAGAGGTTTAGGCAGGTATTTTTACTAATTGGAGTTTACACTGCTTCTGTTAGAAATTGTATTGCAAATTGCATATTTTTTTAAGCTTTTTATTGAATAAAAAATTGAATGACAGATTTTAGACATTTCAATGAATTTTGAATGTCATGATATCCCGCTAACATTTTATGATTATTTTGCGCCTATGGATCAACCTGCCAAACTTAAACCACAGGCTGCATTAGGCTTTATTTTTGTTACCATGCTGATAGATGTTATCGGTTTCGGCATCATTATACCGGTAATGCCCGCACTGATAGAAAAACTTATACATGGGTCATTAAGCGAAGCCTCACTCTACTCGGGATTGATGCTGCTGGCATATTCTGTAATGCAATTCCTGTTTTCGCCGGTAATTGGAAACCTCAGCGATAAATATGGACGCAGGCCAATTTTGTTAACCTCGCTTTTAGGTTTTGGGATAGATTATCTTTTCCTGGCCTTTGCCCCATCTATAGGCTGGTTATTTGTGGGCCGTACCATCGCTGGTATTACCGGCGCAAGCTTTACTACAGCGTCAGCATACATTGCAGATATCAGCACGCCCGAAAAACGTGCTCAAAATTTCGGATTGATCGGCGTTGCCTTTGGGCTCGGCTTTATCATCGGCCCGGTTTTAGGTGGGATTTTAGGTAAATGGAATGTTCATTACCCATTTTTTGCAGCAGCAGGATTGGCTTTGTTAAACGCGGCCTATGGATTTTTCATACTGCCAGAGTCACTTTCGGTAGATCATCGCCGTCCGTTTGAGTGGAAAAGAGCTAACCCGCTTGGGTCATTATTACAACTCAAAAAATATCCATCGGTAATTGGACTGGCCATTTCATTGTTCCTGCTTTACTTTGCCGCGCAATCAGTACAAAGTATCTGGACATTTTTTACCATTGAAAGATTTAAATGGAGCGAGGATCTGATTGGATACTCATTAGGCTTTATCGGCCTGATGATAGCCATGGTGCAGGGCGGGCTCATCCGAATAGCCTTGCCCAAATTGGGATTAGAACGAAGCATCTGGATAGGATTGCTCTTTTACAGTTTGGGCTTAACACTATTTGCCCTGGCCAGCAAAAGCTGGATGATGTTTGTTTTTATGATACCCTATGCTCTTGGCGGTATTGCAGGCCCTGCATTACAGGGTTTAATGACCAACCAGGTGCCCGCCAATGAACAGGGCGAATTACAGGGCGGACTAACCAGCCTCATGAGTTTAAGCTCCATATTTGGCCCCTGGATAATGACCACCCTGTTTTATTATTTCACCAATTTTAAAAATCACCTTTATATACCCGGCGCGCCGTTTATTTTAGGTGCGGTATTGATGCTATTGAGTGCGGTATTGGCTATCAGGAGTTTCAAAAAGAGATGATATTTTCTTTTTAAATCAGCATATTGAACCTTTGTATCTTATTTATTTTACTTATTCCAAAACTTTTATAATAATTTATCCTTTATCAAATTAATGACTGAAAAACCTAAAAAGAAGCACTCGGCAGCGCTGGGCTTTATATTTGTTACGCTGTTTATTGATGTGCTTGGTTTAGGTATTATAATACCGGTTATGCCCAAACTGCTGGAAACATTGGGGCATGTAGACGTGAGCCTGGCCACACAATACAGTGGTTATTTAACTTTTACATATGCTTCCATGCAATTCCTATTCTCCTCGGTACTGGGTAATTTGAGCGATCAGTATGGCCGCCGCCCGATATTATTAAGCTCATTACTTGGTTTTGGTATCGATTATATTTTCATGGCCTTTGCCCCCACTATAGGCTGGCTTTTTGTTGGCCGAACCATTGCTGGTATTACCGGGGCAAGTACCTCGACCGCAACCGCATATATTGCCGATATAAGTACCGGGAAAAACCGGGCCGCAAACTTTGGACTGGTAGGTGCGGCATCAGGCTTAGGCTTTATTATAGGAATTGCCATTGGCGGCTACTTGGGCGACTTGAATGTTAAGCTTCCGTTTATGGCAGCGGCAGCATTTGCCCTCATCAATGCAACTTATGGATACTTTGTACTCCCAGAATCTCTGGCTCTCAAAAACCGCCGCAGGTTTGAGTGGAAAAAATCAAATCCCATCAGTTCATTGCGCAGCCTTACCAGGTATCCTGCACTTAGCGGCCTGGTTGGCGCGTTCGCTTTAGTATATGTTGCTCAAAAAGCGGTTGAATACGTTTTGTCGTTCTTTTTGATCGAAAAATTCAACTGGTCGTTAAGCAGCATCAGCAGCCTGGGCATTTTCATTGGTGTGGTACTGGTAGCTATACAGGGCGGCCTCATCAGGTACACAATACCTAAATTTGGCCAGAAAAAAAACATTGTAGCCGGGTTGCTATTTTATACCGTTGGTTTGACGCTTATTGCTTTTGTTAGTCGTGGCTGGATGATGTATCTGTATATAATTCCTTACTGCCTTGGCGGTATCTCCGGCCCGGCATTGCAGGGGCTTATCACCGGCACGGTGTCTCCAAAAGAGCAGGGCGAGTTGCAGGGTTCCTTAACAAGTTTAACCAGCGTAGCGGTAATTATAGGGCCATTGTTAATGAGTTCGGTATTTCACATTTTTACACACCGTAATACCAGTACCTATTTCCCGGGCGCGCCATATATACTTGGGGCGTTTTTGATGCTGATCAGTGTATTTTTGACTATAAAGAGTTTTAAAAAAGTATCTACGGCAAAAGCGGTTTAATCCAGCCCGCTTACCCCGCCCGAGATCACGAATTTCATAATATCGGCGGCACTTTTGTCAATTGGCTTTACCTTGCTGGCATCAATAATAATAACCTGGCCAGCAAAAGAATAAGAGTATGGAAAATACACGGCAACCTCGCCGGGCAAGCCCAAAACCGCGAGATCTTTTTGAACAAGAAATCCGATTTTTTTAAGACCGAATTCATTTACTTCAACCAAAACAGGCTCGTTAAATTTCTTTTCTTCGCCCACAAAGGCTTCGGTAAGGTCTTTTATAGAGGAGTACAGGAAAGCAAAAATGGGTAAACGGTTAAACCAACGCTTAAACCAGCGTTTTATGGGGTCGGTAATTACGTTGGTAACCAATATCCCTGCCACCATGATTACCACAATCACATTTAATATGCCCAGGCCCGGAATATAAAGATGCTTGCCAGATTTATCAACCAACAGATCGCTCAAATTCAAAGCCTTATCAATGGTTGATACCCCCCAGTAAATCAAAAAAATTGCAGCGCCTATGGGCACAACCACCAACAGCCCCTTTGCAAAATATGTGACTAAACCCCGCGCAAACCTGTTCATAAAACCCTATTTATTTCTACTCGTAAAAGTACACCCTTTTAAATTGGCAAAAAAATATTTTAAAAGTGCGTTTCCAGAGCGTAGAGGCACTTTTTTATTTTTCAAATTTTATCCCTTTTTGACCTTTTATATTCTTGTTTTTGTCCCCGCAGAAACGGGTAAAAAAACCGTAAAAACTCCGCATTTAATGAACTTTTACTGTGGAGACAAACGGAGTTTTTGGGTTGATTCGGAGTGAAATTAATGCTTCCAAAGGCAAAAATGGACAAAAAATAAAAAGAGACAAAAGGGACAAAATGAGGTGTGAAATCTTGATGAATTTCAACTTTAAATCAATCTTAGAGCTTTTTAGATTCTGACATAAAATTTGCTCATACATTTATAGCAGCTATATCTATGCAATGGTAACCAAAAGAAAAACAACTTAATTAAATTACTTCGTGAAACTCTATGATATGATACGGTTGAACATTTAGGACAATGGATATCTTTATGTGTATGATTATTAATATCTGACATAATAACAACGTTTAGCAACGGTAAGTATGTAAGATAACCTTTAATTCACCGTTACCCCTATTTTCGAATAAATTATTAAATGCCAGAATCATTAACAATACATTAAACGATGATTCCCATACCAAGTTTAAACAAATGAAATATTTAACTATTAATTACACTGGCACAATTATTGCAAATATTTCGTGCCTATATGGGAATATTGGCATTTTAATCAATAGTAAGGGGTAAACAGCGAGTGTGAACCCCTTTTTTATGCCGAATTACGTAACAAACCTGCAGCAGGTTTACGTACAAAAACCAACTATTGATTAAATCCATATTTCTGACAGGTTGGTTTTGGTTCAAACCAACCTGTTTTTTAAAAGTACCGTTAACAAAGTCGGTTGAATAATCGTAAAATCTTACCGTTTAAGTTATATAAAGAGTACTATAAAATAACGTGAGAGTTATTTATTTTAAGCAAAGCCACTTAAAAAGGGCTTTTTTATTTAACCTCCTTTTTTAGTTTCATTCAATAATTGAATTTACCATAGCGGTAAACATTGAATCGCAATGCTCTAAACTGATTGTATCCCCAATTTCAACGTCCTTACTTACCAATTGCCGGGTAATAAGTCATAACCTACCCCAATTGTTGCTACTTCGGCAACATCGTAATAGACTTTAAGCCTTACCCTTTCCTGTTTGTATATTAAATCCCTTCCGGCAGCATCTATTCTCATTAACCGGAAAATAGGCTCAAAAAGTCAAAAAAATGGTAAAGGAATGTGAAAAATTTACAACGATTTAAGCCTTAAATTAGTTGGTAGATGCAACTATTATCGTTTGTACAAATTATTCTAATTAATTAATGACAAGGACAGAAATTTTCAATGCCTTAATATCCGTTCAAGAAACCCACTCTGAATATTTAGATTCCATAAAAAAAACAATTATGGATATCGTTAAAATTGAGTGGAATGAACAAATGACGATTAAAATTATTAAGGACGATATTCCAATAGAATTATTGAATGATATCAAAAAAAAACTTCCCGTAGAGGACTAAATATTTCCCAAATGCTTCCATGCGTCGACTTTCTTAAAACAAAAAATTAGAAAAACTCATTTCCAAAACTTGATGAATAAGGATGTTCATCATAACTGATATTATCAGTTTGCGGGTTTGAATGTAAAATTTACCATATATTCTTAACACAAACACAGCAATGTTTTTGTCCATTTTTTATAAAAATCGCCTTTAAAGCGCGTTCAATGCCTACTCGTAAAAGTATACTCTTTTTACCCGTTGCGAAACATTAGTTAATATTTCATAAGGGATGGTGCCTATTTGCCTGGCCAGTTCCTCTATGCGCTGGTGTTGCCCATCAAATATAATTACCTCATCGCCTTCCTTTACATCAAGGCCGGTTACATCAAGCATACACATATCCATGGTAATGTTACCAATGGTTGGCACCAAACTGCCTTTTACCAACATTTTACCTATCCCGTTTCCAAATGCGCGCAGATAGCCGTCAGCATAACCAATACGTACGGTGGCTATTTTACCATCTTTTGCCAGCATACCGCTCCTGCTATAGCTAATGGTATCCCCTCCTTTAATTTTTTTAACCTGGGCTATACTTGTTTTTAAACTGGCAATAGGCTGTAAGGCATTATCCGCAGCAGGTACGGCCGAATCTATTCCGTATAAGCCAATCCCCAGCCTAACCATATCATATTGCGCCGCAGGCCACCGAATGATACCGGCAGTATTACATAAGTGTTTAATCACCTTATAGCGCAGCGTTTTCTCAATCTCTTTAAAGGCTTTTTCAAATCGTTTTATCTGGGTTTGGGTAAATTCATCGTGTATGGCAGCTTCGCTCGCTACAAGATGTGAAAATACCGACTGGATATGCACATAACGGTTCTCTTCCAACAAATCGCAAAGGGTTTCAATCTCATGATTTTCGAAACCCAGCCTATGCATGCCGGTATCAATTTTAATGTGTACCGGGTAATTTATAATATTTCGGGCTAACGCGTATTCTACAAAATCATCAAGCAAGCCAAAACTATAAATTACCGGCTCCAGCTTATACTCCGTTAACTTATCAAATGCAGTGGCTTCGGGGTTAAGTACCATCACCGGTAAATTAATCCCGGCCTGCCGCAGGGCAACACCTTCATCAATATAGGCCACAGCCAAATAATCAACCTTGTTGTATTGCAGCATATTGGCCACCTCAAAAGTGCCGCTGCCATAGCTAAATGCCTTCACCATGGCCATTACCTTTACACCCGGCTTTATTTTAGTTTTATAAAAATTAAGATTACTAAGCAATGTATTCAGGTTAATCTCCAGCACCGTTTCGTGGGCCTTTTGCGCCAGTGCACGGCTAATGCGCTCAAATTCAAAACTGCGTGAGCCTTTGATCAGGATAGTTTCTTCCTTAAAATTAAGTTGCTTTAATTGCAGCAACATCGTTGCGGTATCCTCAAAAAAGTGCTGCTCGGTAATATTGAAAATGCTTTGATGGGCCATCAACGCCTCACCCACTCCAATAAATTTATCAACCTCTTTATTGCTGATAAGATCAGCCACCTGGCGATACAAAACATCCTGTGATAAACCAGACTGATAGATATCAGACAGGATCAAGGTTTTCTTTTGGTGTTGATTTTGCTGCCCTAAAAAATTGAGTGCAATTTCCAGAGATTGCAGATCGGAATTGTAGGAGTCATCAATTACTGAACAGTTATTTACTCCGTTCTTCAGCTCCAGGCGCATGCTAACCGGGCTAAGGCGCTCTATTCTTTTATCAGCATCAATCGCGGTATAACCCAGGGCCAGCATGGTTGCCCAGCAAACAATAGCGTTTTCAATGGATGCCTGGTCAGAAAAAGGGATCAGGCATTCTATTTCTTTGCTTTGGTAGTAAGCCCGCAGGTAATAGTTTTTTGATATCGCCGTCTCGCTAAATACATACAAATCGGCCTGGCTAAATTTACGACTCCAGGTAAATGTCTCTTTAGCAGTAATATCATCCTGGTAATCTATGAGCTGATCATAATTATAAATAAGCTTATTGCTGTTTTTAAACAACCGGAGCTTTTCCAATACCTTTTGCCGGGGACTGCTGAAACCCTCATCATGCGCGGTACCGATGTGGGTTAGTACACCTATCTGTGGTTTAATAATTGCCTCCAGTTTATCCATTTCATTAATGGTAGATATACCGGCCTCAAAAATACCAAGATTGTTATGGCTATTAATCTGCCATACCGAAAGCGGTACTCCAATTTGAGAGTTATAACTTTTAGGATTGCGTACAATATTTTTATCGGCTACCAGTAACTGGTATAGCCATTCCTTCACTATGGTTTTGCCGTTGCTACCGGTTATGCCTATAACCTGCAAGTTAAATTTGTTACGATGATAGGCCGCTAAAACCTGCAAAGCGCTTAAGGGATCGGCCACTATCAAAAAATTAGCGTCGGGCAGGTTAAACTCCGGGCCATGCTCCACCACAAAATTACGGACACCACTGGCGTATGCCTCGGCAACAAATTCATGCCCGTTGCGCCTGCCGCTCAAAGCAAAAAACAACCCCTCGGCAGGGTTATTTATCCTTCGGCTATCGGTAAACAATATACTAATGGTATATTCTTTTACAATATTACCCTCGGCATTAATAATTTGCTTTACTTGCGTTATGGAGTATTGGTTGCTAAACATGGTACGAATTTGCTTATATTAATCTAACAATAGAAGATTTTTTACCGAATTTTGGTTTTCAGATGGATGCCCCTAAAAAAATCAAGATCACCGACCCTAAGGTAGCTTTGGCTAAAGCCGAGCATTTTTGCGCCTACCAGGAACGATCACAACAGGAAGTACGCGACAGGCTTTATGAATGGGGATTATGGCCCGATGCCGTGGAGCAAATAATAAGCCAGCTGATAGAAGGCAACTTTTTAAACGAGGACAGGTTTGCTAAAGCATATACTAAAGGTAAATTTAGCCAGAAGGCCTGGGGCAAAATAAAGATAAAACAAGGCCTTAAACTAAAACGGGTACCGGAGATATTGATAAAAAAAGCGCTTTTAACTATTGATGCAGATGACTACGTGGCAGCCTTAACCAGGTTATTAGATAGAAAAGCGAACACCCTTACCGAGAAAAATCACCTGAAACGTAGATACAAGCTTCAACAGTATGCCATGAGCCGGGGATATGAGACCGACCTCATCTCTGACGTTTTGAAAGCCAGTGAGTTATAAACTATTTGAAAAAAAGTAAGAATTTTGCTTGCAGAGTTTACTTTTCTGTCTATATTTGCACTCCCGCAAACGAGATAGGCACACGGTTAACCGCAAAGCAACTCAAAGCAGGGAAGCACCAACGCGAAAGTAGCTCAGTTGGTAGAGCACGACCTTGCCAAGGTCGGGGTCGCGAGTTCGAATCTCGTCTTTCGCTCAAAGCCCTTCTGTTAAAAGAAGGGTTTTATTTTTAAAAGGTTAATCACCTGCTCAGATGGTGGAACTGGTAGACACGCAGGACTTAAAATCCTGTTCCCGTAAACGGAGTGCGGGTTCGATTCCCGCTCTGAGTACTTTAGAATCGACACAAAGCCTGGTATGAAAATATCAGGCTTTGTTGTTTATATCAACACCACCCCAACCGGGATTAATGGTAAAAATCAGGAAATGAATATGAATATCGACTTGCGCAGTATTACCGACCAATCGCTCAAGTTGATCACAGATGACCGAGGATCTTTAGGTTTGAAACAACAGGATATCAAAAACGGGTTATCGCCTACAATTCCAGGCCTCACGGAATATCTGATACAGTACTTTCATTTATTCTTTTCCCTTTAAAAAACCATTGTCCACCAACCAAAGCCGTACTTGTCCGGGCCACTCTGTGTAAGAACCTTTATTTGTTTCACGGATGCCAAAGCCATGACCCACGCTTGAGTAAATATGCAACTCTGCTGGTACTCCTGCTTCTTTATATTTAAGGTACAGTTGAGCTACCCCCTCGGATATATCCTTCCTATCTTTATAACCACCGGCAATGAATACAGGGGGAACTGCCGGGCTTACAGAAAGCCTGTTAATATTGCCGGGATAAATTAAACACTGAAAATCAGGCTTATCGCTTTCACGATCAATAGGATCTTTAGCGCTTTGATCTTTTGTTGTATAGCGCATTGCCGCTAATGCTGCAAGTTCGCCACCAGCAGAAAATCCCATAACTCCTATCCTGGCGGTATCAATTCCCCATTCTTTCGCCCGGCTTCTTACTAATCTGATAGCACGTTGAATATCAGCCACCTCTTCCTTATCAACCGTATAAGTTGAATTGGTATCGCGCGCCAGGCGGTATTTTAAAACAAACGCAGCAATGCCATGATCCCTGAACCATTTTGCCGGGCTATAGCCTTCGTGACTTATCCACAGCTCACTGTGGCCTCCGCCGGGTGCAACTATAATAGCAGTTCCGGTAGCTTTACCAGCGTCGGGCAAATAGGGTGTTAAAGAAGGTTTATGCACACTTGAAATTACGATATCACCCTGGTCGGTTACGCGCGTTTTTTGAGGGGCTGTTTTTCCCTCTGATCCCGGGGCGCCATTGGGCCAAAGTAAAATCTCTTTCGGCTCATCGGTAACTGCGACCATAGCACAGAATAAAAAAAATGTAAAAACTGATTGCAATAGCACTTTATATCTCATAACAGTAAGGCATTAACTTTATAAATTGGTTTTGATGATTTGCAAAGCTAAATAACTGTAAATAAACCCTATTTTATTGTGCTATTGATTATCATTTTGGTGCTATTGATTTATCAATGTAATAAATCAGTTACTAACCTATACCGCTTTAGTATTGGCGTATGCTTTATATCGCTCCGTGTATAAAACATAAATTTCCTGCAGTTTATCCCAGTCTTCACTTTCCAGGATATCTTTTGGGAACAGGTGGCTGCCTATTCCAACAGCCTTTGCCCCTGCTGCCAGGTAGCCGGTAAAATTTTCAAGATTTATTCCGCCGGTTGGCACCAGGCTTATATGATTTAACGGGCCTAATACTTCCCGGATATATCCTGTGCCTAAAGTAGTCGCCGGGAAAACCTTTACCATTGTTGCACCCAGGCTCCAGGCTTTATATATTTCGGTAGGCGTATAAGCCCCCGGAAAAACAGGTACTTTTTGAGCTGCACAGGTACTGATGACATCTTCGTTTACAATTGGCGTAACAATAAATTGAGCCCCGGCATTTAATGCCTTTTCCAGATCCTGAACGGTACAAACCGTTCCGGCTCCAATATTTAATTTATCGCCATATGTATTAACTAATGATGCGATAGTTTCATCCGCACCGGCAGAATTCATTGTAACTTCAAGGCAGGTTAAGCCCGACTGCTGATAAACATGGCCGATGCTTTCTATATATTCCCTGGGAATATTCCTCATAATACCGATAATGGGCATCCGGTTAAAAAGCTCCCATGAAAATTTGTTGTTCATTGCATTGTTGTTTTATAAATTTTATGTTGACCGCGCACAACCGCTTCATCAGCCCAGATTGAATTCACTACCCGTATTTTTGATGAAAGGCCCAATTCTTCCAGGGCGCACCGGTAATACTCACCCAAATTTGAGCCGCCAAGGAGGTTTATTTTTTGTATGCCGGAGGTTTTTAAATCCTTTAGTTCAGTTGCTATCAATAAACCGCTCAGGTAATTATAGTTCTCCCTGTTTGATAGCTTGTTCAGCAGGCTATTTGTTCTTACTTTAAAAGCAGCGTTTAGTAAGTTAGCATCAATCGCATCATTAACTCCCATCCTAAAGCTGCCCGAAGTTTGTGGATCTGTTTGCTCATCATTATTTTCAACGCTTAGCTTCAATATACTTTTTTGCGACAGCAGTTCAAAAAACTCCCCGGTCATATAGGTCCTGATGCCAGTTATTTGATCATTTGATACAAAAATATGTTTTGAATGCGTGCCTGGGAAAATGAACAATTCATCATCGATTTTTCCGTGTGATGGATCAATACAACCAATCAGCTGGGTTTCTTCACCCCTAACTACATCATCATCAGACCGCAAACCCGAAATAACCATCACATCATGCGCAAAATGCCCATCTGCAGAAATAGATTGTGTTTTAATATTCGTTCCATCTGTACCAACAGGCAGCTGACTATAAGGAATGTCAATAAAACCTATCGTCGAAGATGCCATCCCCGAAATGATGAGTTGCACACCACTTAGGGACCAGCTTGTTTTACTTTCAATTTTTTTGATGTATTTATTTATTACATCCAGATAAAATGAACGTCGTTTTTCTTCGGGTTGCCCACTTTGTTTCCATAAAGCAAAAGTGGCTGCAATGCCGTTGTTATCTGTTTCTTCGGCTAATATTTGATATTCGTTCACATCAACCAGCCGCAGCCTGAAGCTGGAAGTTCCCCAATCGCAGCTAAGAAACTGTTTCATTATGCAGTAATTTTAAATTTGGATTCTCCTGATCGGGATTGTTGACATTACCAACTAAAAACAAGTATGATAGCACACCTGCAAAGGCTAATATTCCTATAAATAGTATGGAAGATGTAAAACTACCGTCTTTAGCTAAATAACCGATAACCAGCGGAACTATTATTGACGACAAGCCGCCCATAAAATTAAAAACACCTCCCGTAAGGCCGATAAGGTTTTTGGGTGCAAGTAAGGATACAAACACCCATGCTATAGATGCCAGGCCGTTCCCAAAAAAGGCGATAGTCATGAATAAAATTACAAGTGTGGTATTGTTAACATAGTTTGCCCCAATAATAAAGGTTGATAGCAGCAAACCAATTATTACAGGCGTTTTGCGTGCTTTATTGAATGAGATGCCTTTTTTTATTAAACGGTCGGAAATTAAACCGGATAATATGACCCCGGCAAATGCGGCCAAAAATGGTATTGAAGATAAAAACCCCGATTTTAAAAAATCAAAGCCGCGATATTTGACCAGGTAAGTTGGAAACCAGGTTAGAAAAAACCATAAGGTTGATGTAACCGCAAACTGGCCTAAATAAATGCCCCATAATTTGCGATTGGTTAATACCTGCTTAAATTCCTTTCGGGTGATTTTTTTTGAGGGAAGGTTAACCGCCGGGGTATCATTTTTTGTAACAGGTAGTGCCTCATCTATTACGGGGTCTCGGTAAAAGCTATACCAAACCAGGCTCCAGATTATGCCAACTACGCCGGTACTAATAAATAAGCCACGCCAGCCCCAGTAACTTTGAATAACTGCTAAAAGAGGAGTTAAAAATGCGAGCCCGATGAATTGTCCCGAGGTATAAACAGCTATTGCGGATGCCCTTTCGTTTTCAGGAAACCAGTTGCTGACAACCCGGTTATTTATGGGGTATGAAGGCGCCTCGAACATACCTGTGGCCATCCTGAGGCCCAATAAAGAATAAAATCCACGGGTAATACCCTGCAACAACGTTACAACAGACCAACTGCATAATGTTATTGCATATAATACGCGGGGGCTAAACCGATCAATAATAATTCCACCTGGAATTTGGAAGGCGACGTACATCCAACCAAAAGCCGAAAATATCAGCCCTAATTGTATAGTGCTTAATTTCAGGTCGGCACTGATTGCAGTGGCCGCGACTGAAATATTGCTGCGGTCCATATAATTGACAATAACGTTTACAAATAAAAAAGCCAATACCCGAAACCTGACTTTGCTATTTTTATTGCTATTTACCGCAGTTACCATTCCGCTACGCTCCCATCCTCATGACGCCACAGCGGGTTGGTCCAGTTATGCCCAATAGCTGCCATTTTGCGTACATGGTCTTCATTTATTTCTATGCCCAAACCTGCGCCTTCCGGTATGCTTACAAACCCGTTTTCATATTTAAATACATCTTTATTGGTGATATAATCCAGAATATCACTTCCCTTATTATAATGTATGCCCAGGCTTTGCTCCTGTATAAAAGCATTATGGCAGGTGGCATCTACCTGTAAACAGGCGGCCAGCGCGATGGGGCCAAGCGGGCAATGCGGCGCGGCTGCCACATCAAATGCCTCGGCCATTGATATGATCTTTTTACATTCAGTTATCCCCCCGGCATGTGACAGATCTGGCTGGATGATATCTACATAGCCCTCTTTTAAAAGTGTTTTAAACTGCCATTTAGAGAACATCCGCTCGCCGCAGGCTATTGGGATAGCAGTATGCCGGGCAATTTCGCGCATTACCTCGTTATTTTCGGGTAAGGCCGGCTCTTCAATAAACATGGGGCGAAATACTTCCAACTCCTTAGCTAATATTTTGGCCATAGGTTTATGCACCCGACCATGAAAATCAATACCGATGCCCACATAATTACCAACAGCTTCGCGTACCGCTGCTATACGGCTAATGGCCTGGTCAATTTTTTCATAGGAGTCCACGTATTGCAATTCTTCGGTGGCATTCATTTTTACCGCGCCAAAACCGGCTTTAACCATTTCTTTTGCGGCATTACCCACATCAGCAGGCCTGTCTCCTCCTATCCAGGAATAAACTTTCATTTTATCCCTGGCTTTCCCCCCAAGCAATTGATGTACCGGCGCGTTGTAATATTTCCCCTTAATATCCCACAGCGCCTGATCAATGCCTGCGATAGCGCTCATTAAAATTGGACCACCTCTATAAAAACCACCTCTGTACATTACATTCCAGTGGTCTTCTATATTCATGGGGTCTTTACCAATAATATAGTTCATCAGTTCTTCAACAGCGGTTTTAACCGTTGCTGCTTTACCTTCAATAACAGGTTCGCCCCAACCCGTTATACCTTCGTCGGTTTCTATTTTAAGAAATAGCCAGCGTGGGGGTACTGTGAATAATTCAAAGCTTTTTATTTTCACTGCAAATGATATTTATCGGAGTAAGTTATTTTTAATGTAGGTTGCACTTTTGGCAATGCTTATATAAGGGTCAATATCGATATAATTTTCCTGTTCAAGAATATAGTTTGTTACACCGGCGCTTCAATCCGGCTATTTCCAGCATTTCCTGCGCGTCTCTCGCCATATAATGATCGCTGTGGTTTATAATCAGGTCGCAAAGCAAATAACAACCAAAATGGTTTTTAACGATTGTTCAATTGTGCATATTTTTAATGCAATCGGTTTTATTTAATGCCCAATACAAGTGTATCTATGCTATTATTTCTAATGTGTTATTTTCACTAAACGTCAGCATAAAAAATACAATTTCAATTAGCTTCAAGATATCTATCTAAAATATAATAAATTGATTTATAGAAACTTAATCAAACAACCTTTCAATAAAACACCTTCAGGTTAAAATTTATAATCTCATAATAATATACCTGTATTTAGAGCTTTGAATGAACGATATACCCGCCTGCCGAAAACTTACCGGCAATTCAAGGGATAATTTTTGCCTAATGTGTTTTCTATATTTAACCAGCAATTGGCCTTGATAAAACGCCTTCAGTCACCTTAAATATTGATATGAAACCATTATTATTGATCTCTTTATTTTTTGCCACGTTATATTTATATCCCGGCAACCTTTCGGCGCAGCAAAATACGGATTCACAAGGCCCTATTGCCGGTAAGGCCTGGCAATTATCTTTGAATGAAAAGGCAATATTACCGATGAGCTGGATCCCCGCGGGCACATTTATTATGGGCAGCCCCGAAACTGAAGCTGGGCGAAAGCCCGATGAAAGTCCTCAAACAACTGTAACGCTAACTAAAGGTTATTGGATAGGCAATACCGAAGTTACTATTGGAGAGTGGAAGTCTGTTACAGGAATGAATGTGCGGGACAAGGTTAATAAACTACTGAATGATACAACGATGTATGATTTTATGGGAAAAAGGATGCTGATAAGGGATTTTATGCATTTTGACAAAAATGATCCGGATAAAGTATTGGCTAATGAAAACGATGAATTACCAATGTATTTTGTAAACTGGAACGAAGCTATGCAGTTTTGCAAGATGCTTACCAGCCAGGAACGTGCTGCACACAGACTGCCCGCAGGCTATGAATATACATTGCCAACAGAGGCCCAATGGGAATATGCCTGCCGGGCTGGTACCACCAGCGCAATATATGGCAGTACCACTGATCATATAGCCTGGTATGGCGGTAATAGTTTTAAAGATTATAAGGGCAAAGGGTTTGGCAATCCTGTTACCGGCTCGCGTAATGTTGCCACAAAGCTGCCGAATAAATGGGGCATGTATGATATGCTTGGCAATTTATGGGAATGGTGTTATGACTGGTACGGGCCATATCCCGGCGGGCAGGTAAAGGATCCTGTTGGCCCGGCAGCCGGGATATACCGTGTAAACCGGGGCGGCAGCTTTGGCAGCGGCAGCAATGATGAACGAAGTGCCAACAGAGCTACAAATCCGCCTAATGAAGACAGTGCATGGCGTGGCTTTCGCATTGTGCTATCGTCAGCAAAAAAATCTTAATTCATTTTTTTTCCGGTTTTAATTTCGCTTAAAAACTGCGAAGGCGTTTTACCGAACTCTTTTTTGAAAGCTTTGGTAAAATAAGATTGCGTTTGTATGCCTACCCGATACATGACATCCGTTAACAAAATATCCTCGTGCGAGATAATATAAGCCGCTTTTTTTAGTCGAAACGTTCTGACAAATTCGCCGATGGATAAGCCGGATACCTTCTTTATTTTATTATAGAGCTTTGTTTTACTCATGCCCATTTCACGGCATAGATGATCCACATCCAGATCCGGGTTGCCTAATTGCGACTCTATTACCTGAACCAGTTGATCCAGGAAACTATTATCGCTTTGCTGATCTGTGGCTTCATGTGCCTCGATGAAATAGTTCTTTATATGACTTTTTTTGAGTGTGCTCTGCTGTCTGAATATGTTATGGATTGAAAGCAACAACAGGTTTATGCTTACAGGTTTTGGAAAATAAAGATCGGCGCCAGACTCCGCGCCTTCAATTTTAGACTCAAGCGCATCTTTTGCAGAAAGGATAATAAACGGTATCTGGCAAGTTTCCGGATGTGATTTAATTTCCTCGCAAAAATCGATGCCATTCATTCCAGGCATCATCAAATCACTTATGATCATATCGGGAAATTCAGTTTTTACCTTTTCCAGGCCATCTATGCCGTTTACAGCTTCTATTACCTCGTAAAACTCATCTAAGCTATGATGAAGAAAATTTCTCAGTTCATCATTATCATCAACTACAAGTATCTTATTCAACTGCCCCTTTTCCCGCCTTTCTACCTGATCAGTTTCGGCTGTTTTGTAATTCTGGTGCAGAAATGTGCTGATGCTTTCCAATTGTATCCCGCTGTTATCAGCATTGTTAATCCATCTTTCCTCAATTGCATAATCCGCTTTATCAACGGGTATTTTTACTATAAAGTCGGTGCCTTTATTTTTCTCGCTATAAGCAATTATACTTCCTTTGTGTATCAGGATAAGGGTTTTTACAAATGCAAGCCCCACTCCCGACCCCATGTGCGCATCGGTAATGCGATAATACCTTTCAAACAAATGATGGATCGAGTCATTAGAGATGCCAATACCGTTGTCTGAAACCCTTATGTAGATGTATTTTTTTGCACGGTAATTACTGTTAACCATCATGGAGTGCTTATACGCGGTTTCAAATCCATCCGGGTTGGCATAAAGCTCAATGGTTATTTCGCCGCCTATATTGGTGTATTTATAGGCGTTATGGATCAGGTTAATAATGATCTTTTCAATTATCTGCCTGTCAAACCATGTCTCTCCAAGATTGCGTTGGGTAGTGAGGTGCAATGCGATGTGTTTTTCGGAAGCAAGACTCTTGAAATCTTCCACCACTTCAGAAATAAACTGGTCGAGATTACCGGGCATTACCTTCAATTTTAACGATCCGCTTTCTGCCTTCCTAAAATCGAGAAGCTCGTTAATTAATAAAACCAATCTATTCGCATTACGGTGTATCGTATCATAATACAGGCGAAAGACCTGGCTTTTATCTTCGCTCATTATTTTTTCGAGTGGACCCAGTATTAAACTTAGTGGTGTTCTAAATTCATGTGAGATGTTTGTAAAAAACTGCAATTGGATTTTGTGCATTTCCTCACGTTTGTTTTCTTCTATTTTTTGCAAATCGAGGTTCTTTTTGAAACGCAGTAAATAATAGCTGGCCGTAATACCTGAAAACAAAACAATTAACCGGAACCACCATGTTGACCAAAACGGAGGCGAAATACTGATATCAATGTAGGCACTTTTATTATTCCATATCCCATCATTGTTTGATGCCTTTACGTAGAAAGTGTAATTACCCGGGCTCAAATTGGTGTAGTTGGCTTTCCGTTCGGAGGTGTATTGCCAATCTTGATCAAAGTTTTTTAGTTTATATGCGTAATGGTTATTCTCTGAAGCAGTGTAGCTTAATATGGCAAAGTCAAATGACAAGGTAGACCGCTTGTAATCCAGCTTGATTTCATGAGTTAAACTAATATCACTTTTCAGTGGCGATTTCTCATCGCCTGGCAGTATGTCTTTATTAAAGATCTGTAAACCGGTGATATATACCGGCGCCACAAAGTGATTCACCCTAATGTCCTTCGGATAAAAGTGGTTTACGCCGTTAATGCCGCCAAAATACATTTCACCACTTTTAGTTTTCATGTATGCGCCGGCTTCAAACTCAAGGCCCTGTAAACCATCGGCTACATTGTATTTCTTTAACTCACGTGTATTGGGATTGAATTTAGTGAGGCCGTTTGAGGTACTGATCCACAAAAAACCAAAGTTGTCCTCTGTAATCCCCTTTATAAACTCGCTTGATAAGCCACCCTTGTTGGTATAAATGTTAAACTTATTTGTAGTTGGGTTAAAAAGGTACAACCCTTCCTGCCCAACCCATACTCGGCCTTTGCTGTCAGTAAATACTACCCTTATATCAGGGGTTTTATCACCGCTTATAAAATAGTGCGTAAATGTTTTTTTTATAAGATTATAGCGATTCAGACCGCCGTCATCAGTACCTATCCACAAATTCTTTTCTTTATCTTCATTTAACGCAATAATGTTATTTCCATATAAGCTGCTTTTGTCGTTTATCGTATTGGTGAGCCGCTTAAAAATATGTGTCTTCGGGTCAAACAGGTTTAGGCCCCCATAATATGTCGCCACCCAAAAATTCCCTTCGCTATCCTGCAGTGTAGTTTGCACATAGTTCGAGCTTATAGAATTTGCGTCAGAAGGTTTATTTACAAAATGGGTAAAGGTGCCCATTTTTCGGTCCATCAGGTTTAAGCCACCGCCCCAGGTACTAATCCAAAGGTTTTTGTTCCTATCCTCGGTGGTGTTTAAAACCGCGTCAGAACTGATACTGGTTAAGTTAAAAGCATTATATTTATAATGTTTGAAGTTATTTGTTTGTTCATCGTATTGATTCAGTCCTTCATCATCGGTACCTATCCATATAATTCCTTTACTGTCCTCGTAAAAAGACTTTACATCATTGTAACTCAGGCTATTTTCGGTAGCTCCCTGCTGCAGTAACTTAAATTTTTCGGCAAGTGGCGCATAAAAGTTTACACCACCCCGGTGTGTACCTATCCACAGGTTGTTTTGATTATCCTGGAACAATGACGAGACTGTTTTTTGTGACAAGCTGAGGGAGTTACCCGGTTCATTTTGCGCATGCAGAAAAGTGTTTCCCGACGGTTTCAAAAGGTCAAGGCTGCCATTAACTCCTCCAGTCCACACGTTTCCTTTATTATCAACCAATAAGCTCCTGATTAAATTGGTGCTGATGCTGTATGTTTTTTTGTCGTCATGTAAAAATTGTTTAAAAACATGATTGACCAGGTTTACCATCACTAAACCATTGTTTATGGTTCCCAGCCATATATTACCTTGCTGATCTTCCTGAAGCCTTAATGTTGGAAGGCTTATTACGAAAGCGGGGTTGTTATTAAGGTTAAAACTTGTATTTACAGTTCCCTTTGTTTTATCGAGCAAGCCCACACCTTTATCTGTAGCTAACCAAAAATTATTTTTGCGGTCTTCAAGAACACTGTTTACATCAAAATTATCAATTGCAAGCGGCTGGTTATTTTTGGGCACAAAACGTTTAAATTCGTTTTTTTTGGCATCGAACACGCTCAAACCACCGCCATTGCTGCCAACAATAAGCAACCCGCTTTTAGATTTATAAATACAATTAATACCATTACCCGGAAGACTTTGATTATTAACAGGGTTATGGCCATACCTTGTAAAAGTATTTTTGTAAGCGTCAAAACGGTTTAGGCCATCGCTGGTACCTATCCACAAATTATGGGATGCATCTTCATTGATACATTTAATAAAATTATCGCTTATGCTGTTTTTATTATTAGGGTCGTTCCTGAAAACAGTAATCTGATAACCATCATATTTATTTAAGCCATCCCTTGTGCCAAACCAGATAAACCCCTTACTATCCTGGTAAATTGATTCAATGGTGCTGTTTGATAACCCCTGGCCTATGTTGATGTGCTTGAATTTGAGGTTCAGCGTTTGTGCATGGGCATATCCCGTTGTAATAAGCAGTATGAATATAATTGATTGCGGTAACATGCGCAGGTACCTGCGTGTTTGACTATGATTCTTCAGCAGCATGATTTCCCGATGTGGTGAAATGATTGTAGTAATTGGTTATAGCAAATTAATATGCAGATAAAGTTATACATAAAAGGATAGATGAAAACTGCCGAAGGACTTGTTGTATTCTAAATGTCCGATTGAACAAAATATATGAATAATAGCACAAATCATATCATAGTAAATAGTCTTTCATTTGTTCACCAATTTAAGCGCCCCATTTCACGCTTCGAAAGATTGCAGGACTTGAACGTGTTTTAACAGCTGCTGTTATTCGGGCGGAGGCTTCTTTCATTGGGGAGGAACTCTAATATAAACCAATTAACCCTAATTTATTATGCAAAATTTTACTTTTTTGTTTAAAAGGCGGTGGCCTTTGCTCTTGTTCTTACAATTGTTGTTTTCAATTTCGGTTTTCGCGCAGCAAAAAACTATTACAGGTAAAGTTACCGGTGCTTCGGGCGAGACACTGCCTGGCGTAACCGTTACCGTAAAAGGTACCCAATCCGGCACCCAAACAGATAATGATGGAAATTACAAATTAACCGTAAATGGCAATACGAGTTCACTTGTTTTTTCATTTATAGGCTATATCACTAAAGAAGAAGCCATTGATGACCGTGTAAAAATCAATGTTCAGCTAACATCCGATAGCAAATCATTGAATGAGGTTGTTGTACTGGGCTACGGTACATCAACCAAAAAGGATGTAACCGGCTCTGTTGTTTCGGTAAAAACGTCAGATCTTCCGCAGGTTGCCCAAACATCAATTAACAACTTATTACAAGGTCAGGCGGCAGGTTTAACACTTGATACCAGAAGTGCACAGCCGGGCGGCGGTTTAACCGTAACCATCCGCGGTGCAATTTCACCACATGGCGCCAACACACCCCTTTACATTATTGATGGTGTTCCTATAACCAATAACAGTTCTGCAACACCGTCAATAAACGATAAAGACCTCGGGTTTTCTGGTGGCGTAGATCAGGATCCTTTGAGCAGTATCAATCCTTCAGATATCGAAAATGTAACCGTACTTAAGGATGCCAGCGCCACTGCCATATACGGTGCCGCGGCTGCTAACGGTGTAATATTGGTAACTACCAAAAGAGGAAAAAAAGGAAATGCGGTAGTTTCATACAGCGGCAGTTATACCATACAAAAACCAAAGTCGTATTTTAATCTGTTGGATGCAACCGGCTTTGAAACTCAACAGGTAAGGTTGGCTCATGATAAATATTTATTCGATAACGGCCTTGCTCCTTACGGCAGTAATAGTCCGGCTGCAGCACCGGGATTTACGCCGCTGTTTACACCTGACCAGATTGCATCTGCCGGTAAGGGAACAGATTGGCTGGGGTCGATCATAAGAAATGGTTATGTTGATGAACATAATATTTCCGTATCCGGCGGCACCGATAAAACCAAGATATTCTCATCATTCAATTATTACGACAATAAGGCTATCCTGCAAAACTCCAACTTTAAGCGTTATTCGGGTCGTGTAAACATCGATCAGCAATTGGGTGAAAGGGTTAAATTTTCTCTAAACCTTACTTTCAGCCAAATAAACAGCAACAATGCATCTACAGGAAGCAACAGCGGTGGCGCCGAAAAGTACAATCAGTTGCAGGCGGCTTATTCATTTGCACCTAATCTCAATGCTTACAATAGCGATGGTTCGTACACCAAAAGTTACGACAACATTATAACAAACCCAGCAGCGTTTCTAATCATACAAAACAACACAAATACCAACCGTTTTATGGCATCGCCAAATATCGAAGTAAAGATAACTGACGATTTAAAATGGAATACGGTAGTAGGTATTGACAAACAAACCAGCGAACTGCAATTTTTCCTGCCTGTAAAAGCACAAAATTACCAGTTACCTACAGGTATGGCTCAGTTAACAAATAATCACATACAAAATTATAGTGCAGAATCATTTTTCACCTACAACAAAAGGATAAACAGTGATAATAATTTTTCGGTAGTTGGTGGTGTGGGCTACTATAAAAGCTCGAATGAAGGCTATGGTTTGGAAGCTGTAGGTTTCCCGACAGATGCGCTTGGATTTTACAATGTAGGCCTGGCAAGTGATAAGGACAAAAGCTTTGATTTCTCCAATCGCGACCGCGATTTAATTAAGGTTTCAGGTTATTTCAGGGCAAATTACTCTTACAAGAATAAATACCTGTTAACAATAACCGGACGCGAAGATGGTGAAAGCTATTTCGCCGCTAACAAACAATTCGGTTTCTTCCCTGGTGCGTCACTGGGATGGAGAATAAACCAGGAAGATTTTCTTAAAAACTCGAAAGTTATTTCATCACTGAAACTGCGTGCAGGCTATGGTACATCAGGTAACTCACCTATTTTAGGATCAGGTGCATTGCCGCTTTACGGATCGGCAGGCCCAATTTTTGTGATCGGCAGCACTTACTATCCGGGTATCGGCATTACCCAAATTGCCAATAATAATTT
Source organism: Mucilaginibacter sp. P2_A4 (assembly GCF_056405015.1). Classification (NCBI taxonomy): domain Bacteria; kingdom Pseudomonadati; phylum Bacteroidota; class Sphingobacteriia; order Sphingobacteriales; family Sphingobacteriaceae; genus Mucilaginibacter; species Mucilaginibacter sp. P2_A4. Next base: position 226,763 of record NZ_JBFUCX010000001.1, on the reverse strand, counting down.
AAAATGGGAAACCGACAAAACAATCAACTTTGGTTTGGATTATGGCTTGTTTAACGACCGTCTAACAGGTTCGATAGATGTGTTTCAAAAGACCGCATCAGGCCTGATAGATTATGACCCCCTACCTGTAAATAACGAGGTTGGACAGGTAGTGACCAACATTGGTTCAACCCGCAGCCGCGGTATCGAGTTTTCGATACTATCGCAAAACGTAAAAAGCGAAAACTTTAACTGGACAACTAACTTCAATATATCAGCCTATAAAAACTACTGGGTTGCAAGAAATCCAGAAACGCCTTTGGCCTCATACATAGGCTATAAAGATCCGATAAGGGAAGTATACGGCTGGCAAACTGATGGCATCATCCACAATAAAAGTGAAATTCCATCATACATGCCAAATGCAAACCTGGGTAACATTATCTACAAAGATCGTAACGGCGATGGAAAATTAGATGTGAATGATGTAATTGCATTGGGTAACCCTGACCCTAAGTTTTCACTTGGCTTTGGCAACACATTTACCTATAAAAACTTCGATCTGTACGTATTTATGTATGGCAGCTTTGGCATGTATGAAGTAAATAATTATGGCGCATTTTATGATCCGGCTGTAATTAATGAATCAACAAGGCCCCATAACACGCTGGCAGGCGCTGCAAATATATTCTCGGCCGACAATACAAACGGAATTTATCCAGGTTATGCTGCTAATGTTTATACCGGAAATAACCCAAGCCAAACAAATAATTTTTACGGGCAAAACGTCAACTTCCTGCGTTTAAAGAATGTAACCCTGGGCTACAAATTGCCTTTACATGATAAATTCATCAAAACGTTAAGGTTTTTTGCCGATGCGCAGAACCTGTTCATCATCACCAATTACAAAGGATACGATCCTGAATATACCGAAACAAACCCCTACCCTTTGGCAACATCAATTACGTTTGGTGTAAACGCTACTTTTTAAAATTTTAAACGCTAAATAAATGGAAAGCTTAAAAAATAAACGAAATAAATTAGCGAAGTACACTGTACTCCTGCTAAGCTGCTGTACACTGGTGCTGTTTGATTCAGGTTGCAAAAAGGCGCTGAACTCAAAGGTTTACAGCCAGATATCCCCAAGTAACTTTTACAAAACCGAATCGGACATCAACGCCGCGGTGATAGTCATTTACAGTCCCTTCTCTTCAAACTGGGACCAAACCGACTTAGGTAATAATCAGCAATCAGCATCGCTATATAATGCAGATATAAAAACATATCTGTTAAAAAGCATAATGACAACCGATGAGGCCAGTACGGATTGGGACCAGAATTTAACCAACTTTACCTGGGGGCCGGCTACCTATCAGGGTTTAAATAATTCGGTTTATCCGTACATAAGTTATGTGGCTAAGGCAACCGACGTTATTGACAATATATCAAAAGTTACTGCCGTAAGCGACCAGATAAAAAAGAGATATACCGCCGAAGCAAAAGTTTTACGCGCCTGGCTGATGTTTGTATTATATGACTTTTACGGCCCGGTTAATGCAACAACCGACGCTACAAAGCTGGCCAGCCTTACCATTGCACCACGCCCCACTACCGAAGTATATTCCGCGCAAATGATAAGCGACCTTACTTCAGCCATCCCCGATTTGCCGGCAAAATATAATACCGACAATGCCAACTGGGGCCGCATGTCGCAAGGTGTTGCGCAAATGCTGTTGTTGAAAATTTATATGATGAATAAACAATGGGATAAAGCAGAAGCTACAGCTAAAACCATTATGGGTATGGGCTACAGCCTGATGTCAAATTATGCCGATGTGTTTAATGTAAAACAGAACAATGAGCTGATATATGCTACCCCTACCAACAGTGCAAGCCCTAATTATTGGGTACAGGAAGTACTGCCAGGCGATTTTACCGCATCACCGCTTTTAACAAGGGGGCCGGGATGGGCAGGTTATTATATGCCCTGGGCATTTTACAATAAATTTGATGCAGCCGACAGCCGAAAAAGCACCATTATAGCATCATATACCAACACCAGCGGAAAAACAATTAACCAGTCAACCGGCTTAAGAGGTGCTATTCCTGTAAAATATACCGGCGTGCTGGGCGATGGACCAGGCTACTCATTTGACGTGGTTGTGTTTAGATATGCCGAAGTGTTGCTATCATTATCCGAAGCTATTAATGAACAACGTGGCCCGGCCGATGCTTACCAATATGTAAATATGGTACGTAAACGTGCAGGAGTCAGCAATTTTGCGGGCATGAGTACAGCCGATTTCCGTGCCGCATTGATCGATGAAAGCGGCCGCGAGTTATATTGTGAAGGTTCACGCCGCCAAACACTGATAAGGCAAGGCGTATTGATATCTAACGCCAAAGCACGCGGAAAAACAGCTGCACAGGATTTCATGACCCTTTTCCCGATACCAAGCAACGTCATGATACAAGGTAACGGAATCCTCAAACAAAATCCGGGTTATTCTCAATAATATACCTCCCTAAGGTTTGGCCTTTCAATTTATCAAGTGCTGCCCCAAGGCAGCACTTGATAATTACATGATACAACTTTTACCTTCATCTATGAAATACCGCATTTTACTAATCATCATTTCCATTTTCTTAGTGTTTACCCAGCCTACCCATGCACAACAAAGCAAGAATTTAGTGTATATGGATAAGCAAGGCCGATTGCGATGGGAAAAGGACCAATCAGAAGTTTATCTCTTCGGGGTAAATTATACTGTGCCCTTTGCTTATGGCTACCGTTCCATGAAAGCCATAAATAAGGATATTGAGAAAGAGATTGATGAAGATATCTATCACATGGCCCGTATGGGAGTGAACGCTTTCAGGGTGCATATCTGGGATACAGAAATCAGCGACTCAACGGGTAACCTGTTACAGAATGAGCACCTGAAACTTTTTGATTATCTACTCTATCGCTTAAAGCAGCGTAATATTCGCATTATTATCACCACCATAGCTTTTTATGGCAATGGTTATCCTCAAAAGGACGAACCTTCGATAGGGTTTTCAGCAAAATATGGTAAAGGCCCTGTTACTCGGATTGAAGCAGGGATTAAAGCACAGGAAAACTATATTAAACAGCTTTTACAGCATGTTAACCCCTATACAAAAATAAACTACCGCGATGAGCCCAATATTATCGGTGCCGAACTAAATAACGAACCTGCCCATAGCGGCCCCAAAAGCGAGGTAACAGCTTATATTAACAGGTTAGAGGCGGCAGCGCGCAGTACTGGCTGGAGTAAACCTATATTTTATAATATCAGCCAAAACCCCTCCTATGCTGATGCGGTTGCCAAATCAAACGTTAATGGTTTCAGTTTTCAGTGGTACCCTACCGGGCTCGTAGAGGGGCACGAACAAAAAGGCAATTTTTTACCCAATGTGGATCATTACCATATCCCTTTTGATACCATACCCGAGTTCAAAAATAAAGCACGCATGATATATGAGTTTGATGCAGCCGATGTTTTACAATCATGCTTATACCCGGCAATTGCGCGCAGCTTTAAACAAGCCGGCTTTCAATGGATAACGCAGTTCGCATATGATCCCTTGGGAAATGGCTATGCCAATACAGAATATCAAACCCATTACCTTAACCTGGCTTATACCCCCGCAAAAGCTATTAGCTATTTAATTGCCACCAGGGTATTCCGCCAGCTTCCAAAGGAAAAAAAATACGGTACTTACCCGGCCGATAGCGTTTTTGATGCCTACCATGTAAGCTACAATCAGTCAATGAGTGAGATGAATACGGCCAGCGAATTTTACTATTCGGGTACAACATCTTCAGCACCTGCCGATGTGAAAAAACTAGAACACGTTGCCGGCTTAGGCTCTTCGACTATAATACAATACAAGGGGTATGGCGCTTATTTTTTAGACAAAGTTGAAAACGGTATCTGGCGGCTTGAGGTTATGCCGGACGCTATTACCGTACGTGATCCGTTTTCAAAACCATCACCGGCACGTGAGGTAGTGCATATTCAATGGCATGACCAACCAATGCAGATCAGTTTAACCCAACTTGGGAACGATTTTAAAGTTAAGGCAGTTAACGCCGGCAACAATTACAGCACAACGGCGGCCAACGGCTCATTCATCATAAAACCCGGAACTTATTTATTATCCAAAAGAGGCAGCTCAATAACAAATAGTGCAGATAAAAGAATTTTGGATGTTATTGGCCTTAACGAGTTTGTTGCCCCGCAGTCTTTCAGCAAGGAACCATTCGTTCGGCATACCCCTGCTACAGAGATCAGCACGGGAAAGGATTTTACAGTGAAAGCAAAAATTATCAATATTGACCCGGATGCTAAAGTAACCCTGCTGGTAAATAAACCTTTTGGTGGCCAGACGGCTATCGTTATGGAAAAGAGTACACCATATGATTATAGTGCAAACATCCCCGCAGCGCAAATAGTATCGGGCTTGTTAAATTACCACATCCTGATACAGCAGGGCGATAAATACCTGTCTTTCCCCGGAGGGCACGAAGGCGACCCGGCTTCATGGAATTATCTGAACACCGAAAGTTGGCAAACTTTTGTAGCTGCCCCACTGGGGAATTTAAGCTTGTTTAATGCTACAACCGACCGGGAAAATGCAAACAGTTATTTTTCGGGCTCAGGCCGTAATGGCGGAGTTCAGTACATCAGCGGGGAAGTAACGGGCCAGCTTGCCTTTAAAGCGGCAACTGCAAACATCAGGAAAAACCAGGAAATGGGTTTTCAGCTTTATATAGGCGACAAAATAAAAGATCGCCTGCCTGAAGTTGCATCCTATAGTAAAATGGTGATAAGGGCACGCATGCAAACTGGCCAAAACGGTAAGCTTCGGGTGGCCATCATAAACAAAGATGCATCAGCATATGCAGCCTACATCAATATGAGCGATCAGTATAAAAATATAGAGATACCGCTATCAGCATTTAAGCCCGATTCTAATCTTATGGTGCCAAGACCTTATCCCGAATTTCAGGCACTATGGTTTAAAGCAGGCACTTTTAGCGGATTAAGCATCCCCCAATTTGATAAGCTGGAAATCACTACTGTTGATGATCTCAGTCCCGATCAATTTAATAAACCCTATGGTATAGAAATAGAATCAGCATGGCTGGAAAATTGATAAATCGCCCGAAAATATAATGTTCACTAAGTTTTATACCCTTTAAATGAAAAAGCTCCTACTTTGTATATTGCTGATAACCGGCTGTTTAATAAAAACTAAAGCACAACTAAAAATCCCATCAACCACCGGCTTTAATGCCAACTGGGAGTTTGTAAAAGATATTGATACAACAAACTCGGCTCAGTTGCTGAGTAATACCAGCACACCTAAAATTGACTGGAAGAAAATATCATTGCCCCATACAGCCCATATAGAACCTGTTAAAAAGGTTAAAGAACAATGGCAGGGCACTTGCTTTTACCGCAAGTATTTTACCATACCCACCGCAAATAAGGGTAAACACATAGCTGTTAAGTTTGATGCCGCTATGCACGAGGCAGATGTTTATCTTAATGGTAAGCATGTATATAAGCATTTGGGCGGCTTTTTGCCGTTTTACATTGATATTTCTAATCATGTATTGTTTGGCAAATCAAATTGTATCCTGGTTAAATTAAACAACCAGGATAACCCGGATATCCCGCCGGCAAAGCCAATAAAGGACCTGGATTATAACTATTACGGAGGAATTTACCGTAATGCCTGGCTAATTATTAAAAATAAGATCTATATTAATGATGCGGTACAGGCCGCCCATGAAAATGGTGGAGGCATTCTTTTGCATGACGAAGAGGTAAGCGACAAGCTGGCCACGCTGGTTGTGAAAACAGAGGTCAATAATGACTTTGATCAGCAAAAAACAGTAAGCGTAAAAATTAGCCTCACAGATAAAACAGGCAAAACAGTTGCTACATCGCTTGCCGGTAAGCAGTTGTTAAAAGCCAATTCCTTTGGATCTTTTACTCAAAATTTAACAGTCAATAATCCAAAGCTCTGGTCGCCCGCTCACCCTGATTTGTACAGTGTGCTGGTACAGGTTTTAGAAAACGGAAAAATCATTGACGAACAAAAATTTAACACCGGCATAAAGACGTTTAAGTTTGAGGCAGGTGGTTTTTATCTGAATGGTGAAAAATTCAAAATTGTTGGTACTAACCGCCACCAGGAATATCCATATATTGGTTATGCCCTTTCAGACAATGCACAATACCGGGATGCCTGGAAGATAAAAAACGCAGGCTATAATTTTGTGAGGTGTTCTCATTATCCCCCATCGCCTGCATTTCTGGACGCCTGCGATGAATTGGGCATACTGGTAATGGATGCCATCCCCGGATGGCAGTTTTTTGGAGGCCGTACATTTCAGGAAAACAGCTTTCAGAATATCCATGATATGATTCGCCGCGACCGTAATCATGCTGCTATTGTTTTATGGGAGGCATCCTTAAATGAAACAGATATGAGTAAGTCTTATATGGATACTGCAAACCACATAGTGCACCGCGAGCTTCCTTTTAAAGATGTTTTTTCAACCGGGTGGGAAGATTATGCATTTGATGTTTTTAACCCTGCCCGCCAGCATTTAAAAGCGCCGGATTACTGGAAAAAATACAATAAAAATAAACCATTACTGATTGCAGAGTACGGCGATTGGGAATATTATGCACAAAATGCAGGGTTTAATCAAACAGAATACCAAAACTTAACTAAGGAAGAAAAATCATCAAGGCAGGTGCGCGGTTATGGGCAGGAGCGGTTATTGCAACAAGCCCTTAATTACCAGGAAGCTCATAATGATAATTTTAACGGCAATATTGTAGGCGACGTTAACTGGCTGATTTTTGATTACAAAAGAGGCTACGCCACAGACATCGAGATGTCGGGAGTAATGGATATTTTCAGGATTCCAAAATTTGCCTATCATTTTTACGAAAGTCAGCGTAATGCTGATGAAAGCCAGCCTATGCTTTTTATAGCCAATTACTGGAACGACCCAACTGATACCGCAGTTAAAATTTATAGTAATTGCGATGAAGTTGAACTAAAGCTAAATGGCACTCCTATCGCCAGGCAAAAACCAGATACCGGGATAAATACTAATAATTTAAAACATCCGCCATTTACGTTTAAGGTTGCCAAATATCAGCCCGGAAGTTTACAGGCAACGGGATATATTAATGGCCGAAAAATGATTACTTCAACATCGGCTACCCCAGGAAAGCCATATAAGATTATATTAAGGGCAGATTACAGCGGCAAACCATTTAAAGCAGGAACCAACGATGTACTATTTATCTATGCTTATGTAACCGATAAAAACGGGATAACAGTTTCTGATGCCACAAACCTGTTGAAGTTTTCTGTTAATGGCAGCGCAAAGATTATTGGTGACAAAACAGGCAATGCGGAAGCCGGAATAACACCTGCATTGATAATGGGGACGGATAAACCCGGGAAAATTTTGATAAAAGCAACTGGCAATCAACTTGTTTCAGGCAACCTATCGGTGATTTTGCATTAACTTAGATAAACCTTTAAACCCAATACATTAATATGATAACGTGGAATAAATTTTTACCGGTTACCCTGGGTATTTTAATAAGCGGGATTACGGCGGGTTATGCCCAGGCTGCAAAACCATTGATGACAACGGAACAGATTGATCCGCAGTTTAGAACTTTAGTAAGTAAAACAGCAAAGGCCGAAATTTTAGCCGATGGTTTTATATGGAGCGAAGGGCCTGTATGGATAGAGCGCCATAACATGTTCCTTTTCTCTGATGTTAAAAAGAATGTCATTTATAAATGGACCAAAGAAAAAGGTAAAGAGATTTATCTTTCACCTTCGGGTTATACCGGTAAAATACCACGTGGAGGAGAGTTAGGCTCAAATGGTTTGGGTTTAAATTTAAAAGGGCAGTTGGTTATATGCCAGGATGGTGATAGGGCAGTATCCATAATGGACGCCCCTTTGGATAAGCCAAAAGCAAAATTCATCAAGCTGGCCGTCAGCTATCAGGGCAAAAAATTTGACAGCCCTAACGATCTGGCTTTTTTGAACAATGGTGATATTTACTTTACCGACCCTCCTTACGGACTCGAAAAAAACGTGCATGATCCACTAAAAGAAGCCAAATACCAGGGTGTTTACAAAATTTCGGCGAATGGCAAAATAACCCTGCTTACAGATACACTTACACGACCAAATGGCATCGCTTTTTTTCCTGGCGGTAAAACCATACTGATCTCAAATTCTGACCAGGGAAAAGCCAACTGGTATGCCTATGATTTGGATAGAAATGGTTTGTTTACGCATGGCCGGATATTTTACAGCGCAAATGCGGCAACCAAAACAGCTGCAGGTATGCCCGATGGAATGAAGATTGATAAAAAAGGCAATGTTTTTGCTTCCGGGCCGGGAGGCTTATGGATATTTAACCGTACCGGTAAATTGCTTGGAAAAATGATATTTAACGATGTGGTATCAAATTGCAGCTTTTCTGCTGATGAAAAGACCCTCTATCTGACGTCCAATCACCGTGTTTTGAAAGTAGATTTAAGATAGGTAAAACGGTTACTCTTATCGAATTTGATGAACAGGGTACTTTAAATTTGGCAATGATTAATGGTGTCGGTACAATTAACTAAAAAACTATAATGGTAAACAAAAACGGTTTAATGAACTTCCCGTCGCCCTTAATGAAACAGGCAACAACTTGTAAAGATGTTGCCTGTTTATATTGACCTTAATGCTATCAATCTGGTATAATATCAATAACCAAATATTTCCGCTAATGTTAATTTTTAAACCTCTCCACACTGCTTTAACATTTCGGGCGTGATCTTTTTTTCTGAACCTAAAACACAGTAGATGTAATGTTTATCTCTGCCATATAACGAAATCAATCTTTTCATGCAACGTCAACAAATTTTGAAAAGGTCATTAATGTTGTGTTGGTAACGAATTCCATCAAACACCGGTAAAGACACCTATTATTGCTTTACTATCAACACTTTAAGATCTCCGGGCATATTAACATCTTTCAGTAACGGCTGTAAAACCTTGTTCATAATAATAGCCGGCGATTGATTTACTGTTGGGATAATAATTTTATACAGTTTTAAGCCATTTACATCATCAAATACCAAAGCAGGCCTAAAATCTTTTGTGCTCACTGTAACCTTCATGTTTTTAATTGTTATTCCGGCGGCATGCCTAACATAAAAACCCCAGGCCGGCAGTTCGCCAAACATGGTAAACTCAGGATACCCGGCTGCATTTTCGGTAACCTGGCCAAGGTTATCAGTGCTGATAAAAGCCATATTTTTATCGGCACCACCAGCATAATTAAGCTCAATATTTTCCAATACCACATCCTCTACCGGGTGGCCAGGCAAGCCCGTAATAGATGACGGAACAACATTGTGCGGGGCTACTTTTGGTGGAGGCCCCTCCATTGGATAGCCGATATCGGGCTTACCGGCGGGTATCTCTGCTTTAACATTTGCAATGTACACCCGGCGTAAAGTACTATAACGATTATCGGTATTACGGTGGCCCAGGCGTATAAATATTGCGTTGCCTGTATTGGTTGCCGTTACGTTGCGGATATCAATATCTTCCAGCACAGCGCCATCCACGCTTTCAAGCGCAATTGCCGATCGGTAAGTATTATAAACCTTTATGTTATTAACCCGGATATGTTTAAACCCACCTGTAGAACCAGTGCCTAATTTAAACCCACTTGCACTTGAACGCAGGATACAGTTTTCAACCACAATATTATTGCATTCGTCATTGGGGTCGTCTGATTTTAAACAGACAGCATCGTCAGCGGCGTTAAATGTGCTGTTGATAATTTTTACATTTTTACAATCAGTAATATCAATTCCATCATTATTCCAGTAAGCTGTGCTTTGTACCAATATGCTATCAATCAATACATTTTTGCATTTATTATAACTTTGCACCCATCCCGAAGCATCTTTTAAAGTAACGCCTGTTACTTTAACGTCATCGCAGTTGCTAAATGAAATTAGTGTAGGTCTGTTTTTTTCACCAGGCCTTTTAACTTTCCATTGAAGATCTGTTATTATGCCTTTGCTTAATAGTTCCAGTACGTTTTCAACTAATTCGCGCCCCTGCCCGTTGATGGTGCCGCTGCCGGTCATGCTTATATTTTGCTGGCCCCCGGCGCTAATTAACGCCATTGACTTATCGTTAAAATCCATCCTGTTAGTTGATCCTAACAACACGGCGTTATCTGTTAAATGGAGTTCAACATTTGATTTGATAATAATTGGGCCGGTAATATAATTACCATCCGGAATTATAACCCGCCCTCCCCCTGCATTATTTGCGGCATCAATAGCTTTTTGAATAGCAATGGTATTGAGATGATTTTTATCAGCCCGTGCACCATAAGCTATAATATTATAATCCTTTTTTTGTGAAAAAGCGGTAGTTACCACAAATAACAACAGTATGCTCGTAAAAATATTTTTCATCATTTTAAACGGTTAAGCTTTTAAAAATAAACATCGGGCGGCAAAAATCCTCCGGACCAAGCCGGAGGATCATTGTTCATTATTAATTAATACCCTGGATTTTGTGGAAAAGTTTCGCGGTTTAAATCAATAACTGCCTGCGGGATGGGTCTTAGCAAATGGAATGCCTTTATTGCATTTGCAGCTTTAGCTTCATCGTTATAAGTTAACACCCGCGCTACCAAAGTACTTGTGCGCTTTAACTCAAACCACCTGAATTCTTCGCCGGTAAGCTCTCTTACTCTTTCGTCAAGTATATCGTCAATAGTTAAAGTTGATGCCTGCATTTCTGTACTATAGGCAATCCCGGTAAGCGGATTGTTCCCTGGCTTGGCTGCCCTTGCGCGGATGGCGTTAAAGTATTGTAACGCTTTAGGCAAATTACCTGTTTTAAGGTACGCTTCAGCTGCCACTAAATAAGTTTCTGCAAGGCGGAAAACATAAGTATCGCGGGTGCCTCCGCCATCAACATACCCCGGTACCCCAGGGTCGCGGAATTTTTTAAACTGCGGATAGTTACGCTGACCAGATACAAATGGCGAATTACGATACTCATCGGGATTGATAACAACATACTTTTTCTCCGCTTTTTGTGCTGCCGTAAACGGCACTGCAGGGTAATAAATTAAGGTATCGCCTACTGCAAAAGTTTTACTGTTATAAGATCCTGTAACCTGTACATAAACCACATCATATACATTAGCTAAATAACGGCTATCGCGCGTTTTGTCAAACAGGCTAAACCAGTATGGATCCAGAGAGGCCGCGTTATTTGTTTTTCCGTAAAATGTACTTCGGCCAACCAAACCTGTATTTTGTGTATCCCACATAAAATATTGCTGTAAGCTGTTGCCTGATCCATTTGCACCTGCATTGGTGTTGGTGCTGTACTGTACAGAAAAGATCACTTCATTGTTTACCTGAAAATTGTTTATAGCAGGATCAAACAGATCGGCATATTTAGTTTTTAAGGAATAAGGACCCGCCATTACAGCTTCGGCATTGGTTGCCGCCAACTGAAAATCGGCATTACCGCCGCCATAGCTTTTATAACCCCGTGTTAAATAAACTTTTGATAATAAGTGTTGCGCAAAACCTTTGGTTACACGGCCAAAATCTGTAGTTGTAGCAGGCAGCACGGCCAAAGCATCATTCAAATCCTGGATAATCTGGGTATAAACTTCTTTTTCAGGAGTGCGGGTAAATATGAAATTAATAACTGTGGTACGGGTTAAAACCACAGGCACATCGCCAAATGTTTCGGTTAGTAAATAGTAATAGTAGGCACGTAATGCTTTAGCCTCGGCCACGCGGATATTAATATTTGCGGCATTACCGTTGGTTACCTTTGTTGCCCAGTAAATACTGTTATTAGCAATATTAATTGCCGAATAAATCTGCCTGAAATAACCGTCTACATCGCCATTAAAAGAGTTGAGATTGGTATTATAAAGGTTTTCGCTATTATTATCATTAATGCCGGGCGACGAAAAAACATCGGTTCCGATAAAATAAAGCCCCCCAAAGTTAACTATGCCTCTTAAAGTACTATAATTGCTTTTTACCAGGTCCTCAAAGCCAGCGGGCGTATTATAATAGGTTTCGGCTGTTTGCCCTCCCAGGTTGTTTTCATCAGTAAATTTTTTACATCCGCTTATACTGAATAGCACAACAGCAAGGCTAAGCAGCAAATGTTTTTTATTTATATATTTCATAACGAGTTATGTTAAATAATGATCAATAATTATAAAGTTAAATTTAAGCCCAGCATAAAGGTGCGCGTTTTGAAATCCTGATTTAAAGCTGAGGTACTACTTGGATTTTCAGGATCCCAACCTATAAACTTACTGAAGATGAAAGGATTGAACGCATTGGCATACACTCTTAAATTGGTGATTTTCACCCTGCTCAACAGCTTTTTGGGGATGGTATATCCTAATGTGATATTGCTGATCTTAGTATATGATGAGTTTTGCAATACTGCAATACCGCCATATTGGGTTTCTAAAGCTGTGTTGGCCCATTTGTTACTTGGGTTGGTGGGTGTCCAATAACTGCGGTCAAAGGCGCCAAAGCGCGCCCTGCGCTGGTCGCCGTTCATAGCCTGGTTTAAAAACTCACTGCCCTCAAGCGTTCCTTGCCGGGTGTATACGGTAAAACTGAAATCAAAATTGGCAAAATTCATGGTGTTGGTTAAGCCACCAAACCAATTTGGTATATCGCTACCTAACACCTGGCGGTCGCCTGCGTCAATTTTATTGTTGTTATTAAGATCCTGTATTTTGTATGTACCTGGCTTCTGGCCATAAACGGCAGCCTGAGCAGCTTCGTCGGCTTGCCACACTCCAATTATTTTATAGTTGTATTGTACGCGTACTTTTTGACCCAAAAATCTGGCTGCTCCAACGTCATCCTTACCAGTTCCGTACAGATCAACAATTTTGTTGGAGTTAGCTGCAAAATTGATATTGGTAGTCCAGCTAAACTTACCCGACCGTACATTCACCGTATTCAGACCAATTTCTATACCTTGATTTCTTACTGATCCAAGGTTGGTGGTTTGGGCCGAATAACCATTTTCCGGAGGCACCGGCTGTGACAAAATCGACCCATTAGATGTTTTGCGATAAAGATCAACCGTTAAATTTACCCTGTTATTTAAAACGCCTAAATCAAGTCCGGCATTAAATTCGTCAGTTTTTTCCCAGGTAAGATTCTGATTACCAAAATTTGGTGCAAATCCACTGGCCTGGGTGCCATTGAAATCATAAGGTGTTTGATAAATAGTAGATTGGGTAACATACGGATAGAATATAAGGTTTTGCAATGCAGCGTTGCCCGATTTACCATAGCTTAACCTTATTTTTAATAGATTAATAGGGGTAACATTCTTTAAAAAATCTTCTTCGCTGGCAATCCAGGCAAATGCTCCCGATGGGAAATAACCCCATTTGTGGCCAGGTGCAAAAATAGAATTGCCATCAGCCCGCATAGTAGCGGTAAGCAGATACCTGTTATTGAAGGTATAGTTAGCCCTGCCAAAATAAGACGCTATTGTTTGTTTGGAGTAACCGCTGCCTATACCTACAACCGGTATTTGGCCTAAAACGTTTTGATAAGTACCTAAATTATACCAAAGCGACCTGTAAGGCAAACCAGTAACCGATATAGAGGAAAAATCCTGCTGATGATATTCAAAGGTGTTACCTAAGGTAATATCAAATTTGCTTTTACCTATCTCTCTGTTATAAGATAGCAGGTTTTCCCAGGTGTAGTTAACCCATTTGTTTGAACTGCTTTGCCCCTGTGCCGGCTTAGTACCCGCCTGTTGTTTAGTAAAAGTATCATCATACTGACCCTGGCGCTGGAAGGTAATATCCGGGCTGAATGAGGCACGTACCTTTAACCCTTTTATGATATTTGCCTCGGCATAAACGTTTGGCAATACGTGTACATATTGCTGCTCCCTGATCTCGTTTTTAAATTCAAACAAGGGGTTAGTGATCTGAGCTTCGCTTTCATAAGCAAAAAACCGCGGAGAGCCATCAGCATTATAAGCACTGCCGGTAGGGCGTAAACGGTAAGCCGAACGAAAAACTTCGGCGCTACCTAAGTGATTGTTTACAAAAATAGAATATATTGAACCACCCGCTTTAAACGTGTTGTTAATAGTTTTATCTAACCCCGCTTTTAAAGTATATTTTTTAGAATCCTCGGCGTTAGTTGTACCCTGGTATACCTGATACCCTCCGGATAAAAAATAGGTAGTTTTTTCATCCCCTCCGGTTATAGAAAGGTTGTGGTTGGATTGTGAACCATTTCTTTTGATCAGGTCTATCCAGTTGGTATAGGTTCCGTTTTTAATATTGGTTAATTCAGTTGCCGAAAATATTTTATCATCTGCAATCGGGATAGCAGGGTAACCGGATAAGGCATTATAATAATCACGTGCGTAAGTAACAAAAGTTGGCCCATCCATTACCGGAGGCAAATGATAAGGATTTACCACGCCGTAATAACCATCATAAGTGATCTTGGTATTACCCTTAATTCCCCTTTTGGTGGTTACTAATACTACGCCGTTAGCACCGCGTGATCCGTAAATTGCGGTAGATGACGCATCTTTTAATACATCAATTCGCTCAATATCGGCAGGGTTAATATCGTTTACCGGATTGGTAGCGCTACCGTTTTGACCAACTGGAATACCATCAATTACATAAAGCGGTTGTGTACTTCCGGTTATTGAATTGGCGCCCCTGATCTCGATATTGAAATCAGACCCCGGTTTACCAGATCAGCGTTTAATATCCACACCTGCTATACGGCCCTGCATTGCTTCCTGCGTACCGGAGGCCCTGGCCCTAACAATTTCGTCAGATTGTAAAGAACTAACAGTTCCGGTAAGGTCAATCTTCTTTTTTGTACCATAACCAATTACTATCACCTCGTTAAGTGATTTTTGCTCGGCAAGCATCTGCACAGCCATTGGTTGGTTAAGGTTAACAGGCACCTCTAATGTTTGGTAACCAACATATTTAAATACAAGTATGTCGGCTTTACTGTTAACGTTTATTTTAAAGCTACCGTCAATACCGGTAATAGTGCCGCTGGTTGTACCTTTAATGGTAACACTAACGCCTATGAGTGTTTCATTTTTTTCATCAATAACTTTACCGGTAATTGTAATATCTGCATCAGCATCCTTTTTTGATGATGCAGCTGTTTGCTCGGCATCAATTAAGATGATTTTGCTTTTAAAAACCTCGTACTTAATATGATATTGGGTTAATAGTTTATCCAATACATCTTTAAGGTTTGTATCATTAAAATCAACCGAAATTTTATCGGTGGTTTTTATCACATCCTGATTGTAAATAAATTCAACATGATGTGTTTTAGATAGTGTTTTCAAAACGTCGGACAGTGTTTTATTCTGAGCCGTAAGACTAATCTTTTTATTAAGTACCCCCTGCGCCCTAATCGGCTTTGAGTAAGTGACACCAGCCATTAATACGATGATCAATAACTGAACAAATGTGATTCTCATAATCTTGTACCAGAAATGCGAATGTTGTAAACAAAAAATCATAAATTTGAGTTAGTTGTATTTTGTGAAAAAATATAATAAACGGCCCTATCACCAATTTTTATTGATGTTATCCGAGGGCTGTGAAATTTCCTGGTACAAGAGTGTTACAGCACTCTTGTACCTTCTTTGGAATAATAAAGTAGCTTATCGCTTTAAGATGGTTTGGGTTTTCTCATAAGTTTAAATCTTTAGGGTTATTTACTAATTTAATTGGTCTTTTTTAGTACAATGAGATTGTTGGAAATCTCATAATCAAGTTTCATCGAAGCCTTCAATACTTCTAAAACTTCGGGTAAGTTTAAATCGGTCAAATCTGCGGTCATTACCGCTTTATCCAATTCTCCAGTCCCGATCCTGATGTTTACATCAAATTTTCTATTGAGCACCAATACAATATCTGCCAGTTTAGCATTATCAAAAGACAAATCTACGTGCCTGTAAATCGTCAAATCAGATATATCGGCTTGCTTACTGGTAATAAGTTGAGTGTTTTTAAGAATAACCTGCTCTTTAGGATACAGTATCACTTCGCCAGCCATTAATTGCGCGCCGGCATTGGCCGCTTCGCTTCCTTTTTTACTTACCGATACCTTACCGGTAACTACCGTAACGGCGGCCGTACTAACATACTTGCTATCAACCACCCTGAAGCTGGTACCCCAAACTTTAGTTACAATATGCTCACTGCTGATAATAAATGGCCGGTTTGGATTTTTCGTCACTTCAAAAAAACAGTCGCCCTTCATAGCAACCTCCCGCGATTTAATCCGGAATTGCTTGGGCCAGCTTATACTGGCATCAGGACTAAGCCATACCACGCTGCTATCGGGCAGCAATTGCTTAACAATATTGTGGGTGTGATTACTGAAGGTATTATCTAAACTTGCCACTTGAGCCTCTTCTACAGGCTTTAAAGCCTTATCCAGAAAAAAGAATTTAACAAAAATGAGCAATGCTGCCGCAGCCGCAACCCCTATCCACAATTTGCGGTACATCGGACGTACAACTGCAGTTTCTTCGGCAAAGGTTTGCTGGCGAATGGCGTTAAACATTTTTGCTTTCAGCAGCTCTTTTTTATCGTTTGATAAGGTTTGGGTATAACCGGCCTTATCGGTGTATTGCCTGTACCACCGGTCAATAGCTTCCGCTTCTTCGGGCGTACAAGTGCCGTTAAAATACTTATCCAATAATTCAGAAAGTTGAACTTTATCCATGGTAAAGAAAGTTTATAATCAGGCTTATAAAAGGTAAGTCGAAGCAAGGAGAGACAACCCTTGCTTTTTTTTGAAAAAAAATTATTTCAGTAAAAAAACCACCAGGAGTACTAACGTATCGCCGACAGCCAAACGAATATGCTGCAATGCTTTGGTAAGGTGCCACTCAACCGTTTTTTCGGATATATTTAAAATTACAGCTATCTCTTTATTACTTTTATGTTGTAACCGGCTTAATTCATAAACATTGCGGCATTTAGGTGGTAACGTGTTTATAATACCTTCCAGGTGTTTTTTAAGGTCGTTAAGAAAAATACTATCTTCCGTTGCATTATCCATATCGGGATTATGCTTGCTGGCAGATGCAAAAGAACTTTGCAGCAGTTCTTTACGATAATGATCTATAACCTTGTATTTTACTGCAGTATATAAGTAGTTTTTTAAGCCGGTAGTTAAATTCAAAACAAACCGCTTTTCCCATAGCTTAACAAAAAGATCCTGTATAATTTCTTCGCAAATGGCTGTGTTTTGCAGCCGCTTGTAGGCAGAGTCAAATAGCTTATCCCAATAGCGTGTATAAATAGTTTCAAAAGCCCCTACCTGGTCTTGCTTCAGTAACGAAACAAGGTCTTCATCAGTATGCATTAAATAATTGCCCATTTAGATAAGCTACTTACACTGATTTTTAAACCAGGTTAATTGGTTAATGATTTTTAAAGTACTTTTTTATATAAACAAAGGTGGTATAATATTTCCTGAAATTAAATTAATTTGATTTTCGATCAGGTACTTTAACTGCATATTAACTAAACGATATTTGATTATTCCTGATGAGACAAGCAGCAGCAAAACCTATTCAGAACCCCTCCTTTTCCATATCATTTTTCCAATGCCCCTGCAGGCTGGTATTGTGGTTGGGCAGCCCATTTCTTATCTGCTTTATCCTGCAAGAAAATTTCAAGGCTTCCTCCCGCCATCATGTTTTTATAATTAATGTAATTGTTTCCGCTTAATTTGCCGTTCCATTTCACCTGGTGGATGTATGCCGAACTTTTACTTTTTTTGTGGCAAGTTATTACCAGCTCCTTCCCTTTCGGCAATTTCAATATCACCTTATCGAAAATAGGGGCACAAATAAGATATTCGCCCGATATGGGGTTTACCGGGTAAAAACCCATGGCCGCGAACACATACCATGCCGACATTTGCCCGGCATCGTCATTGCCGCCAAGGCCGCCCGGACCATCACTATACTCTGTAGCGAGTATCTGGCGAACCTGCTGTTGCGTTTTCCAGGGCGAAGGGGTGTAATTGTACATAAAAGGGATCTGATGGCCAGGTTCATTACCATGCCAGTATTCTTTTTTCAAAAACAAACTATCCAATGCAGTTTCCAGCTGGGCGGGGCCTCCCATCAATTGTGTAAGGCCCGGAATATCCTGTGGAACATAAAATGTATATTGACGGGGCGTGCCTTCAGTAATATAGCTTTCCTTTTTATCGGGGTCGTAATCTGATATCCAACTACCGTTGGCATAGCGGCCCCGTACCAAACCCGTAGGAACATCAAATACGTTTTTATAATAGCCGGCGCGTTTTAAAAGTGATTTATAATCTGCTGTTTTATTTGTCTTTTTGGCGAATTGTGATAGCGCATAATCGTCATAAGCATACTCCATAGTGCGGCTAACCTGCTCTTTTTTATGAAAAGCATCGGGCACACTATCTTCCAGGGGTATGTAGTGATATTTTAAATAGCTATCTAATGCCCGGCGGCCTTTACCTTCTTCATAATCACTTTTATTTGCAGGTATGTCAAAAGCGTTATGCCGCAATAAGCCATAGGCTTCGTTTACATCATAATCCCTGATACCTTTAAGATAAGCCGAACTAATCACCGAGGCCGTATGGTCGCCTACCATTTCTGATGTGTAATTGTTCCAGCACGGAAATATTGGCATCCAGCCTCCCTGCCTGCCTTTAATAATTAATGACCTGACCAAATCATTCACAAAAGCGGGTTTCAATATTTCATACAAAGGAATTTCGGCGCGATATATATCCCACATCGAAAAATCATCATAATAGTCGCCTTTGGCCAGCTTTGCTGTTTTATAGTTCCCGGCAAACATAGGGTAGCTGCCGTCCGCATCATTAAACAACCGGGGTTGCTGCATGGTGTGGTAATAAGCTGTGTAAAAAATATTTTTATCCTTAAGATTATCGGTAGTCACACTAATTTGGCTTAAGGCGTTTTGCCATACTGCTTTACAAACGGCAACCGCTTTATCAAAATTAAACCCGGGCATTTCTGCATCTAAGTTTTTACGGGCGCCATCCAGGCTGGTAAAGGACGTACCTATGCGCATTACCAGCTTTTCGCCCTTGCTCAGTTTAAAACCTGCAAACGCGCCTACCCCCGGCTTATCTTTTACACTTGTGGCAGTTAAAACCTTATCCCCTGTAAAAGTGCCCACTCTGCCTGCAATTTTTTCAAACCGGATCACAAAATAGCCGCTAAAGCCAGCGCTTTTACCCCAGCCCTGGTAAATACGATGGGCAGGATTGTAACCACAGATTTCGCCGCTTTTTTCATCCACTTTTATGTAACCCTCATGCCTATCGCTGTTGGGCATAATTAACAAATAAAGGCTATCTGCTTTATCCATTGTAAACTGCATCATACCACAGCGTGGTGTTGCTGTTACAGCGGCATGTAAGTTGTATTTAGCTAAATTGACCTGGTATAAATATGGGGTCAGCAGTTCGTCAGTATGTTTAAATGGTGTTTCGTAACCCCTGATGTTTAATTTACCGGTAAGTGGCATAATGGTAAAACTACCATAATCCTGCGTACAGGAACCACTTAGCCAATGCGAACCGCGAATGCCGTAAAACAGGCTATCTTTATAAAGATAGGGCGGCACACACTTATTTTCAGTAGCCTGGGTTTCGGGCGTCCACTGTGTCATTGCAAATGGTGTACTCACCGCAGGTATAGTATTGGCCTGTGACGCTGCATACCCCGAGCCATGTTTTAGTGCCGATGCTGTTGTAGCAACAGCGGTACCCGCCAAAGGCTGCACATATTTAACTACATCCTGCGCAAATATGGATGTGGTTACAACCGACAATAATAAAGTAATATATAAGTGTAACTTTTTATAAAGTATCATATTGTTCATTTAACCCTGAGTGTGTTTGGTAATAAAATTCAATATTAACATCACTTTGGGCCATTGCATCTCTGTATTAAAAAAATATTTTATTTCGGTATAAAAAGTACCACGGGTGGTACGCTGTATAAATACTATTGTTTCAGTTTTTCCAGCTCAGCCGGTGTTATTTTGATAATAGTACCGTGCCTGATGCCTTTAGGGAGATCGATCTGATCAGAAATATCTGTCCATTTTTTCAGGTCAGTTGAAGTGATGGCTCCATATTTATGTTCGGTGTATTTGTCAAAATAAACAATCCACTTATTGTCAATTCGTAAGGTAGTTGGTCCTTCGGCCCAATATTTACCGGTTATAGGGCCCTGGGGTTTTGAGTAAGGGCCGGTTAAGTTTTTAGCATAAGCTATTTTGATATTTTTTTGCACAGGATGCAGGGTTTCATCTTTAAACACCATTACAAATCTCTTTCCATCGGGCACAATGGTTGCATCAATACTGCTAAAACCCGGATCGAACAGCATTTTTGCCGAAGTATAGGTTTTAAAATCCTTAGTGGTGATGTAATAAATACGATGGTTATACTTACTCTCGGCAAGGCTATCCGTTACCGGGAACAAACCATCAACAGAAGTAGCCCAATAGATCATATATAGCCCGGTGACTGCATCATAAGTAATTTCTGGAGCCCAGCAGTTACGTGCACCTGGCTGTTGTTCCATAACTGGTAATTGTTGCTGCCCTGACCAATGTACCAGGTCTGCTGAGCTGGCATAGCCGATGCCTTTATCTTTCCAGCTATCCGTCCAAACCATATGGAATAAGCCATCGGCACCGCGGATGATGCAGGGATCGCGCATCAACTTATCATTGGATACCATTGGCGTTAAAAATGAGCTGTCATTTTTTAAAGCCGACCATTTAAATCCATCATCGCTATAGGCCAGGTGTAGTCCATCCTCGCCGTTATTTTTAAAATAGGCAAACAAATAAACCTCTTTTTTTTGATGAACCTGGGCATGAACAAATGCGGAGAGCAACATCAAAACAACAAAAACGATTCTTTTAAATATCATGGTTAGGGAATTTAAACTTAAAATAACTGATAAGATTACAGTAATGCTCTTTTTATTTCGGATCATTTTAAATTGTGATAGGATCATTTGATTAGTTGGTAGGATTTACCGCCGACAGTTGCAAAAACAAGTTCGAAACCACCAACAACTTTTTTTGGCTTAATAGCGGCGTTTTTTAACGTTAAAGGGGTTTTGGAATATACGCGGCATTCTCCCCCGTTTCTGGAATAAACCGAGGCACTGCTTACCTGGTTGTTTTGCCAATTAATATCTACCACATATCCGCCCCTGGCAACTAAGCCTTTTACCCTGCCTGCTTTCCAGGCATCCGGTATGGCCGGTAACAAACTAACTGAGCCATCCTGACTTTGTAACAGCATTTCGACAACTCCCGATGTTCCACCAAAGTTTCCATCTATCTGAAACGGCGGATGCGCATCAAACATATTGGGGTATAAACCGCCGCCTTCGTTATAATTATAACCACTTTCGCCGGTAAGCCTTAAAAGGTCCTTATATAATTTATAGGCGTGGTTACCATCAAGCAAGCGTGCCCATAAATTCACTTTCCAGGCCAAACTCCACCCGGTACTTTCATCCCCCCTGAGTTCCAATGACCTTTTTGCCGCTGCAGCAAGATCGGGTGTTTTTGATACCGATATTTCATTTGCCGGGTAAACGGAATATAGATGAGACACATGCCGGTGATGCGGATCAGGTGATTCAAAATCTTTAAACCATTCCTGTAACTGACCCTTGCTGCCAATTTGATAAGGTATAAGCTTTGCTTTTTTAAGCGTTAAGGTATCCCTGAAAGCCTTGTCAACATCAAGCACCTTACTGGCCGCTATTAAATTATCAAACAAGTCTCTTATAATGCCCATATCCATGGTGGTTGAAATGGAAACATCTGCAACTTTGCCTTTGCCATAAATAAAATCGTTTTCGGGTGACATGGACGGAGCAGTGACGAGGTGACCGCTGCTATCCGGGATCAGCCAGTCAAATGTGAACCTGGCTGCATTTTTCATAATCGGATATGCCGTATTTTTTAAAAACTGCTTGTCACCTGTATATAAATAATGCTCCCATAAATGACGGGTAAGCCAGTCGCCCCCCATAGGCCAATTAGCCCATTTTGGATCACCGTGCCCAAAATCGCCAACCGGGTTAGCCAACGCCCATATATCGGTATTATGATGTGTAACCCATCCGCCTGCATGATAAAAATCTTTTGCAACAGAGGTACCCGTTACCGATAATGCCTTTATAAGATCAAACAAAGGCATGTGCATTTCCGTCAGGTTACAATCTTCCGCCATCCAATAATTCATTTGAACATTGATATTACTGGTATAATTTGAACTCCAGGGCGCGCGCAATTCTTTGTTCCAGATTCCCTGGAGATTTGCGGGAACGCCAGCTGTTCTGGAACTACTGATTAATAAATAACGGCCATATTTAAAGTACAAAGCTTCAATTCCAGGGTCTTTCCCCGTTTTTGTGTAAGCGGCAAGCCTTTCATCGGTAGGAAGATCAGCCCTGCTGCCCTCATTATTATTCAATGTTAATGAAACACGATTGAAAAAACGGTGATAGTCTGCAAGATGAGCAGCCAGTAACTTTTGATAAGACTTTGCAGCGGCTTTATGGAGGTAACTTAACGCGATAGCGTGCTCGTCGTTATCAGGGCATTTATCATAGCCGTTAAAACTGGTTGCGGCCGAGAGGAAAAGTGTAACTGCCGATGCTCCTTTAATTGTAATTCCGCTTGTATCGGCTGTTATTTTCCCATCATCACTTACGGCTTTTGTTAACAATTCATAACGCATTCCTTTACAAGGATTGTTATCATCATAAACGATAGGGTCCTGTTTGTAATCGACATAACTTGGTTCAACGTGGGAAGGTGCTTTTCCCTTAAGTATTAATAAGTTATTTTCTGTCAACTCCTTTTTAAAACGAAGCTGGCTTGAAGCCGTAATCTTTAAGTTTAACTGTTTAGGAACGCTAGCTGTTATTCTAACTACAATAACCTGGTCGGGCGCTGATGCAAAAATCTCCCGTTTATACTTTACACCGTTAATGGTGTACACTGTGGTGGCTACGGCATCGTCAATATTTAAGTCCCTGTAATAAGCATTTGCTTTAGATGTATTTACATTTTGTTTGATGTGCAGATCTGCCAGCGGTAAAAAGCTTTCAGAATATACCCCCTGCATTTTTTTGTCGAGATCATGTGCCAGGTTATAATCTCCCTTAAAGAGTGCAGATCTTATCTTTTCCAGGTAACTGAAAGCCCCGGGGTTCGGGTTTTGTTTAGCAGGCCCACCAGACCACAACGTGGCCTCGTTCAGCTGGATAAGTTCATCACCGGGATTCCCGAATACCATAGCCCCTAAGCGCCCGTTTCCTAAAGGCAAAGCCTCCGTCCACAATTTCGCCGGTTTTTTGTACCATAATTTATTACCCTGAGCAAAGCAATCAAAAGTTATTAATTGAACGGCAATAAAACAGACTAAAGTAAGCGTGCGCCTGGTTATCAGATATTTCATATAAGTTGAATTTTATTTAAGCCCTTTAAATATTATTTTGAATGCAGCCGCATTTTGCGTGGGGTAAACCGCGCTATTATTGATTATCAGCGCATTCTTATTCTGTTTCCATTTAACTTTAACTTTACTACCCAGAAGCTCAACTCCCGCTACGGTTCCATTTCCGGCATCGGATCCCAGCGAAGTGATAGACACCGTTTCGCCTGGTGCAGGTAAGCCAAGTGTTATGGCATAAAGTTTATCACCCTTTATTGTAAACCGAATATCTTTTGAACTAAAAGGTATTTTTTGATCTACAAACTGGCCGCTGGCCGACCTGGTTGGCCCCTCCCCATAAATTTTCCACGGACGAGTGCAATAAATAGCCTCGCCGTTTACTTTAAGCCATTTGCCTGTGCCAAGTAACACCTGCGTTTCTTCGTCGGTAATACTGCCATCAGGACGGGGACCAATATTTAATAAAAGGTTGCCATTTTTACTTACAATATCTATAAGGTTGGTTATTACATATTGAGCCGTTTTAAAGGTATTTCCGTTCGCGTATCCCCATGAGGTGTTTCCGATAGCGTCGTCTGTTTGCCAGGGCAGTTTGTGTATCCCATCCAGCTTTCCGCGCTCCATGTCAAATACAGCTGTGCCCTCCGGGAAGGCTACGTCATTTTTATAATTTAGTACAACGCCCTTATTCCATTCAATCCCCTTATTATAATAATACGATGCAAATGATTTACGATAAGGCTCAAGTTCCGGTTGTTCTATCCACCAATCAAACCAAAACAATTGTGGTTTGTACTTATCGGTCAATTCAATATTGCGCATTAACCAGTCGTTCATAAACTCGGTGCTCATTATTGGCCTTACATTATCGGGGCTTTTACTAAACGGATCATACACTTTTGCAGGGCCGTAAAAATCTGCAAAATCGGGATCTCTCACATCCGAATTAAACTTTGTCCCTTCTCCCATAAACCACCAATGTTCTATCCTGTGAGATGAAAGGCCGAAAATCAGTCCATTTTTACGTATTGCGGCTGCCAATTCACCTATAATATCCCGTTTCGGTCCCATTTCTGCCGCGTTCCATTTAGATAAAGCCGTTTTATACATGGCAAAACCATCATGATGCTCGGCAACCGGCACTACATATTTGGCACCAGCTTTTTTAAATAAAGCTACCCAGGCATCGGCATTAAATTTTTCGGCCTTAAACATTGGTATAAAATCCTTGTAACCGAATTTGTTTTCCGGGCCATAAGTAGCTACCTGATGTTTATATTCATCACTCCCCTCACGGTACATATGCCTCGGATACCATTCGTATTTATATGCGGGAACGGAGTATACGCCCCAATGAATAAATATACCAAACTTGGCGTCTCTGAACCATTCTGGCGTCTGGTATCTCTTTAATGAGTTCCAATCG
Source organism: Mucilaginibacter sp. P2_A4 (assembly GCF_056405015.1). NCBI lineage: Bacteria > Pseudomonadati > Bacteroidota > Sphingobacteriia > Sphingobacteriales > Sphingobacteriaceae > Mucilaginibacter > Mucilaginibacter sp. P2_A4. Next base: position 201,638 of record NZ_JBFUCX010000001.1, on the reverse strand, counting down.
GGCTGAAAGCGTTCCTGGGCATTTGAACGTGTAATACAACAAATGAAAAAGCAAATAAATGCCAATGACCTTAGTATTGTCTTGTACATATTGGTAGATGCGTAAAATAGTTATAATTTATTTTCAATTTGGTTAGTAATGGTTGCTTTATGAAGGTAAATGAACTTTTTTTATTTCCATCCTTTACACCCTTGCGTTGTATACAGTATTCTTTTTTGATATTAATTGTCTTTAATAAAGCCCGCATTGCTTTATTCTTAAACTGATTTCATTTACTAACTGCATTGTACTTACAAACCCTAAAATTTAGCTGGCTTGTTCATAATGATCAATAAGGACGAATTACTTACTGGAAAACAATTGGTAGTTACCCGGATAGGGCTAATGCATGTTAAAAAAGGAGTACAGCCCTAAAGCTATACTCCAACCAACTATTAACCATTGTAAACCAATTATGAGTACCGAGGATTTTGTTTAAGCTTGGGATTTATATCTATCTCTGTTTGGGGTAGCGGAAATATTAACCGGGTTTGTGTAATGTTTGTATATGCTGCCGTAGGAAGGTAAGGCTGCTGCTGCTTAATCTTAGTTCCAAAAGCTGTCATTACATTTATAGCCTGTCCGGTACGTACCAAATCAAGCCAGCGGTGATTTTCAAAAGCCAGCTCAACACGGCGCTCTTTTGCTATGGCGGTACGCAAATCTGCTTGGGCTACAGCTGTAGTTATGCCCAGCCCTGCCCTTGCCCTTACCTGGTTAAGATAAGGAATGGCCTGGCCTGATTTACCTTCTTCGTTTAAACACTCGGCCAGCAATAGTAAAACATCTGCATAACGGTAAACTATCCAGTCGTCGCCGGTATTGTTAAAGTTTGCATAGGGCCCGTGAGTGTATTTTTTGCAATAGGTATCATTAACTGTATTGCCGTCGCCATCTACATAGCTAAAAGCAATAGATGCTGCTTTACGGGTATCTCCTGCTTCATAAGCGGCAATCAAATCCGGGGTTGGCTTGTTCCAACCTCCGGTTGTTTTATTATCTCCAGACGGGCCTAAAATATTTTTTATGTTTGAAATATTAGGCGCAAACTGAAATGCGAAATTGCTTTGCTGTCCTTGCGGTCCCTCTAAATATTGCACTTCAAAAATAGATTCGGCTGTATTGCGGCTGGCAAAAATATTTGCGTAATTGGGCACCAGGCTATAACCCAAAGCGGTAACATCTGTCAAGGCGGTTTCGGCCTCAGGATATCGCTTTAACGTCATATAAACGTAGCCGAGCAATGTTTTAGCCGAACCTTTGGTAACCATACCAATGGTAGTTTGCTTTGCCGGCAATAAACCGGCGGCGCTGGTGGCATCAGCAATGATCTGTTTGTATACGTCATCTGCAGTTGAGCGTGGTAAAGAAGCTTCTGCTACTGAGGTAACTTCTTTTAAATGGAGGGGTACCCCTCCAAAATACTGCACAAGCTCAAAATAATAATAGGCACGTAAAAATTGCGCCTGCCCTTTTAAATTGGCTTTTACAGCAGCATCAATGGTTGAATTATCAATACGATCTAAAATAGCATTGGTACGGGCTATGCCAACGTAGCAATTTGCGTATTTGTTAAGGCCGTTCATATTGATAGTTATATCCAAAAAGCCCGAAATGTTCCACTTATCGCTAAACTGGCCACCCTGCAAACCGGGGCTGGCAAAATAAGTAGCATTGTCTGATCGCATTTCGCCCATTACATAGGCATCACTGTATATATTGCGCAAAGGCACATATGATCCTACAACTGCCTGGGTATAGTCATTGGCTGTTTTAAAGTAAGTTGCTTCGGTTACAACCGTTTGGGGCACTAATTCAATGAAGCTTTTTTTGCAGGCAGATAAGCTTAATGCCAATGCCGCCGTTAATAATATCCTGACTCTCATGATTATATCTTTTATTTTAAATTAACATTTACACCAAAACTGATAGTGCGCGGCACCGGGTATGAGGTATTGTCTATACCGATATTCAAAGGGCTGCTGCCTTCAAGTCCGCTTACTTCCGGGTTGGCACCCTTGTATTTTGTAAATACAAACAGTTGCTGGGCGCTGGTGTAAACCCTTATACTTTTAATATAATTATTGCTTTTATTAAGCGGGATAGTGTAGCCTAACGTTACGTTTTTAACGGTAAGGTAACTGCCATCGGTTACCCATCTTGAATTGGTATACCTTGCCAAAGCGGTACCTACAACAATGCGGGGATGCACACCGGCACCAGGGTCTGTTGGCGATTTCCAGCGGTTAGCAACATCTTTGGTTACGTTAAATACACCATCCAGATTCTGGGTATACTCTAACGTACGGTTTTGCAGATCGCCACCATAAGCGCCAGATACGGTAACACCAAAATCGAACTTTTTGTAATACAGGTTATTTGTCATACCGTAGGTAAAATCCGGGTTAGGATTACCGATAAAGGTTTGATCTTTAAGGTCAATTACACCGTCCTTATTGATATCGGCATATTTAACCGTTCCAACCTGCGACGGAGAATCGCTGCCAAGGTATTTTGCCGAGCTATCAAAATCCTGCTGATTTTTATAAACACCAATAAATTTATAGCCATAAAACATTCCTAATGGCTGGCCTATCATTTCGATATTTGAACCATTTATATTTCTTGGCAAATAACTGCCGTAAGGGCCTAAATTCAGGATCTTGCTGCGAACAAAACTGATGTTGAAATTAGTTGTCCATTTTAAATTGCCAACTAAATTTTGGCTGGTAATGGAAAATTCATGGCCATGAAACTGCAATTTGGCAACATTGTCAGATATATTGGAAAAACCTGATTCCTGCGGCACGTTAATCTGGTACAACAGCGAAGAGGTGATTTTACGGAAATAATCGTAACTGATACTTATGCGTCCGTTAAGCAAATTAAAGTCCGCACCAATATCCAGCTGCCTGGATTTTTCCCAGCTTAAATTATTATTACCGATATTGGCAATAGAAGTACCTGGGGTTAAAGTTCCGTTGAATGTATAGTTACTTGTTTGGGTATTAGGTATGAAACCGTAGTTCCTGATATTAAAATTACCATTAACACCATAACCGGCTCTCAATTTAAGATCGGATACGAAGGAGATCTTCTGCATGAAGGGCTCTTCAGAAACATTCCAGCCAATTGATACCGCCGGGAAATTTCCGTATTTGGTATTCGGCGCAAAACGGGATGATCCATCCCTTCTGAATGAAGCAGAAACCAGGTACCTGTTTTTATAATTATAATTTAAACGCGATACAAACGAAGCCAATGACCATTCCTGGATATCCGTTTGAGGATTATTAAAAAGCGTGGCGGCTGCCAATGATGGTATGTTATCATTAGGAAAACCATAGCCGGATATATAACTATTATCCTGGTGATATTTTTGAGCTGTATAACCTACCAGTACATCAAAATTATGATCCCCGAAAGAATGTTTATAATTCAGCGTATTTTCGGTAAGCCATGAATAATAAATGTTGCTTCTTGAAGATGCATTGGCCTGGTTTGGAGGTGGGGCAAACAATCCGCCGGATGTAGAGGGATTCCAGACTTTATTTTGCTCATTTACATAATCGATATTTAAAGAGGTCCTGAAATTCAGGTCTTTTATAATTTCCAGGTTAGCATAAGCGTTGGATAACAAACGCCCCTTTTGCGTGTTATTCTTTGCTTCTGTTGCTACACGGTACCAGTTGGGGTTACCAAAAAGACCAGGCGACTGTGAAGTTAAAGGCAAAGAACCATCGGCATTTTTATAAGGTGATAATGGCGAGCTGGTTATCGCGTTTTGAATGATACCGCCGCCAAAAATATTACCATCGCTATTGCCGTTAGCCTGTTTTTCATAAGTTGGCGCTACGTTTAAACCAACTGTAATTTTACTATTAAACTTATACTCGGAGTTAACACGCAGAGAATATCTCTTATAATTTGATGCGATAAGTACGCCGTCCTGGTTCAGCATGCCAAGGGTAGCGGTAGTGGTTGATTTTTCGGTGCCGCTGTTTAAAGCCAGGTTGTAGCTTTGAATAGGCGCGTTACGCAATAAAACATTATACCAGTCGGTACCTTTACCTGCATATTGCGATGGATTTTGGTATTCAACGGGGATGCTTGTAGCCTGCCCGAGACGAATTTTTTCTGTAAACACATCTTGCTCATATTGCGCAAACTCCTGTGCATTCATCACATCTGGCCGCCCCTTTTGGGGAACACTCTGCACACCATAAAAAGCGTTGAAAGTCAACGAGTTTTGGCCTGCCTTAGCATGTTTAGTGGTAATGATAACCACACCATTTGAAGCCCTTGAACCATACAAGGCGGTTGAAGATGCATCCTTTAATATGGTAAAGGTTTCTATTTCTTCCGGGTTAAGGTTATTAATATCGCTCACCAAAGGAACACCATCAACCACATATAATGGCTGGGAATTGGTGCCAAAAGATGCCGCGCCACGAATTCGGATCTGTATGCCCTGACCCGGTACACCTGTTGTTTGATTTACCTGCACGCCCGGCGTTTTTCCCTGTATCATTTGCGTAAACTGGGTTACCGGCTGGTCTTGTACATCAGTAGCCTTTATAGACGTTACCGCACCTGTTATATCTCCTTTTCGTTGCGATCCGTAAGCCACAACCACAACTTCATTAAGGCTTTTGGAACCTCCTGTTAATTGAATATTTAATACAGATGTGTTATTAACGGCAACTTCTTTTGTTACATATCCAATGTATCGTACTATTAAAACGGCACTGCCGCTGCTCACTTTAAGCTTAAAATTGCCGCTTACATCGGTAGCAACACCGTTAGTTGAACCCTTTTCGGTAACTGTTACGCCAACCAGGGCTTCGCCATTTTCGCCGGTTACCTTACCAGATACTTCAAAAAGTGGTTTGCTATTTTTTTCGGTAGCTATCGCCATTGGGGAGGCGGCGCCTACGAAAATCAAAACCAGCATCGAAAAACAGAAAAAGCGATGCCTACCTCCTAAAAAGGAGTGTAAATTTGTAAAAAAAGTCATAATTTTGAATTAGGTTAGTTATTTAATTGATTGACTAAATGATTGTATTATCTATTCGACCAGGCAATAAAATCATTTAACTAAGCGGGGTATTTCTAAAATATCCTGCTTATGTTTTTTTCTTTTCTTTTTTCAAATTATCTTACTAAGGGTTAGCGTAGTACAGTAACAATTATTATTGAGTTACCTATACTGCGACAGGTTAAAAATGAATTCTATTACAATTGGTTTATGAGACGATTTTGAGGAAGGAACCCCATAATCATCTTTATCAAAAGTATTGCAGATCACATCTAAAAGGATATATAAAATGACATTTCTCTTATCTAATTTGATATAAATAACGATGTTGAAAAACAGTAAGAACCTGATGTTTAGCTTCCTGATTACCGGGTAATCCCCCAAAACAAAATCAGAAAGCTAAATTTAAAATTCAGGCGAATCATCCATTGTGCTTTACACCTGATTAACATCAGACATATATAAAACCTTTGGAGATTGAAAGAAATAAAAAGGACAGCTGAGTGTTTAATCACAAACTTGAGGAAGGAAGAGGGACCGGTAATATCTGACGCCCTCCGTGGTTTAAAACCCCAAAATTGCGCTTACTGATCGCTTTTTTTAGTTGGCTGTTGCAATTTGAAAAATATGACATTATTAATTTACTAATTATTAAATAGATGCAATATCCTACTGTTTCATCTGTTGTGCAACACAACGGTTTTTGATTTAACAAACCTTCACCACATCCAGCCCAAGCAACTGACCAAGTTTTTGCAATTTGGAGCTAATGTGACCTATACCTACGGCACAATGGTGAGCAGGCCCGTGGCTGTTCCAATCGTTAACAAACCTCCTGGCCCCGATAGGAAATTTATAACGGCTGTTTGTATTGCCGATTTCTAAAATTGGCCCGGCAACCGATTCCCCCTCTGCCACCAGCAGCATCAGTTTGCCGCCAGCTTGTTCAACTACCGAAAGCAACGTTACAGGCCCGTTCTTCACTGACATTTCTACCGAAAGGCCCTGCCCCACCTTGCCATGGTAAACCAATAATGGCCTTACTTTGGTTTTCCCTTCTGCAATGGCTATATGGCCCGGGCCATCGTGGCCCATTAATACAACGTCTGCGTTAAAATCCATTGCGTAATATTCAGTAAACGAGCCGCCGGCTCCAAAACTGTCCATAATTTTCATGGCCTGCGCATTTTTTATTTCATACTCACCCGCCACAGGGATTCCCCTGGCTGTAAGGAGAGAGTTACCCAAAATGATCGAACTGATGGTATCCTCGTTATCAAAGTTCCCTGTCCCTTTGTAGTAATAGGCCAGCGAACCAAGCTTATGGTTTTCTACCAGTTTATCAAGTGCCAGCGAGGTGCGGGCAGCACGTTGCAATTCCACTGCGGTACATCCCTCCTGCACATCAAACTGATCTTTAAATAGCAGTACCCTTTCCTCAATTGCTTCGGATGAGATGCCTTTACGCAAACTAGCCAGCTCATCTACCTCCAGCAACTCTATGTGCCCCCCAAAAGCGGCGTATTGCTGCGTAAGATCTGTATATATATCAAGCATCCCACTGTAATAGTGCCCCATACATCCCAGGCGGTTAAAAGCCATGATGTTGGCAACTCTGGCCGCTTCAACCCATTCTGTTACTTCATCCCAACATTCCGGATCGTTATGCAACATGCCTGTGATCTGGTGAAATTTGATGCCGGTACGTTTAAATACATTAGCAAGCTCCGGTACAGGGCAGGCAGAACAGAAAGCCAGCCACTCGCCAGTCATACGGGTGCGATCACTCATGCTGTTAAAAGCTGCATAATCAATTGCAGCATCCGGAGATAGGTTTAATATAATCACCGGCACTTTGGCCCGTTGTACTACCGGTAAAACTGTAGATGAAAGCGCATAGGTAGTAACGTATAAAAAAATTATATCTACATCCTCTCTGCGGAAGGCGCTACCGGCGGCAAACGCCTTTTCGGGAGTATCTATCAATCCAAGATTAACTACCGATGGATGTATATCGGCTATTTTTTTCTCCACCACAGATAAATAGCCTTCAAGGCGCTCTTTTAATTCATTAAACTGCCCCCAGTAAGCATCCAGGCCAATACCAAATAATCCGATTTTTAATGTGCTTTGCTGCATGTAATATTTTTAATACTTGTTATTTTTAATTGATTAATCACTTTTACGCTATATGTAGCGCACGTTTCTACTATTTTCCAATTGTTTGAGATTCATTACTAACAAAAGAAAAATGATAGCTGCCAGATGCAACTTCGTATTTTAACCTGTTATTGCTGGCGCCAAGTAGTTTAACTCCTTTAACACTTGAGATTGGCTTACCTCCCTCTTGAACATCCCGCTTATTAATTGTTGGCAAATAAACTGTTGCCGTGGTATTTACAGGTACTGTAATATTAAGCGTCAGTTTTTTGCCCGCTCTTTGCCATTCACATTTAATGTCCCCGCTAACAGATGAATAAGAGCCTTTTACCCAACTCAGGTTACTTAACATTTCGGGTTTTATAATAAACCGCCTAAAACCAACTCCTTGTATATCCGTACTTATTCCTACCAGGTCATTGAAAAACCATTCGTTGATCTGGCCAGACATAAAATGATTTTGGGAGCCGAAATTACCAACTCCGGCATCCCATTTTTCTGTAAGGCTGGTAGAGCCCATTTTTAGCTGATAACCATATCCGGGACGTTCTGATTGATTATTCATATCATAAACCACATCCGACCGGCCTTCATCGGCTAATGCACGCAGCAAAAACCGGTACCCAACCTCACCCGAAGTAAAGCTATTGTGGTTTTTACGGATATCATCTACAAGCGCTGTTAAAAGTTGATGCCTGTTTTCGGTATCGGCTATATCGAAAAATAAAGGCATCGCGCTGGTAGTTTGCGAACCGGTTGCATATAAACCCTTTTGCTTGTTGTAAAACGTTTTATTAAAAGAAGCCCGTATCGCTTTACTGGCCTGATCAAAGCTTTCAGCATCCTTTTGATTGCCTAATACCCGCGCAATTTTACTCATGATCCAGTTATCGTAATAGTAAATTGCAGTACCTGTAAATGAAACAGGCGTTAGCTGCGATCCCCAGGGTTCTTTAGGACCTATATCATACCAATCTCCAAGTCCGGTATAAATGATGTTGTCTTTTGCTTCGCCTGATAAAAAAGCCATGTAGCGCTTCATCCTGTCATAATAGCGTTCCAACAATGAAATATCTCCCGAAAACAGGTATTGCTGCCAGGGCACAATGATAAATGAACTCCCCCACTCCGGCGAATTGCGAAACCCGTTTGTCAGTTGGGGCGACCCGGCGATAAAATACTCGGGAGCTATATTGGGTATCAATCCATTATCTAACTGGGCATCAGCCATATCGTTCATTGTTTTCCTGAATAGCTGCGCCATGTCAAAATTGTACCTCAAAGAAGGCCCGTTTAAATGATTTTCTTCCAACCACCCCATTTTTTCGCGTTGAGGGCAATCTGTCATAAAACTCATCATATTACTCCTTTGAGCCCAGCGTACCAATCCGTAAATGTTGTTGAACAATTTGTTTGAACTGGCAAATTTCCCTATGGGCTGGGATGCAGAATGAACAATTATATCATTTAATTCTTCAACTTCAGGATATACACCATCAGCTGAAGGATACAACTCAACCTGCAGATACCTTGCCCCCTGGTAAAAGAATTTCGGGAACCATTTTTCTTTGCCCCCGCCTTTGAGTGTATATTGCCACCAGGCAGGCCGAACGCCATCCTGGGTTGCCGAACTCCTATCCGCAAGTCCATTTGCGCCCAAAAGCTCAGATGGGATCATCCTTACCGATGAGCCCTTAGGACCGCTCACCCTAAGCCCTGGCATCATCGAAGCATTTTGGCCAAAATCATATATGTAAAGCTTATTACTTATCCTGGTTATTTTAGCCGGCGCAATGGTGTCTATTGCAACAACCGGCGGTGCCGCGCATGATAAACCTTTTAGGCTTCCCCCCGGACCATCGGTTTCTATAGCAGAAACCCATTTATCTCCCGTTGAAAAGCCTGCCTGATCCCACCGGTCGGGCTCAAGACTGGCATTATAATCTTCGCCACCATAAAAATTTGAATATGTAACAGGCCCGGATGAAACATGCCAGCTTTTATCGGTACAAACGGTCTCTACAGTTTTATCGTCATATACCAACCTGAGTTGCGCGATAGCTTTTGCCGGCCCGAAAGTATTTAAAAACTTAACATACCTCAGGGTATCCGGCTGAATATTGTACATGCCATTCCCTAAAATAATACCAAGAGCATTATCACCGTTTTTTATTTTATCGGTGATATCAAAAGTATCATATAGTACTGTTTTCCTATAATCCGTCCAACCGGGGCTAAACAGGTAATTACTTGCTTTTTTACCGTTAATGGTTAGTTCATATGCCGATAAACCACTAACGGAGATCACCGCACTTACCAGGCGCTTTTTCACTTTAAATTCTTTTCTTAAAAACACAGATGAGTAATTGGGTATGGTTTTATAATCCTGTGGCCTATCTGTAAGATTGCTCTTTTTAAAACCCTCACTTTCATAGCTGTCTGATGCTTCAACTTTTTGGCCAGCCGCTATATTTTTTTCGTTGTAAATAATTTCTATTTGCCTTAAAGCAAAGGCGTATCCTGCTCCTTCAGCCGCAAGTTTACTTACAGCTAATCTTACATACCTGCCGGTAGTATTACCCTTATAAATTCGCGCCGGGGCATACCTTTCAGCTTTAAAATCGCTGGCGGTATAATCGGCAATGGTAACTACATTTTCAAATGACGATTTATCCGATACCTGCAATTTAAACCTGCGTGGAAAGGCATATCCTCCCCTATCTGCATAAAACAAAGGGTATAACGCTACCTCAGAAAAAGGCTGGGACCGGCCAAGGTCAATCTGTACCCATTTTTCCGACCTTTCAGATTCGGCGTTTGCAGATTTGTAACCAACTGAACTTAACGCATACTTATCCGCGCCATCGGCACTTATCCATTTGGCTTGCCAATCACCTGCATTTAATATGCCCATCGCCCAACAGGCAGGTTTACTCCATGCAGAAATTTTACCCTGCTGATCCCATACCCGAACTTTCCACCAACATTTTTGATTAGATGTCAAAGATTTTCCTGCGTAACTGATATACGCCATCCGGTCGCTAATCACTTTCCCCGAATTCCAGAGGTCCGCGCCCTGCTTAAATTCCGGAGTGCCAGATACCATGATCTGATAGGCTGTTTGCCTTGTCCCCCGTTCATTTATGTGGCTATTGATCAGCATATAGCTTAAACCGGGTTTACCAACATCTATCCCCAGCGGATCATGACGAAGCTCGCAAGCTAACTTTACCGGGAATATTTGAGCATAAGCCGCCAATCCTATTATATTAAGAAAACATAAGACCATTATTTTTTTCCCCGGTAATTGCATTTACTAAAATCTGTTGATGAATATAAAAAAACAGTTTGTATCATAAAGATACATGGCAACAATAAGTTGCCATGTATTTGATATTTAAATTAAAAATAGGGGATTAAGGGCAGCTTCGGAATTAGGTAATGGAACAACCCTTTTTTAGGAAAATCATCATTCAATACATTCATGATCTGGAACTAATTGTGATTTAGGATAAAGGTCTTTTTTGTTGGCCAGCCGGGCTATACGGCATTACACTTATTCCCGGTTTAAAGAGGTAAATTTTTCCCATAAATTTAAATTGGCTTTAATTGGCTTATAACTCCCTGATATTCAACAATAGATAACTACCTGGTTTTACAAAATCAAATCTATCGTGAAGTGAGCGTTCAGAATTATCCTTTTTGATAAATAGGTTATACTTTCTGACAAAAAGATCGGGATGCTTTATTTTCAGCTTATTTAACCTTTTATTTGTATTGCCCAACCCAGCAAAAAAAGGGAACAGGATAAAACAAATCGTACTGTTTTTTCACAAACCAATTATTCAAATGACAAATTATTGTAAATACCTGCCCGTAAATCCGGAAGATGAAGCATGGGGTTTAACAATATTGAATGCGGGGTATACTCACATCCCTAAATCGGCTATTTACCCAAGCAAGGACCATCCTTCCAATTATTATTTTACCTGGAAAAATGGCCGGGTGTTGCATGAATATCAAATCATCTATATAACCCAGGGCGAAGGAGTTTTTGAATCTGAGCATTGCAAACTAAAGCCTGTTGAAGAGGGTAGTATAATTTTACTATTCCCCAATGAGCGCCATCGGTATAAACCAAATGAGAAAACCGGCTGGCATGAGTACTGGATTGGCTTAAAAGGTTCTATTATGGAAAACATTATGCTAAATGAGTTTTTCAGCATCAATTCGCCAATAATAGATATTGGGCTTAAAGACCCCTTATTTAACCTGTTTACAGATATTATTGAAAAAACCAAAAGCGAAAAGCCCGGATATCAGCCTGCTATATCCGGCGCGGCAGTCCATTTGCTTGGAACCTTGTTTGCCGAAATTAAACAAGCCTCATTTGCAGACGAAGATAATATACAGCTCATCGTTGATCGCGCCCGTTTTTTGTTACGCGATCATATGAACCAACGCATTACACCCGAAGACGTTGCTAAAGAACTACAGGTAGGATATTCCTGGTTCAGGAAAGCTTTTAAAAAGTACACGGGGATGGCTCCAAATCAATACCTTATTCAACTTAAAATTCAGCAGTCAAAAGAGTTGCTGTTAGTTCCTGAAAACTCAGTTAAAAGTGTTGCTTACCTCTTAAATTTTGAATCAATACCTTATTTCTCCAAGCTGTTCAAGATAAAAACCGGGCTAACACCGCAGGATTACAGAAACAATGGCTTGAAAAAATACGGCACATAAATGAACCTTATTTTACAAAACCTTTTTTTGGGATGATTTTCAGATAGCAACCAGCTAACGATTTTCTGTTTATATGCGACCACAAAATTCAATACACCATCCTTTGACAACGAAGGACGATATACATTTCTTAACTTTCTATTAATTATGAGGCTTATAAGGAGCACTTTAACTTTTTTTATTTTATGCAGCGCTATATCCTGCCTGCATGCCCAAGCCATCAAATGGAACGAAATTGAACCTGGAATTTGGAAAGCAACTGTTGGCAAACCAGAAAGCTTTAATCTGCTAACAGCTTCGGGCGCTATTGCGTATCATGCCGGGTTAACAGATATGGGAGGTACGCCATTTCCGTTTTTGGAAACAGATATTTCTGCTAAGATAACTGATGGCAAAACATACCTGCGTTTTCCGCTGGACCGGGCCGAACAATTGTACGGTTTTGGCCTGAATTTTAAAACAGTACAACAACGGGGCAAAATATTAACACTGCACGTAGACAATTATGAAGGACGGGATAACGGGCGAACCCATGCTCCTACGCCATTTTATTTGTCATCAAAAGGGTACGGCGTTTTTATAAACAGTGCAAGGTATATTAAAATTTACGCCGGTTCGGCAGTAAGAACGGATAGTAAGAATCCTCCCGAAGTGCAGGACAGGAATACGAATGAAAACTGGTCGGCCCGCCCTTACTCTGATGGCGTGGAAATGTTGATACCTGCCGAAGGGGTAGAAATTTATGTTTTAGGAGGTCCAACCATGCTTGATGCTGTGCGCCGGTACAACCTGCTTAACGGCGGCGGATGCCTGCCGCCGCGCTGGGGACTTGGTTTTACACAACGGGTACAACGCTTGTCAAACGCGGCCGATGTAGCTAATGAAGCGAGGGCATTCAGTGAGCGTGGGTATCCGCTTGATTTTATAGGGCTTGAACCAGGCTGGCAAAGTAAATCATACCCATGCACTTTTGAATGGGATAAAACCCGTTTCCCAGATCCCCGTGCATTTGTTCAGGGAATGCTTAAACAGAAGATACGATTAAACTTGTGGACCAATCCATATATTTCGCCCGAAGCAACTATTTACAAGCAAATAGCGCCATATACAGGTTCGCATAGTGTTTGGGTAGGCGCGGTTGCCGATATAACAATGCCCGAGGCCAGGAATATTTTCTTTGGCGAAATGTCAAAGAATAAGATAGATATAGGTATCAGTGGTTATAAAATTGATGAAGTTGACGGCGGAGACGAATACCTGTGGCCCGATGTTGCTACTTTTCCCTCCGGACACAGCGCCGAGCAAATGCGACAAACCTATGGTTTAATGATGCAACGTTACGTAACGCAAATGTATCACGAAAAAAACGAGCGTACCTTCGGGCTGGTAAGGGCATCAAATGGTGGTGGCTCATCGTTCCCTTTTGTTATCTACAATGATTATTATGATCATCGCGATTTTATTACAGCGCTTATTAATAGTGGTTTCGCCGGCGTGCTGTGGACTCCTGAGGTCCGGGATTCCAAAACAGGGGAAGAATGGCTGAGAAGATTTCAATCCAATATATTCTCGCCCATGGCTATGATTAACGCGTGGGCAAGTGGCACCAAACCCTGGTCATTCCCGGAAGTTGCAGACCAGGTAAAACAATTGGCAACCCTGCGCATGAAAATGATGCCTTATTGGTACAGCGAATTTGCAAAATACCATTTTAAAGGCACCCCGGTTTTTAAGGCCATGGCATTGGAACCAGGCTTTGCAAATAGCGAACAAAAAAATAGTGTAGATAACACAAACCTTAAAGAAAACCCTTACGGCAAATTAACAACAGAAGAAATTAAAGACCAATATATGGCAGGCGAATACCTGCTGGTAGCGCCAATGTTTACGGGTGAAACCACCAGGAAGGTCATTTTACCAAAGGGTAAGTGGTATGACTTTTATACCGGCAAATACGTAGGCAACGGCGAAGTGATTAGTGTTACTCCGGGTTTGGATAAGATCCCCGTTTATGTAAAAGATGGCGGAGTTATACCCATGATGCCGGTTATGTTACACGCGCCATCCAAAAATGAAAAGGTTAACCTGGAGGTACGCTATTATGGAGAAAAGCCAGGGCATTATTTATTATATGACGATGATGGCGAAACTTTTGACTACGAGAAAGGCGCATACTCTTTCAGAGAGATCAACATAGTTTCCAAAAATGGCATTTTAAAAGGTACACTTTCAGCACCCGAAAAAGGAAAACCTAACACTATTGGAAAGGTAACTTTTAAAAAGATGGAGTAACCCGTTGGTTCTTGATCATTAAAAAGAGTTTACAAGGGCGATTGAACAAATTGTTGTACGTGGAATGCTTATTAACTTAGCTGCATGCTATTTTGATTACTAATTATCAAAACAGATAAGCTAAATATCAAAATGGGTAATATGAAATATTGCAATCCACTTAGATTTGGCATCAGATACCGTTATAACCAATAATAACCTATTTAATTCCACGTCAAACCAATTTGTTCATTTTTTAAGCCCATAATCATTCCATGAGTTTTTTTAAACCTTTAAAATGCCTTTTGTCCGTATTTTTTGTTTTTTGGGGATCTATCACCCAAGCACAGCAGGATAAACCAACTACAGGCGGCAATATCCAAAAGCAATCGTCCAACCCAGCAGAGGTATTTTTGTCTCCTCCGTTAAGTGCAAGCCCTGGAGTATTATGGATGTGGATGGGATCTAACCTAAGCAAAGCCGGTATAACCAAAGATCTGGAGGCATTGAAAAAAGAAGGATTTAACAGCACAACGATGTTTAGTCTTGCAGATGCCACTACTCCATGGGCAGGAGAAATTAAAAAAAGCCCGACGCCCGAAATTATTTCGTGGACCGAACCCTGGTGGAAAATGGTGCGTCACGCGGCAGAAGAATCAAAAAGGCTTGGAATGGACTTCGGGATGTTTAATGGACCTGGCTATGAATCAAGCGGTGGCCCGTGGATAACTCCGGAAAACTCGATGCAGGAAATTTGCTGGTCAACAGATACAGTAACAGGTGGAGTATCTGATCATATTAAGCTCGCCCGCCCAAAAGTAAACCCACGAGGTCATACCCCCTACCCGGTTTATAATGAGGAAACTGGCCTTGTTGAAATTCCTAAAATTGCAGCGCGAAGTACCTACTATAAAGATATAGCTGTATTGGCTCTGCCAGTTAGCGGCATTGTACCTGCTGATAAAGTAATAGACCTTACCAGTAAAATGCAACCCAATGGTCAATTAAATTGGGAAGTGCCAGCCGGAAAATGGATTATATACAGGTTTGGCCATACTACAACCGGCACGTTAATACAGCCCGCCCAATGGAAAGCGACCGGACTTGAATGTGATAAAATGAGCCGGGAGGCTGTAACCTTTCATATTGACCACGTGGTGGGCGAAATAAAAAAACACCTTGGCGACCTGATAGGTACAGGCTTTAAAAGTGTTCATTTTGACAGCTACGAAGCCGGTTACCCTACCTGGACCCCAAAAATGAGCCAGGAGTTTGCTGCCAGAAGAGGGTACGAAATTACTAAGTACCTGCCAACATTTGCCGGCAGGATCATAGGGACAGACCGCCGCGATTCATCATTATTTGTAAACGATTTTAATGTAACTGTAAAGGATTTGTACAGGGATGTTTACTTCGCCATTATAGCGAAAAAACTACGCGAAGCAAACCTTATATTTTTATGCGAGCCCTATGGCGGCCCCTGGAGGAAGGATGAGGTGATGCCTTATGTAGAGCGGGTAATGACCGAGTTTTGGACTTTTGGCGGGAGATATTCTCCTTATGAGCTTCAGCCAACTGTGGCTGCGTTAAGAAAATCAGGACAGAATATTATTGAGGCTGAGGCGTTCACCGGCGATCCGCACGATAGCAAATGGGATGAAACACCAGAATGGCTTAAACCAATGGGCGATGCCGCTTTTTGCGACGGCGTAAACCGCATGGTAATACACCGGTTTGTACAGCAGCCATGGGATGACAAATACAAACCAGGACTAACTATGGGAGAATGGGGTACCCACTTTGATCGTACTCAAACCTGGTGGGAACCCGGCAAAGCCATGATCAAATACTGGCAACGTTGCCAGGCATTATTACAATGGGGTACAATTGCACTACCATCGGCAAATGATTTTTTGGTAAGTCAATCTACCGGAAATATAGTTGTAAAGTACATTCATCGCAAGCAAAAGCTTGTTGATGTGTATTTTGTAGCCAATGTTTCGCGCAATGCGGGCAAAGCCGTTTGCAGCTTTAATGTGATGGATATACAGCCAGAATTGTGGGACCCATTAACAGGTACAATGCGCGATTTACCCAATTTTAAAGCAGATGGCGTTAACACAGAAATCCCTCTTGATTTTGATAAAGCACAAAGTTTTTTTATAGTATTCAGAAAAAAAGCAGTTACTAATACTGCAGCCTATAAAGAAAACTTTCTGCCGAAAAGGGAAGCCCTTGCTATAAATGGCCCGTGGGAGGTTAAGTTTGATAAACAATGGGGTGGTCCTGCAAAGCCTGTGACTTTTAAAACGTTGCAGGATTGGACCCAACAACCAGAAAAGGGTATTAAATACTTTAGCGGTACAGCTGTTTATAAAAAAACATTTGATGCGCCTTTAAACAACAGCACAGATTCGTTATACCTTGACCTGGGTGTGGTAAAACATCTTGCCCGCGTTATTTTAAACAATAAAGACCTGGGTGTTTTATGGACCGCGCCCTGGAGCGTAAAACTACCAGCCAATTTACTAAAGCCAAAGGGAAATACACTTGTAATTGAAGTTACCAATGTATGGGCCAACCGCCTCATTGGCGATGAGCAGGAACCCGCTGACACAGAATGGCTGCCTGGCCATCGCGAAGGTCATTTTTTAAAGGAGTTCCCGGATTGGTTCCTTAATAACCAAAGCCGGCCATCAAAAGGGCGTTACTGTTTTACAACCTGGAATTATTTTGATAAAAACTCGCCGTTGATATCCTCGGGTTTGCTTGGCCCGGTAACTATTACCAGTGAATAATTTTAATTCTTTTTAATAAATAAAATATATGAGCCGAAGTGTTAAAAATGTTTATGTATGTGGTTTATTGCTATTTGCCTCGCTAAAAATATCCGCCCAGGTCGCTGTATCGGCTTTACGGTGCGAATACAGGGATGCGCCTATGGGCATCAATACGCCAAATCCGCAGCTTAGCTGGCTTTTGTCATCTAAAGCCCAAAATGTTAAACAAACTGCCTATCGCATATTGGTTGCTGATGATCCATTGCTGTTGCAGAAAAACGAGGGAAACATTTGGGACACCAGGAAGACGGCGTCCGATCAATCCATACAAGTTATTTTCTCAGGCAAAAAATTAACAGCTGCAAAGGTTTATTACTGGAAATTGATGGTTTGGGATAATCATGGTAAACCATCGGCCTGGAGCAAGCCTTCAGAATGGCAAATGGGTTTATTAACTGCCGGTGACTGGAAGGGTGCAAAATGGATAGCCTATGAAAAAATCCCCGATTCATTGCGTATTGTGCCCGCAATAGCTAACCCGGATGATAGCAGGTGGAATAAAGGCAAAGATATTTTACCCTTAATGCGCAAGGAGTTTAGCGTAAACAAGGAAATTAAAAAGGCGACTATATTTATTACCGGCCTTGGTCAGTTTGATTTGAGTATCAATGGCAAAAAGGTTGGCGACCATTTTTTAGATCCAGGTTGGACCCAATATGATAAGCATGCTTTATACGTTTCTTTTGATATTACTAACAACCTTGTAAAAGGCAATAACGTGTTTGGAGTGATGTTGGGGAATGGCTTTTATTACATCCCCGGCGAGCGCTATCATAAACTGAAGGGTGCTTACGGCTATCCCAAAATGATATGCCGTACATTAATTGAATACAAAGACGGTACAACAGAGAATATGGTGAGTGATGAAACCTGGAAGACTGCTCCCGGCCCCGTTACGTTTTCGAGCATTTATGGCGGCGAGGATTATGATGCCACCTTATACCGCGAGGGTTGGAATAAAACGGGCTTTAATGATACGCAGTATAGAAAAGCGGTTGTGGTATCTGGTCCGCCGGTACTTGAAGCACAGGCAGAGGAGCCGTTAAAGATATTTGATCAGTTTACAGTTAAAAAAATCACACAACCCAAGCCAGGGGTTTGGGTATATGATATGGGTCAAAATGCATCGGCCATTCCGCAAATAACGGTAAAAGGCAAGCGTGGAGCTGTTATAAAAATTACACCTGCCGAGTTATTGGATGATAACGGATTGGTTATGCAGGCACCCGTTGGAAGCCCTGTTTATTTTAATTATACGCTTAACGGGCAGGGTACAGAAACATGGCATCCGCAGTTTATGTATTATGGTTTCCGCTATGTTCAGGTTGAAGGCGCAGTGCCTGCAGACCAGGCCGGGAGTTCGCAACTGCCTGCCATAGTAGAAATCAAGAGCCTCCATACCCGCAATAGCGCTGCTACAATAGGATCATTCAACTGTACAAATGAATTGTTTAATAAAATATTTAAGCTGATTGATTGGGCTATAAAAAGCAATACAGCCAGTGTTTTTACCGATTGCCCTCACCGGGAAAAACTTGGTTGGCTGGAAGAAGCGCACCTGGTTGGCAGCTCAATACATTATAACTACGATATAGCTACGCTTTGCCGCAAAGTGATAAAGGATATGATAAACGCGCAAACCAAAGATGGCTTAATACCAGATATAGCGCCCGAGTTTGTGCAGTTTGGTGGTGGTTTCCGCGATTCGCCGGAATGGGGAAGCAACGGTATTATTTTGCCTTATTATGTTTACCAATGGTATGGTGATAAACAAATATTGCAGGAAAGTTATGATATGATGACCCGTTATGTTGCCTACCTTGAAAAAAAATCAAAGGGCCATATCCTGTACTTTGGTCTTGGCGATTGGTATGATATAGGGCCGAGGGATTTGGGGCCATCGCAGTTAACGCCATCAGGAATAACCAGTACCGCCATTTATTATTATGATTTAACACTGCTATCAAAAATTGCCCGTTTACTAAACAAGCCCGAAGATGAAAAAAAATATGCTGCTTTAGGCACCGAGGTAAAAATGGCTTACAACAAAACGTTTTTTAATCCGCAAACAAGCCAGTACGGTACAGGTAGCCAGGCGGCAAACGCCATGTCGGTATATATGGGACTGGTTGCGCCCGGGTATAAAAACAAGGTGGTGGCCAACATTGTACAGGATATTCGTAACCATAACAACGGAATTACAGCGGGAGATATTGGTTACCGCTATTTATTAAGGGTATTGGATGACGCGGGCCGATCCGACGTGATATTTGATATGAATAACAGATCAGATGTGCCGGGTTATGGTTACCAGATTGCGCAGGGAGCGACATCACTTACCGAATCATGGCAAGGGAACCGCATATCCAGCAATAACCATTTTATGTTGGGCCATTTAATGGAATGGTTTTACAGTGGCCTTGGGGGCGTCAGGACAGACACCGGATCAATAGGTTTTCGCCATATCATCATTCGCCCCGAGCCGGTAGGTGATGTAGACGAGGTGAAAGTAAATTATCAATCCCCGTATGGTAATATTAGTAACGAATGGAAAAAAACAACCGCTACGTTTTATATGAACACAACTATCCCGGTTAATGCCAGCGCAATTATTTATTTACCGGCCAAAAAAAATAGTTTAATCAGGGAAAGTGGTAAACGCATAAGCACCAATAAAAATATAAAACTTTTAAGATTTGAAAATGGCAAAGCGCTCATTGAAGTGGGATCTGGAAATTACTCCTTTTCCGTAATTGATAAATAGCAAAATGAAAAGGGTATTGCAGGAAGAACAAGACGCTCATAACACCTTTGCGTATAACACGTTCTACGATTCTGTCATAGTATCAATTTAAACCAGGTCGCAGCAAAGATTGCTGATAGCCCTTTATCTTTCTCATGTATAAGCGTTAAGGTTGTTGCATTATGAAGGAGCGGCAAAATGCTGAGCCGCTGTAATTAAACGTTTGAGCACACTACCTGTTAATGCGTCAGTTGATTTCTCATCACTGGTAAAGCATACATTGTCGCTATTGCATTACTTTGCCCTTTCCCAGGCACTTGTCAGGCCAAATAAAGACATACCAACGTATCTCCTGATATTCAGCTTAGTACCCTTTAGTTTCAAGGGTACAGCTGTATATTTCACTTCTGGGTTTAAAACATTGTGTTGAACAACCGGCAACTTTATTTAATTTTAATAACGACTTTTCCTTTGGCCCGTCCGCTTTCAACATAAGTGATTGCTTCTTGGATCGATTCGAATGGAAAAACTTTATCTACAACAGGTATGATAGTACCGCAATTTATAAGAGAAGTGATCTCCTTTAGCTGGGCTCCGCTCGCCTTCATAAACAGAAAGGAAAAGCCCACATTAAGCTGTTTGGCTTTTTTTCTTACTCCCGCGCTCAAAAGGCGCATGATTAATTTTACGTACCAGGGGGCCCCGATTTCTTCTGCAAAGTCCCGATCAGGCGGGCCAGAGATCGAGATGAGTTTTCCACCCGGTTTTAATACGCGCAACGATTTTTCGAGCGTCTTTCCATCCTGACTATTCAAAACCAGGTCGTACCCATGCAGCACTTTCTCAAAGTCATCTTTCTTATAGTCGATAACCACATCTGCTCCGAGGCTTTTAACCAGCTCGGTGTTAGCTCCACTTGTAGTAGTAGCTACGGTAGCACCCAAATGTTTCGCCAGTTGAATGGCAAATGTGCCCACGCCACCGGAGCCTGCCTGGATGAATACTTTTTGCCCTTTTTTCAGGTTCCCTTTTTCGATCAGTGCCTGCCAGGCGGTCAGGCCCACCAGCGGGATAGATGCGGCTTCTTCCATGCTCAGCCTTTTCGGCTTAAGCGCTAAATCAGCTTCCTTAACAGCAATAAAATCCGCAAAAGTTCCAATCCGATGATCTGCCGGTCGCGCATAAACCTCGTCCCCAACTTTAAATTGTTGCACCCGGGCCCCAACCCTGGTCACAATACCTGCCACATCATGGCCCAAAACAAACGGGGTTTTATACGGTAAAATGAGTTTGAACTCCCCGTTGCTGATTTTGGAATCCAAGAGGTTGATACCGGCAGCATGTACTTCCACCAATACTTCATCTGCCTGTGGTTCCGGTACAGGCATTTGCCCGATGCGTCCGCCATCCTTGCTTTTGTACTTGTCTATAATGAATGCTTTCATTTTTTTATTTTATATGTTTGATGAGAATGGTTTCTACGATTGTAATAGCCCGTAACTTTTCTTGGGATTAACCAAACCAAAAGCAATTCCTGGAAAAAGCCGGTTGACGATATACAATGCTTTTGTATCACCTACACGGATGGTAAACTGATCCTTCTTGATACCTGCAATAAGCGCTTTTACCAAACCTTCTGTAGTCATTTTTTTGCCGTTCCTCTCAGCCGTCATTTCTGTAGCCACAACAGGAGGCAAAAGTTCAAATACTTTCAGGTTACTGTTTATAATTTGCAGGTGCTTTCTAAGTGTTTCTGTGTAAAACCGCAATGCTACTTTAGAAGCCGAGTAAGTTGCTTCCAGTAATGATGGAACATAACTGAGTATGGAAGTTGTGTTGATAATGGCGCCTTCCGCCCTTGATTTCAGCATATCGAGGAAAAGGTTATTAAGCCGGATCACCCCCAGGTAATTGACGTTCATTTCATACGCCGCGTCTTCAATATGCTGATCATTTACTATTCCCAGGTTGATAGGGGCAGTTAACACTCCTGCGTTATTATATAAAATGTCTATACCGCCCAGTTGCTGTACTTGGGTTAAAAGCTTTTGGGCGTCACCCGCATCCGACACATCACTTTTAATGGCCGTGATAGCAGGATACAGTTTCTTTGCTTCATTTAACTTTTCCTGGTTTCTGCCGGTGATGATGACATTTGCGCCATTGGCTAAAAATTGTTTTGCTGCTTCCAGCCCGATACCTGATGCACCACCTGTGATCAATACCGTTTTTCCTTTTAATTGCATGGTTTTATTTCTTTTGTTAATTCTATTTATTATCGTTTTTGCTGACTATGATAATTGAACTAGCGTTGGATAATCCGTATAACCTTTTTCTCCCGGCGTGTAGAAAGTCGACGGGTCGGCCTGGCTGAGCGGCGCGTTTGCTTTAAAGCGCTCAACAAGATCAGGGTTGGCAATAAAGGGAACCCCAAATGATACCAAGTCGGCATCACCGTCGTTCAATACCTGGCTGGCTGTAACCTTGTTAAATCCGCGGTTAATGATAATAGTGCCGTCATAAAGCGGGCGGTAACGTTTGGCAACTTCTTCAATAGCCCAAGGATTGCCCGATAGATCGGTAAAAGGCTCGGTCAGGTGCAGGTAAGCCAGGTCGTATTCATTCAATTTGGCAACGATGTAATCGTGCACAGCCACGGTTTCCTCGTCGAGCATCATACCCTGGATACCGTGAAGAGAAGGGTTTAATCTTACGCCTACTTTCCTTATGTCGATTACCGTGTGCAGTTCATCCAGGATGTCGAATAAAATGCGCGCACGGTTCTTAATAGAGCCGCCGTATTGATCCTGGCGTTTATTGGAATAAAGATTGAAAAACTGGTGCAACAGGTAGCCATTGGCTGCATGCAGTTCAACACCGTCGAAACCCGCCTCCACGGCGTTTGCGGCAGCCTGTTTAAAATCATGAATGGTCTTTTTAATTTGCCCCGGTGTCATCGCCCTGGCATCTACCGTGTCCTTAAACCCTTCGGGCGTGAAAGCCTGGGCCAGGGGATTGAGTGCTGATGGTGCCAGCGGAAGCTCCCCGTCAAGCAGATCGGGATGTGATAATCGTCCCACATGCCATAATTGGGCGAAAATCTTCCCGCCCTGCTGATGCACCGCATCTGTAACCAGTTTCCAGCCTTCAACCTGTTCTGCTGTATAAATTCCGGGTACATTAAGGTACCCTACAGCTTCACGGCTTACATAAGTTCCTTCAGTGATGATCAGGCCGGCAGAAGCGCGCTGCTGATAATAGCGTGCCGTCAGTTCTGTAGCCACATTGCCCGGATTAGCCGAACGGCTGCGGGTCATCGGTGCCATTACCATGCGGTTGCTCAGAGAAAGGCCATTTAAATT
This sequence comes from Mucilaginibacter sp. P2_A4, assembly GCF_056405015.1. Classification (NCBI taxonomy): domain Bacteria; kingdom Pseudomonadati; phylum Bacteroidota; class Sphingobacteriia; order Sphingobacteriales; family Sphingobacteriaceae; genus Mucilaginibacter; species Mucilaginibacter sp. P2_A4. The sequence continues at coordinate 178,442 of NZ_JBFUCX010000001.1, read as the reverse complement.
ATATGGCTCGAAAATTATTTGATCATTCATTGTTTTGCATTTAAATTGTACCAGGAAGCAGGTTTACAGCCCTGGTTCATCGTTGTTTAATTTTTATTTTATACCTTTTAGTATATTTTTTATCGTTCTGATTGCTTGTCGTCTTTACTAAATAATGTCTGCGGAAGCGGACTGAGTACGCTGTCGAAAAATAGCTTTCGCGTTTAAAAAAAACCTTTTAGTATATTTTATATTAAAAAAAATTATATCGCATAACTTTCTAACTCCGCTTTCAGGCTCCTGAGCAAACCGGCCATTGGCTTTGCCGTATTCATCGCCCTGCACATCACAACGGCTCCTTCAACTGCAGACACCGCTTTGAACGCATAAACAGCCGGATCAAGCTGGTCAGAAAATTCACCGTTGGCAATGCCCTGGTTTAAAATACTCACAAACAATTCCTGTCCATGTCGGATGACTCCAGCTATTTTTTCTTTAATTGCCGGAAAGTTATCATCGGATTCCACCGCAATGTTAAATACAGGACATCCGCCTTTAAGGTAAGTATTTAAGGGATCTTTATAAAAATCGAGAAAAGCAAATACCTTAGCCTTCGCTGTTTTACCCTTGCTGATAGTTAACAACATTTTCTCGCCGTTAGTATTCAGCATGAAATCAACAACCTGTAAGGCAAGGTCTTCTTTTCCTTCAAAATGACCGTAAAGGCATCCTTTAGTCAATTTTGTGGCAGCAAGCACGTCGTCTATATTAGCGCCGGATATTCCTTTCTGATTAAAGATAGGCGCTGCTGTTTCCAGGATGAATTGCTTTGTTCTTTCGGCTTTAGTAAGCATGTCAATAGATTTTACGATACTAAAATATACTAAAAAGTTTAATTAAACAGACTTTTTAGTATATTATATTCTTTATGATAGGAGGATGACAATCAGGGTGATCCTGAAAATTAATTGAAGTGGCGCTACCTGAATAATCTGCTTAACAACAGGTTATAAACTGAGCCGTTTGCTTTTACTTATTATAATTTGCGAGAACACGACGCCCGTCATTGGTAATTATGCCGTTTATAAATAACTGGAGCGCTTCAAATATATCAGCCGGGGTTCTTACAGTATTATTAAACAGGTAAAAGTCTGCTACCGATATATAGATGCCCGCAGTGGCCGGCACATCCAGACCAGTCCGGTACAATCCCACTGCAATGCCATTTGATAAATTTGATTCAATAACCGTCTTCAGGTGATTGATTTTAAATTCATGGAACGCTTTCATGGCCCTCGGGTACCTTTTCAACATCATGTCGTTAAAAAGGTACCGTAAGACGATCAAATGTTTAAAAAGACCTTGCTGAAGAACCAACTCCTGCACCGGGTCATCCGAGGCGTCGGTATTTGAGCTGATGATATTTTTAGATTGTCCTATCAGCTGGTCAACAACAGCTTCGACAAGGATTCCCTTATTGGCAAAACATTGGTAAACGGTTTTCTTTGACATACCGGCAGTACTTGCCAGTTCATCCATCGTTACACTGATGATACCATGGTTGATAAAAAGCTCTATAGCAATATCAATCAGACGTTTTCTTTTATCTACCATTCCGGTTGCTTTAGTTGTTGACGGCTAACGCTTCAAGGATACTGTTTCTTAAGCTGGCTTCAGGGCTGATTTTCTGTTTTCGCAGTAACATAATTATATACCGCTGACCTTACATAAAAATCGGCAAATGCGGTAGCAACTGTGCTTGATGCCTGCTGGTAAGCAGTCTGAGCATCCAGTACCTCAGAAATGGTGGCCAAACCAGCCTTGTAATTATCCTGGTTAACTTTCAGATTTTCGGTAGCCTGTTCCAGGTTGTCTTTTGCATAGCTGATCTGCGTAAGCTGGTCCTGCATATCATACCAATAGCGTATTATGCCCACTGTCAGCTGGTTTTGTCCATCCCGGAAATCATTTTGAGCTATTTGCTCATTGATCCTTTGCTTCTGCATCTTTTGCTTACCCCGGCCCCATAAACCGCTGGAGATAGGAATACTTAAAGTGACAAAACTGGCGGGTGCAAAATTACTCCCGATCCCGCTGTTGATCGATCCCGTCTGCGATGCACTTAAACCGACTGCCAGGCTCGGCAGGTTGTCGGCACCCGCTAACCGGGTCTGTAGTTTTTCACCCACTATGCGTTTGGTTAATAACTGATAATTGGCATTGCGGGCCAAATTGGTATCGGGCTGCAAGGAAGGCAATACAGGGGTGCCGTTTTTATTAAGGGTGTCCTGCATCACCATGAGTGAATCAAAGGCAATGCCGGTGTACATAGAAAAATCCAGCAGGGCCACCCGGCGGCCATTTTGCAGCTTGCTTTTATTAACCAGCAACTGGCTAAGCTGAACTTTTACTTTGAGCAGATCGTTCCGGGCAATCAATCCGGATGCCAGCATATCTTTCTGCGTTTTTAGTACTGCGTTAAGCAATGTTTCATTGACCTGTATGGTTTTCTGTTGTTCCTGTATGTTTACCAGGTTCCAGTATTTCTGCTCGGTAAGCAATATTACAGAATCTGCTGACTGTTTTTTCCTGATCTGGCTAACCTGTAGCTGCAATGCCGCTAACTGGTTACCCGTTTTAATTTTGCCGCCAGCATACAGAGACTCCGTACCGGTTACGCCAAACAGGTAAAAGTTATTGATACCTTTTTCCAATAATGGCGGCGCGGCCGATACGAAGTCTTTAAACCCGAATAAACCCACCCCGGTTGCGCTGACCGATGGGAGATAATCTGACTTGGCTGCAGCCACATCGGTTTTTGCAGAGCTTATCCTCAGCTCACCATTTTTTAAAGCGTAACTGTAGGCTATGGCAGCCTGTTTACTTTCCTGCAGGGATATGATATGCTGCTGGGCCCCGGCCTGCAGACATGTAAAAGTGAATATTGATAATAGGAATGTTTTCATGATAATGAGCTTATGCAGTTACAAGTTCCGGTGTTTTGCTTTCCGGATGCTTTTGATCCTCCTTGCGGAAGAACAGCCAGTATAGCGTTGGCAGCACGAATAGAGTCAGCAACATGGATAACAGTAACCCGAAACAGATCACAGTACCCAACGGCCCCCATAAGGATGACCTGCTGATCACCATCGGTATTACACCCACAGCCGCTGCCGAAGAGGTTAAAAAGATTGGCCGCATCCTGCGTTCGGCAGAAAGCTTTGCAGCTTCAAAAACAGATTTACCCTCATGTAATCGTAGTTCTTCCGCAAAATCTATCAGGATGATACCATTACGAACTACAATTCCGCAGAGCGCAAGTAAACCGAGGAATGACGTAAAGCCAAAGGGATAGCCCATAATAAAAAGGCCAAAAGAGGCACCCAATAAGCTTAATGGCATAGTGGTAATACTCAATAGGGCATGTTTAAGGTGTTTAAAGTGCCATAATAAAATCAGGAATATCAATATGATACTTACACCAAGCGCGATACCCATTGGGCCCTGGTTCTCTCCCTGCAATTCCAGTTCGCCCCCGTAACGCAGGTCAACGCCGGCGGGAAGTTTTATTTTTTCGATGGCCGGTTGCAGTTCCAGCAATACGGCATTGGCAACAGCTTCCTGGGTTACGTCCATACGTACTGTCAGCGTACGTACACTGTTTCTGCGGGCAATCTGGCCATCATTCCACTCCGGGTTTACGTCTGCAACCTGCCTTAAAGGGATCAGGGATTTAGTTTGTGGGGCTACGATATTCAGGTCACGCAGGGCTGAAAGGTCACTCCGGGACGCTTTAGGCGATTTTATCTTTACATCTATGGCGTAATTGTTTTCCCAAACTTGTGTTGCTGTAATACCTTCTGAATGCATGGCTACTGCGTTGGCGATATCACTCTTGCTTAATCCAAGCCGTGCAGCTTCCGCTGTTTTTACATCTATTTTAAGGGTTGGCTGGATCTCGTTATAATCTGTCCGGGCCCAGGTAACCTGTTTATGCGTTTTACCAATGGCTAAAACCTGGTTAGCTACCTGTTTTAAGGCTGAAATATCATTTCCGCTGATCCTTACCTCGATAGGTGCCAGCGCATTGATCATGTTTAATTGTTTCATCCGAACATAAGCAGCCGGAAACAGGTTACTGTATTTATGCTGATAGTCAACAATTACCTCTGCGGTTGCGTCTTCAGATACTGTTTTGATCAGGATCTGTGCATAATTTTTTGATGGAAGATTTGGCGCATATACCGAGTGGAAACGCGGTGAACTACTGCCGATAAAGCTGGTATAATTAAGAATACGTTTATCCTGCTTTAATATCTTTTCCATTCCCTTCACCACACTATCCGTTTGCGAAAGCCTGTAGCCCGATGGCAGGTAGATCTCCATTGCAAATTGGTTTCGCTCTACTTTAGGAAACAACTGTTGCGGCAGTACTCCCATAATCCCTATGCCGATCACTACCGACAGCACCGCAAAAAATACGGTTAGCTTGTAATGTTTCATGGAATTGCCGATATGGTTATTAAAGAAATCCTGTAATCGATCCAGGAAAGATCTTTTTTCATCCGCCTTATTATGCAGCAAGCCTTTTTTGATGAACAGCGTATTGAAAAACGGCACCACCATCATGGAGATGATCAGCGACAGTGTCAAAGCGATCATGATCGTTACCGGGAACAGGCGGATAAAATCTTTTGCCGTACCGGTCATAAAAAATGCCAGTGGTACAAAGGTTGCTGATATGGCCAGCGTAGCAGTAAACACTGATGGAAACAATTCCTTGGCGCTGCTAATGGCGGCATCCCAAACAGACATGCCGTGGTCCAGCTTTTCTACGTGGTTATCAATTACCACAATAGGGTCATCAACCACAATCCCCAGTACCACAATCAACGCTGCAAGCGTAACGGTGTCCAGTTCTATACCGGTCATATACATAATACCCAGCGTTGCGGCTATGGTAATCGGTATAGTTGCGGCTGCAACCGCGGCAACCCTAAAAGGAAGCAAGAGTAAGGCAACGCACACCACGCCGATAAGCGCAAAAGCAAACTCTTTCATAAAGTGGCTGATCGAATCATCCACCACCTCCGGCTGATCGGCCAGTTTTACCAGTTGAATATCGGGCGGCAGGCGCTGCTTTACTTTTTCGATGTGTTCTTCCAGTTCTTTACCAAACTGCACGATGTTTTTGCCGGTGATCATTTCCAGCGATATCACGATAGATTTGGTACCGTTTGATGTTACATAGCTGTCCGGCTCGTCATATTCACGTTTCAGGCTAGCTACATCACGAAGGCGCACCGAATTGCCGTTAGCGTCCTGCCGGATGATCTGTTCGGCAAGTTCGGCCTCGGTTTTATAATAGGTGCTTAAATGAATAGGCTCATCTACCACCTTTCCTTCTACTTTACCGGTGGCGTTAATAGCGCCTTCATTTTGCAGCACCTGCATCACATTATTGACCGATATCCCCTTTTGCAGCAGTTTATTATTATCTACATAAACGGTGATCTGCTCGTTCAGGTTGCCGGTATGGGATATCTTGGCAACATCCTGTACCTGCCTCAGTTCTGCCTCTATGTCTTCTACATTACGGAGCAGTTCTTTATAGGGCCGTGTCTTGGATTCTACAGACAAGAGCATGGCAGAGGTATTACCGAAATCACTATCGATATAGAAGCCTTTAACTTCTTTAGGAAGCTGGCTTTGCAGGATCAGCATCCCGTTTTTGATTTTGTTCCAAAACGCTTTGGTTTGGATAGCATTTTGGTTATCCGCTACCTCCACAAAGATGTACATTACGCCATCCCGCGAAAAGGAGTAAGTTTTTTTCTTGTTAACTTCGTTATTACTAAAAAGGTATTCTTCTACTTTTTTTGTCAGCTGCTCTTCTACCTGTTTTGATGAAGCGCCGGGGTATTGCCCTACGATGAGACCCTGCCTGATGGTGAAATCCGGAAATTCGTTTCGTGGCATATTGAAAAGCCCGGATAAACCAAGCAGTACGAGTATGGCCGAAAGCGCAAGCGGGAATACATGGTACTCCATTGCCCATTCAATTAAATTTGAGTTCTTTTTCATGATATGGGCTTATTTACTGACAATTACAGGGGTTTGATCGGCAAGTTTCTGATAACCGGAGGTGATCACCTGCTCATTTCCGGCAAGTCCGGATTGGATGGCAATACCATTACTGTAAAGCTGACCGGTAATTACATCTTTCCGCACTGCCTTATTTTGAGCGTTCATAATGAATAAGAAGTTAGTCCCTTTATCATCTACCTGCACAGCCTGTACGGGTACAATAACTTCTTTAATATTAGAGGAGGCGACAGTGCCGGCAGTTTTGTTAAATATCACTTTACAAAGCATGCCTGGTCTTAACTTCATATCGTTATTGGCCAGCGATATTTTAAGGTTATAATTAGCGCTGCCGTTAAGCGCTAAAACGCCAACTTCAGATACCTTGCCTTGCAAAGGCTGATCCCCTAAGGCATCAATTTTTACCGTAGCCGGGGTTCCTGCTTTATAGTGGTTGATTTCACTTTCGGGCACTGCAACCAGCACCTTCACCGAACGGGTATCCAGCAACTGCAAAACCGACTGCCCAGGGTTAGCTACGGCACCTGCTTCAGCTTTCTTTTCACCAATATACCCGCTTACTGGTGCATAAAGGTGTGTATGGGCTATATTCTGGTAAGTTGCGCGGGCTGCGGAAGTTGCCTGTTCATAATTTGATTTTGCCTCCAGCATTTTTATTTCGGAAATGCTGCCTTTTTTAAATACATCGTTGATACGGGTGTAATTTTCTTCGGCAAGTTTAGCCTGAGCCAGCTGCGCATTATACTGGTTGCGGTATACCGTTTCATCTACAGCACCTACCAGTTGTCCTTTTTTAACGTAATCGCCAGTTAGTACCGGGAATGACAGGATAGTTCCGGAAACCTGAAAACTTAAATCAATTGTCTTTTCAGCTTCAAGAGTTCCGTCGTAAATGATCCTGTCGCCGGTTGACATGGAATCCGCACTCAAATTGAATACGTTTACTGCTAAAGTGTCCGGCCCGTTCTTTTGCTCTTTTTTACCTGAGCAGCCGGAAATCCAGATAGCGGCCATCATCGCTCCTGCAAGTGTAAGTTTGATTTTCATATAATTAAATTGAACATTATTTGTATTTATGTCGATTGTTATTTCATTGTTTATTAATCCCGCAACTGATTGTACTGAGCTATAAAAATTAAAAAATGAACTTAATATTTAACTTTTACTCTTATTTTGAAATCGCATCTGATTAAATAGCAAGTCCAAATATCTTCGACAAATATACGTTATTTGTTTTTATGATATTTTTAATAATTGTGTCATATTAATAATTCGCATATTCAGCTAAGCTTATAATTGGCAAAAAAGCCACAAACAAAAATTGTATTTTTGTCGAATCATGAAATCAGATCAAAACGATAGCATAAGGGAAGAGATCATCGCGGCAGCGGATGCGGTGTTTGAGCGTTACGGCTTTGTAAGGGTATCTATGCAGGATATATCAAATGAATGCAAAAAAGGGCGAAGTACGCTTTATCATTATTTTAAGAATAAAACAGAGGTGCTTGACGCTTTATGTCACAAAATATTTTCCCAATGCCTGGAGGAAAGCAAAGCCACGATAAGCAAACGACGTTCTTTTTCAGCCAATATAGAATCATTTAACGAGGTAAAGATCAAACGCCTGCGTGAAGTCGTTTTAAAATACAAGCTGGTTATAGAAGACATGAGGCAGGATCCCTCGCTGTTGATCATGCAATCCCGCATTATGTCTGAAGAGGAGATTCTGGTGGTGAAACTCATGATCAGCTGGGCATTGGAAAACAAGGAAATAGCAGAACTAAATGAGGAAGACAGCCAGTTTTTGGCGGAAACCTTACAAAGTGTTTTCAAGTGCTTTGATCAGGAAATTATTCTTTTTGGAAAGTTTCCGCAATTTGAAAGCAAAATAACCTGGCTGGCGCAAATAATGCATAAAGGCCTTATGTAATTGGTTTAGTTTTAGCCGGATAATCAGGTCTAATTTCTTTATTCAATATCGCTTTGCCTGAACTTGATATATTACAGTGCGTAAACAATCATCCAACTCATAAGGCATTGGTTATCAAACCCATTTAGGGACATTACAAATCCGCCCTTAACCCTGAACATAAAATATCTCAAACAGAACTTGCTGCCTTTTTCAAGCATTTTTTAGAGCCCAAACAATTCCGTTTCTCAGTTGATCCGGATTGTATCATTGAAAATATCGGATTGTTTTATGCCCAAGTCAAAAACTCAAGGGAAGCGGGACACCGTATTAGCAGAAAGAACATTCTGCAACTGAAAAACTATCGTGACGGTAGCACCAAGTTCACTTTTTATTTGAAAATTTCCGTCCAACTGCTTACTCAATGCCTTCATAATTTCCATACCTAAAGAGCTGGCTAATTTGGCATCAAAATCTTTTGGTAATCCCTTACCATTGTCTGATACGGTAAGTACAACAGAATTATTCCCGATAGATTGGAGTGCTACAATTATTTTGCCGCCTACTTTGCTAAACGCATATTTTATAGCGTTCGTTATAGCTTCGTTCAAAATGAGTCCGATTGGAACAGCCTGAGCTAAGTCTATTTCCATAGCGTCAACTAATTGCTCAAAACGGATCCTGCGGGCATTAACATTGAAAACATCTCCGAGATATTTTATAAGGTCAGAAACGTAAGCAGCCATATCAATACTGGCCACATTACTACCAGTATATAATTTTTGATGGATCAATGAAATTGTCTGTACCCTGTTCTGACTTTCTCGAATAGCTTCAAGCGCGTCAAGGTTTTTCAAGTAAGCAGATTGGGTATTCAGCAAGCTCATCACTATTTGCAAATTATTCTTTACACGGTGGTGCACCTCTTTCAATAACCAATCCTTTTCTATTACAAGGTTCTCCAATAGCTTATTCTGGAATTGAATTTCAGATTGTTTAATTTGTAATTGTACATTGTTTCTTTCTTTTAGCCGGTAACGGCTGTAAACAAGGCCTAATAATAACAACAACAACAAAGATCCGATTATTGTCCAGTTACGGCTTAGCTGTGCTTGTTGAAACTGAATTTGCCGCAATTGCGATTGCTTTTTCAGCAAATCAATATTTTTCATTTGTAACAGCAACGCATTATTCTTTTTCTGAGTTTCAAATTGTACCTGTAATAACGACGTTTGTTTATTCCGTTGTTCATTAAAGTTAGAATCTGCGAAGGTCTTATATAATTGGTGATGCTTTATCGCACTATAATATTTACTAAGGCCAGAATCTGCTTTAAACCACAGTAGTTGTGCTCTACTCATCCCAAGCCAAAAGTTTGCTTGTTTTGATTGGTTGTAATATTCTTTTATTAACGGATAGCTACGCCTATATTGGCGTGTTTCCACATAATATTTAATTAAAATAAATCCTACCTGGCCGCCAGGCTTCACATTTCCTTTGCTAAATAGCAAAGCCTCCAATTCATTGGCATAAACTTTGGCCATTTGATAGTCCCCCAAACCAAGATAAATATATAAAAATCCATAAAAAAGGTTGATTCGCCTCTCTGGTTGTTTATAAAACCCCATGGATGCCATACTTTTTAACAAAGAAAGAGCTTCGGAATACCTTTTCATATAATATAAGGCTTGAGCCATATTACGACCAACCACATCAATATAATTTTCATCCTGATATTTCCTGGCTATGGTAAACGCCAGCTTTAAATACTGATATGCCCGGGTATAATTTTGAAAATTGAAATAAGTTATAGCTACCCGATTATATATTGTGCATAATTGTAGTGTCTTGTCCTGCTGTTCTTCGGCTGTCTCAACAGCAAGTAAACCATACTTTAATCCGTTCACCACATCACCTTGAAATGTATAATTATCTCCCATTAGGCTATAAAGGCCCTGTAATTTTTTATAACCAATAGATTGGTAAATTGATAGCGCCGCGTTAAGATTTGCAAGCGGTTCGTCGACTTTTCCTTGTTGTTGTTGGAGGTCTGCCAAATCAATAAGTGTAGTAGCAGCACGCTCCTTTTCTTTCAACTTTAGAAAAACATCAATAGCTTTTTTATAATAAAATATTTTTTGTTCCAGGGCGCTGTCTGTATTGCCATAATGTTGACCAATAATTATGTAAGCATCTGCCACACCTTTCAAATCCTTTATTTTTGTGAATAACGACAAGGCCTTTTGCGATAATGTTAATCCAATATCATTCTTACCTTTTTTATTTGCAATTAGCGAAGCTATAAGAAGGCAACGGCCTTGACTTTTGACGTTTCCCAAATTGGCACTTAGTTTTTCTGCCTGCTTCAAAAGAATAGTCGCGCTATCAATGTCACCTTTGTTTGCACCGGATCTTAAGACAAGTTTTTTGCTTAAAGCCAGCAGTAACTGTACCTTGATGGTATCGGGCTCACTACGGCTAATTTTCCCCAATAGATCTTGAGTGGACTCATCCTCGAGGGTTTGGCAAACTGCATGAAACGATAATGCAAATAAAACAAGGGAGATGAGTAGTATTTTCAACATAACTTTTAAAGTTAATTGCCCCGATCAATTGGCCGCAAAAATTCGGCTCGCCTGGATCTGAATACATCCCTTATTGCTATAAATTTTACAAATATTAAGATCAGCTAAAATTTTTCTTAATAGTAAATTACCCAAGAATGGTTGAGCCTCAATGGGGATGATATACTGACAAAAGATAAGGCGGTTCCTGAACATTGTAAATATGTATAATTGCAAAAAAATGGCTATTAGTAGTCTTCTTATTCGGTCCATATGCAGTTATAGTACTTTTCAACTAAATCCATACCACAATCATAAAACATTAAATATCAAATAGTTAAAAATTAATCTACCGTAATAAGTTACGAAATATCATATCAAAAAAAATAGCTACGAAATATCGTAACTACCTGTCAAACATATGGGTGTTAATACAATAGCTCAAAAGCGCATATCAAACTCAAGAAATATTCTTTTTGTTCTACTTATCACATTTTATGTGCTGCCGGAATCACCGTTGGTTTATCACTGTCTTTAACATACACCACAAGTAATTTTGCCGGTTGGGTAAAACTGTCATTTCTGGCATCACTATGAAGGCCGTAGGGCGTTTCATAAAATGAATCACCTGCTTTGTAATGGTAGGTTTTTCCTTCAAAAACAGAGACTATTTCGCCTGAAATTAAATAGCCGAATGTAGGACAAGGATGCCTGTGAGCGGGCGATTTACTTCTTGGCGGAAAATCAACAACCATCATTTCCACAGATTTATTGGTAAACCCTTTTTCTTTAAGCAGCTGTGTCAATATAACATTATGGGCAGTGGCCATGTACTTTGTGCTATCGCCAACTGTTTGTTGGGTCTGCGAATACGCAGAAACGCCAGTGAACAGCATAATTATTGCAAGCATGCACCGCCTGCCATCAATTTTAAATTGTTTCATAATTGTATTGATTTTAATTGTTTGCATATTGATCATATCAACTTTTTTCACTTTTGTAGCTGCGCTGATAAGTATTTGTGAAGCATTGAACAAATCACATTGAGAATTCCGTCATTTTCTCTATATGGTAATCAATGCTCCAGCGGTGTGTTGGGAGTAGTGCCAGCAACAAACATGCAGCGCTATCTGTAAAAACGGAATAGTTAAAAGGCGATTTTATTCCTAAAAACACGGCCATACAAAGAGCAAAGGAAAGCAAAAGCAAGAAACCACACATAGCCGCTTCTTTAATCCTAAATCCGATCAGAAATAACAACCCAATACCGGCTTCGCCTATTGTAGCTATAAAACCCAAAATGCCTGCCATTGAACGGTTAAAAAAAGGCATAAGGCTATTGGTATAAGTCACAAAGTTTTCCCAGTTTCCCCAATCCACAAAGTTTCGGCCAGCAGGGCCGAGCCAGCCCAGGCGGTCGGCCACCGGTAAAATAAACCCGATGCCTAAGGCCAATCGGAGGTAAAGCTGAGCTCGCTGGTAAGTATTTTTCATACCGTTATAATTTGATTACAAAGATATTTACGCAGTAAGCTTTCATTGATTAATCATTTTCATATTGACATAGAAAGGATAAAACGGAAACTTTTTTGCCATTCATCAAAAAAGCCCGCACAAATCCGCGTGCGGCAATAAAACTTCAACACATCTGATCACAACATTCACTATAAGAACTTGCGCTGCAGGTTTAGCAAATAACACAAAATGCGCTTCGTTACGCCGAAAACTGCCTTAAGTGATAATCCAGATGCATGGAGCAGAGTTTACCCCACTGATTTACCGTTAGTGGTCCAAAATAGCAATGCGGATTCCACTGACTCTGCAGGGTAGCGTTGCTGGCGGCGTCAAGTATTTTGAGCAGTTGTTTCTTTTCATCTTCAAAATCAAACCTTGATTCGGGCGAAATTGCCATACATAAAGGTAACCGGAGGCCTTTTGGTTGGGCATTATATAAATTGATCACTATCCATTTGATAATGGTCCTGGAAAAAAAATAACTTTCATCAGGTAAATCATAAAAGCCTTGCCCACTACCCATGGACAGATTAACATGGTGCAGCATTTGTTCTACCCGCATATTGCCCCATTGCCCTGGTGTCCCCTCCTTTAGTTTTTCTATTCGGGCCTTAAGAGCCAGATATTTAATTTTCGTGAAAAAATCAGCGCCATTCACACGCTTTACTGTAATCGACTCGAAAAAGTATCCTGACAACGCTATAAAGGAACTCCAGAGTTGCTTGTTGATAATTGACCTCTTTTTTTTCATTTTTCAATCGTTTAGCGGTATTATTTATTACGGATTTGATAAAAGCAAAAATCAATGTTTAGAAATGGCCACGCATTCTCTTAGTTTTATAGTAAACAGGGAATGTTATGACAACTTATCAGGTAGCCACATTAGTTAACTGAATGTTTTCCCCGGCAACAACATTTTTTTTGGTGTTAAGAATTGTTTTTACCGCATTAACTGCCAGGGTTATTAGCACAAGCACCAGTATAACCGCTATAATAGTAGCTATAAACAAAAATATGGCCCGGTTGGTAAGCAGCTGACTTTGCATTCCGAGTGTCTTCGCCAATGAGGCGTTCGCTGCGGCGGCGGCCTGGTCTGCAGAAAACCCCTTGCTTGCAAACAATTGTTTAAGACTTTTTAAGCGTTCATTCACCTGATCATCGACGATGGTAAGATGAAACAAAAAACTTTCTTTAAAAAGTTGGTTGAAGTAAAGCTGGAGATTGTAAAACCCGGCGCTGGCGTTCAATAACGAAGTGAAGCGGGTAAAGGCTGCTATTATTAACGCGGTATAACCAGTTGTGGCCGGTACAGCAGTAAGGGTAAATATCATAATTGGAACGAAAAGTATCCCAGAGGCGGCACCCTGAAAAAACATCGGCAATATCAGATCGTTAAATGCCAGATCAGGAGTAAAGATCAAATACATCCACAGATGGTATACTAATGACATGGTGAACCCGGCAATCAGGAAGTATATGGTGGCATCTTTTTTTCGTATAAGAATCTGTGCAGTGATGATCATGAAAGTAATTAAACCGCCAACATTACAAAGCCCCAGGATCATCTCCTGTGTCGAACTCCATTGCAAAACAGATATGGTATAACCATAAATAATATTAATGCTTTCTTTTGAGCCGTAGTAAAGTGCCAGCAATATCAGGCCCATCCAGAATTTTTTGTATTTGAATACCTTTAAATCGATAAGTGGCCTTTTAACCAGGTATTGTCTGCAGAGGTATAATACCGCACCGGCAACAGTAATCATTGTTGATTGCTGAATGCGGATATCTGTGAACCAGTAGTACTTTGAACCATATACAATGGTGTAAGCCAGACCAACCGATCCCATAATAAAGAAGACAGTACCTACCCAATCAATCTGGTATAAAGGGTACTTACGAATTTTTGACTGAACATTGAAACCAAATAACACCACCAGTATAACAAGAACCTGGAAAATAATGAGGTAATAATAGAGGTTTGTAAAATCGGAGTTGAGTGTAACTGCCGAAGCGATGAGCCCCAATAGCACACTGCTGCTTAATACCGTACCGTAAAATACAGTTGAGCCTATTGCGCGGCCATGCTCCGGCCTTAAAAAAGTTGGTATAATCACCAACATACTTCCTGATAAACAAGCGACTACACACCCCTGAAAAAAACGAATAAAAAAGAATATCGTGATATTAGTATTGATTATAAATGCAACATTTAACAGGATAGAAATGAATGTGATAAATAACAAGTAATTTCTTGTTTGGAAGTACCTCAGGAATCTGAACTGTATAGGCAGTACAGTTATAATAGCGGCATAGGTCAACTGTACGCCCCAGATTGTATCCTCCGGTTGGGCACCTAAGTATGACAATACATAATTCTGACTTAGCGCGATTGACGCAAATTCCATAATTGAAGACAACAGAATAAGAAATAAAGTGATCCTTACCCCCCAATTCCATCTCAGCAACCAGGGCTTAATATATTCCGGCGTGGTCATATTACTTTCTTTTTTACTGATACCAATACATTCATCCCGGCTTTTACCGGCTCAATATCGGTGCTGGTAAATTTTATTTTAACCGGCACACGTTGTACTATTTTAACAAAATTGCCGGTAGCATTATCAGGAGGTAGTAATGAGAATTTGGCCCCTGTTGATGCAGATATGGCTTCTATTTGTCCATGGTAAACTTTATCATCAATGGCATCAACCCTGATATCAACTGGCTGGCCAACGTACATACCATATACCTGGGTTTCTTTAAAATTAGCGGTGATCCATTTTTCTTTTTCATCAACTATAGATACCAAAGGCTGACCAGCCTGAATCTGTTGACCTTCCTGTATGGTTTTACGCCCCATTTTACCGGCATATGGCGCTCTAATAACGGTATATTCCAGGTTAATATGTGACAGGTGAAGCAGCGCTTTTTTTCTTTTTAAATCCGCTATTAACAGGGCCTTACGTGACCTCAGTTCGGCAATTTTAGCGTAGCTCGTTTTAAGGTTATTTTGGGTGGCGTTGTAATCGCTCAATGAAACATCATAATGTGATTGTACTGCTTCAAGGTCTGATCCTGTGATAGCCTCTTCCTTAATGAGGTTTTTATAGCGCATGATATCGGCATGTTGTTGAACCAAGCGGGCTTTTGCACCATCTATCTGGTCTTTATTAACCAGTGTACCAGTTTCGGCAGAAGTTATACTGGCCGAAAGTACAACTAACTGCGCGTTTGCATCATCAACAGCGGCTTCGGCTTCGGTAACATGCTCACGGTATTCGCGATCGTCGATAACAACCAGCGTATCTCCCTGTTTTACTACCTGATGCTCATCAAACTTAACTTGTTTAATGTAACCGCCCGCGCGGGCGGATACTGGATTAATATATGATTCTACCTGGGCATCGTTTGTTTCCAGGTATTTACTTCCCGTTAAAAAGTAATTGGCAAAATATATCATGGCACCTATAACCACGATGACAGCTACAATTGATAATATAATATTACCGGGGTGAGCTTTTTTAGTATTTGGAGTTTCCATATATTGAGATTTGGTATTTTTATGATCTGTTTATAATTTTCCTGAAGTGAATAATAGCCTGTAATAAATAAACTGGGCATTGGTTTCTGCCTGTACCAGGTTGTACCTTGTTTCCTGGTATAAATTGTCAGCGTCCAGCAAATCGGTCAATAAGGCCAGTTGGTTAAAATATTTAGCACTTACAATTTTATAGTTCACCCTTGCCTGCTCAATTGATTTTTGGGTAACAGCTATCCGGTTTAAGGCTTCACGGTATTTAATGAGCAAGCTGCCTGCTTCCTGTTTTATATTATCGCTGATGTTTTGTTTTACAAACTCAAGCTCCTGCAGCCTGATGCGGCTGGCCGATGTTTTGTGCTTGTTTTGGTAAATGGATGAAATATTATATTGAATTTTAAAACCTACAAAACCAATGGAATAGCCCTGATCAACCGGCGGATAAAATATAGTATTGGGATAACTGAAACCGTAAGCCGAGTACAATGACGCTGTGGGGAAAAAGTTGCTTTTTACACCCTTGATCCTGGCCTCCTGGATCCTGATGCTTTCACTGCTTTTACGGATAGCGTAGGCATTTACAGCCGTTGCGGTAACCAAACCAAGCAGGGTATCCACAATAGGCCTTGGCATAGCGGCCGAGTCGGTTGTAATAATTCGGGTTGAATCTGGCAGGTTAAGCAGCACATTCAATTTCTGATTGCTGATGGCAATGTCGTTTTGAACCTGGTCGAGATTTAGATTTACTGCCGACAGGTTAAGTTCGGCCCGCAAAACATCGCTGCGGGTAACTTTTTGGTTGCGATATAGCGCGTTAATATTTTTCAACCTTGTTTCTGCACGGATGATTTGCTCATCGATAAACCTTTTCTGATCATTTAACCTGATCAGATCCAGGTATTGGGCGGCCGATTGCAGACTAACGCTGCCTGCCTGCTCCTGAGTGCTAACCGCTGCCAGGTCTTTTTTGCTGCTTTGCTCGGTTTCAAAGGCTTTTTGCCTTCCGCCTGCATACAGGTTAAAATTGGCCGATACACCCAAATCAGCACCATTTGAACTTGGCCTTTTAGGTACCGAGCGCACATCGCTTAAACCGTGACTGTAAAGTGTTAAACTGGTAAAGCGCTGGTAATCGCTGCTGGCCAGTATGGTGGGCAGTGCTGCGGCTTTAGCATCTTTAAAATCAGCATCGCTGGCACTCTCTTCGCTTTTTGCAGCCTGTACCTGCTTGTTTTGAATTTTAGCGAGGCTTACCGCTTGTTGCAGTGAAAGCGGGTATACCGGGTTTTGCTGGGCCAAAACAGGCAGCTGGCATACAAAAACAAGGCAAAAAATGATTCCGGTAAGCCTGCTTGTGGCATGCCTAAATAGTATGATTTTCATGAAATTTATATTTAAGAATTAGGATCTGTAGATTATTCCATTTGATTATTTTGCAGGGTATTATATAAGTAGGCCTTAATTTTTTCAACGGTGAACATCTGCCCGCCCGGATCAAAATGAGTATTAATGATCTCGTTTAATGGCGACTCGCAAACCAGGATTGTGAACAGGCCAAGAATACCAAAATAGGCCAGGTGTTCATCGCTACTACTAAAATAGCCTTCTTTAACGCCGTCGTTTACAAGCGTTTTTACTGTAGTTAAAACATTATCCCAGTAATTCCTGATCAGATCTTTTACCGGTGATACGTCCGAAAAAGCAAATTCCCGATTTAATAAAGTGAAGAATTTATTATTGCTGGTTGTTGCTGCGTAAACATCAATGAATCCCAAAAGCCTATCTGGTACCGAGCCGGCCAATTTAGGGATGGCTTGTAAGGCTGTATTTAATTGCTGCAACCTGATGCGGAAGATCTCTATCAGCAGTTCATGTTTTGAACCAAAATAGTAGCTGATCAGCGACAAATTCAAACCTGCCGCTCCGGCTATCATACGGATGGACGTTCTGTCGAATCCATATTCAGCAAACAGCTTTTCGGCCACATGGAGCAGCAGTTCCCTGGCACCGCTTTTTTTAGTTATTAAAGTATTCATTTTAAACTATCATTTAAATTGTCTGGTAACTGAATAATCAGCAGATCTGTCTCTTTTTCAAAATGGATGGTAATTTTCTCCTTTAACGACAAGCTCATTCCATCCCTATAGGTCATTGGCCTGTTATTCACGGTCATAGAGCCGCTTAAAACAAACAGGATGAGGTTATCATTTAATGAAGTATGGTCAATAATATAGTCGGAATCCCCAACAAATCGACCTCTCCACAACCAGCTGTCAGTGTTCAAATCAATGCTGTCATCGTTTAGGGATGGTATTGAAAATGAAAGTTTTGCTTCATCTACTTCGCTTACCCTGGCCGGAAAAAACTGTCTTCTTCTTTCGGTAGAGTCTGTGGTAAGCCAAATCTCCAGAAATTCATTTTCCTCGTTCTCGTTGAAATTAAAGATGATAGTTTGAACCCCATCGTTGCCGTAGCCTACTAAAAGCGTATCTTTCTCCTTCAGGACTTTCCGATAACCTGTTGAATCGTAGTAAGCAGCTGCACCACTGATTAATATAATCACCATTAATATGGGGCTGCCTGTAAAGTTTTGTATATCCTGCCTTCCGGGTAAAATAATTTTGTCATCAAACCTGAAAATATTGCCCCATGCCGTATCTGTGGGAGGAAATTTTACCGGAAAAATAGAATGATGAACCTTCAGGTCTATCATATCGATAAATTTCCTGTCCGTTTCTGCAATCTGTTTCATAAACATTGATTTTGTGGTTCCGGATCAACTAAATCCTTTCCCTTATTGTACAAAACAAATGTCGGGACAATCAATACCCTAAAAAGGGCGGCATGGCTGTACTTTTAGTCGTTTTTACTGTTCCTTCAATGTGTAACCGCTTATTTAACAGTTTCAAATCATTTGAACGTTAAAGAAATCTTTCGCATTTGTTTAAATAAATATAATCAACGAGGGGCGATGACTTAACCCGTTACTGCTTGAGACGAAAAAAAAAGAAATAAATAACTTATTTACAATCGTTTCCGATATTCCAAGGGAGAGATTCCTTCATGGGTTTTGAAAAACTTCCCAAAAACGGATTGGTCGGAAAAATTTAGCTGGTCACTCACCTGGGAAATACCGAGTTCTTTGTTCTGAAGCAATATTTTTGCTTCAAGAATAACAGCACGATCTATCCACTCTCCAGCAGTTTTACCGGTTTGTTTTTTAATTAATTCCGAAAGATATTTTGGAGTAACGTTTAAATTATCAGCGTAAAAACTCACCGAGCGGTGTCGCCAGAACTCTTTGGTCAGTAGGTTACGGAATCTGATAAAAATCGAGCTCTGGTCATCCGTTTTACTTACAACGACCGTCCTGTTTTTGTGCATGGCATCTACCTCGTGAATAAGCAGGTATGAATAACTACGCATTAATACCAACTCGTTCGGGTGATCTTTGTTATAGGTGGCGGCTATCAAATCGAAAATAGCGCTCAGCCTTCCCATTTCATGTTCATTGAGAACTAGAAAATGACGGTCATTATTTTCAAAAAAACGGTACTTATTAAGGTAAAATATATTAGCCCTTGTTTCCAACAGAAAGGAGTCGGTAAAAAAAAAGATCAATATTTCGGTCTCCCCTTCGCATTGCTGAAAACTGCGCGTAACATTAGGGCCAATAGTTAATACTGCGGGTGCATTTATTGTAAAATGGGTAAGATCCGCCTGAAGATGCATACATCCCTTTTTTAGCAACAGTATGGTATAAGTTTCTGTACGGAACGGCTCATCATTATATAGCGGATCTTTGCCCTGCCCGACATAAAAATAATCGGTTTTTCTGGTCGCAAGCTCAAAAGCCTTTTGCAACCTTGAAATAGAATATGTACTGATCTCGTCCATGGATAATTAAATTTACTGGGATTTAATTAGAGTATATCATAACCCGATCCATTTTAAACTTATGATGACATATCACGTCGAAATTTGCCGGTAACCGATAATTGGTACATCGCCGTAAACGAGAAGATGCCGTTTTTATACCTGCTGCCCTTTTTTCAACGAAAGATACCTTTTGTAATAAGGCCTGTAACCTAAAGCATATGCAAAGGGCTTTAACAGCACAAAAACTATTCGTTGCAGCGCAAATGGCGGCCGCGCCAGCCGTAGAACATTATTGAATTTGCCAGCCGTAAGTACCATCTGTAAAAACCTGGGCGTGCCCTGTTCATTAACTTTGCCATCATTAACCAATGCAAACATAGTTTCCAGTAAAAATTCTGTATTCATAGGCCTTGTAACTTTCCAATTTACAGCAGCCTTGCTCTCCCCATCGTTCCAAATGCTATGAATGCGGTTTGGTGATATGTGAAAACTTTCGCCTGCCTTGTAAACGCTTATTTTGTTATCCATCCGCACCTTTATTCTGCCAGAAATTATTCTGAAATCTTCCGCACTTTCAGGATGATAATGCATAGGGGTTCTTTTGACAGCGCGCTATAAGTTGATTCCATCTCGAGCAATTGGCCTGAAGTATCCCAACTTGTTTGAATGAACTTGATGCTTTGTCCCGTTACCGGATTATAAATGATTTGATTTTGATAGGCCACCTTTATAAAAAATTATTTGTGTATATGTGATTAGGTTAGAAATTAGTAAAGTAGAAAAAAAGATGCCTGGTGAATTCAATCAATTATCATTAAACAGTCTGTTGCTCAGCCTTGTATTAAAAAACAAATGCTATCTTCTTTGGCCAGCAACCCATGCAGCACATTTACAGGTATTTCAAAATCATCATCCTTTTTAAGATCAACAGTACGCTCCAGTTCGGAGTAAAGAATATGACCTTCGCTTACGATCAGGGTAGCTGGCACCCCGGTTTTATGTTCTTTCCAAACCATCCCTTTTTTTAAGCCGATGACTATCACCTTATAATGATCTGTATGTTTTATAAGTTTAGCTACTGGCCCCTGTGTAAGTTCAATTTGCTCCCGCACTTTTTTAATTATCATATATATATTATTTAAAATTCAGTTATAGATGCTTCTGGTTTTCCTTGTCAACCCAAAACTCGTCTTCATAAAGCTCTGTGTAAGGCTGCTGGTGTGATTTCGTCAGCGCTTCACCAACATGAACAAGCGTTTCCGGCGATAACTCGCTTTCGAGGCAAGGAAAAAGTTCCCGCTCTTCAAACCTGATATGGCTGATGAGTAGTTCAACAAACGTTAAGTATTCATCATTACTGCTCAGTTCGTTATTTTCAGCCTTGACGAACCAGGCCTCAAGCTCTTGATGTTCACGCTTAGCCTTCTGAGTCAGTTCATTATCAAGCAGGCAAAATAGCAGATGTTCTTCGTCTTGGAAATGTTCCCGCAGGTGCGTTTTCCAAAAAAATCCGATATACTTATTGATGCGAGAAAATGCGATCTCCTTTTTAACCCCTTCCTTGATTTTCCATCCAAATAAAAGACCTGAATGATGATCACGGGAGAGTGGCATGATATGCGCGTTTCTTTTAATAGGCATTTCTGATCTCGATTAATTAACAACAATGGATTCTGGTTCTGCGTATCTGATCTGCGCGCCTTTCCCCAAAACGATCCACGCTTTAAAATCCGCGATGATCTTTAACATATGTTCTTCTCCCGAAGGAATCAAAAATGTTTGTCCCTTGTTCAATTCGTAAGTTTCGCCTGCGTAAATAAGCAAAGCGCTGCCCTCCCCTACAATCAGGCAGGCATCGGAAGTTGCTATATGCCTTTTCATATGTGTCCCGGCAGTCAATTCAATTTTAACCACCTGGAAATTTTCATTTGCTTCAATCTGTTTCATTGTTTTAATTTTTAAAACTTATATATCTGCAGCTAAACAATCACTTTATCTGCTTCGTCTCCTACTTGCCCGCTCGCACTAAATCATCCCAGTAAAAAAGTTCCTTTAATGAAGTTTAACGGAGAGTGATGTAATGATGAAATAACCCGTCCACGCTACAAAAAGGATGATGCCCACCACCAGCCACCATGGAATACTATGAGGCGTTTCGCTGCCTTGCAGCATAAAGCTTTTTTGATCGCCTTTGCCGTATGCGTTTATCATAAGAGGTAACACGCCCTCCACAACTTCATCTTTTCTTAAACCCTCAATGGCAATAGCTGGGCCGTTACGTACTACAAATGGAATAAACTTAACCCCTTCTTTACCCAAATGATCTTTGCTTACTACTTTAAGCACATGGTTACCATCTGTTAATTTTTTGGTATCCAGATCAAATGCAACAGGGGCCGGAAACTCGCCCAGCGGCCTTGGGTCATCATCAATAAATAAGGTTATAAAACTTTGATCTCTCATTGGTTGGCGTCATTTAATATCATTCGTTTGATGTGCTCTTTATTCTTCTCCGCAGGGCGGGCTAAACATTTGATAGATGCTATCAAAACATACAAGGTTATAACAACCATAATGCCTACTATCAGGTAATCCCAGTCGCTATCCGGTCCGCTGCCATGTGTAATACCCCTTAGTAATTTGGGCTGCTGCTTATCACAAGCATCACATGCTACTGCATTTATTTTAATTGATATTATGAGTAGCAGTATTGTGATTTTTTTCATTTTGCTTCTGTTTAATGATCCTATTTTTTTGCCGTTGTGGCATCCCCTTTACCAAACGACGCAATGATCTTCTTCACCTCATCGGCAGTTACCATTTTGGAGTTATTACCCCAACTGCTTCGCTCGTGGTTTACTATAGCGGCAACCTCTTCCGGTTTGAGGTTGTTGTTAGTACCCACTGGCGGCATAACGCCGTAACCCTCACTTGCCCTGCCGTTGTAACCTTTCATAATAATAGTTACCTGTACCTCTGCACTTGGGTCAAGTACAACTTTGCTATCTTTTAATGATGGGAAAGCACCGCGTAAGCCTTCGCCGTTTTCCTGGTGGCAAGCCTGGCAATTGGTTGCATACAGCGCGGCACCATCAAGCCCGGGTTTGCCTGTACCTGGTTTACCTGGGGCTGAACCTGAAATTTCCGCAGTTTTTCCGTAAAGGAATATCGGCACCGGATTACCATCGGGCAGTTTCACCTGTTTTAATGATTTTAAATAGGCCACCAGAGCCAGGGCTTTATCCGAGGCTACTATACGACCGGTAATCCCTTTCCTGAAATCATCGGGTACGTTAACAACAACTTCACCGGGCCATGGATAATCCCGAACTGTAAAAAGCCACTCATACGAGGGCATAATTGAGGCCGCTACAACTGAACGCGGATTAAACAAATGCAACAGATGCCAATCGGAACTGGGCTGACGAAGACCAATATTGGTTAAATCGGGGCCGGTACGTTCAGACCCCATCAATGTGGCGGTATTACGCCATACATCCGTGCGGCTATTGTTTGCATAATCGGCCGAAATTCCTGGCCGAGTGCCCCAAACTTTATCCATATCCAGGTTACGCACCTGCTGGGTATGGCATGCTACGCAACCCTCGGCAATAAAAACGTTCTTGCCCTGGGTTTCCAGTTTGGTTAGCGGGATGCTGCCCGGTAAGGGTGCATTGTTATTTTGGTTTGATGTTGCGGGCACAATGGCTACAAAAAACGTTAGCAGCACAAAAAAGCACAGGGCAACGGTAAAAAGTTTTCGATGGTTATTGTAAATCTCCATGGGGCGGTGCTAATTAAATTTCTGCGTTTATGGGTGTGTGACTCAATTGATCAAAAATCTGGTTCTTCATTTCAGATTCGGTACGGTTGCCGGCAAACATTACATACATGTTCCAGGCAAATACCAGGTGCGATGCCCACATCAGCGAGCCGCCAATTGCACGCCATAACCAGTAAGGTGCCATTAGCACTACGCCATCAATAAAAGGCTTACCCTGGGTCCAGGCTATACCTTTTAAAGTACCACCAATCATCAATGGGATAGTATAAAATAACACGCCAATTAAGGCCATCCAAAAATGCGCACCTACAAGGCCCTGTTTGGGTTCTTTACCGGTAAGGCGCGGTACCAGCGTATAAATACAAGCCCAAAGCATAAATGCAATAATGCCGTACATGGTAAGGTGCGAGTGAGCCACTGTAAAATCGGTAAAGTGCCAGACGAGGTTGGTGCTCCTGAAAGCTTCAGCTGTTCCCTGTGTTGACCCTGTAAAATAAAACAGGACGCCTACAATGTAAAACGGCAATGTATAGCTTCGGCCTATTTTATGGTAATTGCCCTTAAAGGTCATTAAGAAATTGGTAGTGCCCGCAAAAACCGGAATCAACATGCCCATGCTACCCACAATAGCCACCGTTTGCAGCCACCAAGGTATCGAACTGAATAAAAAATGATGTGTACCTATCAGTGTATAAAATAAAATTTGCGCCCAAAAGGCCAGGATGCCCAAGCTGTAAGAGTATATGGGGGTATTTAGCTGCTGTGGCAAAAAATAATAAACTAACCCCAGGTTAAAAAGCATAAACCACATCCCTACTGCCTGGTGCATATAATAGCCTTGTATAATAGTTTCGCCAAGACCATTTTGATATAAGGGAATATAACCAACTACAGCAATCACTGTGATAAACATCATTGCCGAAATGATATACCAATTAGAGATGTAGATCTCTTTTGTTTTACGATCTGCAACGGTTTGCAAATAATTTACAAGCGATATCACAATGCCGGCGGCAAACAGCCCCATTACCGGCCATGTGTACTCCCTGTACTCGCCGCCACCGTTATTAATACCTGCCATGAGCGATAAGCTGCCGGCAACCACTGCTGAGTTAATAAGCACCAGCGATTGATACCCCCTTTTGATGCTGCGTATTGCGGTATTACTTACTGTAGAAACTACATAATAACCCAGACCGATCATCGCCAAAGAGGACCAGCCCCAGAAAACCATATTAGTATGCACCGGCCTTAAGCGTCCAAAACTTAACCAGCTTACATGATCAGCATCGGGCGCTACGAACTTTATTCCTATATACTCCCCAATAGAGGTACCTACAACCAGCCATAGCGCCGCGGTACCTAAATACCACATAATAAGCTTAACCAATTTTGGATCGGCTTGGTGCCTGGCCGCCGCTTTGCGTTTAGCAGCAAAGAAACGCGGAGAATTGATTTCACCTACATTGAGCAGCATACCTCTCGCATCTTCCGGATCAACGTTACCGGAAAGCTCTTTATTAGTCAATTTATAATCAAGCGCTTGCTTTCTCTTTACCAGTTCTTCAAAAACAGCATCGTCGCTATCAACCGTTTCCGCCAGGTCATGAGTTTCTTTTTTGATGCGGCTATACCGGGTTTTATTAGCCAAATGCTGAAGCCTTACTCCAACAAAAAACATCACAGCCAATAACGGGATACAAATCAACGCAAGCATAATGATCATGCCCGGGCTTGTTAAAACATGCTCTCCGCCATCCTCTGCGGTTTGCGCCCTGGCGGCTATGGATAACAGGCAAAACAATATCGCAATGACGGTAGTTTTAAGTCCGGGCCTTTCAATATTTGGCTTACCCTTTCTTCTTTTAGAGTTCCTCCGTCTGATCAACAGCTCCAACTGCCTGGAATCTAATCCATTAATCTGCCGAAATCGCCATTTTTCCACCGTAATTTCCTTACTTGAAGCGTCTTCATTTAACTCTTTTGCAAGGCGGGTAATCCATAATACCATCAGCAGTATCAAAAAAACTGTGAACGCCACTATAAGACAGGCTATCACATTTACCTGCGGATTGATCTCAACCGGCACAACGGCATATACAGTATTAAAGGGGCTACAAGCCAGCAGGGCCGTAACCAAAATAAAAAATAAATAAAATCTAATTTTCATAATAAAATACATTAATACCTTTTACTTTTAGGATGAATTATTTTAAACACTTATTTTCGGATATCAAAAACTAAAGTGGTTGCAGATATAAATCTGCTAACTCAAAAAATCAATTAATTTCAGAGCACAGGGTTCAATTCTTCATTGAACCATCCATTGGTTATATTTTGTAGCATGACATGCAATTGGCTGTCATTCGTCAAAATCAAAGTCCGGAGAAATCCACCCGTTAAAGACTATTGCCAGTGTCTGCTTCGAGGCGATTTCTATCTTATATTTCTGCAGTTTGCCGGGCGATAAATAAAACTACCCGAACTGTATACTCACATCTTTTTTTAATACTCCCGTTGCTTGTAAGCAAAAGTAAACATCAGGATCGATAATAAAAGATATTTTTATCTTTTATTATCTTCTTGCTTTTGGATGACTGTTCAGGCCGTAAGTTTCACCGCTTCCTGAACGGGGCAATTAAGTGTAATTTCCTGAAATACAGGCAAACTGAAATAAAATACAGCTCCTGCAACAGGGCCATTTTCTGCCCATACTGCCCCTCCATGCTTTTGAATTATGTTTTTTACTATGTAAAGACCAAGTCCTTTACTGTTTTTTTGCCTGGTAGATTGGCTATCGCACTGATAAAATTTTTGAAAAACAAGCTGCCCCTTTTCCTCATCAATTCCCGGTCCCTCATCTTGTACAGATACCGTTATTTCGGACGGTGTTTTGGTAACGCTGATAATAATCTTAGAACAGGCAGGAGAAAATTTGGCTGCATTGGTCAGGTAGTTGATTAACACCCGAATGATCTTGTATTTATCTGCCTTTACAAGGATTGTCGCTTCTGCCGGGACTTTACGAAACCGGTGACCAGGATAAAGAAGCTTTACTTCATTGATAACTGTATTCACCAGCTTATCCAAATCAAAAACAGTTAAATTGAATCGGGGTTCCCGCTCATCATCAGTTGAGGTTGTAAGGTATTCATCAATAAGCTTTGTCATTCCATCAACATGATTATCAACCATATTTAAAAGCCTTACCGGCCGCTTATTAACACAATGCGACAGCTCGTTTATCAGAAATTGGGTGTTTAGTTTAATAAGTGTCAATGGCGACCGCAACTCATGGTTTACTATTGCCATGCTCAGGCAGTCTTCTTTAACTTTTTGAGTAACATCTTCGATGGTGCCAACCATCTGTTCCGGTGCTCCCCATCTTCGGGAATAAAGGATTCCCGAGAGTTGTATCCATTTTTCGCTCCCAAACTGAGTAACTATATGTATCTGTTTTTCGAAACGTGTGCCATTAAAACAAGCCAGCTTAAACTCATGGGTAAGCTTTCCTGCATGTGGCGACTTTACCTGGGTCAAAAGATCTTCCAGGCCTTCATAGTCTCCTCTTTGCAACTCCAGTATTTTACGCATGCGCGGGCAGATAGATATTTTACCGGAGCTGAGTGCTATCTTCCAGTTACCTATATAATTGCCGCCAAGCATATAGTCGTTTAAAATATGCTGTTTATTGGCCTTGGATCTGATCTCCTTACTCATACTAAAATTCTTTTTTCGCTTTTAGACAATCCACCTGTATTTACATTTATCCTGAAAGTATTATTAAACTTTGGCCACAACTGGATAAACATTCCGTTGATATATGACTGATATGAGCTCATCAAAATACCTTTGATATCGTAATCAGTCAGGATTATGGCATATACGAGGCTGCCATTTCCATTTGTCTTTTTACTTTCGCAATAGAATGTTTCTACGATTTCAAAATCTTCGGCTGCTATCAGCACATTGCATTGCAAGCAACGGATATATTTTTGATCCACGATAAAATCGTGATCGAATCCGCGTTCGTGCAGTGAAATTATGATATCAATTATTTTATCATCGTTTTTCATACCGATCTGTTAAACACCTTCCAAAACAATCTGAACTGCATCCGGAATCGGCAATACGTTTTCTCTGTTTATTACATTTTCTGTTTTACGATTAAGAGCAAGTAAGGAAACCTGCATGATCAGAAGGTATAGCGGAAATACTTCCGTACCGTTACGCACTGCGATCCATAATCCAATGGTAATGTCCGCAGTCAGGAAACCAAGTGCGATTTGCTTCAGATCGGCTTCCGATGGTAATAGGGCCAACGTGCCTGCAGAATATTTTACTGTCAGCAACAATTGCAATATAAACAAGGTCACGCTACCACCCAGCGCCAGTCCGGTTTGATCCTGTACCAACTTAATGGATAAACTTCCAAAGGAAAATGTGATAATGCCAGCTATAAAAGCGATTAAAAGACAAGTATTCTTTTTCATTTCAGGAACGATTTAATTATCCAACTAATGATTTGTCACTTATCATAAACTGTTGTAAAGTTCCGTTTGAATTGTTTTTTTATCAATGTATCAATTATGCATATAATAGTATATTTTACATATTTCGCCGCAATGAAGAAATTGATGTAAAAAAAAACGCCCCTTAGTGGGGCGGCGCTTGTGAGTTAATTTAAATGTTGAATTATAGTTATTGAGTTAAGCAAATTAGCCGTCACTGGTGTTTATCAAAATAAATCTTCTTTTTTTATTCCCAATTTTTTTATTCTTGAATGCAAAGTAGTAGGTTGAATATCCAAAATTTCCGCAGCACCGCCTTTTCCGCCAATCCTTCCTTCGCACTTTTTTAATACCGTCAAAATGTGCTCCCTGCTAATTTCATCTATTGTTTTCAGCTTTTCCGTGTCTTCAAACATTTTAACAACCGGTTTATTACCATTGCCATTGTAGGGCTTTGGTAAAAATACCTGCCTTATCACCGTTTCATTGGTGAGCAGCACCGTTCTTTCAATAAGATGTTCCAGCTCCCGCACATTTCCCGGCCAGTGGTAGTTACGAAGTTGATCCATCACTTCTGGAGATACATCCGTTACACTTCTGGAGCTTTTAAGTGAAAACCGATGAATAAAGTGTTTCACCAAAAGAGGCAAATCTTCAATACGTTCTCTTAATGGCGGAATGGTTATGGGAAAAACGTATAACCGGTAATAAAGATCGAGTCTGAAACGCCCCTCTTCAACCTCTTTTTCAAGCACCCGGTTCGTTGCGGCTATAATGCGAACATTAATTTTTATCGGCGCCTTACTTCCTATCCGTTCAATTTCCTGTTCCTGTAATACACGCAACAGCTTTACCTGCAACTCCGGATGCATTTCTCCAATCTCATCCAAAAAAACAGTTCCTTTATCGGCAAGCTCAAATTTTCCAATTCTTTTTTCGTTTGCACCTGTGAAAGCCCCCTTCTCGTGGCCAAACAACTCAGACTCAATCAGCGTTGCCGGAAGAGAGGCGCAATTAACAATAATCAAAGGTTTAGTACGCCGGGGTGATAAGTTATGTATGCTTTTAGCTATTCGTTCTTTTCCTGTTCCGCTCTCTCCTAATATCAAAACCGAGGTATCCAGCGGGGCCACTACAGATACAAGATCCTGAACAGTTAAAATTTGATGACTGTTCCCTATAATACCATCAAAAACAGATATTGTTGCCGCAGTTTGATTATTAACCGTCACCGGCAATGATATAGGCCTGTCTTGTCCACTATTTTCGAGTTTCAATATAGATTCGACAATGTTTGTAAGCGTTTGTTGAAGGCGGCTGAGCAATGCCAGGTGATCATTTGTATAGCAATTGCTTTTTCGACTGTAAAACGAAAACGTCAGCACTTCACTATCAGCCATTAACAGCGGATAGTTTAAAAAGGAATTCATTTGAAACGTGTTTGCTATCGCCTTTTTAATAGGGTATCGTTCACCTATTTCCCTGAACTCGATATTATTATAGAATTTTGTTTTAGTACTTAGCGGCGTCTTTTTTACCATGTTCTCAAGATCCTGTGCCGACAATCTGGCAGCGGTGAGAAAATCCTTAGCTCCCAACATTTGATATTCATCGAAACCTGTTCTGTAAAATGATATACCTTCAAATGATGATACGGTATCTACATTCAGGATTATACTCAAATAATCAAATGGTAGATAAGGTTGCAAGCTGCTTGATATTTTGCGCAATTTTTGTCGCCAATCAATTTGCTCCTGCTCAATTGCTTTAAATTTCTCTTCAAGGGCAAACTCGCGTCGGAACCTCGATTCCATACTATTCCGGTGGCGATAAAAGGCAACCTCTATTGCAATCAGTAGTTCGTTTTCTCTAAAGGGTTTCACCAAAAATCCATACGGCTGTGTACTCTTTGCCATATCCAATATACTTTCCTGGAAATTTGCTGACAGGTAAACAAACGCAATGTTTTGGGCGGTCAGATCGCGTGCAAGGTCTATTCCTGTTAGCGGGCCTTTCAGAAATATATCCAGTAAAACCAACTCCGGCTTCTCCTCATTAATAATTTCCAACGCTTCTTTAACAGAATCAGCGATTCCGCAAATTTGATATCCGGCCCTGGTTAGTATCAGCTTCAGATCAAAGGCGACTAATGATTCGTCCTCAACTATTAGTATTTTTTTTTCCATAGTGAATTACCTAATACTATTTAATCCTTCTGCACGGTACTTAATCTATCATTGCGACAACCTATCTCACTATATCCGCAGCCAAATGCAAAACAGGATACAACTCTACAATGATACTTCTAAGCCGCTATTGCCTTTTCATAAGCTTATTAAATAAAAATACGTTCTTTTCATCATAAACGTAAAAACTTTCCTCAGGAGCAACGTGAGGTTGCCCATCGCGATGAGCAGTTCTTCAAGTGGTTATATTGAAAAAGTTTAAATCCATTTAACTGATATTTAGCATTCTCTGCAAGACGGTAGTTCTCTAACTAAAATTACGCTGCGTTAAAAATGAATGATATTATGTGATATTAAAATGTACCCGTTATAGATTCTAATGTACTATTTACACCTTGCTTAAACTCTGCCGATTAGCTTTCCATAAGCTTTCTGTCGTTTCGGGTCCAGTCCTGCTGTTATATGTTCATCAAATGGAGATACGAAATATCGTAATTCAATTCGCCGTTTTCGATATTTCGTATTTAAAAAAAGGTCTTAACTTTACAACTATACTAATAATCAACTAATTATAAACTAAAATATAACTGGCATAGAAATAGAACATCGTTTACCGCCTTGAAACCCCTAAAATCAAAACCATGGAACAGTTAGAAACATTTTCGCCTTTGTATGTTGAAAACAAAAGAAGTGATCTTCCCTTTGATATGCAGAACCTGCACTGGGTTAACGAGGAACTTGGATATAACATAGACAGGTATCGCTCAAATAACCGCTACACCATAATATGGATTGTGGATGGTTTTGGCAATTATTATCAGGGTTTCAACGAACAGATAATCGGCAATGACCATTTATTGTTCATCAGGCCTGGTGAATTGCCCAACCTGAAGCTTCCTAAACGCCTCAAGGGTTACATTATTTCATTTACATCCGGATTCTTCGATTTTAACGACCATGACCATATAAATACAAGAATTCACCAGCTTTTTCACCA
This sequence comes from Mucilaginibacter sp. P2_A4, assembly GCF_056405015.1. Classification (NCBI taxonomy): domain Bacteria; kingdom Pseudomonadati; phylum Bacteroidota; class Sphingobacteriia; order Sphingobacteriales; family Sphingobacteriaceae; genus Mucilaginibacter; species Mucilaginibacter sp. P2_A4. The sequence goes on along the minus strand of NZ_JBFUCX010000001.1, from coordinate 147,472 downwards.
AACACATTATATGGAATTCAATAATGATACTATAGATGAATTTCAGGATATTATGGATATCGTTATGAAAGAATTCAATAAATACAACCTTTACAGGCCTGAAATTCTCAGGCGCTATTTCACCATATTCCTTATTTATTTATCGGGGCAGGCTCAGCCCCAAATTACCGCAAGGTATTCCCGAAATGAAGAGATATTTCAAAACTTCAGTTCGATTGTTAACAAAAACTTCAGGACACAGAAGATGGTCTCTGATTATGCTGATCAATTATTTGTAACTCCAAATTACCTGAACCAACTTGTGAAAAAGCTAACCGGCTATTCGGCAGGATACCACATCAGGCAACGAATTGCCGCCGAAGCCAAGCTTCAGGCAACTCAACCAAATAATTGTATGAAAGCTATAGCATATAATCTGGGTTTTGCCGACATGGCGCATTTCAGCAAGTTTTTTAAAAATACAACAGGAATTAATTTTTCTGATTTTAAGAAAAACAGCCCAATCCCCCAGCCTATTTGATAATTAATTCTGCACGATGAATAAAATACCAACCAATAACGAGTTAAAATGTTGCGATCATCGGCGGAGGGTATGCGGAAATTCCTATAATCAGCTTAGGTACTTGTAAATACCCAAAAGGACACCTGCAACTGGTGCAAGTTGCTATACAACAAGCCTTAAATCTGGGTCATAATTTCCATGCGATGAATAAGAGAAGAGGACAAATTATTTGCATTCAAATATTTTGATAGGGCTAAATAGCTGTTGCGGGGCGTCAAAATGCAATGGTGGACATATCCGAACAGGTAAAGTGTATAAGAGCGGCATTGTTGTGGCTTTTGGTACACCTGATATCGCTTGTCAATTATACAAATAAAGCAAAGACATTATTCAGCTGAATTACTGCGCATCAAACAAAGGATCAATTATTAAGAATAATTTTTAGGTCATCATTATAATCAACAAAACAATTAACCCATCAAAACCAAAAACAATGTCAACATTAGTAGAACTCATCCCAGGCAATTCCCTGATCACTGCAACGCCGGAAGAAGGCAGGCAGCTGGCCATCAAATTATCCAGACTCATCATTAAAGTCACACAACCTGACGCGGCAATACGGGAAAAACTACGCCCGGTTTATGCGGAAGATGCAGCGATGCTTATAGCCATCGGCCAAACAGTAGCTATTGAATTTGCAACTATTGCAGCTGCAAACAACTACTGGAAATGATAATGGCTTTCTGATTCAAAGGCATTGCATAAAAGTTCAGGTAATCATAGTTGTTTCCTCGACTTAGGGGTTGAGATTACCTGCTAACCCGCCCTGTTTAACATCGATGTTATTATCATAGATGCTAAACAAGGCATTACAAAAGAATTTAAAGTGCTGTTATTAGTTCCTCGCAACCTTGAATTGATCTGCATGGGCATGACAAACAAGTACTTCAAATGGAAAAGTCATCTATGACTTTTCCATTATTATACACAGATAGCAAGAAGCTCCTATAAAAACGGCCGGTGCACATAACAGGCCAACTAAATTCAACGGCCAGAAATAAATGCAGATATAAATGTGTCTAAGAGATCTTTCTTTAGTCCCGATGTTCGTAGCCATGGTTTCTGATATCATCACCCCTGCTATCCTTACCGGCTATTTTTGACCATTTCAAATCGTTTAATAGCAGGGGTAACCAAATTTTTAAATAATTATTCTGGTTGATTTCCAAAAGATACACCCAGCCTGTTCCATGCGTTCATTATGGTAATGGAAAGGATAATGTTCGCAGTTGTTTTTTCACCAAAAATTTCAACAGCTTTTTCAAAGAGCTCATCGGTCACGCCGTGATTAGCTATCAATGTAACCTGCTCCGTCAGTTCAAGAATAACCTGGTCCTGCTCATTAAACCAATTCCGTGCTTCGCGCCAGGCACTCATCACAAAAATACGTTCCTGTCTTTCACCATATTTAAGCGCATCTTTTGAATGCACATTAAGGCAATAGGCACATCCATTGATCTGCGATGTGCGTATCTTAATCATTTCCTTTTGAATTTTGGTAAGCTCTGTTTCCGCAAGAAGCTTATCAAGTTCTATTAAAGGTTTGTAAACCTGAGGCATTACCTGCGCTAATTTAAATCTGGGTTTCATAATTTATAAGTTTTATTATTATTTTGATTATTGTAATTAACCATTGGCTATCAATGGCCCTATGAGCATTTTAATTCATCCTATCGTTTGTTCCTTAATTAATTTACATGGCAATTAGTAGCACTATCGAATATCTTACAGAACTGAGATAATTTATGTGGTTTTTGCGGCTTTCACTCCCTAAAAACGGACGAACAGAAAAAGCATGGACTGCAAAACAGATTCGCATTAATCCCTACTCCTTACTTTGTTTAAACGAATTGCAGATAATAAGTAATAAAATGCGCCAAATGCCGCATATCCGGCCAAACTTGCAATTCCCATTGTCGGCATATGTGCCAGAATAATAAAAGAGCTGCCACCAATCATCGATTGTCCGCCGCTAATTATCATCGGCCACTGGCCGGCAACCTTCTTTTTGCGCCTTACTGCCATAATCAACTGTATGAGACCTGTCAATATTGCCCAGGCACCGAACACAATCAGCGCCTCAGGAACTCCGTTTTGTAGTGCTATTGCAACTGCTATTGTGGTTATAGCACTGATTATAGCATTAAAATACTGCGTTTTGCTATTCTCTACGTTGTTGGATATTTTGATGTCAATCAACGTGCCGACAACATCCCATGCCGGGTACAGGATCAAAAGGCCTATAGCTACTGATGTGTTATTTTTGGTGAAAATTGAAATTAATACCGCCCAAATTACCGAAAAAGCACTGCGGAGATAATAAAGGGTTCGCAAATTGGTTGCAACGGTAATATCATGTTCAATTAAGTAGGAATTTGATTGAATTGTTGTTTTCATTTTTTGTTGATTTAATTTTACTTGTAAATAATACTGTAAGACCTTGTGATTCAATTTCATTCGTAACTTTTTTTCCTTAGCTTTAAATTAAATCACAAAGCAAAGATGAGCAGATTACAGGACCGAAAAAGGTCAATAATGCTGTTAGTTTAGTCGGAATAGCTGTTTTGGTTAATTAACCTGTTCCAATTAAGATGTCCCAGGATACAAACCACTTATGCTCCTATGTGATGACCAGCCGCATTACTCATCAAATTTTGACCGATGCTTATTTATGGGTAAATTAAATACCAGTTATCAAATTAATCACACCGTGAAAACAAAGTTTCTAATTTGTTTTTTGTGTTTATTTTCAACTTTTAAAGTATTTGCCCAAAACACTTTGGGGGGCTTGGAAGTCCCTGCTGAAGATGTTACATTATTAAATAAATATGTTAAGAACCTTGATCGCGCAACGACCGATACTGAGAAGGTTAAATTGTGCCTTAAGTTAAGCCGAATTTACTGGTATAAAAACACTATAGGTGCTAAAGACAGCAGCATTTATTATGCTCAAATGGCCTATGATATAAGCCCTTCCGCAAATATGAGCGCTTCAAGAAAGGAGGCCCTTTTTCTGATCTGTAAAGCAATGGCGGAGAAAAACAACGTCGCAGGGGCCGATAATTTGATAGCAAGCGTAAGTGGTGAAGAACGCGCCAGGCTAATGCTTGTAATGGGTGAACATTTCGTATTCTCTAACCACAAATCGATCTACCAGCAGGAAAAAGGGTTGCCCTATATCTTTCAGGAGATTATCTTAAGTAAAAATATCAAATCGGAAAAATGGAAACATGAAGGATTAATGCTTTTAGGAAAATATTATTTCTCGCAGGGAGATTTTAATAAAGGAAAAAAAACCATTTTCGAAATCATATCGGACTATAAAACTACCGGTAATGCAAAGATGGAAGCACATTACTGGTCAGAGTTAGGCTTGTACATGCCGGAAACTGACAGCACTTACAAGGAAAAAATATTTTGCCATCAGGCAGCCTTTTCAATATATTATCGAATTAAACTTTACAAAGAAGCTGCTTACACCTTACGCGATATAGCTGTTCTTAACAAAAACCATAACAACCTGGATACCGCCGAAAGGCAAATACTTAAAATGCTTACCATCCTGAAATCGGACAATATTCGTCCTTCATTTACTACTTACCGGATAGCAGGAGATATTTCCCGGATTAAAGGTGACTACAATAAGGCGCTTTCTTATATCCTGGAAGCCCTAAACACTCCAGAGATATTACTTGACAGAAAAATGAACGGCTACGAAACATTGGCCGATATTTATAGTGAATTAGGTTTACCTCAAAAAAGCCTGTATTACTACAGGTTAGTGCTCAATTACGCAGTTTCCAGCGATAAACCTGGGATATTCCTGCTCTGCTATGAAGTGGTGAGAGAACAGATCAATAGCGGGGATGCCAAAAACGCTTTGCAGTTTTTAATACAGTTTACAGTTAAACACCCCCCAATTCTTACCATACAGAAAGAGTTATTAGCCGGCGCATACGGAGATGCCTACAGTGCTATGAATCAGTTTTATAATGCTGAAAAATACTATCTCCAGATGGTTAGTCTTGACCGGGTTGTGCAAAAAGAATTGAAAAAGGAAATAGGTGATCATAGCTCAATTTCTGGAAGTGAGGCCTATTTTACAATTACAGGCAGCGAAGCGTATTATAACATTGGCAGGTTTTATACAGCGTTTAAAAGATATAAAGATGCAAAACCTTACCTGCAGCAGTCGTTGACATTATCGCCAAATTTACCCTCGGTAAAAAGAATAAAAGATATTGAATTCTTACTGTTCAAGGTCGATTCAGCGTCCGGGAATTATTTATCTGCAATTAACCACTTTGAGAAACATAAAAATTTAAACGATTCCATATTTAACGCCACTAAAAGTAAACAGTTAACTGAATTACAGTTAAAATATGAGAGTGCCCAAAACGCCCAGTCCATCAGACTTTTAAAAATTAAGAGTCAAAGCCAGCAAACCGAAATCCAAAAAGTAAATATGCAGCGGAATATTACTTTTGGAGGTATTGGAATGCTCATGGTTATTGCAGGCATTACGTTTTACAGTTACAAGAATAAGCAACACACCAACCTGATGTTACAGTTTAAACAAAGCCAGCTTGAAAGCAAACAAACTGAAATAAATGACAAAAACATCTGGCTGCAGAATTTACTCCATGATAAGGATAAGCTGATAACCGAAAAGGATTGGTTGTTAAAGGAAGTTCACCATCGTGTAAAAAACAATCTGCAGGTTGTTATCAGCCTGCTCAATACACAGAGTAATTTTCTTAGCCAGGGGCCAACATTTAATGCGCTGCGTGAAAGCCAGAACAGAGTGCAGGCAATTGCATTAATTCACCAGAAGCTTTATGGATCCAGTATGACAACTTCTATTGAAATGCATATTTATATCAGTGAACTGGTCAGTTATCTCAAAGCTTGCTTTGATACTCGGAAAAGACAGATCAGTTTTGAACTTGACATTGATCCAATTTCCATGGATGTTATTCAGGCGATCCCGATCGGACTTATTTTGAATGAAACGATAACCAATTCCATCAAATATGCTTTTACGGAACAGCCCGGTGAAATTAAAATTGAACTTAGCAAAAAAGATGAAAAAAATCTGTTGTTAACAGTCGCGGACAATGGTAAAGGTCTTCCGGATTTATTCGACCCCAAGAAGGCAAACACGATGGGCATGGAAATGATCAAAGCCCTTAGCAAACAAATCAACGGTATTCTTCTATTTAGTGGTAACAACGGGACTATTATCTCTATTGAATTTCCTGATAAAAATTAAATTCACTGTCCATTTAATTGAAGCTTCACAGCGCACAATATTAAAAAGAACTGAAGGTACAATATAGCACTGGAAGCCCCTATCAAGAGCCCCCCTACTGGTACCCATGCATAAAACAGGAAGTAATCGACAATATCCTTTTCTTTGTATCTTTACTTGCTGTTCCTTCGGTAGCTTTCTAACGGTGTTAGTTCAGTTATATATTACTGATAGCATTGTTTAATTGCGTTGAATATCAAATCTTCTTATGTTCAGCGGAGGTAAATGTGAATTTGCCTTCCAGTTTTATGGGAGTACCGTCACCAGCATAGGTGACCTTTCCGAAGGATCGGATCCATTTTTCCGGCTTTCCATCCTTAGGTATAATTTTATAGGTCATAGAGAAGTCTGCTCCGGTCTTTAGCGAAATGGCTATAGCTGCCTCCACCTGCTTTCGATATTGATTATCAACCAGATCCAGGGACTCCATCCATGTGAGTTTTGTATTCTCGGGATAACCACGAATCCGCAAACCATAATCAGAAAATAAAAGCTCATTGCTATAAAAATCGATCGACCAATTCCATAACTGGTTGTCATAGGACATGTTTAAATCCAGGCAATCCAATATATCTGATAATTGATCGCTAAGCCGATTCGATTTCATATGCATTAGTAATAATTCCTCTCCTAATGTCATCACCTGGGTTTTTAAAGCGGCAGCTTCTGCTTCTAATTCAATGTTTCGTTGGAGTAGGCCTTCATGTGCTAACTTATTGATATGATCAAAAAAATCATCTTCCTTGAGCTTGCCGTTATTTCGAATTTCTTTTTCAGCTATACGTCGCCTCCCTTTAACTAAGATTATATTTATCAATATCAGTAAGAGTATTAAACTATAAAATATTATGTTTTGTAATAAGCTTCCTACGCTTAAATATTTTACAAAAAGTTTGCAGAGTTGAGCGAGCTTAATATTCATGATAAGAAGATAAGGATAGGCAAATTAACAGACGAAAGTTAACGATTAATGGTGTATTATCTGCTATCCTGGCATGTTGAGTGCTTTTTTAGTGACCCTTATATTTTAAGCTGGGGCGCTAGTTTTCCAACGCGTACTAATAATTGTAATATTTGATCTTTAAAATCCATGGTGATATTTTATTAGGGTGTAGTATTAGTCAGATTAATTTCATGATGCCCGGAACAGATTAAATAGTCTGCCAAGGGCGACGATTTATGCTCCCCCTTACCCCCACCAGGAGATTCGGCGTTGGTATTAAAAAAATGGACCCGGTGTTTTCCGGGTCCAAATGATTTGCGATAAGGCCAACTCATCATTGGGCAAGGTTTAGGTTAATTTTTTTATTTCATAGAGACTCGAAATTCCAAAGCATTCATTGTTGTTTGCAAATCTTTCCATAGTTTCCCTCGTTGTGACTTTTCAAAAGTAGCCAAGACCACCGCGTTTTTTATACGGGAAACCGTAAATCACGAATTATTTTATAGATAATCAAACGTTGTTTGACAGATGTCCATACACTTTAGCTGTCTGATTATTGCCGTTACCCTATTTGAATTCAGCTGGGTTTTTTTTTCGGAACGATCAACAACGACGATGTTAAAATGGGAACAAAGAAAATAAGTACGGCAACCAGACCACAAATAATATTTCACCAGGAACTTATCATCAGAACAGTTTATCAAGAAGATTATTTTTCCAACCCGCATAAAGTTTTCTGTTCTTTCTTTGCTCGCTCCAGCGTTATTTTTATGGTGCGGCCGGTACAATTACTCAGTCCGCGACAGCTCGATTTGTAATGGTACATGTTGGCGTTCCTGCTATCACAGATGTAAACTATTGTTGGTCTTTTGCAGTTGATGCCGGCAAGCAAAATCAGCACAAGTAAGGCTGTTTTCAGGTATACTGTCCTTCACATGGCAAAAGTCCTTCCGTTCATGATGGGGTTATAACCAGGCATAATTCATCAGGTGAGCAAGATTGTCGGTCATCTTATTATCCGGGTTTGATCTTAAATATTTCCTGTTGAACACTTCTACCTGCTCTCCATCCCGCCAAAAGCAGGTTTGGTAATCCCATATCCAGGTTACCGCTTCGTTCAGCGGATTACTGAGTAATTTTAAGGCGATAGTCTTGTCTGTTTTTTCTGCCCTGTAAATAATTGGTTCGATTACTTCATGAACTGCATAGTGCGTGATCACACCATTCGCATCTTTCCATACTCCTGAAATTTTAAACTTTGCCATTTTTTAATAAATCTCTCATTGGTTTAACAACTCAAAGTTATCCTGTCGGAAAGTTTATTTTTTACGGGAAACCGTAAAGGCTGGAATTATTCTTTTCTGGAGATCAGCGCTTTATTATGTTGACAGTTTAATAGTGTATTTAACAGCTCCTTATATTTATTGCTCTATCGAAATTATGTAAATCATGCCAATCGACATAAAACATGGGTGAGATATGCTGTTGGCAACGTGGAACGACCGGTATTGGGGCAGCGCGGACAATCAGATAATTCCCATGTCTTTGCAATAGGCGACCAGCTGTTCGTTCTTGAAAAAGCCGAGGGTTTCCCTGATCTGGTTTAGCCGTTTTTCCATACTGCTTAAGCTGGCCGGGCGTACCTGGTTTTGCTGGAGATAGGCCGGGATATCTTTTTGGTGCATGCCTTTGGAAAGCTGGGAAATGATCAGGATATCATAAGAGGTAAAATCGTGCGCGTTTTTTTGTTTTATGGCCTGCCGGAACTCTATGGGAAAATGTTGTTTGTCTTTATAGATGTTCTCGATGGCGGCTTTGAGTTCCTGGGCATCGCGCCGGGCTTTGCGAACGTAACCGTTGATATGACAGCCCTCCACGAGGTCCCCGATAACGGCTGTTTTATGCTCGGCTGAAAACACGATCACTTTCAGGCCGGGCTGCACCTGCCGGGCGGCGGCAATAAGGGCTGCCCCGCCAGCGAGTTTTTGCTCCCGGCCATCGTCCTCAAAAGAAAGATCGGTAATCAGCAATTCGTAAGGCTGCTCATCCCGGAGGCCTTGTTGGATGCGCAGGAGGGCGTCATCACAGTAATAGGCATAGTCTACATCGACGATACCGAGGTCCTTCAAGGTTCTTTGTACAGAAATATTGGCGCTTTCCTGGTCTTCTGCTATGAGTACGGTTTTAAACATAATGGTGTTGTTTAGGCAGTCGGGAAGGCGATCTGAATGCCGAGCCCTTTACCTGCGTTGTTGTCAAAAATAATACTGCCCCGGATCACTTTTATACGGTTTCCCGTATTGTTCAGGCCGTTTTTATGCGGCGCGTTTTTGGGGATGCCGACGCCGTCATCACCATAGTGAATACGGATCCGGTGATCGTGCCTTTCAAACAGGATAGCAACATTAGCTGCCCGGCTATGTTTTTTCATATTCACCATTAGCTCCTGCAGAATATAGTATAATTCCTGCCGGACAGTCACGCTGACCGCTTTCCATAGCGCTTCGGTGTTTCCGACCAGGGCCACCCGGACCTGGTCTGTGGCGAAGGAGCTGAGCAAAGCAGATACCAGGGTATGGAAATCCTGTCCGCTGAGCCAGGGTTCGTCATAGGAGATATCCCGGGATTTTTCATACATCTCCTCTATCCTGTCCAGTAAATGCTCTTTATCCAGATCGACCTGGTTTTCAATCTCCGACATCATCCGGTATAAGCCGTTGGCGACGACGTCATGTACTTTTTTGGAGGTCCGGAGCTGGTTTTCCCGGATCTTTTCCTGGGCTTGGCGCTCCAGTCGCCTTTTTCGTTTTCGGTACCACCAGGCAGCAAAAACAGATCCGGCTGTCAGCAGAAAAAGGGAACTATACAGCAGCACGCCCTGTTTGAAAAGCTGGTATTTTTTTTCGGTATTGTCTTTTTGCAACCGGAGGTTGTCTGCTTTGTTCTTTTCCACGCCATAACGAATGAGCGCGAACTGGTTTTTGGCCGCTTTGCGTGCCGCCTGCACGCTGTCACCGAGATGCTGGTAACGTATAAAATATTGCCGGGCATCAGCCGGGGCAGCTACCCGGACCAATTTCTCCAGGGCTTCCAGCTGGTCGTCCGGGCTCTTCAAACACCGTGCAACGTCAAACATGGCCCGGGCGTAAAACAAGGCGGAATCCGGCTGCGAAGGAAGATAATAATCGGCCAGGTGGGCAAAACTCGAATTTTGTCCCCAGAGGTCTTTTTCCCGCGTCCGGATATTCAGGGCTTTTAATAATTCGGGAGCAGCATGATACCGCGGATCAGCAAGCCATTTCGTTGTGGCCATATTGGTTAATATCCGGGCATAACCCGCATCATTTGTTCCGGTTTGCCTGATTACCGAGCTGTAAAGCTTCAGCGCATACGGGTAGTCTTTCTTTTGCTGGTAAGCATTGGCTTTATTGTTCAGGATAACAGATATCCGGAGGCTGTCATCAGTAAACCGGATAGCCTGGTCATAAAAAGCGATAGCAGCATCCTCATTTTTAAGGTTAAAGCTGGTCATCCCCAATTCATTATAATCGTTAGCCAGGCAACTGCGATCCCGGGCATCCTTTTCATCTAAAAATTTTAAGGATAGCGACAGGCTTTCCTGGGCCCCGAAATCATCGCCGGCGTCGGACTGGATCACGGCCATATTGTTGTAGGCCATGGCGATCTGCAGGCTGTCCCTGGAACTGGAAACGATTTTATTAAAATAGTAAAACGCGGAATCATTTTGCCGGGACAGCCAGGCATAGGCTTTCTTGTAATCGCCCCAGTTGCTCTTCTGTACCGGTCGCTTTGTATGCTGGCAGGAAAACAAGATCAACAGGCAAAGGGGAACGAAAACCAATAGTTTTTTCAAGGGGGATATTTTCTGCTAAAAATATAAAAAGCGATCCGGAACGCCAACCGGGTTGGCCAGTAAAAAGTAAGGTAAAATTTACTATGCTGATCCCACCGCTGATAAGAAATAAATTGCAGGTGCAAAAGACCATTGCAGTTAGTGGATTTATTACCAGGCGCATTATCAATAATAATGGGAGTATACAAATTCTGCTGACGGTGACTGACCTGGTAGCACAGACGCTGAACAAATACTCGGAGCACGGAATCAAAAAGATCGAATTACTGCAGACCAAAGCGGCGGGAGGCTTCCGAAATATTTACAACTGACTGAAAACCAATGCCATCAACGAAGAGTCCTATAAGATTGGAGTCACCATCGAAAATCCGGCATTATTGACAATGATATCAAGCACCAGCTCCGAGAGTCTATCGGCTTTTACGACCTGTGTTTCCACCAGATGATCAAATAAAAAGACAGGCAAGCCGGGGCCTGCCTGTCTATGAAATTTAACTGCCTGGGGGCGGCGGAAGATGTCCGTTATCGCCGCCGGTATCCGTGGTGGCGGTAGTCACTGTACCGGTGTTATTTTTATTATGGTGGCCTTGATTATGTGCAGGGCATGCGAAAGCCAGAAAGAGTGTAAAAAACAGGGTAAACATTTTCAAAAAATTTAAGGGTGAATAAATCCTGCAGCGGTCCGACAAACCACTTGGGAGCCATACTGCAAACCGCGTAAGAAGCGCTTCTTACCTTTTTTGGGAAGTGTGGGCATTGATCGCGGAGGCCGGCAACTGCTTCCCAAGCCGGCTGACGGCATCCGCTTTCTCTGCTTTTAATGAAACCTGCCTGGTGCACCAAACCCTGCCAGCAATGCAGGTTGTTACTGATTTCTGAAGCAAATGTAGGGCGGCATAAATCGCTTACCGGCAATGGATTCCGGAAATTCCGATCATTCCGGCGGGATTCCGGAAATTCCTTGAGGATTCCGAGAATTCCGTTAGCTTTACCTTAAATTGTTTTGGAATGTTTACTGATTACCAATCACAAGTCCTGCTGACCTATCACAAAATAAAAGCCGACCATCAGCTTTCGCCGAATTTATTGCACTCTACTCCGGCTAAGCTGCGGGCAGAATGTGTGGCGGTGTTCAATGAAAGATATCGGCAAAAGGATGAGGAGATACTCAAAATATTTTTTGGATCGCAGGAAAATGAAGCCGCGTACATGCGGACGATACGAAAATTTGAGGCAGACAAGTTTAAACCCCTGGATAATTACCTGAAGGGTAATACAGCTGAAACAGATGAAAAAAATATTGAGTTGCTGGCCTGGCTGATCGATTTTAACGCAAGGCCCTACAGGTGGGATTTCTCCTATCGATCTGCGGACACCGACGGTAAACACACAGTTGACCCGGAACAAAACGAGCCAGAGCAGGAGCCGGTTACATCAGTTCCCCTTAATTTCGCCGAACAACCAAAGGGGATTCAAATGATCGGGGTGTATGAAACTGATGATGTACAGCCAATATTCGAACCAAACAAGTTGCACGTCAAAACAATACCGGTACCCAAACTCAGGAACGCGATCATATTATTGCTCATGATGACCATCGCAGGCGGAGGAGTTTACATGGTAATTAACCCGGCCGGGCAGGAGAAATGTATGTACTGGACGGGCGACCATTATCAGTCCGTTTCCTGTAACCAAAAAGCAGGAGATATCCCGGTATATGCCCTGGACACGCTTAGACTCACTCATTTCAGGAAGATTACAACACCCGACACGATCACCCTGAAATCTTTGGGAAGTGTCTGGTATTCAAAAATAGATAATGTGGTAGAATTCTACACCGCCGATGGGTTTCATCCGATGCACACCGAGAGGAAGCTGAAACCACTGACTGACTATATATGGGAAAAGTATATTGTTGGTAAAAAAACAATACTATCAGCTTCCAGACATTAAAAGCGGAGCTGGCAAATCCGGTAACGAGTTTAAGTGGCGAATGATCGATTTCGTTTGGCCGATTACTTGTAACAATCTGTTTTGACAGGAAATAAAAAGCATTGCTTTTGTGCCTTGTCCTGCCTTTTCCAGGCCTACATACTGTGATATTTGAATACTTTTATTAGGTTTTTAGGTAAATATTGTTCCTGATTTTATATTTAGCTTCGGTCAATATCAGGTTTAGTACAAATTCCCCGCCGTGGTCCTGGCCAGTTTTTACTATAATTGGTAATCACTTATCTTTAGGACAAATACTACCGTTTATGAAAAAGACCCTAATGATATTAGGCCTGCTGGCCATCCCTGTATTATTCATTTGCAGTCAACGTAGCGGTCATCAGGCAGGCGACGATAAAGGTTATGTGATTGATACTTTAGCGTCAAATCTTGTTGTACCATGGCAGATCGTGTTTTTACCCGATAAATCTTTGCTGTTTACGGAGCGGCCTGGACGGGTGCGTTTGTTTCGCAACGGTAAACTGAGGGATAAGCCGATCCTCGTGGTACACAATATACCATTGCGCAATAAAACCGGCATGTTGGGAATGGCCATCCACCCTGACTTTCTCCAAAATCATTTTGTTTACCTGGCGCATGACTATGGGACTGCTGATGCTATGAACCTAAAAGTTGTGAGATATGAGTTCATGAATGACACCTTGATCAATCCAAAGATCATCATCGACGGATTGCCTGCCAATCAAAATCATACCGGCTGCCGGCTGGTTTTTGGTCCAGACCATAAATTATGGGTGACTACAGGCGATGCCGACCAGCCCATACGGGCGCAGGATTTGAAGTACTATAACGGAAAGGTGTTGCGCATTAACGACGACGGCACTATTCCTACAGATAATCCTTTCTTTAAAAATGATACCGCAAAAAAAGAAATATGGACCTATGGACACCGTAATGTACAGGGACTGGTATTTGAACCCGGCACCGGCACGCTGTTCAACACTGAACATGGCCCAACTGGCGGCGATGAGATCAACATTGATAAAAAGGGGGATAATTACGGCTGGCCTATTATTCATCACCGGGAAAAGCGCGAGGGTATGCATTCGCCGCTGGCAGAGTTTACACCCTCGATAGCACCAGGAGAAGCCTTGTTTTATACCGCAGGTGCTTTTCCGCAATTAAAAAACAATTTGTTAATAGCCTGCCTGAGAGGTGAGGGTATATTGCGCGTAACACTTCATCACGATACGGTTGCCAGTGAAGAGATGCTGCTGAAAAACACATACGGCCGGATCAGATCGATTGCAACCGGTTCTGACGGATATATCTATTTTTCCACTTCACAGGAAGACCCGGTTGAAGGTAAGCACAGGCCTGGTTTCGATATGTTATTACGTATGCGTCCTGCGGGAAGCAGAAATACTGGTATAGAGGGGCAAAAGCTCTTGACAACTGCTTCGCAAAATACCAAACCAATAGCTGCAAGAACAGGAGCCACGCTATTTCAACAATTGTGTGCCAGTTGTCATGGCGACAGGTTACAGGGCAAAATCGGCAGCACGCCAAACCTCGCCGCAGGCAAATTTCTCCATGGGGCAGATAAAGCGTCCATTAACCGCAACATTACCAATGGCATTATGAACAAAGGTATGCCGTCATGGAACGGCGCCATCAGTAAAGCAGATATTTCGAGGTTGACCGAATACATTTACGCGCATAACCGTAAACACTCAATTAAAAAGACCAGTCATTGATAACGTGCAATTCAGGTACTTAAACCTTGATTTCGATTGCGGCCACCAGAAAACATGCATCTGCATGCGGTTTATTCACTAAACCGCTAGTCAAAAACAGGAAGAACAGAAGACAGAAAAAACAGGGCGTTGTTCAGGTTTGAAGTTAAATACTAACAAAAAAAGGACGACTGGCAAAAAGAGGAAAAGCTGGTTGAAATATAGAAAATTCTTTGAGTTTCCCTATTCAAGACGAAAGCAATCACAATTGATTTATTAAAATAGAATAAGTAATGTTAATAAATTTTTAAGCAGCCAAAACTGTCAGCCAAAAGCGGACGAGACCCTACGCACTAACAGCTCCAGGTCATTAACAAATTGATTCGAAATCTGTATCGTCAAGAGTACTGAACGGGAAAGATCGCAATGGCTTGCAATCTTTTCCGTTTTTTTTACGCGCTAACTTATTGTTAATCCGATAGATTATGGATCAGTCCGAGGATTTGTGAAATAATGAAATAAGTATTTATTTGGGGATCAAGTTGAATTCTAATATTCTTCTTAAGCGCTAACTTCAAGCTTATATCCCTTGCCGCGTATAACAACAATGTTGATATTCGGATCAGGTTCCAGTTTTTTCCTAAGTTTTGATATGAACATATCCAGGCTGCGCCCCACAATAACCCCTTCATCTTCCCAGATCTCTTTTTGCAGCCGGCTTCTCTCTATTGTCTGGTTAGGAGACATCGCGAAAATGAGCAACAGACGCGTTTCAGTTCCAGTCAGGTCTATGGTCTTTTTATTTATTATCAACTGCCGTTTCTGCGCATCAAACAACACTGAGCCTATAGTTAGTAACGTTGTAAACTGACCTTTAGGTAAAGCGCTCCGCGGCTTAACAGATCTCAACAAAACAAAACCAACAAATGCTAAAAATGGCAGGCTGCCCAAAAGATATCCATTCTTTGCGGTATTTATGCCCGCCGGTTTGAATTTAATATTGATCATGTAACATGCTCTGGGTTGCTTTCTTCCTTTACACGCCACAATATCATCTTTTTTACTTCCGGATATAGCAAATCCATAGGCAACACTGGCGTTGCTACAGTTCAGAACGTTGACAACATAATCATATGCGAGCGGGTCTTTGGCCAACAAACGCCGGGTAGTATTCACCAGGGAGTCCGGTTGAAAAGTAAGCTCATTCTCAAACCTGATCTGGTATTCATTTTCTGCGATCTTTTTTACCGGGAGCACTCTTGATGTAATGTCGCCCGACTGTAAGAGCAGCTCATCTCCGACCTTTCGGAGCAAAACTTCCCTTCTGGCGATATTAAAGTCGTCACTGCCGATCATACTGAGAGCCGCGCAGATTACAGAGATAAACGAGAGCAATATTAATCCGCACAGGTACTTGCGTTTCCCGGAGAGGAGATTTCGGCTATCAAACATAATATTTGCAATTTATTTACAAAGTTTACATTTTTATTTACAATCCACATCTCTCAAGCCGAAAAACATCAAAGTAGATTTGCTGAATCAATTTTGATAGAATATGAAAAATAAAAGAAACGTTTTGTCCTGCCTGATTATTTGATTTTAAAAGTAAAGGAGGGCAGATTTTAGGTGTATTGCCCGACCTGCTAATTCCGCTAATTACTAATCAATATGTTTTACTTTAAATTTAAAAAAATGAAAAGATTATTTGTATTTGTTCCGGCTATCCTCCTGGTATTATTTCTGCTAAATTCTTTTGTGCTAAAAGAAAAGGAAGCAGGGGAGAAAACAACAAAAGGGACTAAATCAGGGCTTGAAAACATCGTTTTCAGATCCACTGATGGCGGACAAACATGGGAGGACATTAGCAAAGGGCTGCCTGAAAATTTGCAGAGAACAGGTGTGTGGAGTCATGGTTTATTTGCAAATGACCGTGGGCTCTATGTACGTGCTGGCAATGGGGTTTATCACAGTGAACCAAATTCCACAACTTCTTTTTGGACAAAAGAGATTTTCACTGGTGAACAGCGTGAGATTGCCCCTGGCAGGAATGGGATATTTGCATATAATTTCAGGGGACAATTTTTAAAAAAAATAAACGGAAATAGTGGTTGGTCGCCCATGTACACAAACTTTCAAGAGCAAGCCGTACGCCTAAACGGAACGATAGATTGGATGTACAAGAATTATAAAGAGAAACAAGTATCCAGCTTTTTTGAAACTACGGGAGGTACAGTTTTCATCGGCTCCAACAATGCCTTTTATAAATCCACTAACAGTGGAAAAACCTGGAAATATGTGCATGTTGGAGGCTGGGTAATGAAAATGGTAGAGTCAAACGGTGTACTCCTGGCTGCCAGCACAACGGGGGTATTAAGGTCGACCGATGATGGTGAAAACTGGGATCGTGTTATTAATGAAGGGGGTGCTGGTATCGCTGTGGAACGTATTGATGGAGGATTTGCTGCTATAGCCTACAACATCATAACCCAAACCAACACAATACACATTTCACTGGATAGTGGAAAAACCTGGAATGATATAGGAGAAGGACTTCAGCCTTCCTGGAATAGTTCATTAATCAACCTAATAGGCGGACGTCAATCTTCGTTGAATATTTTATCAATCAAACAAGTGGGTAAATATTTAATATGTGGTCGCTCAGATGGTATATTCCGGTCATCTGATATGGGCAAAACATGGAAACTGTTACTTCCTTCTATAGAAAATAGAGGCTTCGATTTATCTGTTTCAGGCAACGTGATTTATGCCCTACCAAATAAAGGGTGTTGAAAAACTCCAAAGCCCTGTAATACAATTCATAAAAAAGGGCCGTCAGCGATATCAGTTTTATATTCAATAAACGTTTGGATATTCTTCCCGCCGGCTTATTCAAAATTACCGTTTTAAACAATTAAACGCATTAAAATTTCAAAATCCTCAATAAAGTGTTTGGAAATCTGTATCGTCATGAGTACAGCACTACGTACTATAAGGCTGTAAGTTTACTACTTACAGCTTTTCTTTTTACATCACATACGTATCTGCATACACTATTTTATAAAGCTCGCTCGATTATTATTTACCGATCTGATTATTGCAGTGATTTGAAAACAGATTAGGATCAGTCCGAAAATTTGGGGGATGATGAAATAAGTATTTGTTTTGCATTAGAAAAACAAATACACATCGGCTTGTTTACATTTACTATATGCAAAACGGCGAATTCAATCTGGACCCATTTAAACAAAATAAAAAACTTTCGATTCGCCTGGTTTCTCCCTCCTTCGGCCATCTTTCTCCTGAGATCGCCGCGCCATTCGGTCTTACCCACCGCAAAACGTATTACTTCTTTCTTTTTATACTGGATGGTCGTACCCAACACAGTGTCGATCTTCAGCAATTCGAGGTTGGAAGCAACGAACTGCTTTTCATTCTGCCACACCAAATGCACCAGTTGCCGGCCGAAAGCCACGGCAATGACTATTTTAAACTCGGTTTTGATGAACACTGCCTTTCCCTGTTGCCAAAACAATATCCCTTTCTTATCAACCCATTTAACAGGCAAAAAATCGGGTTTAACCCAGTCGCCGCTGTAAGGTTGAGCGCTATTTTCGGCATCCTGCGCGAGTTATTAAGCGAAATGGACACTGATCCTGAGCTAATCCTGGCGCACCTCAATAGCCTTTTGACTGAGATCAATATGGCATATTTTGCAGCAGACAAAAACCCTGCAGACGACAAACTCTCGAAATACATCCGTTTCAAACTCTTTGTAGAAAACAATCTTACCGGTCAGCCGGCAGTCGCAGCTATCGCTGAAGAACTCGCCGTTAACACCAACGGTTTATACCAGATCGTTAAGCGCCACTCCGGCCTTTCTCCCAAAGCATTTATCACTAATCGATTAATACTGGAAGCCAAACGGCGTCTTTACTATGCTGAAAGCTCCTCAATCAAGGAACTGGCCTTTGAACTCGGTTTCAACGATCCGGACTACTTCGCCCGTTTATTTAAAAAAACAACTGGCAAAACAATAGCTATGTTCGTTCAGGATTTGTCAGGGAAGTAATTCGTTTTGTCCGGGCCCTTTGCCGATGTTCTCCTGACCTTTGTTCGAAATAAAATATCAAACCATGAACAGAAAATTGGGAACAAACGGACCACTGGTATCAGCGGTAGGTTTAGGATGTATGGGTATGTCCGGAGCATACGGACAAAGCAATGATACAGACGCTATCGCCACTATAGAAAAAGCCCTGGAACTTGGACACAATTTTTTAGACACCGCCGATTATTACCTTACAGGACATAATGAAGAGTTGATCTCCCAGGCCATCAAAGGCAAACGTGACAAAGCATTTCTTTCTGTAAAAACCGGCCAGCTGGTAGCCCCCGGACCTAACGGATCAATGGGTCCCGGGCCCGTAAATGGCCATCCTGATTACTTACGAAATGCTGTTCTTTACAGTCTTCGCCGCCTTAAAACGGATTATATTGATCTTTATACACCTGCCCGGGTAGATCCAAAGGTGCCCATAGAAGAAACTATCGGAGCGCTATCCGATCTTGTTCAGAAAGGCATCATTCGTTACATTGGCTTGTCTGAAGCTTCGGCAGAGAGTGTAAGGAAGGCGGCTGCCGTCCATCCAATAACGGCTTTGCAAATCGAATACTCTTTGTGGAGCCGGGATATTGAAGCTGAAGTCCTCCCGACAATCCGCGAACTGGGTATTGGGCTGGTTGCCTATGCTCCTTTGAGCCGTGGCTTTTTGAGTGGAGAATTCAAAACGCCCGAAGATATTAAAGATAGCCGCATGCACATGCCCCGTTACCAGGGCGATAATTTTTACAAAAATTTACAGCTGGTAGAAAAAATCAAAACGCTTGCTGACGAAAAAGGCTGCACCCCATCCCAGTTAGCCATCGCTTGGGTACTGGCCCAGGGTGAAGATATTATAACCATACCGGGCACCAAACGCATAAAATACCTGGAAGAAAACATTGCGTCCGAAAACGTCAGGCTCACAAGCGACGACCTGCAAAGCATTGAAGCAATTATGCCTGCCGGAATTGTTTCAGGTACCCGATACCCGGAAAGGTTTTTGAATGCCTTAAATAAATAAAGGATCATCTTCTGATTTTTATATTTATTTAGGCCCGGCGAAAAATTATCGATGATTTATTTAAAAGTCATCGATAATTTAGTTGCCAAACCGATGGCATGGTTAATCTTAATTGCCGGCTTTAATGAATAGGCAATTTCAATTGACAGGCGGATAAATCGCTTCCTGCAACTGGGTAGCAGTTTGCCCTAAGGCCTTTTAATTCATCTTATCCCGCTAAATCACAAAAGAATTATTTCCGGCTTTCAGCATGTATTGTTTGGCCTTCCACACCAGTATACCGGTGGTTGCCTTGGGCAAATTGATATCTATTAGCCACCGACCTTTTTCAAATTTATAACCAACGGCCACCTTGCCATTTGGATGAGGTATTTCGCCGCTAATGGTAGTTAATGTTCCCAAATGGGGTTCTATTTTTATTTTACCAAAGCCAGGCGCATAGCTGTCAATACCTAAAACCGTTCTGAAAAACTCAATGTTAGGGCTGGCTCCCCAGGCATGGCTGTCAGAACGGGAAGTGTTAACGTCAGAATACTCGGCCCAGGTGGTTAAACCCATTTGTATGTTCTCCCGCCATATGCCCAGCCAGTCCATGTAATCATTACCCAGACCTGCTTTTACCAGTGCCTGGTTCAGGTAATATTTAAAGTAAACTGAGCATTGGGTTAAACTTTTATCATTAAGCAACTCCTTAGCCACAGCAGGCATGTCAGCATTGCTCACCATACCGGTAAGTATCGCCAAAGAATTAACATGCTGTGAAAACCCATTTTTTTCCTTAGTATCAGCATACATTTTTTTAACCGGATCCCAGTACTTGCGCTGGATAGTAGCCTTTAGCTGTGCGGCTTTTTGATTATATAGTGTAGCGTAATCCTTTAAACCTATTTTGGCTTCCATTTCCGCCGCCCACTGGTATGCCCATAGCAGCTGCAGATCATAAATAGCCGCGCTGCCGTCGCTGCCTTTAACCTCGCCCCACATGTTGCCTGCCCAGTCAACAAAGGCCCAATATGGGGTGTCTTTTAAAGAGCCATCGGCCTGTTGATATTTGCTGAAAAAATCCAGCACGCCTCTTTCGCCAAGCAGTTTATTTTTAATAAAATCGTTATCGCCACGATACATCCAGTAATCATGCAACATACAGATATACCATAACGAAAATGTTGATATAACCTGTGTGCCTTTTGATGGGTAGCAGCTACTGGTTACGCCTTCGGGTAAGCGCGAATGATCCATCTGGTTGAGCGCATTACGCGCCAGCCGGTCATCACTGGTATTGTAGTATGATATCATAGCCTGTATGCGGGTATCACCAATGTATTGCAACTGCTCATAATACGGGCAGTCCGTATAAGTTTCCCATGCGTTAAGTCTTACTGTACGCCAGCCTATATCCAACATCTGTTTAATTTCTTCGTTATCTGTATTAAATATCGCGGTACGTTTAAAAGGATAACCCGTAAAAGTGCCATAGAGGTCATCGATAACCAGCGGCTCATTTTTGGTTTTTACAATCAGCCTGATATAGCGATAAGTGCGGAAGTTGAGCGTTGTAAATGATCGCCCCTGGCTCCCATCTGCTATCACACTGTCTATCCTCCCTACAAACTCCTTTCCCTCTACCTCATTCCGGTTACCTTTAGTAACACCCTTGCTGCCTTTTGCATAGAGTGATTCGGCGTAACCAAGCGATATTCCAGCATCTTTGCCACCGCTAAAATTTAAAGTTACATAAGCGTTTGTTTCAAAGGTTTGATCAAGCAATAAAGAAACTGTAGTATTTGCAGGGATAGTTACCTGGGTCTTCGTTCCAGGGAACGTTGAGGGAACGCTTATACCAACCGCACTTCGCAATTTTAAGAGGCGCTGATAGGTCATTTCCCTTGGGGGCAGTGATGAAGGCACCAACGCCCAATCTATACCCCAGGCCGTGCCTTTAAGTTTCCCTTCTGACAATTTATCTGCCCCGAACCAGGCACTATCATCATAGCCCACAGCTGTCCAATCGCCTTTAACTGCCAGGCGCATATCTACCATTTCGCCTTTGCTGGCAGCAAAAAAGTAGCCCGGTATAGGCTGATGACCATTATCACGGATGCACTTCCAGGTAGTGTTGGTGTTCAATATTTCTTCTGTTGCCGAATTACCCTGTAAAATAAAACCTGTGCGTACACTAATTTGCGCTGCGGGACTGTATTGGGCCTCATTCCAAACAAGGGCAGCTATCGTATTTTTCCCCGCAGATAGATATGGAGCCAGGTCAACCGTTTCGTAATTCCAATAATAGGTATCGCCCCTTGCCGGCCCCAATGATACCAGCTTGCCGTTAACATATAATTTATAACGGTTATCTGCCGATACATGCACCATAAAAGTTGCAGGTTTAATGGCAAGATCAATGTCTTTTCTAAAATAAAAAACGCCGTAACTAATTCCATTATCGCCGGGTGCAGCTATCCATTGCGCATTCCATTGCCTCGGGGCAACATTAGGAACTGAAGATTGCGCGCAGGCATATTTTGCCGGCGACAAAGTCATGACGATTAATAAAGTAAAATAGAAAAGTTTCATTGTGGTTATGTTATTGGTAAGGCAATAATATAACTTTATTAGCTTAAAACCAAAATAAATCGTTTTAGCATATAATTATTCCTTTTGCCCAAAAAACAAATACCTGATAATGGTTTTAATCATCATCAGGTACAGAAAAAATTTATAAAATGATAATTCGGATACAAAATAGAACTTACGATTTTGATATTATTTAAGCCGAATTTGAGGATAATCGTTATAGTTTATGAGACGCTTTTCAATGACGAGTTCCTGATCTTTAAATCGGTTTTCAAAATAATTGATTGCGGCTTGGTGGATGCTGAGCTATCGTTCAGTTTCTCTAACAAAACACTGATCACATTATCGGCTATTTCCTCTACCGGCTGCGATATAGCGGTTACCGGGGGCGAATGAAGTTCAAAAACATCGTAATCATCAAAGGAAATAACAGCGATATCAGTCGGTGCTTTTTTACCCAGCTCCTGCATTATCTTTAGCCCGCAGGTACCAATGTGGTTGGTACCAAAAAGGATGGCATCAAGCTGAGGGTTTGCTTTCATAAAATCACGCAGCGGATTCATGATAAGCGCTTCGTCCTGGTTAAAAACAATCTCCTTAACGGTTGCCTCCAGGCCTCCGCCATTAATAGCATCCTGATAGCCTTTCACCCTATCCACCATTTGTGTTTGGTGCGAGGCAAAGGTTACAAACGCAATATTTTTAAAGCCCTGATCTATGAGGTGCCTGGTGGCATTATAAGTACTAAAAAGGTTATCTACCTCTATAAAATCGGTACTTACGTTGGGCAGGTGCCTGTCAAACAACACCACGGGCATGCCATCTTTAATCAGCGATTCGATATCTTCCTCAATACCTTCGGGCGGGGCTATAATGTAACCATCCACATGCCTGTCACGAAACATATTGATCAGGTCCTGGGTTTTCTGGGTATCGTTATCAGTACTGCAATAAATGATCTTGTAGCCATTTTTATAAGCACGATCTTCAATTAAGCGCGCAATACTTGCAAAGAAGGGGTTAGAGATATCCTCTACCATCAATCCAATGGTATTTGATTTACCCGTGCGTAAACTTTTGGCCAGCGAGTTTGCCTTATACCCTACTTCGGCCACGTATTTCATTACCTTTTCAACCAGTTCGGCACCGATGCGCTTTTCCTGGGCGCGGCCATTTAAAATAAACGATATCGTAGTCTTTGATACGTTTAACGCATTTGCGATATCAACAATAGATAATTTCTTCTTCACCCGTTTATATTAGTTATTTCAAATATAAGGGCAATATAGTTGATTGTATTTATAACATTAATAGTTAATCGATTTATTTTATTGGTAAATCGATTAACTAAACAATAATTTGATAAAATACTACCATAATAATATTTTGCTGTTATGCCGCCCGCTTGTTCAGCCGTGGGTAGCTAAACCCGAAGGCAAATATAACCAGGTAACAAATAATAGGCAAATAATAAGCGGTTGCCACGTTGTGGTTGGCAATAAGGCCCATAAAGTAAGGGAATAAGCCACCTCCAACTACGCCCATCACTATTAGCGATGATGCCAGTTGGGTATGCGGCCCCATATCTTTTATGCCCAAGCTAAATATGGTTGGGAACATAATGCTGAAGAAGAAGTTGATAAACAGCAACGCGACGAATGACGGCCAGCCAAAACCTTGCGCAACAATAATACACATGATAATATTACAGAACGCAAATGTGGCAAGCAGCTTATAAGGTTTTATAAACCGCATCAGGAAGGTCCCCGCAAAACGCCCGATGATCATCATCACCATACTTAAGGAAAAATAATAGCCTGCATGCTCATCTGATAGATGCATTACATCGTGGCCGTAGTTAATGAAAAATGCCCAGGTACCACCCTGCGCAGCCACGTTAAAAAATTGTGTTATGGCAGCAAAAAGGAAATGACGGGGCCTGATATCTATCTTTTTTTCATCTACGTTAAGCAATGAATCATTGGCGTAAGAATCATCTGAAATAATATGCGGATCCGTCAACGGCGGAACTTTGAGTAACGAAAAAAGGATAGCTACAACTGCTATAACCGAGCCGATAATGATATAAAGTTGTTTTACAGATACAAGATCATTGGAATGCTCCTGCCCTGCCTTTAATATAAAATAACTGCCGATTACCGGACCGATTACCCCACCCACGCCATTAAAAGCCTGCGAAAAATTAATACGCTGATCGCTGGTACGTTGATCACCCAGGGATGCTATAAATGGATGGGCAACTGTCTCAAGCGTTGCCATTCCACAGGCCAGTATAAATAAGGCTACTCTGAAAAATGTAAATGATTCGGCATTGGCCGCAGGTATAAACAGGAATGCACCTATGGAATAAAGGATCAATCCCATCAGTACACCACTTTTATAACCAAATTTTTTCATAAACATCCCTGCTGGAATGCCCATCACGAAATAAGCGCCAAAGATAGAAAACTGCACCAATGCCGACCGGGATTTGGTGATGTGCAATACATTTTGGAAATGGCGGTTTAATACGTCGCCAAGCGTCATGGATACACCCCACATTAAAAATAGGGAGGTTACAAATATCAATACCACAAGGTACTTGCGTTCGGTAAATTTTGGCAGGGTGCTCATTATATAGGTTTAATCAGTTTTTCTATTGGTGGCGGTAAATTAATCGAAATCTTTGTAAATACACAGCAGTAAATCGATTTATTTTTGGTCACGGATTTAATGAACGGCTTTGGCTGTTTAACATTACTCTGCTTTTATAGGATCGTTGTAGGGCTGAACCAATAGCACCGGGCTATCATTACCCAATACATCGGCATCAAACTCTATTTTGATGTTTCTGCTTTCGCCCCTCACCAAACTGAAATAATTATCATTCATTAAAGCAGGTAGTATTTGCTCGCCGTTGCTTTTCCTCACCGCTTGTGCCCTTATGGCAAAGGCTACAGCAGGAGATGATGCCGGGTTGGTTATGGTGGTATTGATGTAATATTTACCATTTGCCCTGGTTACCTTTGAGTTTACTTTCAAACTCACTTTGGGCAGGTTATTCAGCGCTGTAAAATCGGTGCGTTTGTTGCCGCGCCAATAAAAGTTATCGGATACCAGTTTGCCTGCTTTATCGGTTAATTTTAGTTTGATGAAATGCACATCGCTTAAACCGTTACTTTTTGGTTCGCCACCATACACTTCAAAATCCCAAAGCGAGTAGCCCCAGCCCGAGCCACGGTGTACACCCTGCATTTTTACATAGCGGGCCCTAGTTTCATCAAAAGTAAACTGCTGTACGCCGCTGTGGCCATCTTCGGTATCATACACATCGCGCCATTGTTTGGCATCGATGGATACCTGGATTTTAAAGGCTTTGCCGTAAGCTTCCTCCCAGTTAAGTTTTACGCCGTTCACTACCTCTTCGCTGCCCAGGTCTACATAGATCCATTCATTATCGTTTTGCCGGCTAGCCCAGCGACTGCCACTGTTGCCGTCGGTTGCTAAAGCAGCCTCCATGTTTTCTGATGATGAGGCAACGGTAGGCTTGTTTAAAGCCAGGTTGGTATGTTCCTCTGTAAATTTGATGGTAAAGCAGTTTACTGCCGTGTTGGCGATAGCATCCACCTGTTTGGTTTGATGATAATCGCTTACCGGCCTGCCATCGCTGTTGTATACTTCTACACCGGCCGTTAAATCGCTTACGTTGCTGCCGGTAGTGTTAATTATCTTAACAGAGTTATTTACCGGGTTCCATTGAATGTGCAGTGGTTCGCAGGCTTTTTTGGCGCCCCAGTAGGCACCTGTCAGGTCGTAATAATAATCATAGGTTTGCCATACCAGCGACGGGTAGGCCGACTGGCTCATCCAGGTCATGATACCCGATGCATCTTCCCACATATTGTCTTCCCAGCCCTCGTACATCGCCTTATTGGTTTCTATATTAAGCAGCTGCGCCTTGCGGCAATAATCCTGGATGCCGGTTGCTGTACCATAGCGTTTGTTAATCCCCTCATCATACCTATCAGGACCGGCATTGCCTGCCGATGGGCCAAAGAAATGCAGGTTCCACATCTCGTTTCGCGGCCATAGTTTATCCTTAGGAATAAACTTTTTAAAGCTATCGTAATTGGTAAATACTGCTGTGCCAATCTCGCTGCGCAGCCCCCAGCCCGGCGAACCACCAAAACCATTAGGGAACCTGCTGAAATACCAGCGCGGGTCGAAATTTGTCCATGGGCCGCTGCCAGTTAAACTACCCGCGTGCGAGTTGGGTTGATAACGCCTGTCGCCACCGTCATAATTGCTGATATCTTCGGCCAGCCAGCCGTTAAGCGGTGGCATGGGTGTACCCTCGTTATCACCACACCAAATGGCTATCGACGGATGGTTACGGAAGCGCTTGATCTTTTCTATCGCGTTAGCATTAAAGTTGTTCACATCGTTGGGCAGGTTAGGGATAGAGTTTAACCAAAAATCATCCCATATCATCATGCCGTATTTATCGCAGGCGTCGTAAAACTCATCATCAGTAGTCGATCCTATCCAGTTACGCACAATGTTAAAGTTCATTTCCCGATGCAGTTTCAATTTGGTATCGTACTCGTTGCCACGGCAGCGCAACATATACTCGGCCATCCCCCAGTTGCCACCCTTTAAAAACACGCGGGTACCGTTCACCAACACATGCAATACATTGCCCACGGTATCGTAACTGTATTTTTTGATGCCGAATTTAATGATCTGGCTGTCGGATACCTCATCGCCCAGTTTAAGGCTTAGCTTGCAGGTGTATAAGTTGGGTTCACCATAACCGTTTGGCCACCATAGTTTGGGGCTGTTAATGGCCAGTTGTTCAAAACGCTTTTTATCCAGCTTCACTTCTGCGGTACTGTTGGCGCCTACAAATACCTTTTGCGTAAATGCTATATTACCGGGTTGGATAGTACCGCTCAATGTACCCGTTTGAAATTTTGAGGTGCTGTTTTTTACCCCTACCGCGATAGATACGTCGGCCCGGGCATTGGTCGGCAAATCCGTCCTGATCCAGGGATCCTGGATAGTGATACTGCCTGTATTACTGAGGTAAACATTATCGGTTATGCCCGAGTTTAATCCCGGTACATATGGCATCCAATCCCAGCTGGCACTTGGAATATAAGTGGGACTGGCATAGTTAACCAAAGGATTAGCAGGGCAATATACCAATACTGCTAAAACGTTTAAGCTACTTTTGCTGACTAAACCCGTAACATCAAAATTACCGCGTTGCATAAAGCCATCCAAAATGCCAATTTGTTTACCGTTGAGGTAGATCTCGGCCTTACGGTTGATGCCTTTAAAGTTAAGCCAGATCTTTTCTTTAGTATAACCGGCA
Organism: Mucilaginibacter sp. P2_A4; assembly: GCF_056405015.1. NCBI lineage: Bacteria > Pseudomonadati > Bacteroidota > Sphingobacteriia > Sphingobacteriales > Sphingobacteriaceae > Mucilaginibacter > Mucilaginibacter sp. P2_A4. Next base: position 120,019 of record NZ_JBFUCX010000001.1, on the reverse strand, counting down.
GGAATGCTGAACTCCGTACGATACCAAAAGTTACGGTCGTATTTGGCCTTATCAACATTGTAAATATTATCGCCAAAGTTGGGATCTTTTTCCAGGCCGGCCACCACGTAGGCATTAAACACCGTACCGGGCACTACTCCCTTAACCCAGTTAGCAACATTGTAGCCAGGTTTGTAAATATTGGCGCTATCGGCGCCTACTTCGGCCTGGGCTTTCACTTTCCAGTTGGTTTGCGGGTTTGAGCTATTGAGGTAAACCAGATTCTGCGCCGATGCGCCGGTGAAGGCAGCAACGCAGATCATCAAAAGGGATCTTTTTAAAGCTTTGGGGAAATTTAAAGGCATTATAGGGTGATGTTTAGTTTGATGTATTTTTGGAGAGCGAAAAAGGTTTGTCTTCGGCTGCAAGGGCGCGGCTCATGTTGGGTTTATCGCCCATTTCAAAGTGCAGGATGCCGCCGGCCGTGATATCACTGTGCTTAATAAAGTTGTGGGTATAAGGCTTCCCGTTAAGCGTTGCCGACTGGATATACACGTTTTGCTTACTGTTGTTATTGGCCTCTATCATAAACTTTTTTCCGTTCTCCAGTGTAATGGTCATTTTTTTGAATGCCGGGCTGCCTATCACGTATTCATCCGTGCCGGGGCAAACGCTGTAAATACCTGCCGCGCTCAGTACATACCATGACGACATCTGCCCTTCGTCCTCATCGCCGGGATAGCCGTTTTCGCCAGCGTTGTACATTTTGTCCATTACCTCGCGCAGGTGTTGCTGTGCTTTCCAGGGCTGGCCGGCATAGTTATACATATACAACAGGTGATGAATAGGCTCGTTACCCTGCGCGTACTGGCCCATTTTAAAGGCCGCCATTTCGGTCATCTCATGAATTACCTGTCCATAGCCTCCTACTTTAATAGTACCCGGTTCGGTAAAAACCGAATCAATTTTATCTGTAAAATTTTTATCGCCGCCCATGAGGTTGATGAGGCCCTGCACATCCTGGAAAACCGACCAGGTCCAGTGCCAGGCGTTGCCCTCAGTGTAGGGGCCGCCCCAATCCATCGGGTCAAAAGGTTCAATCCAATTACCTTTGGCATCTTTGGCGCGCATAAAGCGCGTTTTAGGGTCGTACAGGTTTTTGTAATTATACATCTGCCGGCCAAAAACATTTTCGTAGTAGGTATTACCTGTTTGTTTAGCCAGCTGGTATCCGCAAAAATCATCATAGGCAAACTCCAAAGTCCAGGCGGTTGCGCCTAAAGTTTGAGGCGTGTAGGGCACGTAGCCATCGGCAAAATATTCTTTCCAGCCCGGCCTGCCATTAGCGCTGCCCCATGGACCTTTATTGGTGGCTTCGTGGTAATATGCCGCCAGGGCTTGTTTAGGGTCGAAGGTATGAATACCCTTAACCCAGGCATCGGTTAATAATGATATGGAGTGATTACCCAGCATCCCGCCCGTTTCGGCCGGGAACGACCAAGCCGGGAGCCAGCCGCATTGCTGCTGCGCATCCAGGAGTGCTTGCACATATTGCCCCTGCATTTTAGGGTGAATAATGGTATTGAGTGGGAATTGTGCGCGAAAAGTATCCCAAAAGCCATTATCGGTATACATAAAGCCATCGTGCACTTTACCATCATACGGACTATAGTAATAAGGCTTGCCATCTTTACCGTACTCAAAAAATTGGTGCGAGAACAGGTTGGCATGGTACATACAACTATAAAAAGTAGCCTTTTCATCTTCAGTAGCGCCTTCAATTTTCATGCGACCCAACAACGTGTTCCAAACCTGGTCGGCAGCTTTGCGGGTATCATCAAAGCCGCGGTATTTGCCCAGTTCTGTTTGTAAGGTAAGTTCGGCCTGCTCCGGGCTTATATAGCTTGATGCTACTTTGGCCTGCACCGTTTCTCCATCTTTAAATTTAAGGTAAGCGCCAATACCCTCGCCTTCGCCGCTTAGGTTTTTGGGCGATAGCTTGTCTTTTTTATTTTCCCAGGTGCCATAATCAGCAAAAGGTTTATCAAAGGTGATCACAAAATAGTTCTTAAACCCTTGTGGCGCCCATCGGCAATTGTTCACCCAGCCAATGATCTTACGCTCCTGCGGGATGATCTTCACCATACTCATTTTGGTGTAGCCGTCCAATACCAGGTAAGAGCCCTGCCCCTTGGGGAAAGTGAAGCGTAAGTGAGCGCCGCGTTCGGTAGGGGTCATCTCGGTGGTGATATTATTATCCAGTTTTACTTTGTAATAACTGGGCTGGGCGGTTTCGTTCTCGTGCTTAAAGGCCGCGGCCCGGGCGTCTTCATTAACAACCAACTTACCTGTAACCGGCATAAAAGAAAACACCGCGTAATCATTTACCCATGAACTGCACTGGTGCGATTGCTGAAAGCCGCGGATGGTATGCTCAAAATACTGATACTTCCAGCCATCGCCATTTTTGCCGGTTTGGGCTGTCCAGGTGTTCATGCCAAAAGGCAATGCCGTGGCCGGGTAAGTATTGCCATAGCTAAACTCATATTTTGTATTAGTGCCCTGCCGCGTGTTAACATATTTAACCAGGTTGGCATCCTGCGCAAAAAGGCAGTTTATCCATAAAAGCGTGGCAAGGCAAGTAAGTAAGCGTGTTTTCATTGGGCGATATAATTTGGTTTGTGCCAATAAAGGATATCAGCACCTGGTGTACAAATATAAATAATAAATCGATTTAGCAAAATGACAAAACCTTATTTTTATTTAAATAAGGTTTTGTAAAACAGATCGGCCACAAATTTATTACCCTCGTCGTTCAGGTGAACGCCATCTTTGGTTAATATGCCTTCGCTTTTATTGGTTGGGTTATTTTTAACGTTATATTCGTGGCATAAGGTCCTAAAATCTACCAGGTCGCAATTGTTTTGTTTAGCCAGATCGCGGATGAGGTTGGAGTACTTGTTCAGGTCGCCATCCAATTCATTGCTGTAGTCGGGTTTCTCGCCTACGCTGGCCGGTGTACAGATAATCACCTTAATATTTTTAGCCTGCATTTTTTTGATCAATGCGGTGTAAAAGCGGCCAAACTTATCCCAATCGGTACCGGTACCAAACATGCGTTTGTGCCATACATCGTTTACCCCTACCCAGATCACCACCACATCCGGATTTTTTGTCAACACATCATCTTCATAGCGCAAATACAGATCGTATATTTTATTACCGCCAATGCCTGCACCAGCAATCTCGTAATCCTTATCCTTTTGTTCGGCTTTAAGGCGCTGCTGGATCAGGGTGATAAAACCGGTTGGCTGCACACCATACTCGGTAATGGAATCACCAAAAAATACCACCTTAACGGGCTTTTTAGTTTGGAAACTGCACAGCATGATGATGCCGGCAAACAGTAAAAATCTTTTCATTTGAATTGGTTAGCTAAATTGATTTAGCTAAGATATATGTTTTGGTATCAAATAGCAAGTATCAAGATTTAAAATTCTGTAAAAGCATTGTTGCGGGATACGAAGCAAAGAGCCCCCTCTAAATCTCCCCCGGTAGGGGAGACTTTTTGATATTCGTTTTTTAAGCCCTCCCTTCCGGGGAGGGTTGGGTGGGGCTCCTTGCTTCGTACCTACCTATGACATATTTGCTAAAACCCCTTTTGTCATCCTGAGGAACGAAGGATCTACTCTCCACCATGCTTATTCGCCCTGTACAGTTTGCTAATAGATCCTTCGTTCCTCAGGATGACAAACCTTTTTAACTTCATTTCCCCTTCAGTGCCCCCCGGATTTTAAAACCCATATAACGCCGCGCGAAGGGGATTCTTAATTCTTGACTCTTGATTCCTGACTCTCTTTCCCTATTTTCATCCTGATAAACCTCGGCCGGTACAAATTAGGGTGTTTCATCAAATCGGGGATGAAATCCACAGAGTTAATATTATAGCTGATCAGCAGTTCGCCGGGAGCAGACAAGCTTGGATGCGCTTTGGCATTGTAAACCACAAAGGTTTTTTCCTCCAGATCGGGTTTGCAATCCCATATCTTTATTACCGGACCAAACGGGCCATAAGGTGTTGCTCCTATGCGCATCCCTACGTCGGTACTCATCCCCCCTACCTGGAAAATGAGGGCGTACCTGCCATCTGGCAGGGCGGTAAGGCTTAACTCGTTGGATACATTATCCGTAACATCGGCTACCTTGTTCATATCCTTTACCCAATTGGTACCATCGTAAAAAGTCCATCGGTCAAACTGTTCAAAATCTTTGGGTAACACGCGGGCTATCATCAGTTTTTTGGCCATGCCGCGTACGCCATAAACGTAAATATACCCATCGGGTTTTGGCGCGCCCGCCTTTGTTGTATTTACATAGATACCAGCGCCAAATGAACCTATATCGCCGTTTTTATCGGTGAGGTAAAAGGGCGTATCCATCTGTTTTAAACCATGGTAAGGTGGCTGTGCGCCGGCGGGAATCCTGATGAGTGTATTGCCTACTTCTTTAAACCCAAATGCGCCTGTGCCCACATTGCGCACCCTATAGCCAAAAATGTAGATGGCATTATTCAGTTCCTGGTTTACAAAGCCATCGCCCAGCCAATAGTAATCGCTGGTATGAGTTTGGGTAGTGCGCGGTATAAATACCGATTCGGCTGCTTTGGCTTTATCAGTATCCCAGGTAAATTTCATTTTGAGATTTGCAGGTTGATTGCCCTTAAGCACGGCAACGGAGTTATGGATCATTTTATAACCAGGCGCCATGGTGCCATTTTCTATTTTACCGATCATGCTATCGCTAAAAATAAATAACACCTTGTCGTTGGCTTTAGCCTGCCTGTTTTCGATACCGTTTAATGGGATAGTGTAAATACCGTCGCCGCCAAACCAGCCGGTTTCGCGTTTTAATAGGGCGCTCCACTCGGGAGCTTCTTCTACCGTAAAGTTAAGGTCGGTAAGATTTACAGTTTTAGCACTGGTTTGTGCTTTGGTTTGCGCGTTTGCAATAAAACAAAATACAAGGCTGATGATCGCAAACTTTCTCATAGGGATAATTCAAATAATTGGGCACCCAAATTTAAGCCGACTACGGCTGTCTTTGCAAGTTATTTTTATGGTTTATAATGAAAAACCCAAAACCGGTTAATCCTCCCAGCACCATCAGTAAACCGATAAAACCAGCCTGGGTTAACACCATACCCAGGATATGATATTTTGGATTGATACGGATCAGCTCAATTAAAAAGCGTTCGCCGCCGTTAAGGATGAGGTACAAAAAAAACATAAAACCAGGGATAATGATCTTATTCCTAAAAATCCACATCAGCATAAAAAACAACAAACAAATAGTGGCTTCATAAAACGGCGTAGGGTACACACCCTGCACCAGTTGATTACAGTAATTACCTGTGCAATCGGGCAAAGGAATCCCGGCGTTAATGGCATTATGCGGATACGTGAACGACCACATCCATTGAGGCAAAAACCCCGGCTTTGCATGGTTGTTAACTATTCCCCAGTCGCCATCGCCAGCAAGCTGGCAGCCTATACGACCGATGCCATAAGCCAGCATCATCCCGGGCGAACCGATATCGGCCAGGTGTACCAGTTTCATTCCCTTTTTATGACCGATATACAGATAAGTTAAAGCGCCAAATATAAGGCCTCCATAGTAAGAAAACCCGCGTACGTTGAATAAGGTCCCCACCGGATCATACCTGAAATTATCCCAATGTTCCACCGTATCAAAAAGCTTTGCCCCTATAAAGCCAAAAAAGCCTACCGAAAACAGGAGCATTCCCATCAGCTGGTAAGGGTGCACTGTTTCCGTTACCAACCGCGGCTCCTCCAGTTCATTTTCCTTTTTATCAGCATAAACCCAAAAACCAAATATCGCGGCTGTAAGGATCCCCATGACCAGGTTACCCTTTAGTGATAAAAGGTACGATTGCGGATTTTCACTAAAGATAGTGTAATTAAACATTGCCCCAAAAGCTTTGAAGCCTAATAGAAAACCAAGGAAGGAATTGATGCTGATTTCGGCGAAGGAAGCTTTTTGCCCCAACATTACTTCGCGGATAAATGCGGTGATCTTACCTAAGGCCTCGTACCGCTTAAACTCCGAGCTAAATACCATGTACGAGAACAAAAAAGACAAGGCCATAAATAAACCCAGCGTTTGAACCGGGAATGTAAAATTAATCCCGAAAAGGTAGTAAATAAGGTGGCCAATAGTTGGAAACATCGCACTAATTTAATGATAAATGAAATCATACTGAATAGTAAAATTCGGCGAAATTCCTGAGGGAAAACTACATGGTGATTTTAGCCTCAAAGTCATGCCGAAACAAGTAATCGGCATGACTTTAGTAATATATTTTGCTTATTTAAAACCCGGCCTGTATACCAATATTAATTACCCGCTGGTTAATATAAGCATCGCCTGCTGTATTGGTAGCCACCTCCGGATCCTGTTGGTACTTTTTAAAGTTTGTCCAGGTAAACAGGTTGTAGGCGCTCATGTAAATACGGGCGTTGTTAATTTTAAAAGGCAATAGTTTGGTTGGCAGCTGGTACCCTATATCAACTGTTTTAAGGCGGATGTAATGCGCGTTGATCAGCCAGTAATCTGAAAAATAAGCCGTCGGGCTATTTACTGACGTAGGATTGGTGCTCAACCTCGGAAAATTGGCATTCGTTGTGTTTGTTGGTGTCCAGCGTTCCTCGTGAATGGGTTGAAACTGACTTTGGAAAGGTTCAATACCGGTACCCAATACCGCGAAGCTGTAATTAAATGAGCCTGCAAATAATGCGCTAACGCTAAACCCTTTATAAACAACCTGGAGTGATAAGCCAAGCGAAGTATTTGGCAGGTTGGGGTTACCGATATGTGTTTGATCGAACACGTTAATGATGCCATCGCCGGTAAGGTCCTGGTACTTCAAATCGCCGGGTTGCAGCGGTAAACCATTATCGGGTATTGCAATAGGATCGCCTGCGTTCGATCCGCCATGCGCGGCCTGGAATGCTTTAATATCAGCGATGTCTTTTACGCTATAATATCCAAGGGAGTGATAACCAAATTGCTGACCGATAGGCAAGCCTGTTCTGGCCAGGGTTTTATAAGCCGGCGCGGCCTCATCCATAAAGAGTATTTTATTTTTAGCATACGAAAATACAAAACCCACATTGTACTGTATTTTGCCTGCGTTGCTATGATAACTGATCTGTCCGTCGAAACCCTGGTTACGGGTTCTCCCGATGTTTACGGCAGGCAGGTCAACGCCGATAATCTGGGGCACACTGCCGGGAACAATCAGCTGATCATAACGGATATCATGAAAATAATCGATGGTGGCCGAAATCTTATCGTTAAATAAGTTGAGGTCCAAACCTACGTCCGTTTTTTTGGCACGTTCCCAAACTACGTTAGCGTTGCTTAGGGCATCTTCATATACACTGCCATAGCCTTGCGGCGTTTCGCCAAAATAATATCCGCCGCCTTGCTTATATACCTGGTTGTACACATAGCGATTACCCGGTGCGGCATCAGAACCTACCAGGCCGTAGCTGGCCCGCAATTTAAACAGGCTGAAAACCGGGAATTTGTCAGCAAAGAACTTCTCCTTTACCAGGTTATAACCAATACTTAAAGCCGGGAAATAACCAAAGCGGTGGTTAGCGGCAAACCTGTCGGTACCGTTGTAGGCGATGTTAAATTCCAGTAAATATTTCTGCTTATAATCATATCCAATTTTGCCGGATACTCCCTGGAATTTTTGCGGTACGGCCACTAATGAACCATCCAGGAAAGGTTGCGCGTTGTAAGTTTGTGATGTTTGGTTAAACAACAACAAGCCGGTTATATGGTGCGCGTTGCCAAACAAATGATCGTAATTGGCATATAGCTGCGCATCGTAATTATTGGAGTTGATATCAGTATTACCGGTTAATGCATAGGTTTGGTACACATAACTTGCTCCCGGCTTTAACGTATACTGGTTAGTTGTTGGGTCGAAATGATAAGATGGGAAACCGCCGCCATTAAATGTTTGCTTGGTAAACTGCTCAATGCTGGAATAGGCTACCCTGCCGGTTAAAGACAGGCCTTCGGTAAGCGCATCCAGCTTTTGAGTGGCGCCAAACAAAAAGTTAAAATCGGTACGGCGCGAATGCTGGTAACCACCTGTGGCCAGCCTGGCATTCAGCGTTGGTAAATGCTCGGGGTTAAAAGACGAGTAGGCATATGAGTACGAGCCGTTGGGATTTAAATATGGCGCGGTAAAAGGTGTTTCCTTGGTAAAGTTATATACCTCGCCTACAGCATTTTGGTTATATGGCTGGTTCAGGTCCGAGAAACGGGTGGTTACATCCAAACGCAGATCCAGTGTTTTATTAGCTTTCAGGTCAAGGTTGGAGCGAAAGTTGTAACGGTTAAAATAGTAATTGGTGTTTACCAAACTTTGCGGATCGGCAAAGTCACGAACAAGGCCGTTTTGTTTCAGGATACCACCTGAGATAAAATATTTAACCGCGTTACTTCCACCAGAAATATCCATATTGGTATTTAACTGGTAAGTATTTTTTTTGAATATCTTATTGTACCAATCCACGTTGGGATGTCCATAAGGATCGTCGCCATTTTTAAAATGATCCAGATCCTGCTGCGTAAAGCTTTGCGGGATACCGTCATTAGACTGCGCCTCGTTGATCAATACCGCCGAGTTATAAGAATCAAGGAAAGTTGGCGTTTTGGTGGGAGCCTGTACACCTGTTTCCATCCTTAAGTTAACCTTTGGCGCACCGCTTTTACCCCTGCGGGTGGTTACAACTAATACACCGTTGGCACCTTTAATACCGTAAATGGCTGTGGTTGACGCATCCTTCAATATCGAAATACTTTCAATTTCGTTTACGTTGATCTGTTGCAACTGATCATAGCTATACTGTATGTCGTCAACAATTATTAACGGTTGGTTACCAGCCGGATTTAATGAACTAACACCACGGATATAAAAATCTGATGCATCCTTACCCGGCTGGCCTGATGCCTGCTGCGAGAAAAAGCCCGGTAATTTACCGGTTAATGCATTTTGCACGTTAGCTGTTGGAACGGTGCGAATATCAGCCGCCGATATAGAACTTACAGCACCGGTGTTGGTAGGCCGTGAGCGTTTCCCGTATCCAACTACAGCTACTTCATCCAGGCCATTGCTGTTGGTTTGCAGAATAACATCGGCCGTGCTGCCATTTTTAAAGGCATACTCCTGTGGCACGTAGCCTATAAATTTAATGATGATAGCGTTAGATTGACCTTTTAGTGTGAGGCTGAATTTACCGTTGGCCGTGGTAATTGTACCATTTGATGGTAATCCTTTTTCAACCACGGATGCACCGGGCAAAACACCGGAAACATCGCGCACGGTCCCGGTTACGGTTTTATTTTGCGCAAATGCAACCACCGGAAGCATGAGTACTATTATTTGAAAGAAAAGTATGAATTTTCTCATAACTGCTTAATTGATTTGGTTAAATTAATTGAAGGACTACCATCCGGGATTTTGTTTCATATTCGGGTTCTTTAACACTTCATCGTATGGGATGGGATACAGGTACATTTGCGGCGCGGTAAACTTATTGGCCTGAGCAGTGACGATATTATAAGTCAAACTCGACCCAATTTTATTGATCGACATACCTTTAAGCGGTTCGTTCATTAGGATGCCTGCTGTTTTCCACCTGCGCAGATCCCAGTAACGGCTTTCTTCAAAAGCAAATTCCAGCCTGCGTTCGTTATGGATAGCATCGCGCATTTCGTCCTTGCTCATGCCGGCTTTTAACCCATACAGGCCATTTCCCCCGCCAGTTAAGCCCGCGCGCTTGCGAATCCTGATCATTGCGTCGTAAACATCGCCGGTTGCACCGTTAACTTCATTCTCAGCCTCGGCATAGCCCAATATCACATCGGCATAGCGGATGATCAACCAATCGGCATTATGGCTCTGGAAGCTATTGGTATTCTCCTCGTTGCCCATAAACTTGCGCATGTAGTAGCCAGTTTTGGTTTGCTGCAGGCTGGTGTTTGGTTTACTTTGGCCACCTTCATAAAGCTGCAGATCGCTGTTAAGCCAGCGTGCACCGTTATAAAACACGGTATAGGTAAGGCGCGGGTCGCGGTTAACGTAAGGATTATTACTATCATAACCTGATGATGGATCGGTTATGGGCAAGCCGTTGTTCATAGGGTAAGCATCAACCAATTGCTGGCTGGGGCTGGTTTGACCTTTTGATGCTGCCCCGGGAAATCCTATAGGCGCATTAGTCGATTCGACAATATTATCAGACCCGGTTTGCCTGATCAGTATCATTTCAGCATTATTCTGTGTCAGAAAAATATCTTTATAATTAGTCAGCAACGCGTAACCGCCCAGGTTCATTACATCTTTTTCTGCCGCTGCAGCTGCTGCCCATCTTGCTGTACTGTTATCAGCATAGCCGGTTAGCGGGTTGGCCGCGTCAATATTGCCGCCATTAAACAGCGGACTGGCGGCATATAACAATGCCTTTGCCTTTAAGGCCAATGCAGCGCCTTTGGTTACCCGGTGCGCATCGGCATTGGGGTTATCAAATGGTGTAGTGAGTAACGTATCTTTAATGGCATCACACTCGCTTACTATGTATTTTATACAATCATCAAATGAGTTGCGCGGCAGGGCTACGTTATCGCTTATAGTAAATACTTTGTTGCCTAACAATGGCACACCACCGTAACGTTTCACCAGCTCAAAGTAAAACATGGCCCTTAAAAAACGGGCTTCGCTTTTCCATACGTACTTTTGCGAGTAGCCTTTGTATTTCGCCATTACCGGCACCAGATCAATGTTATTTACAAAAATGTTGGCCTTGCGGATACCTGTATAATAATATGCCCAAAGGTTCTCATCGGCTGGTATGGTATAGGAATTATAGGCTGCGGTGGATAGTATGGTAACCTGGTTTGTAGGACCCGAGGCCGACGACATGGCATCATCAGACGCAGCGTCAAGGTAATCGCCACCTACCCGGTTATGACCGCTTTTGAGTATGGGATAAATACCGTATAGAAATTCTTTAGCATTGGTACCTAAAGAATCCTTAGGATCAAACACATATTGAATACCCACCTTATCAACCGGAAATTGCTCATATTTTTTACAGCCCGATAGTATTACAAAAAGGGTAAGGACTGCTATGCTTATATTTTTAATTTTCTTCATGATCATGTTTTTAATGTTGGCCAAAAATTAAAGCTTGATGTTTATACCTGCATTAAACACCCGTTGAACAGGATATGCAAGACCATAAACCTCTGGATCAACTCCTTTGTAGCCGTAAAAAGTAAGCAGGTTTTCGCCATTGGCAAATACCCTGATACCCGACAGTCTGAGCTTGCGCGCCCACTCCAGCGGCAGGCTATAACCTACCTCGGCATTTTTTAGCCTCATATAATTAGCAGAGCGGATATATAGGGTTGATAGCAGACCATTATTGGCATTACCTACCGATGATAAGCGTGGCAGGGTAGCTACATCAGCAGTCTCGGGTGTCCATCTGCCTGTTAAAGCATCATAGCCCTGGCCCGAATAATTGTTACCAAACGGACCAACACCTGCAAAACCATTTATAAGGTTATTGTTATAAATGATCTGGTGATTGGCCACGCCCTGCATCAGCACACTCAGGCTAAACCCTTTATAGTTTACGCCAAATGATAAGCCGTAAAAAATCAACGCTTTGGTATTGGCTATAGGCGATTGATCAAACTGGTTAATAATATTGTCGCCGTTGAGGTCTTTGTATTTAACATCTCCTGCCTGTGGTGTGTAACCTACGGTTGTGGCGCCGGTAGCTGCATCCTGGGCATTTTTAAAAAAGCCTAAAGCTGTATAACCGAAGATTACATCGTTTGATAATCCCGTGCGCCTTAACCATGGGTAAGGTGTGGCTTCCTCATCGCTAAATACATTTTTGGATGTTTGGCGGGTAGCGTTGCCGCTGATAAAATAGTTTAAATTACCTACGTGATCCTGGTAGGTTAAGGCAAGTTCGGTGCCTTTATAAAGTTTTACACCAATGTTCTCCGCAGAGTAACCGGTACCCAGCAGCGCGATGCTGTTGCCCCTAATCTGCAGCAGATCATAATACCTGTCGTGAAAATAGTCGGCGGTAATTTTAAAGTGATCTTTAAACAACGAGATATCGGTACCTATATCCAGCTTTTTTGCGTTTTCCCAGCGGATGTAGGGATTAGCCAGTGTATTTTCGTTATAGCTTTGGATCACGCTGCGGCTGGTACCCAATGTATACGGGTAGCCGTTTGATGCGCTGTAGGTTTGCAAAAAATTGTAGTAACCAAAATTATCCACATTGGCATTACCGGTTTTACCGTAGGTGGCGCGCCATTTCCATGAGCTTATCCAGCTTACGTTGTCTTTAATAAAACGCTCCTGCCCCATTTGCCAGCCTAAACCAACCGCGTAAAATAAACCATACTGGTTACCCGGCGGATACCTGTTATAACCGCTGCTGTTTACCGATGCTTCAAAAAGGTACTTGCTATCATAGTTGTAGCCAAACTTAACCGCACGGTTGGTAGTAACACCCGATAGATCGTAGTTTAACACTGCCGACCGGGTATCATACAATAACATGCCGCTTACATTGCTTTTACCAAACTGCCTGTCATAATCTAAGGCGGCCTGTGCAAAGGAGTAGCGGGCGCTTGATACCGTGGCAAATCCATTTGATTGCGCTATTGGATTACCCACTGCCGAGTAACTGCTATCCCTGTTAAAAATGTAAGCGTTGTTTTGCAGCCCCCTGTTTACCAAACCCTGCGATTCAAAAGCAAGGTTGCCTTTTAGTTTTACCGATAGGCCTTGAGTAATACCGCTCAAATCGTAGTTGAGATCAAGGTTGGCCATTACATCATTGCTGTTGGTCCGCTGGTAGCCCGAATATTGTAACTGCGATAGCAGGTTATTGGTAAATAAAGTTGTACCCCCGAATGATCCGTTGGGGTTATAAACCGGGTAAGCGTTATTTGGTGTATTATAAAGCGTATTGAGGATACCACTGTAACCGGTTCCTGGCTGTGTGGCCTGTTGAATGCGACCAAACAACTGCAGATCAACTGTAAACTTCTTAGTTACATTTACACTCAGGTCAGAATTGATGATGTAGCGGTTTAAATCATTATTGGTATTGTATGTAGTATTAGGCGCTGTTTTAAACATCCCCTGCTGATCCAGATAACTTAAGGACACGCTGTATTGCGCCACACCAGTACCACCGTTTACATTTAATTTGTAGCTCTTTAATGGTGAATGGTCGCGCAGTAAGGTGTTAAACCAGTTCACATCAGGATGACGCGCCGGGTCGGTATGATTGCGATAGGCATTGAAATCGTTGGCGGTATAAACAGTTGGTTTGCCATCGTTTTGCAGTGCTTCGTTATACAAATAAGCGTACTGATAAGCTGGCAAAGGTGTGGGCAATGACAAGGGATGCTGAGATCCTGATTCGGCGGTGAACGAGATGCGGGGCGCACCTGCCTGGCCACGTTTGGTGGTTATTAATAATACACCACGTGAGCTGTTAATACCCAGCAAAATGTTTGATAAGGCATCTTTCAATACCGATACCGATTCGATGCTTTCAGGATCAATAGATGAAATTTCGCGTTGTACACCATCAATGATCGTAATGGGCGTTTGTCCGCGCAATGATAAACCGATCTCGGTATTATCATTTGCCGAATAGTTGTTGTGCTGTACCACGTTGCCAACAAAATCGGCCACGGTTTGCGTACTTGTTTGCGGACTTGAAAAACCACTGTACTGCTGCGTGTACAAGCCAGGCAGCTGGCCCGGCAAAGCGTAGGTATACAACGATGCAGGTGTAGAGGCAAGCTGATTGGTATAAATAGAAGATATAGCCCCCAAATTAGCCGACGCTTTTTTGGTTCCATACAGCACGTTTATCTTTTCGGGCGTTTTTATATAGGCATCAAGCAGCCGTACGGTTATACTAATTTTATCGTGTACGGTAACCTGGCGCGTATAATAGCCGGCAACAGCAAGCACCAGTTTATCGCTGATAGCCGCGTTGATCTCAAACTTTCCGTCGGCGCCGGTAACTACGGCATCGGTTTTCCCTTTTATGGTTACCTTAACCCCTTTTAATGGGTTGGCATATTCGTCAAGCACGATGCCGCTTACCCAGTCAGGATGGGTACTACCCCTGCCTGTGGTGTCCTGCATAGCTGCGTACCCGGTTTTTACCAGCATAAGCATCAATATGACGAAACCTGTAAAGCATTTCTTTAAGTAGCAATAAGCCATAGTATAAGATTTAAATTGTTGGCAATAATTGAAATATCGTTTTAGCAGATACCTGTTATTCCATTTGCAGGACAAGTAAGTATCATATTGTATTATAATTGGTTACGAACACTTAAAGGTGTACACAAAAGGCGCCAGCGTATTACCGTAGCCCACCTTGGTGGTTCCAGCTTTGTTGGTTATGAAATACTCCATTTTGGTTATGGTTTGTGTGCCGCTAACATTAAAAAAGCTTTTAGGCCATATCGTTATCTGGTATTTTTTGCTATTTGGGCCGGTTTGCCCCATTTTGGTTTTATCGGTTTGCTCGCACACGCTAACGGTTTTGCCATCGCTGGTATAGGCGGTAGCGCATAGATAAGTTTCGGTAGCATTGCCAAGCGGGGTATCAACTACGGTACCGTCAAACATTAGGGTAACAATGTCATTATCTAATGATTTTGGCGGATTAATGGTGGTTAACTGCGGGTTACAAAAATCCACCAGGTCGCCGGTGCCGCCGGTAACTTCAAAACAAGGCGTAATCATCGAACTGTAATAAGTACCATTACCATCACTGGTAAAGCCGTTACCACTATCGGTAATTACGTATCCCAACTTTACCAGGGTGTTGTTTCCATCAGCACCCACTTTTATTTTAATATGCAGATCGCCGCTAATGGTATTTCCTCCGCCGTGTTTAAAACCTTTATCTGACTGATAAGCTACCCATTCCATATCATCAATAAGGTTCCCCCCTATCTGGAATGTTTTTTTCATATAGGCAGGCCAGGTTAATCCGCCGCCATTTTTAGCTACCGTTCCATCCGGTATCAGGGTCATGTTGCCGTCGCCCAGGGTTGGGCTGGTATAAGTTATTAATGTGTTTTGAGCCGCTTTCCAGCCTTTAGGCACCAAAAAGCCAAATATCAGGTTATCCGGCCCGCCATCACCTACGGTAGGGATGCTGATGTGAACGGTGATAGGCACTACAGCACCTACCGTGGCTGTAGCAGGCTGATCTACACCTGTGATGATCTCGCCGCAGCAGGCTAATATGATGGCCAGGGTTATAAAAGCGCAAAACTTCCACAAACCTTTACCTTTTATATGTAAATATGATCTCATAAAATCTCTCTGTTTATTTTTTGTGGTTGGTGGTTAGTTAACTTTTTGAAGCACGTATACGTAGCTGTTATTGGGACAGCCCGGACTAAACGTAATGCTTAGCTGCCGTTTGCCATTTACCACCGGGTAGTTGAACGGGGTAGATACCGGTGCCGCTGCTCCTGTAGCCGTAAACGTTATTTTAAAGGGATATTCAGGATCATCCAATGCAAATTTGCCATCGGCATTTACCAGGAATGGCAATGGGTTTTCAATGGTGTAAGCGCCCTCCTTAAAGTTTACCCTGAATTTGGAAAAATCGATGATGCCGGTAAGATCCGTACCGTTGCGGGTAGCCCGGATAACCTGCCAGCTGCCGGTTATATCTTTAACTGATTCCTTAACAGGAAATGATTTTTCGGCTTTGCATGATGTCATCAGGATAGCTGCTATGGCTATCAGCAAAAAGCCGCATTGTTGAAATATGTTATTCTTTTTCATTTGCTTTTATCTTATGATGATCAATAACCTGGGTTTTGTAACATCTCCGGCGATTTAGCCACCTCGGTTTGCGGGAACGGCCACAGATACATTGCTGTACGGAAGTTGCGCTTGCGCACCGGGAAGGTTTTATAAGTTACTGAAGTATTATTGCGGTCAACCTCCATACCGTAGGTTTGAACATTCTCGGTCTGCTCGGCAATTTTCCAGCGGCGTACATCCCAAAAACGGTGCTCTTCAAAAGCAAGCTCAATACGGCGTTCGTTTTGGATAACTTTACGCATATCTGCCTGGCCTAAACCGGTTGGCAACTGGTACGGTGTTAAACCAGCCCTTTGGCGAATGGCCTCAACAGCCTGGTAAACCTGCGTGGTAGGGCCTTCATATTCATTGGCGGCTTCGGCGTAGTTAAGCAGGATTTCGGCATAGCGCATCAGCGGCCAGCATCTTTTGGTATTGTGCGTAAAATCCTGAGATACGGCATTCGGGTCGAGCATTTTGTTGGTGTAGTAACCTGTACGTGTGCCTACGTTTACCGCATCCGGGCCGGTTGACCTGCCCTGGTAGGTGCCGATAAAAATATCTATCGGCGATTTACCCGATGACAGCCGGTTTTGAATAGGTGTTTGATCACGGATCACCGTATAATCCAAACGGGGATCACGGTTGGCGTAGGGATTTTGCGGGTCATACCCAGATGTTGGATCGGTGATTGCCTTGCCGGTAATCATCGGGAAGGCATCAACAAGCCCCTGTAAAGGTAAGGCACCATTTTTACCGGTTCGGCTTGGTGGTTGCCACAACTCTTCAAAATCACGATTATCAGGCCTCATACGTTGAAATATGTATTCGCCATTTACAGGCCGCGTAAAAAGTGTTTGAAAACCTAAACCGGGGCTTGAATTATCTAGATAGAGCTTATAAGCACCAGTTCCGATAACTGCCACAGCGGCTTCTTCGGCCAATCGCCAGCGTTCTTTGTCATAGGATGGGTAGCCTACCAAATCTTTGGTGCCGCCATTTCCTATGGACTGCCCGTTGAACAACGGACTTGCCGCATATAACAACACCCGTGATTTTAAAGCAAGGCAAGCTCCCTTTGATGCACGACCATAATTTAAGCCGCTTTGTACCAGGGGCAAATCAAGCGCTGCAGTATCGCAATCGGCCAGGATATAATTTACAGTCTCGGCATACGTATTGCGTTTAGCAGGAATTGCATCTGTATAATTGTAAATACTGTCTTTTACAATGTGCACACCACCATAATGCTTTAACAAAATGGCATAATACCAGGCCCTTAAAAAATGGGCTTCGGCACGCATCTGGGTTTTAGTAAAAGCATTTATGGGGGCTTTTGGCAGGTTGGCCATCAATTGGTTAATAGCCCTGATGTTTACATAGCTTTTTTTATAAGCGTCATCAGTAATTACGGCTGGGTTAACAGTACCCGATTCAAAAGCCAGCGCGGTTGACCCTGCCGATGTGTAAACCTCGGCTTCGTCTGATGCAGCGTCAATACCACCATTTGTAGTAAACCCTCCATATAAAAAGCGGCCCGGGTCGGCACTAAAGCCTACGTTGCTGTAAATATTGGATAGGAAAGCCACCGTATTGGCGCTATCGGCAAAAACCGTAGGCTTGGTTAAATTTGATGTAGTAGTTTGCCCCAGGAAGCCATCCTTTTTACAGGATGCCATACCAAAAAGTGCAAGTCCGAACATCGAATAAGAAAGAACCTTAAAGTAAATTTTTTTCATATTATAGGGTTTATTTACAATAGCATATTTTAACACTACAACTTCAATTCAATAAATTGAAAATCGATTTAGCAACAATTGGCAGTCTTACGCAGATCGCCCTAAAAAAAGTATGTTTGTATTAAATTGGTTTATAACAGATATTTAATCTGAGTGCTAATTTAAATTATAAAAACGATTTAGCAAACTTTTTCACTACTTTTTTTCAATTATTTTCTTCGCACTAAAAAGCAATAAAAGTTAAAAAAATATTTAAAAACCGGGCTTAATATTACAAGCCCGGTAAAGAACGCTTCACAACACTATCCCCTATTTTATCTTGTTAAAGTAGCGGCTAAAAAACAAGGCCTGGTAAACGATGGAATTGCCCCAATATTCCCAGGTATGTGCACCCGGCCTCACCGTAAAATCATGCGGAATTTTACGCATTAAAAGTTCCTGATGAAAAGCAAGGTTCACCTGGTACAAAAAATCATCATAGCCACAATCAAAAGTAATAGCCAGCGAATTTGGCTTTAACAGGTATATCATGTTAATTACGCTGTTCTTTTCCCATCTTTCGGGATATTGACTGTATTTTCCTAATACCTGCTCAATACCAAAAGCATCCGAAAACGGCCTGATATCCAATGCGCCGCTCATACTGCCTGCCGCGCCAAAGGTGTCCTGGTGCTTAAAGGCAATGTACATGGCCCCATGCCCGCCCATACTTAAACCGGTGATGGCACGGCCACTCCTATTGGCAATAGTAGCGTAATGTTTGTCAACCCAGTTCACCAGTTCTGTTCCTACATAAGTTTCATATTGCCAGTCTTTGCTCATCGGGCTATCATAATACCAGCCGGCAAAATTGCCATCGGGACAAACAATAACCATTTGGTACTCATCGGCCAGCTTAGTAATGGCGGGTACTTTCAAAATCCAATCGCTGTAGTTACCGCTAAAACCATGCAGCAGGTATAATACCGGAAATTTCTTTGATACGGAATAATCGGCGGGTTTTACAACCACCGCTTTAATATCGCGCCCCATTGCGGCGCTGTGGGTAAGAACGGTATCTACCGTAGCCGCACAAACCTTAAAAAAGGTTAAAAAACTGATGATGAGTATTAAAATTGTTTTTTTATAGGTATCCATATTGGTATCCAGGTATATTATTTTAAAACGACAATAGTGATGCGGTGATTTCTCGGTTTGTTGATGGCATAGATCTCATCGGTTAATACATCCATTTCTTTTTGCCAGGCATCGCGAAGGCTTTTGTAACGGGCGCGGGTATAATTGTCTTTGTTGCCATTTACAAAAATATCCTTCAGCGCATATTTTTTTACGGTATCCATAGCCGCGTTGCTATCGTTATGTAACAGGCCTTTACCCTTTAAAAAATCATACTGCATCCAAACGTACATCCTTGTGCGGCGTTCAATATCCCAGCGCTCCTCGTTTAATTCCCTAATCTGGATGGCTTGCTGGTATTGTGGTGTTGTGGTAATTTCGGCCATATTCATCCCATCGGCCAGTTGCTGTGCCGACCAATGGCCTATCTGTTCGCCATCAATCAGCACTTTATAATCACCGACCTTTAAACCTTTAACTGTTAATGTTTCCTGGTTAAACTCTTTGGTGAAGGGAATAACCTTTAAAGCATCAGCCTGCTTTTTGCGGTTGCCCCATGCACGCGGGATGGTATCTAAAGGGTAAGGCAGCGAATTGGCCAGGTAATTAAAACTTACCGAATCGGCATCGGCCGTTACATTAGTGATGCGGCAGTTTACCGCCTTTAATACTTTTTTGCTTTGGGCGTTTACACCAGCTTCGGCAACAGCCTGATTATCTAAACCCTGAGCTTTTAAAAACAGGTAAGCCATCACCAGGTGTCCATCATTATCGGGGTGTACCCTGTCATTAGGCGTTAAGCTAAAAGTTGAATCTTTGGCCTGCTCGCGCAGGTTAATGGCAGTCATCGGATGATAAAAATCAACATAGCCAAAACCATTCTTTTTCGCGGCGTCCTGTTGAAAATCGATAATCTTTGAGAAGGCTATACTTTTTTTGGGGTAGATATTTTTGGTGGTAAATTTTGAAGTTTCATCATATGGCGAACCCAGGATAAAAATCTTTTTAATATCCGGCCGTTGCTTCAGTTTATCTTCCAGCATGCCATAATATTTGTAGCTGCCCTGGATTCTTTTATCCATAAAATCCTGTCCATCGGCACGGTACCATTCAAAGTAACCGCTATCATTCATTCCCCAGGTAAGGGTTAAAATATTAGGCTTTTTGGTAAACACGTCATCGTCAAACCGGTCATAGATCTGGTTGATAGCATCGCCCCCGATCCCAGCGTTAAAACAGGTAATACGCGCGTTGGGGAAATGGGTCATATAATACAGCCAGATGTAGGAATGATAATGCCCGCCATCGGTTATACTGTTACCTACAAAAGCTACCCTGTCCCCTGCCTTGAAAGGGGCGATTTTTTGGGCGTTGGCCCAGATAGAAAGGCCGAGAGTGATTATTAATAAAAACGTTTTCTTCATGGTATAGTCAACTTATATATTATCTTATTTATTCTCTATGTTATTGCGATCTGTTAGCTAACAGGGGCAATCGCGAACTGTATAAGTTCGCCCTGTATAGTTCGCGATTGCTTCGTGCCTCGCAATGACATAATTACAAAAACCTTTTTGTCATCCTGAACGGAGTGAAGGATCTATTCTCCACCATGCTTTTCACCCTGTACAGTCTACGAACAGATCCTTCGTTCCTACCCATGACGTGTTTGTTTCATACCAGGCAATCGGCCCTGTATGCTGGCAACGACTCACCCCGCCGGTCCGCCATTCGCGGACGGCGACCCTCTCTTCGGCTTCGCCGGAAAGAGGGTAAAAAAAGGTAATTTAAAGTTTTCGACTCCCTCTTTCCAACGAAGTTGAAGAGAGGGATGTCGAGCGTAGCGATGACAGAGTGAGTCTTAACCTTGGTTAGTTTACGTCATTTCCTCGCAAAATCTCATCACTCTCAACTAGATACAAGGATTTATCATAAATCGATTTAGCTTTAACATCAATTATCACCTACTTTTCAAATACAGCTTCCATCAAATTCCCCAGTTTTTATTTGGCTCGCTCCCCATAGTTAATTCCAGTGTGCCGCCTGCCGCGATATTCTTAAAATCCAAATAGCACTTGTTATATGGTTTACCATTTAGCTTTGCGCTTTGGATATATACATTAGCCGCCGAGTTTTTGAGGGCTACTATAGTAAATGTTTGGCCTTTGGCATATTTAGGATCGAGCTTTAACACCACTTTATCAAATACGGGGCTCGTAATTTCCTGCCGGGTATCGCCGGGGCAAACCGGGTGCAGGCCGCTTGCTGCCAATACATACCAGGCCGACATCTGGCCCACGTCCTCGTTCCCAACCAAACCCTCAACCGAGTTGTGGTAAGCCCGGCGACAGATCTCCCTCGTCCACTTTTGAGTAAGCCATGGCGCACCTAAGCGATTGTATAAAAAAGGCACGTGGTGCACCGGCTCGTTGGCATGATTGTAATAATCATTCCACATCATGTTATCCGGCGCTTTTTCAAAAAAGTTATTCAGGTCGGCAATGGTTTTTTCGTAGCCGCCCATCATTTTGGCCATACCTTTTACATCCTGCGGCACAAACCAGCCTTGCTGATACGGGTTACTTTCAATAGTACCATACCATTGTTTGGTTCTTGCAGAATCGGGCCAGGCTTTCCAGTTGCCGTTATCATCTTTTGGCCTGTACCAGCCTTTTTCGGCATCAAATACATTTTTGTAGGCTTGCCCGCGCTGTGTGTATTTAGCAGCATCGCCGGTTTTACCCAGCCATTTGGCCAATTGGCCTACACACCAATCGGTATAGGCATATTCCAGAGTTAGTGATAAACTCAAATCGCCACCGCTAAAGCCCTTATCGCCATTACCAAATTTCTCAACCGACCCTACGGATAAGCGATAAGCCTCGGGCACGTTATAATTGCGGATGCCTTTGGCATAGGCATCTGCTATTACAGATACGGCTGGGTTACCAATCATGCAGCCGCTGTAGGCGTTCATAATTTCCCAGCGTTCCAGGTAATTCATCTTCTTTTCCTGTGCCAGCGTTACCAGCGAATTGATCTCGTCATTAACCAATGATGGATTGATGATAGTTTGTAAAGGCATTTGACTGCGAAACACATCCCAGCCGCTAAATATGGTACGCTTGCTAAAATTTATTGCATGGTGCACCTGGCCATCGCCACCAGGATATTTACCATCCACGTCGCTTATAATTCTCGGGTCTATCATGGTGTGGTAAAGCGCGGTATAAAATACCGTCTTTTGCTCGGGTGTACCGCCTTGAACGTTTACCTTGGTTAAAGCTTTGTTCCATAAGTCAACAGCTTTTTGATGTACGCCATCAAAGTTCCAATCCTTGATCTCGGTGTTTAAATTATTTTTTGCTCCGGCGATATTGATAAAAGAAATACCTGTTTTAAGCAGCACCTGTTCATTGGCATGGGTAGCAAATTGGGTATAAAAACCCAGGTGCTTGCCTTGCTTCTCTTTCGCGCCCTTTAATATTTCGGCCTGGGCAACCCTGTCCAGGTATTTGGTACTTGTTACATCGTCCAATTTACGGCTCCAGTCGCCGGGGATATCGGCGCTCCAAACGCCAAAATCTTTCAGTGGCTTGCTAAACTCGGCATAAAAATAAACGGTATAGTCGGCGTGCCCGTCTCCGTTACCCCAGCCGCCACCATCGGGTGTACATTTCATCCAACCCTCAATACTATGGTCGTTAACTACCTTAATGTACTGTAACGTGGATGTGCCCCCTACCCTACGCGCCAAATCTATCTGAACGCGGGAATCGCTGCCTTGCGGAAAAGTAAAGCGCAGCATGCCGCTATGCGGGGCCGCGGTCATCTCTGCCTTAATATGATGGTCTGTCAACAATGCGCGGTAATACCCGGCGGATGCTTTTTCGTTTTTTTTATCATAGGCAGATCGGTATCCTTTTAGCGATCCATCCATTTTACCGGCTATAGTATATAATTTGCCGGCGGTGGGCATCACCAAAAAATTGCCCAGGTCGCCGTACCAGCCTATGCCGCTCATTTGGGTCATCGCAAACCCTTCAATACTGGTTTGTTCGTAACTGTACCCAGGGCCATTATCGCCGCCTGTTATGGTATTGGGGCTCACCTGCACCATGCCATAGGGCGTAGTAGCACCCGGAAAAGTTTTGCCAAGACCATGGTAAGTGCCTGCATCAGCCGTGCTGGTACTGGCACCAATAAAAGGATTTACGTAGGTGGCGGGGTTTTGTGCTTTCAGCGCAGTTGCACCAAAAGATAATGCAGCTGTTAACAGCACAATGAAATAATTTTTTCCCGGCAAAGCCACAAAAACGGCCCGTTTAGTATTGGTCATCTTTTAATCCCTGAAGTATGTTTTAAGAAGCGGTTATTTATAATTGGTAATTATCGTCCAATTTATTTAATAAAAACGATTTAGCAAAATATTGTACAATAAATTTTACAAATATTTTGTTGGATGCATGTAGCTTATATTTTGCGTGCATTGATGAGCCGCAATGTGCGGATTCCAAATTTTGGAATATTGAAAACCAACGCATTATCGCCGGTAGTTTGTTTAGTTAATGACAAAACCTGTTTAACCCTGCCATCTAACTCCACCAGTTGGGCTTTATCAGCATTGCAATTAAACGTAGTTTTAAAAGCTTTGCCCACCCCAGCATTAAAAAAACGCACCAGCATGTCATCGCCATCAAATTGTACCGAGGTAATCTCAATGTCCTTATCGTCCGTCCTGATCAATGATGTATTGTTATTTCCACCTGGCTTGCCCCCGCGCACCACCAAAGGCTCGTTCCATTGGGTGGCACCTGCCCAAATGCCGGCCTGATCCCATTTACCGGTGTGTGGTATCAATGCATAGTGGACTTCTGTAGGCCCATCAATGGTATAGTTTTTTCCCCATAAACCCATACCTGAATACTGGATGTCCAAACCCAAAGGATAATCTTTACCATGGGTATAACTGGTGGTATGATCTGTAAGCAGCGCCATTCCGTATTTGTCGTTTTCGCCGGTAACATCTACCCAGGTATGGATCACATTGTTTTTAATGCTATCCCAGCGGGTATAAAAGGTATTATCCAGTTTGCTTTCAGTAACATCAAAAGGTGCATCTTTATATATTTTTTGGTGTTTGAAGTTAAGCGGGAACAAAGCCAGTAACTTATTCCTGTCATCATAAAATGGCTTTGCCGGCAGCTCCCATTTGTAGGTACCCGGTATAATGCCCTCCCCTATACCGGGGTTACCTTTCCAGTTGATGTTCAGGTTGATATCAATACGTGGCGCGCCCTCATTCATAGCGATGATTTGAGTATAATCGCTGCCATTAATAGTTCCCTTGATGGCCAGTTTTATGCTGATGGGACCATTTTCTATGATCTCTATTTTAACAGGATTGTCTTTGCTCGATTTAAAACCGCCGTCATTATAAAAATTACCGCGCAACTCGTTAAAACTACGGGTGTTGGCTTTATCTACAAACTCTTGGTTAGCCATAGTTTTGGCCAACAGGCTTTTAATGATGCCGCCTTTAGCCGGATCAATAATGATGCGGTATAAGTTGGTTTCAAGTTGGTAATCACCATTAACCAATACGGTAATATTAGCGCCTTTTAAAATAGTCCTTTTTAGTTCTTTAAACCGATAAACGGCATAGCCCATTGAAGGCACGGTTGCTTTGAAGCTTATTTTTGCTTTTTGCTGACCAGCAGCCGGAATAACCTGGCCTGCTACCTGTTTACCATTAAGATCAAAAACACCCGTATTTTCAGCCGTAAATTTTGCCGGAAGATCAACCTCAACAACTTCTGTTCGCCTGATCCCGAGTGTATTATAAACGGTGATATAATCACCTTCATTTTTATTTAACAGTGAAGTAGTAAGGGTACTGATGCTATCGCTCTTGTTATTGGTCAACGCCGTCCAGCTTTTCACTTTATCGGCCCAGGTATCGCCGGGCTTGCCGTTGTAGGGCACTATCCAGCAGTCATGGTGCTGCGATAGCAAAAGCGTTCGCCAGGCGGCATCAAAATCGGCCTGGGGATAGCTGCTACCTGCGTAGATCTTTGCCATTGAAGCCAGTTTTTCGCTTTGGATGATCTTGTTTTCGGAAGCACGCACCCTTAGGGCAATTTGCTGTGTAACCTGCGAACCCCAAACCAGGCTCACCAGTATATCTTCCTGAGATAGTTCCCAATCCGGCCGGGCATCGCCCCGGGCAACATTTGCAAAATAGTTTCGCCAGGTTGTATAAATGCTGTGTACGCCATCTTTATCACCATTGCCGATAAACGGACCACCCTTCCAGCCGGCATCCTGTAAAGTCATCCCAACCGGGTGTTTAACGCCATCTGCATAAGCTGCTTTGATGTAATTGGCCGCATTTTCCCAGGCAATGGTTTGCCAGGTTGATTTTGGCGACAACTGTTCAACTGCATACCTGGGCGAAGTTATAATACCCGTACCATCCGGACCAATCCAATTAACCAGCCCACCGCCATAGGCACGGGTATAGCCGCCAAAACAGGTATTGGGATTTTTAAGCGAAGCATATTTAAAACCAAACGAGGCTAATATCTGTGGCAACGCGCTGGTAAAGCAAGGCTCTTCGGATGAATAAGAGGTAAACACCGCTTCGGGGAAATGTACCTTGATTTTTTTAATACCATAAGCAAACTGGCGGATAATGCTCTCGCCCGAGATATTGTAATTATAGCTTTGGGCGTACTCGGGGTTTACATACTCTATGCGGCCGGTAAGGGATTGATCTGCAAACAGGGCTTTAAAATCGGCATAGGCGGCCGGGTCTACTACTTGTGCCCTATCCCAGGTTTCGGGCTCCAACTCGATGTTGATTTTCCAGTCGGGGTTCTTTTTTAACATATCTGCCATGAACCGGGTGTTCCAGTCGGGATAATGACCCCAGATGCCGCCATGGTAGCCATCTATATACCAGGCCGTTTGCGCAAATGAGCTGGCAGCAACGCCGCTTACCAACATTAAGCTTATCAAAATGGTTTTCAGTTTCATGGGAGTTATTTGGCTGCGGTTATCTCAATAATATGGTTAACTGGCTTGTTAATATGATACATTTCGTCGGTAAGCAGGTCTATCTCTTTTTGCCAGGCATCACGGACTTGCTTAAACCTGGCCTTTTGGTAGGTGGGTACGGTAACAGCCACAAAAAAATCTTTTTTGGCATATCGCTGCAATGAATCTAAAGTAGCCTGTCCATCATTAAATAACAGCCCTTTAGGTTTCAGGATAGAGTAATGCATCCAGTAATATTCACGCAGACGGCGTTCAATCGTCCAGCGTTCTTCGTTCAGGTGCATAATGGCCAACGACTGTTGGTATTGGGGTGTGCTTGTTATTAAGGCCATGTTGATGCCTTGGACATATTCTGCTGCGTTCCAGGTGCCTATCGGTTCACCATCTATTTTAAGGGAGTATTTTACACCCTCTTTTAGCCCTATGACCTGCAAAAGCTCCTGGTTAAATTCATTGGTAAACGGTACCAGTTTTAACACCGCAGACTGTGGTTTTGCCGGCCTGCCAAAACCGCTTGCAATGGTATCCATTGGATAAGGCAATGAGTTGGCCAGGTAATTGAATTTAATATGGTTTGTGTTAATTACCGGGGCGGTAATGATACAATTTTCGGTAAGGGAAACCTTTTTGTTATTTACATTGATAACCATGTTGGCTACTTTTTTTGCTGCCAGCCCCTGGGCTTTTAAAAACAGGTAGGCCATCACCATTTGCCCGTCGTTGGTTGGGTGAATACGGTCGCTGCCTTCCATGGTGAAGGTAGAATCGGTTTGCTGCTGCTGCAAATTGATGGCGGTCATCGGGCGGTTTAAGTCAACAAAATCCCAGTTATTTTTTGACGCAGTACTTTGCTGATCGGCAGCTATTTTTAGCATGGCGGTGTTTTTACCGATTAGTGGCGTTGCCTTGATCTTAGCGGTTTCATCATAAGGTGATGAGGCGATCATGATCTTCCGTACGTTGGGGTGCTGCTTTAACTTATCCTCTATCAGCCTGAAACTTTTTAATGATTCTGCTACTTTGACGGCATAGGTTGAGTCGGCTTTGGCCCCTTTCAGGTTTTGATAACCTGTATCATTCATTCCGAAGGTAAGCGTGATAACGGTTGGCTTTTTTGCAAATACATCACTATCCATGCGCTCCAGCATCTGCCGGGATACATCGCCACCGATCCCGGCATTAAAAACCGTTATCCTGCGATTGGGAAAATGCGTGATATAATATAACCAGATATAGGAGTGATAATGCCCGCCATCGGTAATGCTATTACCTGTAAACACTACCCTATCGCCCTGTTTAAAAGGCTGTACCGTTTGTGCAGTTACAGGCGCAGCAAAAGCACACAGCAGTAAAAGGCTATAAAAATAGTTTCTCATTTAATTGGACAAATAGATATGTGCTTATTTAAGCTAAATTGATTTAGCAAATCAACATTAAATAAATCGATTTAGCAAATTTTTTAATAGATAAATAGATGCCAGTTTGGGAGAATTAGATTAAACGGAATATGGCTTCCCATAAACCGTTTAATCTAATTTGATCATTGCGACAAAAGGCTAATAAGTTTTTTAATGCTTCCTTTTAGTTTATGAGCACCCATTTTTTTATGACATACCTGGAGTTTTTAAATGACCCACTGCGTTTTATTGCTCCTTTATTTTTGTTCCAGGATAAGTTGATCGCATTATAATTTCCTCTTTCATAATTAAAAGTTACTCCATCATCTTCAAATAATGAACCGGCCGTTTTAGGATCGCCGTACACAAAACAGGTGATCTCAAACCTGGTGTCCTCGGCTACATGTTCAACGGGTTTGGCCAATGGCAATATGGTGCCCTCTTTTATAAAAATTGGTAACTGAGTAAGGCTTGGTTTAATAGTATATGCTTTTCCACCTTCGCATTTTTGGTTGGTATTAAAATCATACCAGGTGCCTGCCGGTAAATAAACTTTTCTTTCGTCCATCTTTTCTGTTAACGGTGCAGCCAGTATCCCGCTCCCAATCATATACTCGTCTGATAAATTAAAAGTGTTCTTATCTTCCGGGTAATCCATCACCAGCGCCCTGAATGGCGGTATCCCTTTAAAATGATACTCGGCAAAAGCATTATACAAGTAGGGAATGAGGCTCATTCTAAATTCAAACAGTTTACGGATATCTGCCTCCACCTCTTTGGCATTATCCATCAACTCGTCGGCATTGTTCTTTTGTTTATTGATCTGCAACCAGGGTGGATTTTTCAGGTACCATGAATTAAATAAGGTTTGTGCAGACAGCACTGCAGTTTGACTGCGGCGCATAAAATCCTTTATTGAATTGGATTCCCTTACTTCCGGGGACCAAATCATTCCGGAAAACCCGGAATTCAGGATCAATTTGATGTACTGGTCATGATCATAGGAATCGCTGTACAAAGCGGCCGGATAGGATGATGCGAAAGCATTGGAGGCCCGCACATCCAGATATGTACGCTGATTTGATTTTTTATAGATATCAAATATTGTTTTTTGATAGAGCAATCCAAAAAGCTGGTGCATCTGTTCTCCGTCAATACCCGACGGGAACCGGCTAAGCTCCGGGAAACTCCATGCATTGCTTCCAAAAGCGATATTTGAGTTATCGCATTCATCCATTTTAAAACCGGAGATGCCCTGTTTTATAAAGGTTTCGTTATGATAACTGGCGAAAATACGCCTTGCGCCTGTATCTGCAAAATCCGGCACAAGTCCGTTCCAAACCAGGTAGTTTCCTGCTTTTTTCTTCAAGGGCTCATAAAGCGGAGATACGGGTGATACAAAGGCGTGTTCCCATAAATTTACATGAAAACCTTTGTTTGTCATAGTAGCGAGGAATGCTTTAGGGTCGGGGAAGAAATCTTTAGCCCAAACATATGAACAGGAATATGCCGCGGTTTGCCATTTGGGTTCGAGGCCTAAAACGTCACATGGGATGTGGTTATCGCGAAAATAGTCGGCCATCTTGATCACCTGCTGCTGGTTAAAATCAGCTTTTACGCGGTATTTAACCCCCAGGCCCCAGATTGCCGGCAAAGCACCACCACCTGCGAACAGATTGTAGCGCTGCAGGACATTTTTCAGCTCAGGACCCTCAAAAATAAAAACCTCTATCCCCTTGGCGCCGGGAATGTCGACGGTTACATTACCCAGCTCCTGGTTATTGTTTTTGTACAACTCTTCTACAGAATTGCCGTCCTTGCGTTCAGTAGCCACACTCTTACCGTCATTCAATTTGGTCGTGCTTCCGCAATAAAAAGTGGTATAACGCGATGTATTGATTAAAATTCCGTAACCTTTATTAGATACATAGAAGGTTGCGGGTCCATGGGTATAGCCAAGATCGTTTAAAGGGTTATCGTTAACTATAGGTTTGATCTTTAATCCCCGCTGGTTAAATGAGCCCAGCTGTAAACCAAAACCATAAAGCTGTTCTTTATCGTCAAGGGGAATCTCGACGATCACCCCCCTATCGTTTCTGCTTATTTTAATGTCGCTAACAGCAAACGGCAGTTTCCCGGCAGGCAACTCACCAAGAGCCGACGCCATGGGTAACTCTTCACAAAAACTATATGGCGTAAATTTGTCTGGTTGACCAGCAGATATTTTTTGTACCCCAGGCGCTGGATTGGTTAACTGGGCATAAGTTTTGGTAAGGGCCAACTGGAAAAATAATGCCAGAATAATTGTTGCGATGTTGTGTTTGCTCATATCAGCTCGATTATAGGATAAAGGTGATCTTTTTTGTTACCAACAGGCAAAATAGCAGGTAAGGTACCGAATTTAAAATCTCCTTTATCATCTAAATAATCATAAAAATGCATTAAAACTGTCACTAATACAGTAAAATAAATAAAAGAATTAAATATTCCATCTCAACAATGCGACTAACAGTAGTTATGTGACTTAATAAAACCTAAAATTTAAACCGTATAAATCTCCCTGATTTAATTTTTTAAGCCGGCAGGTGCAGACAGTTTAGCAAGAGAAAAAGCACCTATGGCCATTGCTAAATCACGGACAGCCACATCAAGGTAGCTTCCACTGGCTAACAAACTTAATGCGATAAGCACCAACCATGCACTAACCAGGTATGCCCCTTTTTGAGGATTCAGGAACACCAATATACCGGCTATAATTTCGATGATACCAACAATCATCATAAAAACATGATTGGAGAAAGGTAACAGACCTTTTAACGTTGGGCTGAGATAATGCGACCAATCAGTTAACAGATTAGTAAACTTATCGGCCCCGGCAACAATAGGTACTAAGCCATAAGTAAATTTTAATAATGTTTGAACGTTTTTTGTTTGAGTTTCCATAATCATTTTGAATTTATACCCATTAGAGGTTGGCTATAAAAAAAGGGTTACAAAATATATTTATCGTGATTTTGTAACCCTTTAAAAACCGGGTACTCTATTAATAGTAAATTAGTGCAAATGAATTCAGCCATGCCAATAAGTAAGATTTTAAGTGACGAGGAAATTGTGATACAGATATTAAAAGGACAAACGCATTTATATGAAATGTTGATGCGTAAGTTTAATGAACGCTTATACAGGATCAGCATGTCTATTGTTAATGATGACAAGGAAGCGGAGGATATTATGCAAACCACCTACCTGAATGCATACAGACAACTATCAAATTTCAAGCATCATTCCAGCTTCGGCACCTGGCTCACCCGGATATTAATAAATGAAAGCCTGTTGCGTAAAAAAAGAAAGTTGAAACTGGAAAAAACGTTGATGGAAAATAACTACAAAGATTATGAAAGTGAAACCCCTTTAGACAACCTTATGAATAAAGAATTAAGGGTATTATTAGAAAAGGCGGTATCCGCATTACCGGAGAAATACAGAACCGTATTTGTGATGCGCGAAGTGCAGGGCATGAGTACCAGTGAAACGATGGAAGCTTTAGAGATTGGCGAATCCAACGTTAAAATAAGGCTGACCCGTGCAAAAGAACTATTGCGTATGGAGTTAAATGAATATTGGCAACCGCAACAACTCTTTGAGTTTAACCTTGTACGGTGTGACGTGGTTGTAAACTATGTGATGGATAAAATAAGGAATGCCGATAATTCGAGATTGAATTAACTCAGTTGCTAAGGAGCATTGCGCCATCAAAATTATATCAATAGACGATTAGCTTGTCTAATTGATGTGTGGTAGCTTATTATATAACTGATATATACATGCGGAGTGGCCGTGTAGCCATTTTGCGATAAACACCTTTGAAAGCGTATCACCGAAGGTACTCCTGATCAACAGGTTGAACAAAATCAAAACTAACTGACTGCCGAAACATTTCGTTATTTTGCTGCCATGGAACCAATACTCCTTTCCGCGTTGCAAGCCCGTAAGATCATCCTGCACGCAGCCGGACTGGCCGAAAAGGCACAGTTTGGAACCGGCATTGAGGCAGTTTACCGATTGATCGACCACCTGGGTTTTGTACAGCTTGATACCAATTATGTGGTAGAGCGGGCACATCACCACGTGATGGCCGCGCGCATCCCGGACTATGAGCCAGGCTGGCTGGCGGAGCTGGCAGCAGACGGCAGCATCTTTGAATATTTTACCTCCGACGCTGGTTATCTCCCGATTCCT
This sequence comes from Mucilaginibacter sp. P2_A4, assembly GCF_056405015.1. Taxonomy (NCBI): domain Bacteria; kingdom Pseudomonadati; phylum Bacteroidota; class Sphingobacteriia; order Sphingobacteriales; family Sphingobacteriaceae; genus Mucilaginibacter; species Mucilaginibacter sp. P2_A4. Next base: position 88,502 of record NZ_JBFUCX010000001.1, on the reverse strand, counting down.
GATTTTCGCTTTTCGCTGCCCGTAAAGGAAAGCTTCCTTCGCAATAGGAAACCTCAAACACCCGCAGAGACCCGGCTCATGAAGCAGGTGCTCGACCGGGTGGAGCGCGAAGGCCCCCTGATGGTAGGCGACTTTGAAAACGACCGGCAGGAAGCCAGCTCCGGCTGGTGGGACTGGCGGCCAGCCAAAGTGGCTCTTGAGCACTTATACCTGGAAGGAAAACTAATGATAACCCGTACCAAAGCTTTTCACAAGGTATATGACCTGCCCTTGAACCTGGTACCAGCAGATACAGACCTGGTATTACCCACAGCAGAGGAATACGCGCGTTTCGTTATCCGGCGTACCCTGGGCGCCCTCGGTATTGCCTACGCGAAAGAGATGGCATGGCGCGCCCGTTTCGTTAAAGGAAACCTGGTGAAACAGGAACTGGCCAGGATGCTTGAAGAAGGCGAAGTACAAACCGTGCTGATTGAAGGGTTGAAAAGCGCGCCGCTCTATATGCTGGCCGGTCAGCCAACAGCAATCGAATTAGCAGGTGAGGCTTTCATCCTTTCCCCTTTTGATATCCTGAATGTGTTCCGCCACCGGTTAAGGGACTTTTTCGGCTTCGATTACCAGGTTGAATGCTTTGTGCCCGCCGCCAAACGGAAGTATGGGTATTTTTGCCTGCCGGTATTGCTGGGTGATACCTTTGTTGCCCGGATGGACGCCAAGGCCGACCGGAAACAAAAGCTGCTGATCGTCCATAACCTGCACTTCGAGGCTGTGGAACTGAACGAAGCTATGCTAGGGAGAATTACAGAAGCACTCAAAGCATTCGTGCTGTTCAACCAATGCCGGGACATTGACCTTAAAAAATCAAATCACCCGGTTTACCTGGAAGCTATCGCCCGGGCTTTCCGGTAAATCTGGTTCTGCCCGCTCCTCCCCTGTCATATTCATATTGTTACAATGATTAAGCGCTATGTTTTGTACCTTGTATCCATAAATCTATCCCAATATGTTGTTTAAGATCAAGGTATTTTGCACCGCCGCTGTATTATCCCTGTGTGCGTTGACTTCGTTTGCACAGCAAATAAATTATCCTCCGGCAGATCAGGTAGCCGCTGATTTTAAAAAGCTGTTGGAAAGGCCGCGTGTTCCGTTAAACCCCGCCTTCGATGTAACCAAAACAGATTCTGTGATAATTGAGCATGGTTTTATTTACAGCGAAAAAAATGAACGGGTGCCCATCCTGATTTATAAACCGGTTACAGGAGCTAAATCATACCCCGCGGTTATTTTTTTACACGGCACCGGTGGTAAAAAAGAGGACAACAAAAATATACTGTATCAACTGGTTAAAAGAGGCATCATGGGCGTTTCTATTGATGCCCGCTTTCATGGCGAACGAATTGCAGGAGGTGCGCACGGTTCAAAGGAATACGTGGCTGCTGCTGCCGCAGCCTGGAAAAACAAAGACGAGACTCACCAAACCCATCCCTTTTTATTTGACACCGCTTTTGATTTGTGGCGGGTAACGGATTACCTGGTCAGCCGGCCGGATGTAAACCCAGGCCGTATTGGCATGGGCGGCATTTCCATGGGCGGCATTGAAACATGGCTTGCAGCATCGGTAGACAAGCGAATTAAAGTGATTGTGCTGGATATTTCTGTGCAAAGCTTCAAATGGTCCTTAGATAATGATAAATGGCAAGCGCGCGCGGGTACTATCCAGGGCGCACATATACAGGCTGCCAAAGACCTTGGTGATTCAATCTTAAATAAACGGAACGTGAAAGCGGTTTGGGATAAATTGCTGCCCAATATTACCAGTGAATTTGACTGTCCGTCTTTACTTAGGCTCATGGCACCTCGGGCACTGTTGGTTGTCGGCACCGAAAATGACCCGAATTGCCCTTTACCTGGTGCAAACATCGCCTATGCATCGGCCATACAGGCTTACACTTCTAAAAAAGCGACCGATAAAATTAGCCGTGATGTAACCCCAAAACTATTCCATACCTCAACTCCTGAACATTTTAAAATGACGCTGGATTGGTTTAGCAAATGGCTATAACATTGGTTTAGTGCCGCCCGAGAATATATTAAATGAAGATGGAGAACTTAAATAATATGAGTTAGAAAATTATTTTACCTTTGCGGCAATGCTCAAACGGTTAACCGCCATATGTCTTCTTGCCGCGCTGATCAGTTCCAACTGCTCGCTCTTCTTCGTCTATGCGGGTTTTGAGATGAACAATAAATATATTGCCGAAAACCTTTGTATCAATAAGAATCGGCCCTGGCTGCATTGCGACGGAAAATGCTATTTCATGAAAAAGATACGGCAGGCCGAAGAAAATGAAAAAAAGCAGGAAACAAAGGATAACCTCACAAAAATGGAAGTTTCCTTTTTCCAGGAGCCTTATCAATTCGCTTTTATAGAACCGGTTATTTTAGAATCGCACAAAAGCACATTCTACCGTTATAATTATCAATACCGCTGCAGCTATCTGTCAGCCATCTTCCGGCCGCCTAAGCAGCTCGTTTAATCTATATACCCATTCCTGGTAATGTAGCTGCATGAACGCTGATGCGTTATATCGCGTCATCACTTTATTTCATTCTTTTTTCCTTTTACATTAAACAAACTGACAGGGTTTTACCCACGCCGTTTGTCCTGATTTTTTCTATGAAAAAAATTATATTTTTTATCTGCGCTTTATTTTTCGCAGGCGATCTCTTTGCCCAAACAATTCACGGTAAAATATTCGATGCCGTTACCAAAGAGCCTATCCCTGCCGCTACGGTTTCCGATACTATACGCACCATCGTCAGTTCTGCCACCAACGGCAGTTTTAAGATCACTACAACAGCCAAAACACTTAAGATCACCTCGGTTGGTTACCAAACCCGCCTGGCCGAAGTAAAGGGCAGTATGTTAGCGATTGCTCTACAACCCGTCACCAGCCAGTTGAACCAGGTAGTGGTGAGCGCCAACCGTACAGCCGAAAAGCGCAGCGAGGCACCTATCGCTATTGCAACGGTATCCAGCCAGACTATACAGGACACGAAGGCACAGCGAATTGACCAGCTGGTTAACAAAATAAGCGGTGTGAACATGGTGAACCTCGGTAACGAGCAGCACGAAATGAGCATTCGCCAGCCGATGAACACCAACAATTTGTTTTTATACCTGGAAGACGGTATCCCTTTACGCACTTCGGCTGTATTTAACCATAACGCATTGTTGGAAATGAATATGGCGGCCGCTAAAAATATCGAAGTTATCAAAGGCCCGTCATCTGCACTTTATGGTGCTGAAGCCATCGGTGGTGTCGTTAATCTGATCACCCAAGCGCCACCGGCATACACGTCGGGGTATTTGAGCACCCAGCTGAATAACCGGGGCTATAAGCGTGTAGACGGACAGATCGGCGCCACTGCAGGTAAACTGGGCTTTATCGTCAGCGGCTATTATGCCAACCAAACCAACGGCCCAATCCAGTACAGCGATTTTCACAAAACTGCAGTGACCGCCAGGCTGGACTACCACATCGACACGAATACCACTTGGACAAACAGTGTTTCTTACATCAATTATTTCAGCGACATGTACGGCAGCCTGGATAGCTCCCACTTCAGCAGCAAGAATTATTCGTCACAGGCCTTTTTCACCTTCCGTAAGGTAACAGCTTTGCGGGCGCGCTCTACCATTAGCCATCAGTGGAGTGCCAATGGCAGTACCAGCGCCACTTTCATGTACCGGGATAACTCGGTTGCCCAAAATCCATCCTATTCTATCGCCACTTACCGTACGGGTGGCAAGCCTACAAACCCGATCTCGCCGGATACCGCCAGCGGCAATATCAACACCAATGCCTTTAAATCCTACGGCTTATTTTTACAGCATGTCCAGCGTTTTAAATTCCTCGATAGTAAGCTGATCGTCGGCACCAGTGCAGAACTCGACCCGCAATCCTATTTCCAGGATTTTATCTGGGTGAAGAAGCAAAGCCAGAACGGATTGGTCAATTATGTAAGTTACACGAAGCTGAACCCGGATTCGGTTTTGGCTAACTACCATACGGTGATCAGTAATTTCGGCTCGTATGTAGACTATGATTTTACCATAGCGCCCGGACTGCGCATATCTGCAGCCTTGCGTTATGATGCCTTCCAATACGCGTTTGTTAACTCCCTGCCAGGCTCTAAAGTGGCCGGCGGACCATCCACCATTACAAACTACGGCAAAGTAGCGCCAAAGGTTGGTTTTACCTACAATAATAAGGGTATTGGCTTTTATGGCACTTATAGCGAAGGCTACGTGCCGCCTCAGATCACCCAGGTGTTTGGCAAAACGACCAATAGCGCATACCTGCTGCCGCAAACTTTTAAAAATTATGAACTCGGTGGCTGGTTGTCGCTGGTGCAGAATAAGCTCTACATCGATTATAGTTTCTACCTGATGAACGGCACCAACGAAATCATCAATGTGCGCCTGCCTGATAACACAACCGTACCGCAAAATGCCGGGGCAACCCGCCATAAAGGAATCGAGTATGGCATCAGCTACCGCCCGGTAGAAGACCTTTACCTGCGTTTGAGCGGTACCAATGCCTTACATAAATTCGTGAACTATGTGGCTGGCGGCGTGAACTATAATGGTTACGAAATGGCCAATGCTCCGCATTTCACGGGCAATGCAGAGGTGGTTTACAAACCGCATTATATCAAGGGTTTCCGTATCGGTGTGGAAGAGCAGCAAGTGGGCAAATACTATATGGACAATCTGCAGCAGTTTTCTTATAGCGGTTTTAAAGTAACCAATATTCGTGCGGGTTATCAATTCGGTCCGGCCGAAGTATGGGTAAACGCGTTGAACGTATTCAATACCTATTACGCCACACTGGCAACAGCTTCGGTAACCAACAAAAAGGCATCTTATAGTTATAACCTGGGCGATCCCCGAGCGTTCACGCTGGGATTGGCCTACCATTTTGGAAAACATTAAATCAAGCATATGATCCGCAAAAACATTTATAAATGGCACCGTATCTGCTCACTGATTATCGCGGTCCCCGTGCTGCTTTGGGCAACCAGCGGCTTTATGCATCCCATCATGACCAACCTGCGCCCGGCCATGAAAACTCAAAGTATCCCCGTGGAAGCCATTGACAGCAGTAAAGTTAAATTGAGCCTGCAAGAGGTGTTAAGGAAAAACAAGATTGACAGCATTTACAGCGCTCGGCTGGTGCACATCGATACCAATTGGTTTTACCAGGTTAAAACCAGCCGGAGATATGATCTGCAGTATATCAGCGCGAAGAATGGCAATATCCTCACCAAAGGCGACTGGCTATACGCACAGTACCTCGCACGCTTATTTTTAGAAGGGGCGCCCAAAAAAGCCAAAAGCAAAATGGTTATGGAAATGCCGGCAGGAACGCAGAGGAGCGACATGTCGACTATGGCTGATTGCTGCGGTGAGGCCGCCAGCACCGTACTGAGCAACAAAACAGGAGCACCAATTGAAGGCGCTTCCCTCATTACGAAATTTGACGAGGAGTATAAAAGCATTTATTGCCTGCTGCCAGTATACAAGGTACAATTCAAACGTGATGACCATATCCGTGTGTACGTGGAAACGGGGCAGGACCGTTTCGGGGTCGCTGTGGATAAGAACCGGGCGGCTTTTACCGCTTTTTTTGACCTGGTGCATACGTGGGGTTGGATCAACTTTTTAAGCAAGGGCCGAATATTCGTGGAAATATTTTTTACCGGTTTAGGCTTTTTAACCGCGCTGATGGGTATTTATATCTTCTTTGCCACTAAAAGTAAAAAGGCACCTGGCAATACATTGGTAAAGACCAGGCGCAATCATCGTTATACCGCAATTATCGCATCCCTGTTTACCCTGATGTTTACTTTCAGCGGCTGTTACCACGCATTTTCCAAATTAAGTATTGAAGAAAAAGAAGTAAAATCAGTACAACATAGTTTTGCAGTTTCTGCTATTGATTTTGATTTAAACAGACTGCGTGCAATTGTTAAGAAGCCCGTAACCAATATCGGCCTGGTGCAGCTGGATGATAAAACTTACTGGCAGGTATACCTGCAAAGCGCTAAAAAGGATCACAAAAGCAAAGACTTAATGAAAGATATGAGCGCCGAGGCAGCTGCTATCACTTATATCAATGCCGCTGATTATTCTGTTCTATCCCATGGCGATGAATTGTACGCTAAAAGTTTAGCCACAAAGTTAAGCGGCCACAGCGCCGGAGAAATTGTTTCTGCCCAACTGATCACCAAATTTACAGACGAGTATAACTTTACCGATAAGCGCCTGCCGGTTTGGAAGATCAATTATCCATTTAATCATAAAGAACGGCTATATGTAGAAACCTCCACCGGCGTACTGGCAAAGAAAATCAATGATGTTGAACTGTACGAGGGTTATAGCTTTGCCTTGTTCCATAAACATCATTATATGGATTTCGGTGGGAAAATCACACGTGACATTAGTACGATGACAGGGGCGGCATTGCAGATTATGATGGTGGTTATTGGCTTTATCTTTTACTTTAAATGGCGCAAGCGGAAAATAAAAACCTAAATAACTAAGGCCAACACCATTCTTTTCCTGGTTATCTTAGTTACGTTTTCAAACAGGCTTAAATAGGCTCATTAATCTCTACGTTTTTTGCAAGTGTTTTAAATCTCACGCCGTTTGCCTGCACTACCGTAATGGATACATGCCCTGTTTTACCTGTTTTGATGTCTTTTACAATGCCAGATTTTCCAGCATGTGTACCGCCAATGACTTTACATGTAGCGCCGTCCTTTAGTTTGTTTGATGTAGTAGTTGTTTCAATTATTTTTTGAGCTGATTCACACGGTATCAAATATAAATTTAATAAAATTAAACTCCCAAATCACAGATAATTGCACTCACCAAATATGAAAATCAACAAAAAATGAAGTCTGTTAATACAGCCCATTTTAACTAATCGTTATTACTTAACTTTCCTGAGCGCCTTAATCTTGTTGACATTTTCGGCATCCAGCTTTTCGATAGCGATAGTAAAGGCAATTGCACTAATCTGCCTGACGTGCGCCTGAAGGTAGGCAATGGCTTGTTCGGGGTAAACATTGCGAAGTTCGCGCAAAGTCCAGCCAAGGCCTTTTTGCACATAGTACTCTTTATCGTTTAGGAGATGCGTAACCAATGGCTCAATCTGGTTAAAATCCAGATATTGTTTCTTGGTGCGGCTGTAATACAACAGCGAGACGAGAGATTGCCTTCTTTTCCAAGGATTTTCGTCCTTGTTCCATTCATTGAGTTGTGTGTAAATTGCCGGTTCAATTTCGAGGATCTTGGTATAAATTTTGGCCAGCGCGTCGCAAAGTCCCCAATCGTCTACCTGGTCTTGCCAGCAGACGATAACAGGCCACATGGCTTTGAGTTCGGTTTCTTTTTTAAGGTGGCGTTCCAGGAAAAAGAAAGCATGGAGCCGGGTCCGCCAATGATCTGCAGTGCGCCAAAGTTCATCCCATATAGCCAGCTGCTCGCCAAACGGCAGTGCGGAAAAGGTATAAGGGCGTTTAGATTCACGGCGGTGGAGGGGAATGTTTCCCTGGAAGCTGCCAAGATGGGCTTTTACTTCTTCGGTGGGGCTGGTAGATTCTGCTGGTTTCATGCTTTGCGAAATTACCGTTTTTAGGGAAGAAGTGTTTTAATGAGGTGTCTATTATGTTAACTTAAAAGCCAAAATTATCGCAGCGATTTTACACAGAACACGGTATCTTAGTTAAAAAAAGCGATATGCTTGCCAACCAAAACTTAAAAGCCTTTGTACCGACCATGATGCCGGAAAAGGCCAGGTCATTTTATAGCGAAGTATTGGGCCTGGAATTATTATCGGAGGACCAGTATGCACTGGAATTTGATGCAAACGGAACGTTGTTGCGCGTGGCTATCGTGCCAGAATTCAAGCCCCACCCGTTCACGGCCCTGGGCTGGAACGTGGATGATATTACCGGTACGATCAAGTCATTAAATGACAAAGGCGTCTTTTGTGAGCATTTTGGCTTTTTAGAACAGGATAGCTTAGGTGTTTGGACGGCACCCGGCGGGGCAAAAGTGGCCTGGTTCAAAGACCCGGATGGCAACCTGCTTTCTTTAACCGGGTACCAGGATATTTGAACACTTAAAAAGACAAATCCCCATAGCTAACCGGCCTCCGGGGTTCTCCCCGGGGCGATTTCGCTACATCGACAAACAACACAAAAAGTAGAGGAGTATAAGAATAAAAAGACTGATGTCTATTATTCTGGTAGTTGCTCTACTATTTTTCTGCCGCGTTTTCTTTTCGATTAATATTGTTCCATGGACCACTAAATATTTTCATTTAAAATTTAAAGTCATGAAACAGAGCACATTCAAACAAGCGTTTATTAAAGTATTTACGCTGATTACATTAAGCTTAACAGCATTTAGTTTCACCAGTAAGTTTGGGCTGGACGGTTACGAAATCTATTTGAATAATAAACTCATCCTGAAGCAGTATGTGAACCAGCCACTTAGTTTAAGAGTACTGCAACTGAATAACGCAAATGAGGGCGACAACCTGCGTATTAAGTATACACATTGCACCGTTAAGGGGCCCGGCACCGGCCGGAGTATTGTTCTACAAGATGAGCAAGGAAACACCCTTAAAAAATGGGCCTTTGCTGATGCTGCTTCAGATTATAATATGACGATACCGGTAAAAGAATTATTGCAGCTGGAAAAAAAGAACGCCAATCACGAGCTCAGCCTCCATTATGCTGCCCGGGAACTACCTAAAGGCGAAACACTTGCAATGCTTCATTTTAAATGAGGCAATTGATGAAAATTTAAAAGCCTTGCTCCCGATTAAAAGAAGCAAGGCTATAATTTTTATTCAATTAATTGAAAATCCGGGACGAATGGCAGGCGATGAATATCAGCTACTTTAATCCAGGGCAGATACGGTAAGCTTGATGATGTCAGCAAAAACAGATTTATCTGTAGTTGATTTCGCGGTAACCTGCATGCCTTTTACCGCATTAAATATGAATCTTGCCAATGCACGGGCATCCTGTCCGTTTCTTATCTCGCCACTGGCCTGCCCTTTCCTTATCACCTGGTAAAAGGCTTCATCCATTTGTTGTTCGTTCTTGCATATCAGCTTATTAACTTCGGCATCGTGCGGTGCTACTTCAACTTCGGCGTTCACCATGAAACAGCCTTTCTGCTGTTTATCAACCAGTAAATCGTTTATCGTAAGTTCCAATAACTTTTGGATAGTTTCTTTGGCAGATCCGGAATGATCGATGATCTCCTGAATTTTAGCTGCGCCGGAATTTTGATAGCTCTCCAGCGCTTTCATAAAAAGGGTGTGTTTATCCTTATAAGTATCATACAGGCTTGACCGGCTAATGCCCAAACCATCCACCAGATCCTGCATGGATGTGCCATTATACCCCTTGTGCCAAAAAAGTTGTATTGCTTTGGTTAGCACCTCATTCTCATCAAAATCTTTCGTTCTTGCCATAACCGGGAATAGCCTTGCTTATTCAAGCAAAGCTATTCATTTTTAATTATTTTTCTGTAAAGCAGGGGGTATTACCTTACGCCACCGCTTGCCAGTAATATTTCACCTGTTAACCAGCGTGAATCTTCTGATGCAAGGAACACTGCAACATCAGCAATATCATCTGGCTGACCAATGCGGCCAAGCGGTGTGGTACTTACAATTTGTGTTTGAAAGTCACTGCCAATAAATCCGGCTGTGTGTGTACCTTCTGTTTCAACCATACCCGGATTGATGGAGTTTACACGTATTTTTTTACCGCCAAGCTCTTTTGCCAATACATGGGTAATGGCATCAACAGCGCCCTTTGTAGCGGTGTAAATTGAACTTCCCGGAGGCGTGATACTAGTAACGGCAGAACCAATGTTAATAATGCTACCACCATTTTCACTAAAGTTTTTAACCGCACCTTGTGTAGTCAGTAATAAACCAAGCACGTTGGTGTTAAATTGGGTATGAAAATCTTCGGCGTTAATTTCTTCAATAGCGCCAAATTTGTAAACACCTGCATTATTCACCAGAATGTCAACCGCACCGAATGCGTTTTTTGTTTCTTCAAATAAACGGGTGATATCAGCTTCATTAGATACATTACCCTGTACAGCAATAGCTTTACCGCCATTTGCAGTGATCTCGGCAACCACCTGGTCTGCCCCTGCTTTTGCCGAAGCATAATTTATTACAACACTTGCTCCTGCTGCTGCAAGGCTTTTAGCGATACCTGCACCAATTCCTTTTGATGCTCCTGTTATTACAGCTACTTTGTTTGCTAACTTTTTCATTTTGCGTGTTAATTACTTTTTCTATATTTGGAATAATCGTTCCGCAAATATATATTCAATTCGGAATGAACGTTCCGATTAATATTTTTTATGAGTCAGAGATGACTAAACTACACCGCCGAAGCTAAGCGCCTCCTGCTTGCTTTTATTGATTTTCCTGTATATGCGGTATTGTAATTTAGTTTTTTAATAATTTCGTATCTTTAAAAAAACTTGCTGATTCATTAAATGCCCGCTACAATCTCCAATAAACTTGCTATTGTTTGGTCTGAAAAGATCCAGGTATTTGAGATGGCTTTTAACAATTTCTGGGACGAACTTTACCGCCACACTTACCGCAAAACACAAGCCGAGGACGTATCTAAAGACCTTGTTCAGGAGGCTTTTATAGTATTGTGGGATAGCCTTGATAACCTGAAAGGCCCCGATGAAATATTGCCATTTTTATATGGCACCCTACGAAATAAAACGTTGCGGGAATTTGAAAAATCCGAGATCCACTTAAGATATAGGCAATCTGCAGCAATAGTGGATAGTCCTTTTGATACTTCATCAGAAAACCTCCTGTTAAACCGGGAGCTGGAAACTGTAATTGCCGGCGAGGTAACAAAAATGCCGGCAAGAATGAAAGAAATCTATATTTTAAAGAAAGAAGAGAACTTTTCTATCCGCGAAATCGCCGAAAAATTGGGATTATCCGAACAAACAGTAAAAAATCAGCTCCAGAGCGCTTATGGAAGACTCCGTTCCTGCCTAAAAGACTACAATTCGCCCATCGTTACCGTGGGTTTTGTGGTTTGCTACATGCCCTTATTACTCCACTGTTAATTTATTTGAATTAAATTGTAAAATCGCATAGTACTTTTTGCGCCTTAAACGTATATGTATATAAATAGCATATAGCGTGGAAGAGCAAGAGTTAAAAAAACTGATTTCGAAATACAATTCGGGTGTTGCCACGGCCGAAGAAAAAGTACTTGTTGAAAATTGGTACGAAGAATTAAACGGCGAAGAGCTATCCATAAGTCATGACCGCCTTATGGCAATAAAACAGGATACCTATACCAACTTATTGGCCCATATAGGCACCACACAACCTCAAAAATACCCCGCACAAAATAACAAATATGTTTTTCCGCTTTATTTAAAATGGGTAGCGGCAGTTTTGCTGCTATCCATTACTATTACTTTTTATTATTACAACAGGCGGGCATCTACACAAACAACAAACTACATTGCTAAAAATGATATAGCACCGGGTGGCAACAAGGCCATATTAACCCTCGCCAACGGCTCAAAGGTGGTATTGGATGATAAAAAGAACGGCCGGCTGGCTACACAAGGTCAAACCATTATTCAAAAAAAAGGGAGCGGTTTGTTAACTTATTTATCAGCTGCCTTGTCAAACCAAAAAACTACCGAAATAACTTATAACACTGTAAGTACCCCAAGAGGCGGGCAGTATGAGGTAATATTACCCGACGGAACGCAGGTTTGGCTCAACGCGGCATCATCCCTAAAGTTCCCTACCGCGTTTACAGGTAAAGAACGAAACGTGGAACTAACTGGCGAGGCTTATTTTGAAGTGTCGAAAAATAAGGCCATGCCTTTCCATGTATCCGCCGGCGGGCAGGTGATTGAGGTTTTAGGTACTCATTTTAATGTTAACGCCTATACCGATGAAATGTTGATTAAAACAACACTGCTGGAAGGCTCTGTAAAGGTTAATAAAGGAATATCATTTGCCATGCTGAAACCCGGGCAGCAATCCACCATCAACAATAACGAAATAGCCCCGGTAATTAAAGTTACAGAGGTTGCTGATGCCGAAGAAGTAATGGCCTGGAAGGACGGCAAATTTTACTTTAACAATGCCGATATTAAAACGGTAATGCGCCAAATTGGACGCTGGTACGATGTGGATGTTGAATATGCCGGCAAAATACCTGGTAACGATGGATTTACCGGAACCTTTTCGAGAAATATGACTGCCTCCAAGGCATTAAAAATACTGGCGTTTTCTGGTGTCGACTTTAAAATAGAAGGGAGAAAGATTATCGTAAAATAAATACACTACATCAATCGGGCGGCGAGGCTGCCTGGCCGTGGTGGCCATAAAAAAACCGGAGAGTGCTACCAACACTGTCCGGCAATAGTATGGGCCAACCTCATTTGACTTACTTGAGATAAACAAACTGTACACTAACCCAAAACCATACAAAAGTATGCAATTTTCTACTTCTTGTTTGCCGCATTATAATTATAATTATATGCGGTTTAAAAAAATACTATTGGTAATGAAGCTAACCACTTTACTCCTCCTGATAGGCTTTCTACATGTAAATGCAGCAGTTTATGGCCAACACATAAACTTAAATGCAAGTAACATTACTATGGAAAAACTTTTCAAGCAATTGGAAAAACAAAGTGGTTATTCATTTTTTTACAAAGCCGGCGCTTTAAAAAATCTCCCTAAAATAGATGTGGAGATAACCGATGCCAACATTGATGAGGTACTGCAAAAATGCTTTAAAAACAAGCCGCTTGATTATCTTATTATTGATAAAAGTATAGTCATCAGGCGTAAGGATAAAGAACCCGAACCAATAGTTATATCGGTAAAGCCAACCAATGTACTGGTACATGGCAAGGTGGTTGATGCACAAAATGATCCTTTACCAGGGGTAAGCATCAAACTAAAAAACACACTGCAGGGTTGGGTTACTGATGCCAAAGGCGAGTTTAACGCCTTAATTCTTGACCCCAACGTCGCCAATGGCATACTGCAAATAAGTTTTGTAGGCTTTACCACTCAGGAGGTGGCTATTAAGGATATAAAAGCCCCGTTTATTATAAGCCTTAAGCCCGATGTTGGCAAGCTGGATGAAGTGCAGGTAATAGCTTACGGCCAAACTACCAAACGGTTCAATACCGGCAACCAAACTACGATAACAGCTAAAGACATTGCCAAATACCCCGTTACCAATGTTTTAGAAGCCCTGCAAGCCAGCGTACCCGGTATGAACATTGTTAAAACCACAGGCATGCCGGGTGGTGTGTACAGTGTAAAAATACGAGGGCAAAATGGTATTAATAACGGTACCGGCACCGATCCTTTATATATTGTTGATGGTATCCCCTACCAGGGAGGCTACTACGATCTGCAGAATGGTACCCTGGGTAACTTGCCGGGAAAATCTGGCATTGGCGGCGATGCGCTTAACTTTATAAACCCGCAGGATATTGAGAGCATTAACGTACTTAAAGATGCTGATGCAACAGCCATTTACGGTTCGCGTGCTGCCAATGGCGTTATATTAATAACTACCAAAAGAGGTAAAGCCGGCAATGTTAAGGTTGATGTAAACGTATACTCGGGCGTAAGCAAGGTTACACGTTTGCCTCACTTTTTAAATACCCAGCAATACCTGGAGATGCGCCATGAGGCCTATAAAAATGATGGCCCGTCATTTTCACAGGCTTATGATATTAACGGCACCTGGGATACCACACGCTATACCAATTGGGCAAAAGAGCTGATAGGCGGTTCGTCACACACCAGCAACGCGCAGGCTACAATTTCTGGCGGTAATGCCACTACACAATTTCTCATCAGCGGTAATTACAACAGGCAATCAAACCTGATGCGGTTAGGAGGTTCTGATCGTAACGCGTCTGTACATTTCAGCATAAATTCGGCTACTGCCGATAATAAATTCTCGGTATCATTTACCGGCGGATATCTGTATAATAACAATACAATAACCAATGTTGATTTTACAAATTCGGTTTCTTTAGCACCGGATGCCCCGCCACTGTACAACCCCGATGGATCATTAAACTTCCAGAACAATACCTTCAACAACCCTTATACATCGGCCAAACTCATTAACAATACGCCGGCCAGCAATTTAACCAGCAGTTCTATTTTAAGCTATAAACCGGTTAAAGGACTGGAAGTAAAAGCAACACTGGGCTATAACAGGCAAGAGATCAATGAATTTTTAGGAACGCCAACTACAGCCTCAGCGCCTTTTCTGAATGCAACAACCGGTCAAAGCAAATTTACAACCGATGTTAACTCCACATGGAGCGTTGAGCCACAGATTAATTACAACACCAAAATAAGTAAAGGCGATTTTAGTGCTTTAGTAGGCGCCAGCCTGGCGCAGCAAACATCCGAGTCTACTCAATTAGTTGCAACCGGTTACACCAGCGATGCCTTGTTAAAAAGTATTTCGGGCGCTACAAAAATTACGCCTTACGTACCTTATGGATACGATAAAAACAAGATGGCCGCGCTTTTTGGCCGCATTGGTTACATTTGGGATAACGAGTTTCTGCTGCATTTAAGCGGCCGCTACGATGGATCGAGCAAGTTTGGCCAAAACAAACAATACCATTTTTTTGGAGCGGTAGGCGCAGGCTGGATATTTACCGAGGAAAAATTCATAAAGGATAACCTTCCTTTCATCAGCTTTGGTAAACTGCGTGCAAGTTATGGTGTTACGGGTAACGATCAGATAGGCTCATACCGCTATTTGCAAAGTTATTATGCCGTAACGGTAAACGTGCCTTACCAGGGTATTCCTGGCCTTTCTGCAGGTAGCCCGGCAAACCCCAACTTATCATGGGAAACCACTAAAAAAGCCGAGATAGGTGCCGAACTTCAATTTTTAAAAGGCCGCATAACCCTGGATGCAAGCTATTACCGTAACCGCACATCTGATGTATTGTATGGCTACCCGCTATCCATAGTTACCGGGACAACATCAATAACAACAAACCTGCCGGCAGTGGTGCAAAACAAGGCCTGGGAGTTTGTCCTGACTGGCGTAAACATTAAAGGCAAAGATTTTACATGGTCAACTACCGGTTTATTAACCATACCACGTACTGCGCTTATTAAATACCCAAGTCTCAATACTACATCCTTCGCCAATGCTTATGTATTGGGTATGCCAACAACCATACAAAAGGTATTTAATTTTGCAGGGGTAAATCCGCAAACAGGTGTGTATCAATTTTATGATAAGGATGGCCATATTACGGCCAACCCGGTTTCGGGTATTGATAATACCAGCGTCATCAATACCGATCCTAAATTTTATGGATCATTGATTAACGATATTGCATACAAAGGCTTTACGCTCAATTTTACCTTCAGGTTTATCAAACAGGTTGGTAAAAGCGCTTTTGGGCAATCTTCTTTGTTACCATCGGGTTTTGGCGCCATCAACGTTACTACAGATCAATTGGCCCGCTGGCAAAAGCCAGGCGATGTTACCAACATACAACGTTTTGGTACCAGCTTTGCCTTGCTTACGCCAATTTCATACGCCACCCGGAGTACAGCCGGCTATGCTGATGCATCTTATATCCGTTTTCAAAACCTATCATTGGGTTACCAGTTTAAGCCGGCGGTGTTAAAAACCCTGGGGGTACAAAATTTGCGGGTATACGTACAGGGCGATAACCTTTTAACCATATCTAAATATGGCAACCTCGACCCGGAAAATCAAAGTGCGTACAGCCTGCCGCCCTTAAGAACTATCACAGCAGGTTTACAAGTCACCTTATAAAATAAAAAGATCATGAAATTTAATTATCATATATTTTCAGCTCCTGGTTTTAAAAAGTGCCTTGGCTGTATCCTTATTCTGTTAACCTTAAACAGCTGTAAAAAAGCCATAGATGTTGGCGCGCAGGTAGGCGCTATTGATGCTAAAAACGCGTTTGCATCAAACGGTACGGCACAATCTGTACTGGCGGGTATTTTTGATATTATGGGCGCAGCGGGCTCGTTTTACAATGGCCAAAACAGTGTGAGTTTATTAATGGGCCTATCGGCCGATGAGCTGGTTAATTATAGCAATACGCCCGCGTACGGGCAGTTCTTTAGCAATAATTTAAGCGGACAAGGTAATAGCAGCACCTATTTTTGGGCCACTATATACCAGCAACTTTATAATTGCAACGCTGCAATTGCGGGGCTTACTTCGGCCACTGCTCTTACACCGGCAGTAAAGAACCAGTTGCTGGGCGAAGCCAAATTTGCCAGGGCCTACATCTATTTTTACGCCGTTAATATTTATGGCGATGTGCCCATGCCACTTACTACGGACTACGTGGTAAACAATACCATTGCCCGTACACCCAAAGCGCTGGTTTATGCCCAGGTAATTCAGGACCTGAAAGATGCGCAAGGATTGTTAAGTGATACCAAATACCTTAACGGCACCGGAGGGACTAGTACTGATAGATTGCGCCCCAACAAACAGGCTGCATCGGCACTGCTGGCCCGGGCATATTTGTACACGCAAGACTGGCAAAATGCCGAAACGCAGGCCACCGCCGTTATCGGCACCTCAACATACGTGCTGGAACCCAACTTAAACTCCGTGTTTTTAAAGGCCAGCCGCGAAACCATCTGGGCTTTGCAGCCGGTAACTACAGGCTATAACAACGCCGATGCTTATACCCTGGTGCTAACGGTTGATCCGCTAAAATCGGCAACTAACCAATTGCCGCTTAATAATATAGTTGTAAATGCATTTGAAACAGGTGATGCCCGGTTAACCAATTGGGTGGGTACATATAATGTGGCTGCAAGTGGTGCTACACCGGCTGCAACTTATTATTATGCCAACAAATACAAGGCCAACACCAGCTCGGGCAGCATCACACCCATTACCGAATATCCTATTGAGTTACGACTTGCCGAGCAATACCTCATCCGCGCAGAAGCAAGGGCCCAACTGGGTAACCTTGACGGGGCCGCCGCCGATTTGAACGTGATACGCGCAAGGGCAAGCCTGCCCGCCGCAACTACTGCCTCAAAAGACGCTGCCTTGAGCGCCATTGCACATGAACGCCAGGTTGAGTTGTTTACCGAATGGGGTCACCGCTGGTTCGATCTGAAACGAACCGGTAAAATTGATGCTGTAATGAGTATAGTAACCCCACTAAAAGGCGGCACCTGGAATACCAATAAACAACTGGTGCCAATACCCGTATCAGAGATTTTAATCAATCATAATCTTACTCAAAACCCAGGCTACTAAACATTAAAAAAAGTAGCTGTTAGTGCCCGCGCAATATCCTCTCATGGGGTATTGTGCAGGCATTTTAGCCCCTGTTTTGCCTTAAATTTCCTACAGAAAACAAACAACTAACCATTAATGTATATCAACAAAAAACAAACGGGCCGTACGCTTATGCTGTCGGCCGCATTGATCATGGTATTTGGCTTTGCCCATGGTCAAAAAAAATCAAAAACAGCCGCGGTGGATACCGCCAAAGCAAAAAGCCTGGCTCTGCTGGCGCTGGCCAAGCCCATATCAAACATTAAGCCTTATAAAGAGGTGGTTCCGGCTACGGCCAAAACACTCAAAAGTTTTTTGACGGTTCACCTGGTGGCCGATAAGTATTTATTCGAGATCCCGGACTCATTGCTGAAAAAAGACATCCTCATTGTAACCCGTATTGATAAAGCGCCTGCGGGTTTCCGCCTGCCCGGTGGCTATATGAGCTATGCAGGTGACGAGGTAGGATCATCAGTTATAGAGTTTGAAAAGATCCCGGGCGATAAGATCGTGATGCGCTCGGTCGCTTTCAGGGAGTTTAGTAATGATACCACCGAGAATGGTTTATCGCACGCGCTCATCAACAGTAATTACCAAACTATCCAGGGTGCTTTCACCATAAAAGCCGTTAACAAAGAAGGAAAGAGCACAGTGATTGATGTTACCGATTTTATTAATAACGATAACAACATATTTGCGCTGAGCGATCCGTTTGTGAAAAGCCTGATAGGCAACCTCATTATGGATCGGTCTTTTATCGATAATGCCTCGGCTTACCCGGCCAATGTGGAGATCAAATCGGTAAAAACGTATAATATGCGACCCAGTTCCGGCGGGTATACAGCGCCACCTGTAACTTTTGAGTTTAACAGCTCTATCGTTTTATTGCCGGCTATCCCCATGAAACCAAGGCCTGCAGACCCGCGCATCGGCTTTTTCTCCAACACGTATGTAGATTTTGATGCCAATCCACGCGGTGTTACCAACACCAGTTACATATGGCGCTGGCGTATAGAGCCTAAGGATGAGGATATGGATAAATACAAACGCGGCGAACTGGTTGAGCCCAAAAAGCCCATTGTTATTTACATTGACCCGGCTACGCCCAAAAAGTGGGTACCGTACCTGATGCTGGGTATTAATGATTGGCAGGCCGCCTTTGAAAAGGCCGGTTTTAAAAACGCCATTATGGCCAAACTGGCTCCGCTTAATGATTCTACCTGGAACATTGATGATGCAAGGCATTCGGTATTGGTTTATAAGCCATCGGCTGTTGCCAACGCCATGGGGCCAAGCATTAAAGACCCACGCAGCGGCGAGATCTTAGAAACTCATATTAACTGGTACCACAGTGTAATGAGTCTGCTGCAAAGCTGGTATATGGTACAGGCGGGCGCTATTGACCCTCGCGCGCAAAAGCCCCAGCTAGATGACGAGCTGATGGGACAGCTTATCCGTTTTGTATCATCGCATGAAATTGGCCATACTTTAGGCTTGATGCACAACTTTGGGGCATCATCAACAGTGCCTGTAGAAAACCTGCGCAACAAGGCCTGGGTAGAGGCGCATGGGCATACACCATCTATTATGGATTACGCCCGCTTTAATTATGTTGCCCAGCCCGAAGATCATATAGGCGAGAAAGGCATCTTTCCGCGTATTGGCGATTATGATAAATGGGCCATTGAATGGGGATATAAGCTGATTCCGGAGGCTAAAACCGCTGTTGACGAAAAAGCCATCCTTAACAAGTGGATGGTTGATAAGCTGGCATCCGGCAAGCAATATTTTTACGGCAGCCAGGTTGATCCGGCTACCAATGATATCTATATGTCAAACAATTCAGACCCACGCGACCAAAGTGAAGATCTGGGTGATGATGCCATGCTGGCCAGTACATACGGTATCAAAAACTTGAAAAGGATTGAGCCCAATATTATGAAATGGCTAAAAGAGCCTAATGGAAATTACGATAAGGTTGGCGACATGTACAAAGAAATAGCAAACCAATATCAACGCTATATGGGTCATGTGCTAAAACATGTTGGCGGTACATATACAACCCCAAAAACGGTTGAACAGGCAGGCCCTATTTATGCTGTAGTGCCTAAAGAAAAGCAAAAAAGAGCAGTAGCTTTCTTGCAGGAGCAGCTTTTTACTACCCCATACTGGCTGATGGATAGCAAACTGTATGACCTTACTACAACTGATTTTAGCCTGATAACTAAAATTCAGAAAGGCATATTGATGGCGCTACTTAGCCCGCAACGCTTAACTACTTTAGTTGACCAGGAAAAAAACTATGGTACCAAAGCCTACACTGTTGCCGAAATGCTGCGTGACCTGAAACAAGGTATATTTTCGGAATTGACAACACCAAAGCCCATTAGTATTTACAGGCGCGATTTGCAAAAGACATATGTAGAACTGCTGATATCCATCATCAGCAAACAAAGCACCGGAGTGGATAATGATGGTCTGTCTGTTATAAAAGGGCATGCCAAATTGTTAGCGACGCAAATAAAAACAGCATCGGCGCATACTGCAAACACAGCAAGCCGCGAACACCTTGTGGATATGAGCGAACGCCTTAACCGTGCGTTAAAACCAAAAGCAGATATTGATAAATAAATCAATGATTGAACAATAACCTTATTTATTGTCCGTATCCCCCAGTGCGGAAATTTTGTTAAGCGCGACCGCTGTATTGCCATTTTGTTTACAAATGGCAATACAGCGGTTTCGCTTTTGGAACAATTTGCCAACAAACTTCCCGGCAGAACACCTCCCCTTCCCGCATTTACTTTTCCCTTTTACCAATGTGGTTTATTCATATAAACAAAAGCCGGGTTATTAAAAAAGTGAGAATTAATACTGATTATGGCCGAAACAAATGAAATGTGTATTTTACGTGTGCCGTTCATGATGTGCCTTGATCAATTGGGACATAAACGATACATGTTGAATATAAACCAGATCCCTTATCTAAAAATAATTTCATGTTAAGAATAATAGTAATTAGTTTCATTTGCCTTTCAAGTCTGTCCTGTTTCGCCCAAAAAGAAGTGACATTAAAATCATTGTTAGAGGAATTAAAGGATAATACCACTGTGGCAAAATGGCCAGATCCATATTACAAGGAATCGCAGGCCAGCAGTTATGATCGAAAATCAAAGTCGCCCGCCACAGCGGGGTGGTTTGCCAATGATGACAGATCACAATATATAAGATCGGAAATTAACCAGGGGCGTAAAGAAGAAGTCATGATGGACGCCGATGGTCCTGGAGCTATTGTCAGGTTCTGGCTTACAACATTTAAACGAAATGGCAAAATCAGAATATATTTTGACGGGCATCAAAACCCAGAAATCACTATACCATCCTATGATTTAATGAAAATCGGTTTGAATTTGGGTACCGCGTTACTGGAACCACACTCCAGTTACGAGCCTAAGGAAAAAGGCGGTACTACATTATACTTACCCATGCCCTACGCAAAACATTGCAAAATCACCTTTGAGGATAATGATCCCGACAATCAGCCGCGTTATTACCAGGTGAATTACCGTACTTATGCAACAGGTACTAAAGTAAAGACTTTCACATTGGAGAATTTTAAAACGCTGGAGAAATTCACCGGGGCCGTTAATGATAAACTGCTGCACCCAGATAGTATTATAACCGGCAAGCAAACCAAAATTGAACAGGACATAGCACCCAAACAACAAATCGCGATGAAACTCCCTAAGGGTGCCGCCGCCGTGCGGTACATGGTTATAAAAATTGCAACTGCAAACCAGCATGATTACGAACAGGCATTGCGCTCCACTATCCTCAAAATAAAGTTTGATGGCGAGCAGACAGTATGGTGCCCGTTGGGCGATTTTGCAGGAAGTGGCGTAGGGAGCAAGCCTTTAAAAAGCTGGTATAGAACAATAAATATTGATGGCAGCCTCATTAGCAGATGGGTAATGCCTTACCGGGTTTCTGCAGAAGTATCTTTGTTAAATCTAAATGAGATTCCCGTTCATGCATCCCTTTCGGTAGTTACCGATAAATGGAAATGGAATGGCGGTAGCATGTATTTTCATGCCAACTGGAAGAGTGAAAACAATGTGGCCATTAAGCAAACGGAACAGTACAAACCGATTGAATGGGACTTCAACAGTATAACAGGAAAAGGAGTTTTTATAGGTGACACTTTTGCGGTTTATAATCACATGCACAAATGGTACGGAGAAGGCGATCAAAAGTTTTGGATAGATAATGCGGTTTTTCCTGATGAATATGGCACAGGTACGGAAGATTACTACAATACTTCCTGGGCTCCGGTAGTGTTATACCAAACGCCTTTTGCCAATGCGCCGCGTGCAGATAATCAAGATTCCTTTGGCTATAATACTTTTACCAGAACCAGAAACCTTGATGCTGTTCCTTTTAAAAAGCAGTTTCGCTATAGCCTGGAAATGCTTGGATGGGAAAACGGCACGGCAGATTGTGCAGCAACTACTTATTGGTACAGTTTCAAAAATGCCAAAAGCAGCTTAACTAAAAATCAAACTAAACCATCATTACTTCCCACAAATTAAAAGCGTTTTAGCATACATAGCCTGTACAATAGCAGCTTAAAAAAAAATCTGTTTTCCACGTACATGGAAAACAGATTTTTAAATTTAATTATAGGTTATGGCTGCTTTTTATTTACCGTCCATTCGGCCATCTGAAAATCTCGGCTGCCGTTATTTGCCTTAATGCTTATCCTGTAAAATTTATAGGCAACATTATTATTAAAATGATACAATTTACGCTGTGCACGGCCAGAAAACACCTCATTTGTGCGCGTATGTAAATTTATCCAGCGTATGCCATCTTCAGACCCCTGTAAGATCCAGGTTTTAGGATCACGGTCGGGAGAGTCATTTGCGCTTATCATGGTATATGCACCAGCAAGAGCAGCAATTTTAAGTTCATACTTCATTACCAGGTCTCCGGAAAAGCCCGATTGGAAAAACTTTGAATTCGGATCTCCATCAACTACTTTTAACGAACCCTCGTTTGAATTTGGGCCTCCTCCATTATCGCGCGAAACAGTAAAAGTACCGCCTATTGTTGCAAAATAGCTTTCACCAACCTTAGTTCTATCAAAATTTGGATCGGCTACATTCAATATTATTTCTTTACTGGCCGAGTAACCCTGCGAGTTTCTTGATGTTAGCACAACATGATACAGCCCCTCAAAAGCATATTTGTGTTTGGGTGATTTTTCAACAGAAGTGCTGTCATCCCCAAATTGCCATAATAGCTCCTCGTAATTACTTGAAGTGCTGGTAAACTGATAACTCAAAAAGTCAACGCTATCAGTTTTAGCTACTGTAAAACCTGCCATTGGTTTAGGTACTTCAACTTCGATCGGTACCGGTTTATCTTTTTTACATCCTACTGATATCATTACAACCAGCATAATTGCCGGCATAATGTTGAATAACTTATTCATCTTCATCGTTATATTCATTATATGTAAAATAATTATTGCGCCGGAAACAACTGGCTTTTTGGAACAATCCGTCGTCCATTTATACCGGCAGATGGCACTTCATACTCAAGCCTTGCTTGTTGCCCGCCAACATTTTCCCGATGGTTGGCCTCTATTTTATAGCGCTTTCCACGCTCCAGAAATACTTTGGCAAATCTGCTGGGCTTATCCCATTCTGTTGTAAAATCATCAATGACTGCTTTACCATCAATAAACAGCCTGGCTCCGTCATCCCATCTTGTTTCGTAAAAGATGTATTCGCCACGTACAGGGGCTAAAAACTCGCCGGTCCATCTGGATGAATAATTATCAGTACTAATAGAAGATGGTAACCAGTCGCCACCAAAATCAATTGTTTCATCTACCCTTACCAGTGTGGGCTTTCTTCCATCAAAGTCAAGCAACTGATTGTTTGTAAAGTATTCCGCTTTTAAACCTGTTCCGTTCCCGGTTATATAAGAGTTATTGTCGAGATTAACCCCTGGCTCAACCAACACAATCACCTTACTATTTGTGGGGTGTAAAATATGCCTGGTTGGGTTACTTAGGCTCACCGCGAAAGCAAATCTTTTGTTTGCAACAATATTGGCATCAAAAACCGGCCAGCCAATTAATAAACGTATTTGGGCTGTATTTGAATTTGAATTTACCCTTATCAGGGTATCTATGCTAAAATCGCTTTCGCCTAAGCTGATGGTATTTGCCGGTAAAACTTTATTCTTTACCAGTGTAGCAATAGTATCTGTATTGAGCTTTACGTGTATATTAAATGCAGTACCCGCCTGGCCGGATAGGTTGACGATTAGCGGTATAGTAATACCAGCCGGAGATGTTGTATAATTCTTTTTGTAATCAACACCCATGATACCGCCACCGTTAACAATAGAAAGATAATGAATATCTTTTTCTGCTATAAGTTGTTTGGTATTCAGCACAACCATAATATTTGATTTTCCGCCTGCAACCAGGTTACCTTTTCCGGGGCTGGTGAGTTTAAACGCAAAGGCAACATCTTTACCATAATTAAGCTCAAGCGTGGTAAGCCTCACAGTAGCAACTCCTGTGGCGGTATCTGCACCATAAGCTACATTAATTACACTTGGATAATCAATAGAACCATTGGGTAATACTACGGTGTTTTTTAAAGTGCCGTTTGCTATTAACTTACTCACTGTATCGCTATTGAGCGCAATGCCTACCTGGAACGCTTTAGCAGCAATCCCCGACAGTGATATTTTAAAAGGAACCTGAATAGTTTCGTTCGTCTTCGTAATACCTGAAACAACAACACCATCGCCAGAAATACTTACGGTTTTGTTTTTAATTAAACCTACATCATCGAGGTTGTTACGTTTACAAGAAACCGTTGACAGGATAATTAACCCCAGCAGTATACTGTATATATAATTTTTCATCATGAAATAATTTATCGTTGTATATTAATTTTACTGATCTAACCAAACTCTGCCGTCAAGATTCCAGCTTTGCCTGTTTGGTATCCTAAACCAGTTTATAATCTGTGCCGGGATATCAGTTGTTTGCGGCACAAATACCGCAAGCGCTTCAGCAGGCGGAGGGCATATCAGGTCATTAAAATCTTCCCACTTATAATCGCCCTTTAATTTAAAATCACGTGCCTGGGGGCCAACATCTTTTAACCTATCGCCCTGTCCGTCGGTACCTGGCCAGTAGGCTGCCAGGAAACTGTAATAAGGGTGCCCTTCTGAAATAGAAGTTTCACAGGCATAATTACCAATTACCGCGTCTGGCACATCTACTTTAAAAAATCTGATATCGCTTACATAAACATCCGGAGTACCATGACCGTTTCCGTTTAAAAATCCTAATTTGAGCGAGTTATTGTTATCAAGACTTCCCGAAGAAGTTATCTCCATTTCATTATTAAAATTACCATCGGTATAAGTTCTGATAAACCTTTTGCCAGCCCTGATCTCGCATTTTACACTCAGGTTCTCCCATTGGCCTTTCTTCAAATCCCCGCCTCTGCATTGCCTGTAATCACCATCTTTTGTGCCTCGCATTTCAAAATACCAGTATGAATCTTCCAGGTAAATCACCCAACCTACACTCGGGTGCCCGCTTGACCACTCATTCCTTTTGCCCAATATACTTGGCCAAAAAAACTTGTCTTCGTTCTTCTTAACCTTCAGTTCAATGGTAAATTTGGTAGTATCCCCAAGATTAAAAACATCAGCTGTATCAATTTCGGCCCTTACCGATTCGCCATATAATCTTACTGTTTTACCTAAGTACCGGTTTCCGGTAAATGGTTTTCCTATTACCCGTTGTTTGTATCTTGAGCTGTAGTAAATAGTAAAAGTATTGGCCGCTGTGTTGCTAAAAACGGTATTATCATTTTGATTTGCAGGTATAGTGAAGTTGCCACCGCCACTGGATGCTATAACTACCAGCCATTCTTCGTTTTGGTAATTCTTTCTCTTTTTTAGCGCATCCATAATCTGGCCTACATAGCCATCAAATTTTTCAATAGCAGCTTTGTACTGTGATGCAGAATTATCATAGCCATATTTGGCGCCCGCCTCATCAACATCATTAAAATGACCTAAGATAAAACTTGCCGTATCGGTATTGATATTGTTTACAACCGCTGTTTTAATCTGTTCATCGGTATCAAATAATTCACTTACGGTAGCTCCGCCGGTTAAATTATTTTTAAATATTGCCGAAGATGAATAGGCCACAATTTTTGCATTTGGTTTTTCCTGCTTTATTCTTTCAAGCACAACCGGGTAGTTTTTAAGATTAGCCCCCGTTAAATTATCATTTAAAACCAAATGCTTTTCCTTTTTTACCCCGGTTAACATATTGGCCCAATTGCTAACATCCCGGGTTGAATCCGGATCGCTTAAGGATACCCAGCTGTAAATTGAACTTGGTAATAAAGCCTTAATATTTGGAACATTTGCACTGTTTACCGATGCCCCTCTTGCGCCGTCAACAATCAAATACAATACTTTACGTTCGCCAAAGGAAACATTGGTTGTATCCTTGTAGTTTTTATCAGGCAATACCCGTAAAAAATCTTTATTACAGGATACTACCGCAATGGCAAGTATGGAACACATGATTCCAAAAACTATTCCCTGATATTTTTTCTTCTGCCCCATCTTTTTATAATTATAATTTTCTCTTTTAAATTTATTCGATTGTTACCCGGATGATATTATTTACCGGCAGGTTATCAAACCGGTCAAATCCCCCTATGAGGTATAATGCTCTTTTTCCATCGGCTGATTTTGTTTCTATGATATCAGACAGGCCGCCCGAAAACGGACCGGTTGTATTATAATTACCTGCAAGCTCCCCTTTAGCGTTCAGGATCATAAATCCATTGCGGGTAACATTGCTGTATTTTTTGAAACTACCGCTTACTACTATTAAGCCATCATCCAATTGCCTTGAAAAGCCCGGGTAACCACCATCAAATATTTTTGGTGCAAATGATTCATCAAGGCTGCCATCTTCATTAAGCAATGCCATACTTATAGCAGGTTTACCGTTATATGATCTGAATATTCCGGTGATCAGATATTTTTTTGTAACCCGGTTATAGGTTAGTGATGATATACCGTTATCGGCGCCTGTACCGGCGTGAAACGTGTTATCAATGCTTCCATCCACATTTAACCTAATAAGGCGCCCGGCTGGTTTTTGATCAAATGTTGTAAAGCTTCCAAAAACCACAAGCTTCTCTAACTGCCCGGCGTCTGTGTGCATATAGGAATCAATTGGCCCGTTTGCAGCTTGTAAGCCTTTATTGGCGGCAACGTTGAAGCGAAATGTTTTATCTAAAGAGCCATCTAAATTAAACCGGAGCACTTGCCTCATCTCTGTACTATCCACAATAACCGTGTCTCTTGTAAAGTCATGATTGGGTTTTTTATAGGTCCGGTGTACATAATACCTGAAGTTGCCGGTAGCCAGGATCTTATTTTGATGATTATAAACTCTATTTATAAAATCATTGGTCCCCCCGTTAAATTTTGGAAAATACTTAGTGGTATCCCTCGAAGTGTCTTTTTGTGTGGAGCGCCTGTATACTTTTATGGCTATAGTATCAACACTTCCATCAACCCCTAAACTGGTTATATTGCTAATATTATCTGTTCGTTGATTATACCCGCCAAAGCCGCCTGCAATAATAAATTTTCCGTTTATCTGCATAACTCTTGATAAACCTCCATTTGCAGCTTTACCGGTTCTGAAGGTACGGTCAAACTCACCATCAGATGATGTTCTTACAATTCTGTTAAGTGGGGTTACAATGCCTTTGTTATCATAATTAGTAAACCTGCCAACCACCAAATTCCTTCCATCGGCCAGGGGAAATATCTGGCTCACATAATTATTTGCGCCCAACGTAGCCCTGAAAGATGGATCAATATTGATGAGGCCGTTTACTTTAAACAGCGGCCCAAGCACCAATTGGTCATCAATTGCTATAGATGTTATGCCGCTGCTGCCAAAGGGAGGAACTTTTACTTTGATGGATGTTGCTGTAACCTCGGTAATTTGCCCTTCCTCGCCATTAAACATAAATTTCAGTTTATCCTTAAAGGGTATTAATCCGGCTGCTTTAAAAGTAATCTCGGTACCTACAGCGCCCGATGCTGGGCTTGGTATAGCATCACGATTAAGTGTTACGCCTAATGGCGGCTTTCCATCAGCATATGGAGCTTCAAAGCTCTCTTGCGCCTTTTTGCAGCTTTGAATAACTAAGGCTGCTAAAGCAAATATTATTATGTATTTAATTTTTTTCATGTCTCAATTCGTTATTGATCAAACATCATTTTTAATATTTTTTATTCGGATGAATGAAGCCCGGTGTTATAAACCTCAATAAAAAAGTCGTCCGGATTGAAGCCAAAGTATGCCCCGTTATACTGCAACGTGTGTACTACGCCGTTTTTGGGCTTAATGTCTGATGAGGAAATATAAGTTCGGAAAACCGCATTTTGGGCATTATTAATATCATACACGTAGCTGATTATTAAACTGCGCGGCCCTATGTACCTTACCTTATTCGCGTCTCCGTAAATGACCCCAATATTTGAAACATCGCCGCTATATGAATAATATAATGCACCCGGATACTGATTTTGAAGGTTAAGATCTATTTGAGAGTAATCTTTAAGGCGGTTAACCCCCTTGAACATATAACGCTCCAAATATTTTCTCCAGATCAATGAATCGATATCCGATAATTTTTTAACCGTATCGCGGCCAACACTAAATAAAAACTCGTTTAATGAGCCCCTGATTTTTGCATTGCCAATGGTTCTTTTTATAACATCATCATCGGGTGCAAAAAAGGTAAAATCAACGGTGTGGAAAGTGCTCTCGAGCCCGGCTAACTTTACAATTTGGGCAATAGTATCAAAGGGCACCGGCTTTGCTTCTAAATATTGAAACATATCGCCGGGGAAATCAGGATTTGCCTTCCCCCCATCCCGGTAGTACTCATCCCGTTTACAACCGGTAAGTAACATGAAGAGACCGGCACAAACAATAATTATATTTTTCATAATTGTTATTATTATCTTTTAGCTATGTGTTAATTACCGCCGTTTACCCAATAGGCATTTAGCGACATGAAAGGATTATTGGTTAATGCATTACCGCTGATAGGCCATGTCCAGGCTCCCCTGTTAAACTTATCCAACGTTAATACATTATATGTCCATTGGCTGTTAAGAATCCGCCGGGTACGTACCAGGTCAAAATAATGATGTCCCTCGCCCATCAATTCACGGGATCTTTCTAAAAAGATAAAATCCTTTAAATCCTGACCGCCACCACCAGCATATTGTGAAGCTTCGGCCCTATCCCTGATTTTATTAACCAGCGCTGTTGCTTCGTTGTCCTGACCTAATTCGGCCATTGCTTCTGCACATAATAAAATCTCGCCGGCATACCTGAAAATCATAAAAGTATTATCAGGGTTGCTGTTTTCTTCGCCCGTTGCAAAAGCATTCTGAGCAAATTTTAACATCATGAATTTCCCGTTATCGGCATATATATCTTCATTAAACCACATAGTTGCCCGTTTATCGGCTGTGCCCGGATACAGCTTTTGCATATATTCTGCCCTGAAATAGGCAAAGCTTACCCTGTGTGTATACTCTGGCCGTTTGTAGGGGTAATGCAAAAACATATCTCCAACGGGCGCTATGTTTGCGTTTGCATCACCATAGTTAACACTGCGGTAAAATTCAAAAAGGCTTTCATCAGATCGTCCTTTAATAACGGTGGCCCATTCTGAAATTGGCAACAATCTGTAGGCATTACTTTTAATAAGCTCCTGGCCCAGATCAACTGTTTCCTGGTAATACTTAGCTGCATTTGGCTTATCAAAACCAGCATTCCACATGTTCATGTTCATGAGCAGCGCTATAATACTACCCTTGCTTGCCCTTACACCTTTAAGGGCAGGATCGCTATAAGTCCAGGGCATATTGTCTTTATAGGTTTTAAGGTCGGCTATGCATTTATTTAAAACCGAAACCATATTTTCACGGGGCAAGGCTGTTGAATGAAAAGCATCGGTATAATACGGCACATCGCCATAAAGCCTTACCATAAAGAAATATGCAAGTGAGCGAATAAAAGCGGCTTCGCCTTTAAATTGATTTTTCTCGGCTGTTGATACTCCTGGTATCCCTTCGTCAAGCTTCGAAATTAAAATGTTAGCGCCCTGTACAACCTGGTAGTAGCCGGTCCAGTCGGTAATGTTATAAAAGTTGTAAAAACTCCATGGCGGGTTGCCATTAATAAGGTTGAGCAAATCATTTCGGCCCAATACCTCTACATATTCACGTGCCGGGCCCAGATCAGACTGTGCCTCATGCATTACCTCGCCAGAACGATATTCGCCCGTGGCACCAATAAATTGTGTTTCATTGATCTTTCCAAAAAACTGCCTCGATAGATCATATATATTGGCAATAACATCATCCTTTGACTGGTAAAAATTATTACCGGTTAGTTTATCAATAGGTTGAATGTTCAAAAACTTTTTACAGGCAGGTAAACAGAAACTTCCTGCAATTACTAAAATGTATATAATACTTTTTTTCATGATTTTAAGTTTTATTTACTTGTGTTGAGTTCTATATTTAAACCTATGTTATAGGTACGCGGCACCGGGTAACCACTGGAAATATCACGACCCAAAGTGGTTACGTTCTCTGGATTTGGCCCTTTATATCCCGAAAACGTGGTGAGGTTATTGGTTGAGAAATATACCCGCAGACTGTTAAAACCAATCTTTCTGACAAGCTTACGATCAAAGGAATAGGAAAACGTAACGTTATTGATTTTAAAGTATGAGCCGTCCTCGGCCCATAATGTTTGATCTGGCCTCAATGGTTGTATCTGGTTATACCTTGAAAAAGAATAAGGATTAGGGTAAACCGAATGATCACCGGGCTGCCTCCAGATATCCATATTATTTAAGGGAACTACTGCTAACAGATCATAAGGATTACGCGATATAGCCATACGATCAGCAAGCGCGTTATTTAAAATAGTTCTTTTTGCTGTGAACGTTGAATAAATATTAAGCCCGAAATTTTTGTAGACAATATTTGTGGAAATACCACCTGTAACTAAAGGCTGAGAGTTACCGGTTATCTCATAATCCTTGCCATCTAAGATATAATCGCCGTTAACATCTTTAAAATTAGGATCGCCTCCTTTAAATGGCAGGCCGTTAGCCTGATATTTTTTTCCCGTTACAGGATCTACCGGCACAGCAGCATCTGTAGAATATACACCCTGGTTGATGTGCAGATAATTTGACAGCGTATTTTGGCCTACCCTAAAAACAATATGCTGCAAATAGTCCGTATTATTATCAAACTTTATGTACTGTCCATTATACTCGGCCGGAAGCTTCAGCAAAACATCCCGGTTAATGGCTCCGTTTAATGAAATGCTCCAGTTAAAATCTTTTGAAATAACAGGCCTTATCGTGAGCGTTAGCTCGTAACCATAATCGGCTATTGCTACCTCATTACTAACCCGCCTGTTAAAGCCGGTACTATTAGCCAAATATCTGTCAAATAACAAATTGTCAACCTTCTTGAAATAGGTATCGAAATTTACATCCAATCTGTTTTGAAAAAGCCCGACATCAAAACCAAGGTTGTATTGCGTAGTAGTTGTTGGTTTTAACGAAGGATTGGGTATAAAATCATAATTAATACCAATAGTTGGATTATTGTTGAAGTTTCCGTTTAGGTTATATACACCATAAATGCTTTGCAAGTTACCCGTTGGCACAATGTTTTGCCCCCAGGTTAACCTCACGTCGCCATAAGTTAGCCACGGCAAATCTTTAAACCAGTTTTCCTTATTGAAATTCCACTTTAACCCAATGGATGGATTTTTGGAGTATGGATTCTCTAATCCGTTTGATGATGTACCATCTAACCGGTATGAAAGTTCAAGCACATACTTACGCTGGAAATCATAACTGATTGCTCCTGCAAATGAGGCTATGGTAGCATTTTTATAATTTGAAAGCACACCACCCCCGCGCGAATAATAGGAGTCATAACCAACCGGGCCCTGGAGCTGATCATTAGGTGATCTTTCCTGGCGGATGATACCGCTTTGGCCTCCTTGTTTATATATTTCATTAAAAGCATTAATAAATATATTATGATTGGTGCCTAAAGTTTTAGCGTAGGTAATAGCATTTCGGTTATACAGCGTATAGTTTCTGCCAACAAAATCATACACCTGGGCAAACTGTGAATTGGCCGCAGCCGGCGTAAAAGTTGATTCGGCATCAGAAGTATAATCATAGCTAATGCTTGATGATAAAGCAAGGCCCGGTATAAACTCATAACGGCCATCTACGTTTGCCCTTATGTTTCTTGAGCTGTTACTATTTTGCGTTTTTAATGCCGATGTAACCCCATCTGATGACAGGTAGAACGACGGGGGCGGCAACAATGTTGATGCCTGCCCGTTAGCTGCTACACCCTGCTGTAATAAACCGAGACCATCACCCTTAGCCTGGCTACCTACCGAACCAAATAACGAACTGAAGAACCGGAATTTATCATTGGGTTTAAACTCCATATTCATGTTGAGGTTATACCTGTCAAACCCGGTATTTTTTATTACCCCTTTTTCTGAATAATAACCAACATTGGCCTTGTAATTAAATTTTTGATCGCCTCCATCTAAAGCAAGGTTATGGCTTTGGTTATAGGTAGTAGCATAAAATATAGATTGCCAATTGGTTGAATTATTCCAGTAAGCATTTAAACTATCAGCAAGGAAGCCTGTTAGGCCTATTTTTCTTAATTCATCAACAGTGGTGGCATTTGATAATATCTGTTGAATTTTTGCCCGGCGTTCGTCATTGCCACCCAATGTTTCACGTAGTTTTGGCGGGGCGTTAACAAAAAAGTTAGCGGTATAACGTACCCTTGGCACTTTTGAATTTCCACGTTTAGTTGTAATAATAATTACACCGTATGCACCTCTTGATCCATACAATGAAGTTGCCTGCGCATCCTTCATGATCTGGATACTTTGGATATCTTCAACGGGAATAAGTGATAAAGGGCTAACGCCGGGACCCTGCGTTTGAAAACCAAATTCGGCAGCCTTATCCGCATCTAATGGCACCCCATCAATAATGTATAAAGGAGATGTGGGTTGTAAAAACGACTCATTACCGCTACCGCTAACACTAAGCGTTGATAAACCACGCACCTGCACCGAGCCCCTGAAACCAGGTGCACCGGTATTATTCTGGATATTTAAACCCGCAACTTTACCTTGCAATAATTGCTCAAAGCTTGATACAGGAATATCTGCAATATCTTTGTTGGTAATTACGGTTGTTGCACCGGTTGTGGTTTCTTTGCTCCTGTTTTGATAGGCAACAATTACAATTTCATTAAGCCCCTTATGATCTTCACTTAATGTTATTATTAAATCTTTTTGCGCTTCGGTAACCTTAAGCTTTTGGGTAACAAACCCTATAAATGAAAATGTAATTGTGGAGTTTTCTGGTACAGTAACCGAAAACCTTCCTTTTAAATCTGTTTGGGTTAGTCCCTTTTTGTCGATAGATATATTTACACCTGAAAGTACTTTATTTTCAGGCTTATCCAATACCACACCGCTAACGGTTATATTTTTTGTTTGCGAATAAATATCTGTATTACAGATCATGCAAACAATTAGCACTACGTAAAATAGTATATATTTTCTCATTACTTTGGCTTTTAAATGCAATTATTCGTCTTTGAATTTTGGGTTATCTTTCAGAAAATGGAACACTACTTCCCAGTCTCCCTTTTTGTATATGGCGAAATCTATCCCAAAGCTTGCCACTACCCGGGCACCCCCAAAACCAATTCTTGAATACCTGAATTCGGCATGGTCACGGGTAGCTCCCGGTGCATATATGGTAGGTATTTCAACTAATGGAATTGGATAGGCAACATCATACTGCACATAGGTTGTTGTTTTTTGGATATTAAAACCGTGTACAATTTTGTCCCAGGCTGTTTCATTAAATAAAGCAGGATTCATTTCTACCGAATCTTTATTTAAAAACTTAAATCGCAGTGAATTGCCGGTGCCCCCGGTAAAGGGCCTGATATAAACTATTACATCCTTCTTATCGTCATTGCTTTCAAGAGGAATATCGGTAGTTGCACCAATAACACCGTTTAAAAAAGGCCTTATATAATTCCGGCTTAAAGGATTATAAGGTGTTTTGGGATGAGGCGCAGGACCGCCCGAATAAATATTAAAATCATCAGAGGGCTCATAAGGACGCTCGCGGAAGGGGCGTATTTGAAAATCCCTGATAACGGTATGACCGCCACTGTTGCTGATCTTTAAATCAAAAAAACGGGTATCCTGCGGAAAATTGGTGCTGTCTGTCGGCCGGGGTTTGATCAGGTCATTTGTAGAAGAAGCCCACAAAATGAACTCGCCTGATGAGCGCACTTCAAATAGCGGGTGCTCTTCCAGCTTTCTCTTGGCCTCAATTTCGGCAATACTTTTCTCCTGCCCGGTATAAGGGGCTGTCCAAACGTAGGTTGATTTTTTCTGGAAAAGATCTGTTACGGGTTTTCCATCGCCAAGCCTGGCATTAATAATTTCAAACTTTATAGGCTGTGTTGAATTATCGCCATTAAAGCCCCCCATTAGTGTAGTACGACCAATGATTGGTTCAAATATTTTATTGCTGAAATTTATATTTGAACTTAAATAGTCTTTCTCATCCGGAAGATTGAATATCTTTTTACAACTGCTCAATGCAGCTATAGCAAACAAGAAGAAAATAAACTCTTTTTTGATATATGTTCGCATCTGTTTATGATTAATGGCATTAAATTTTTGAAGTGTCATGGCTTATTTAATTTTGTTTATTGACCACTCAGCCAATTGGAAAAGACCTCCATCCCTGAGTTCGGTAATATCAATCCGGTAAAATTTATAAGCTGCCGTATTAGGGCATCTGAAAACTTTCGTCTGGTATCTTTCCTCAAAAAAGAAATTGCTGCGCCTATCCAGTTCAACCCAGGTTTTTCCATCGTTTGAGCCTTCATAGGTCCAGGCACGCGGATCTCTTTCGGGCGCGTCATTTGCAGATGTAAGCGTGTACACACCAGATGCCGCCGGTGTATTCAGTTCAAACTGAATCCATAACCTACCCTGAAGCTCGGCCAAAAATTTAGTGTGATCGTCGCCATCTATCACCTTTTTAGATCCTTCGCCATTATCTGCACCTCCATTATTATCTCTTAATACAGATAGCTTACCCCCTATTATTGATATTAAATTTGGTGGCGGCGGAATAAATGTGAGGCGGGGCACAAACTCATCAAAGCCAAAAATATGATCGGCGCTTACCACGTGGACTACACCATTTTTGGTTATGATATTATTTGAACCGGTTGTTGTGGTTGACCAAAACCGGATAAATTTGCTCCGTTTGGTATTACTGAATTCGATCACTTCCGGACCTCCATCAACCAAACCGGATGAAGATGCCCTGGTAACTTTACCGTGCATAGGATAGCCAAATCTTACGCTTGATAAATCGAGCCCATCCTGTAATGTTAATGAATCAGTAGTGCGTCTTCCCCTCATGATATAGTATGCTGCCATTGTATCCAGCTGCACACCATCAATATTTGATAGAAAAAGCGGGTCTTTATCACCTTGCCTTCTTAAAGTATTAAGGTTGTTAATGGCTAGTTGAAAGCTTGGGTTGGTTACCGCAAACAAGGTTACATTGCTATCCATTAATGTTTGCTTTAGGCCCATCCTGTCAATTACGGCAAGTAGCGAGTCATACACACCCGGTTTACTTTTTAAATATTCATAGGTGTTACCGGTAAACTGTGGATTATTGGTTACGGTACTATGATATCCACCATCTTTTTTTGTGCAGGCAGACAGGAACAGTGCTATAACTATTGATAGTTTTAAAGCACTCATATATCTTTTTAAATTTTTCATATATGGTCTGGTTACTTCCAAAATGGATTTTGAGTTAATAAGTTGTTTTGTGAAATAAGCTTGCGGGATACCGGCCAGTAAATACCCTGGGAGTTGATGAGGGCTAAAAAAGCAGGATTGTTTTGTTTGATCTTATTATATCTTACCAGGTCATACCACCGTTGGCCTTCGCCCAACAATTCGCGGTGCCGCTCCTCAAATATCAGATCAATCAATTCATTGCTATTGATACTAAAACTGGTTATCCCTCTGCGCACCATTACATTAATTACTTCATTTAAAGCGCCGTTTTGATCACCCAAAACAGCTAATGCTTCGGCACGTAATAAAACAACATCTTCAAGCCGCGTAAAAATCAGCGCGCTGGTAAAATATCTGAAGGTAGGGTCGGTAGTGCCACCCATTATAACTTTTATCTTACTGAATATGGGGTACTTACCATTAATATTGGTGAAATATCTTTCGGACCGGGGCCGCCCAAGCGTATCTATACTAAAGCGCTCATCATTGGGTTGATTAAATATCTTTATGATCGAGTCCTTTGGCATGTAGATATCCGGAACCTTTTTGTTTAAAACAGGCTCAGCTAAGGTTAACTCTTCTATATGGCCCGTTCCGGAACCATCAATATGCCCCCAATCAGAGTTAAAACCAAACATCTGGCTGGTATTTTTATTAAAAAAGAATCCGTTTGATTTGGTAAGGTCTTCTGTGCTTTGATATCCAATATTGCTTTTACCATAGTTGTCCTCAACAAATTTGGTATAGGTAGCAACATCTGTGTAATTACCCTGCCAGGCTGCTAAATGAGCAAGTACAGCATAGGCCGAATTTTTTGTTACTAAAGCTCCTCCCCACCTGGTAATGTCTTCGTTATAATAATTTCCAGGTTGCTGGATATCTCCACCGCTATAAATAAACGGCAGGTCTGTAGCAGCTTTAAGCATTTCCTGCTGTGCCCAAACTAATACTTTAGCCTGGCTTTCGCGGGGTTTGTTTTCAAACTGGCCATCATGTGAGGTTACAATAAACGGCACATCACCCCATATCCTAACCATGTAGAAGTATGCAAAAGCTCTTAAAAAACGAGCCTGTGCAACATCAACTATCATGTTATTTTCTGTGTAACGTTTGTCGGCAGCTTTTACATCGCCAACACGTTCCAGGAAAATATTTGCAGCATTAACTATGGCATAAAAGCGGGTCCAGTCAGACAGGGCTTCTATTGTTGGATACGATGCGTTTAATTTGTTGCCGGCAATAGCTTTAAGATCGGGTCTGTTTGGGCTGATAAATTCACCTGTGCGCACATCGCCATATAGCCAGTGTCCGTCGTTATCAGACAAAGCGGCGCGTGTAAGTGCGTAAACACCCAATAGGCCGGCGCGTGTATCTTCCAGCTTATTCCACATGTTTTTTTCACCAACCACTCTAACAGAATCTATATCCAATGTTTTGTTGCAACCTGTTAGGGCAGCAAAAAACAGCAGTGTGATATATAATGTCTTTTTCATTTTTGTAATAAGGTTTTTGTGATACGTTTTTCCATACTATAATTCCATTTTAACCCCTAATGTGTAGGTTCTGGGTATCGGCAGTCCGTAGCCAGTGTCATAACCATTATAGTTTACCAGTTCAGGATCCTGACCTGTATAAGGAGTTATGGTAAATACATTATTTACTGATGCATACACATAAAACCGGGTTATACTAATATTTCTCTTATGCAGCGCTTTGGTAAGATCGTATCCTACTGAAACCGTTCTTAATTTCAGGAAAGAGGCATTTTCAAGAAACAGATTCTGATCAACACGGTATGGAATTACCGTACTCCATGGGTTATACAATGGATATTTACTATAATCTCCCCGTTTTTCCCAATAAGTGATCTCCTTAACAGAGTTAACATCACTGTTCCCTTCCCTGTTAATAAAATCAAATCTGTTAGCCATTTCCTGGTTAATCAGGTCGCGGCCAAGATTGAAATATAGATTCAGGTTTAAGTTCCAGTTGCCGTATCTGAAATTATTATCAAAACCACCCGACATTTTGGGCAATGAATGCCCTGTTAATACCTTATCGTTATTATCAATAACATTATCGCCATTCAAATCCCGCCATTTAGGGTCGCCGGCCTGTAAAGGAATCCCGTTATATTTAAGCGGCTGCCCGTTTACAACAGGTATCTGGCTGTTTGATGTGTAAATGCCATCATTTACTAAAAGCCAATATTGATCAACAGGATGGCCTACTTTTAAAAGTTTGTCGCCAACTATAATTTCATTTAGTCCCCTTGGCAAGGCTTTTAATTTATTAGTGTTGTGGTTTAGGTTTAAAGATGATGTCCAGCCAAAGTTTTTATGATTGATCACATTAGCCGTTATGGAAACATCAATACCACTGTTATTTACAGCCATACCACTTTCAATAGATTGGGTATAACCGTATTCGGCATAGGCAGGGATGCCAATAAGCTGGTTCTTTTCTTCTTTTTTATACCAATCAATTGAAAGGTGTAAACGATTTTTGAGCAAACCGGCATCTAAACCCAGGTTAAGCTGATCTGAGTATGACCATGGAATACCGTAGCCTACCCATCCGGTTAAATAAGGCCTTGTTAATACACCAAATGCATTATAACCGGGTACAGTTAAATTACCAGTATACCCTACCGATGCGGTATACTGTGGCCCTTGTGCATAATTATCATACGCATTTAAACGCCCCAACCGCCCAACGCTTGCACGCAACAACAGATCATTAATGGTTGTATTATCTTTCAGTAGCTCTTTTTTAACATTCCATGCGGCAGAAATTACCGGCGAATAAAACCATCTGCTGGTTGGCTGAGCGTTTGAAGAACCATCGGCGCGTAATGTGGCCGATAACAGATATTTCTCTTTGAATGTATAATCGGCCTTTGCATAAAACGATACCAGGTTATCCCGGGTTTTATCAAGGAAGCGATAGGTTAACTCGCGCGGAAAAGCAACCGGAGTTAAATAATTAGGATCTTTAGGATCTGAATTTAACAGGTTTATCTTAATGAAATCATTTACGCCTTTATAAGCATACGCGTTACTATATTTATAGGTATTCCATTGGGTTGATTGCCCAACTTCAAAATGAAAATCATTTACTTCGTTTAATTTGAAAGCATACGTTGCTTTATTATCCAACATTAACCTTTGACTAAAGCCAAAGTAGTTTGATGCATAACTATTCCCCTGTAAAAGCGTACGTGCGTAAAAAACATCACGATAACCTTCATTATAATCAACACCAAATGTGGTGCTGAAATTGAATTTGCCAAACTGGATACCAACCCTGGCATAACCATCAATGATGTTGGTTTTGTTATTATCAAACCCTTTATTGTATTGGGTTAGATAATTGGCATAATAATCTTTATTGGGCGGTAAAGGGGCACTCAGATCAGGAAAGTAATTGATCTGCGCAAACCTGTCCCGCAAGTTTTTATTCCGGGTTCTATCTAACCGGTTAGCATTTACCATTGTTGAAAACATGAGCCATTTTACCGGCTTCATATTGATGTTAAACATGGCGCTGTAACGATTTAGTCCTACGCCATCAGCAACGCCATCATTCTTGATATTGCCCAAAGAAAAGCGAAAATTTGCCCTGTCTGTTCCCCCGGAGATACCGAAGTTAATGCCGTAAACTAAAGCATTACGGTAATAGAGGTCGCTCCAGTCAGCTTTTCCGCTGTACACATTGTTTAATGAATCGCTTAAGTAGATAGGGTAATTTTCATCATCAGAATACCGGCCATTGGTAGTATACAGATCATAAAACCGTTGCCTGAAAGCATTTTCGTACTTACCGTTTATAGTAGTTACATGCGGGCGCTGCGCTAATCCAATATAGGAATCAAAGGTTATACTCCTTGATGCACCCGGCGTTTTTGAGGTTAAAACAATAACGCCATTTACAGCCCGCGGACCATAAACTGCGCTTGCAGCCAAATCCTTCAATACCTCTACCGAAGCAATATTGTTCATATCAATACCCGCAAATATGTTGGTAGCAGGTCCTATCCTGTTAAAATCATATTGCTGTATATCAAATGCAAAAGGATGTTCTGTTACTAACGGAATACCATCCAATACCACAAGAGGCTGCGATTGGTAAACATCCCTGGCAGATAGCAAAGGCATAGGCGCGCCCCTGATAAACATATTTTGCACGGTACCAGGCTCGCCAGATGGCTCCTGTACATATAAACCGGCAAATTGCCCTTTTAAAAGTTGTTGTAATGAAGCTGCAGGGAATAAGGATAGTTCGAAAGGTTTTTTAGTAACGCTATCAGCTAAAGAATTGTAGATAGTGTGCTTTTTTATAAAATTGGCACTATCCCTTAATAAAGAATCTTTTACTGTTGTATCACGACGAACAGTAGTATCTTTATTAAAAACAACATAGTTGATTTTGCCCCTCTCTCCCCTATTACCTTTAGCTAAACAAGTAAGTGCATTTGTAGTAATTGCGGTAAAAACCACAAAGCACAGCCATAAGTATCGCATAATTAATGGATAATTTGATTAATGAAATAAAAATTGAGTTGGAAAGAATTATACTTTCACGAAGACAGCATGCTATTTATTAAGCATGTGAAGCATTTTCCAAAAAGGGTGATGTTGAGTAAAGTTTGTGATCATAGGTTTTAATTTAATTAATAAACAAGCAGGAATTCATTTTTAAGGGTTTGTCATAAACAAACTAAATCAGTGAAACTGTTTTGGGGGGATTGCCGTTCTCCGGGCAAATAATAATGGCGCATAGCAGCATAGGCCATAGCTTTAGGCTTTTTAATTTTCATAGGTGTGGTTATACTTTGGTTATCAAACAAATCACCCTGAATAACAGATGATTTGCATTATTATAATTGTGAAATAAAAGTAGATTAAAAACCAATATAATGCTTATGCTTATGTTAAGTTGATATGTTTTGACGAAAAGTTGATACGATTTGTAGTATTTTTATTATTTTCAGATATAATAATATTAAAATCACTGTATTTATCGATTAATTACAGTGATGCAGGAGCAATCTTATATTTTATAAGACATTATATCCCATTCAGTTCTGCGTACAAAACTGAATGGGAATCGGAAAATCTACTTTTAATAACAGTACAGGTTTAAGGTAAAGCATAGACGAGCATTTTGTAATCGCATCATCTTGCTTTTCACTTACAGCACAGGCATAACCAAAACCGGCTATGCTGTGCTATCGTATTTTATGGTGAAAGGAATAATTAATGCTTCTAGCGCGGGTATTTACCTTTGAAAATGGTAGTTGCCGCCTTTAACCGAAAACTTTTTATAAGTTTTACCATGAGCATCTGGCACAAACACATCTGCTGTTGTATTTTGAGGGATTGTAACTACCATATCCAGTTTGTCACCGTCTATCGTCCACTTGCTGTGGATAGTGCCATAACTACAATCGTAGCTGCCTTCGGCCCATTGTAGCCCTCCTCCTATGGCCGGCTTAATAGTTATTTTTTTATACCCCGGTTCGGCAGCCTGGATACCCGCTATATTTTGATACATCCAATCGCCAATGGCGCCATAGGCATAATGATTGTAAGAGTTCATGGATGATTCTTCAAAACTGCCATCAGTTTTAATGCCATCCCATCTTTCCCAAATGGTTGTAGCACCCGCCTTTATAGGGTATAGCCATGATGGATAGGTATCCTGCAATAACAGCTTATAAGCCACATCAGTATGGCCAAACCTACTCAAGGCATCACAAAGGTACGGGGTACCCAAAAAACCTGTTGTGAGGTGATAGTTGTATTGCTTTATATTTTTAACCAGCCGTTCGGCAGCCTGTTGCCTTAAGTTTACGGGCAGCATATCAAACTCCAGCGCCAATACGTAGGCCGTTTGCGTATCAGATGATATTAATCCGTTTGGTGTTACATATTCCTTTATAAAAGCGCTCTTGATCTTTTGCAATAATTGAGTGTAATATTGCTCATCCGCTTTTTTGTTGAGAATTTTGGCACAGTTAATCAAAATTTGAGTTGAATGCGCATAGAAACATTGCGCTATGAGATATTTATTGGTGATTGCCGAAGCTCCGTCCCTGTCGTCGTTTACGCTATAAAACAACCAGTCACCAAAATGATTGCCCGATACCCATAGGTTGTTCGTGGTTTGTTTTTGTATAAAACCCACCCATGCCTTCATGCTTGCAAACTGATTTTCTAAAATTTGACTATCACCATAAGCGAGATACATGTTCCATGGTACAATAGTAGATACATCGCCCCAGCCAGAACTTCCTCCAACTTCGTTATTGCCATTGGTAAAAACATCAGGGATTATATAAGGAATACTACCGCTGGCATACTGATCAGCGGCTACATCTTTAAGCCATTTACTGAAGAAGTTATGAACATCCATATTAAATGCGGCAGTGTGCGAGAATACCTGCGCATCACCGGTCCAGCCCAGTCGCTCGTCGCGCTGCGGGCAATCTGTAGGCACATCCAGGAAATTTCCTTTTTGCCCCCATTGTATGTTATGCTGTAATTGGTTAAGCAATGGGTTTGAGCAGGAAAAACTGCCCGTGCCCCTCATATTTGAATATATAGTTACAGCAGTAAAATCAGCCGGATTTAGCTCGCCCTTAACACCTTCTACTTTAATATATCTGAAACCCTGCCAGGTAAACTGGGGCTCAAAAACATGTTTGGCGGTATCTTTTAAAATATAAATATTCTGTGCCTTTGCCGACCGCAAATTTTCGGTGTAAAAATTACCGGCCTTATCCAGCACCTCGGCATGTGATATTTTAATGGAATCCCCTGCCTTGCCCTTTGCTGATACGCTTACCCAGCCTACCAGGTTTTGCCCAAAGTCGATTATTTTTTCACCTTTGGGGGTTACTAAAATTTTAACGGGTTTAAAAGTTTCATGTTTAGTTACCGGCTCATTATAAGTTGCTACAAGATTATTTTTAGGCAACGACAGCACTTTTACCGGCTGCCAGCCTGCATCATTAAAACTGCTTGTTAACCAGCCCTGTTGCTCCCGCCTTGTATCAACGATGCAGCCGTCATAGATTTCAGCAAATCTCAGCGCTCCTGTTGACGACTTCCAATTCTCATCAGAAACAATGAGCTTTTCAGAACCATCGCTATAAGTTATTTTTATTTGCAGCAAAAGCGCCAAATCTTTACCGTAAAAATCCGGTCTTGGATTATATGGCCCCAGAGGACTTCTGTACCAGCCACTTCCTAATGTAACGCCTATTGTATTTTCCCCACCCTTTAAAAGGTCTGTAACATCATAAGCCTGGTACTGTAATCTTTTGTTGTAGCTTGTCCAGCCCGGCGTAAGAAAAGCGTTGCCTACTTTATGCCCATTTATTTTTGCTTCATAAAATCCGCGGGATGTGATATAAGCTGTAGCGGTAAGTACGCTTTTGTCCAATGAAAAATTTGTTCTGAGTAAAGGCGCCGGACCATTAAACACGTCCTTTTCGCTGGTGCCAATCCATTTTGCCTGCCAGTCTGCCGGCGATAAAAGGGTCATTTTCCAAAAGGATAGCTGGCTCCACGCTGAAGTTTTCCCATAACTATCCCATACCCTAACCTTCCAGAAATATTTTCGTGCTGATTTCAACAAGCCACCTTTGTAAGGCACGTATAAGGAT
The DNA here is from genome assembly GCF_056405015.1 of Mucilaginibacter sp. P2_A4. Lineage (NCBI taxonomy): Bacteria > Pseudomonadati > Bacteroidota > Sphingobacteriia > Sphingobacteriales > Sphingobacteriaceae > Mucilaginibacter > Mucilaginibacter sp. P2_A4. The sequence continues at coordinate 45,261 of NZ_JBFUCX010000001.1, read as the reverse complement.
TGTGCAGACAGCACCTTGCCGCTTGTCCACATACGCAAAACCTTAGCGCCTGTAACATCCGTTGAATCTACCTCAATTTCATAAGCCTGCTGCAGAACAGGTTTGCCACTCTTTTCAGATACTTGCCAGCTAAAACGAGGGCTGGGACTATCAATATTGGTTGGTTCTTTTAAATTTTCTGTCAGAAGGTTTATCACGGTAACCTGTGCTGTAGCAATTTTGCATACAGAGAAAAAGCATAGGATTGAAAGCAGGATCCTCATAAATTTATCAATGTGTTTACTGGTTATACTTGTAATGCCTTTAGGGCATCTATAATTTAAAAACAACCTCAATCAGAGGGGAGGGTTTTGAATAAACCCAACCAAAATTTTAAAACGAATATCTATTAAAAATTAATGTCTATCTAACATATATTCATTTAAAACTGATTTAACAAGCAAAACATTTAACTGACCGCTTTCAATTAATTGATATGCTCATGTTTATTGGTAATTAGTTAACCAAACATAGGCAATCATCAAATATTATTTTTTAATAAATAGGAATATTATTTACCTTTTTTGATATAAAGGCAAGTACTAAGAAAATTTCCGTCCCCTCAGGGTCTCTCCAATGCTATTAAGTTAGGAGAGTGATGGGGTGCTCCAGAGGAGCAAAAGCTTTGTAGAAAAACATAAATAAATTGTCTTTTGCGTGCCATAGGTACGCTACCTAAGGTTCCGTACCTCTGGCACGGAGCTTCATTTTTGCTTTTTTGCTACAAAGCTATCCCCCCGCTGGGGGAGAAACTCATTAACTTAATAGCATTGAGGGTCTCTCCAAAGGAGAACCCTGGGACCATCCAGGTCAAATATACCTGGTATATACTTAGCAAGCGGCCTCAGAATCCCTTTTCAATGAGGACCCTGAGGCAACAGGAACTTAAAGTAAAATTACAAACCGTTAAAAAGCTCATTAGCCAAATAAACTTTAAAATCTTTAATTCTTCCGGTTTCCATATCCTGGCGTGGCAGCATTTTAATACCGCTTATGGTTGTTTTACTTCCCAGGTCAATAACTATTTGGTGAGGGTGTTTAGTAGCGTTATCCTTCCATTGGCTATGCCAGATACTGGTATACTGCAAATCGAACACGTTTTCTGATTTACCATCCTCCCCTTTCAATTCTTCGCTATCAGCATACACCACTTTCCATAAACTGCGAGGAATTTGTTTTCCATTCTCGTCAAGCAATTCAAGTTCTGCCAATGCAGTAAATTGGTCGCCCATAAAGTTATTCATTGCTTCAAGGGCAAGGTATCGTCCACTTTTTAAGGGGAATGTAAACGTTTGCCATTTAGCGGTGTTTTCCATTGCCCCGGTATATAACAAGCTACTCAAATTATTGCCAAATTTTTGCCCGGCTTTGCGATGGTTACTGCTGATGGCCTCTATTGCTGTAAGGCTATCAAGAATAGGTTTATCCAGGCCTTGCAGGCGGGTGGCGAACGGGCGGTGCATATCCAGTATAACTATTTCATTCTTCCCTTTATTTAGCCATACCCCTGGTACATACATGGTTTGGGTTGGCCCAATGTTCCAGTAACGGCCAAGGCAATGTCCATTTATCCAGGCCACTCCTTTTTTAAACCAGCGCATATCCAGATAAAAATCACTGTTGCTTTTTACATTAAAATATCCTTTATAAAAGGCTGGCTCGTTCAGTTTGGGTACTGCGCGAATAGCCTTGTATTTAAACGCCGGATTGCCTTCACCCAATGGTATTGAATAATGTTTCCAGCCTTTTAACATAACCTTTTGCGCTCCCGCTATACTATAAACTTCGCCCTGTAAACCTTTGCGATCGTGCAGGTAATAGCCATAGTTAACCCGCCCCATGGCTTCAACAAAAACCCTAAGCCTGGCGCCCTTAGGTAGTGCAGGAATTTCAATAATATGATCATTCTTCATCCTGTTTAATACACCGATGAGTTTATTATCGATAAACACTTCCGCGTAGTCATGTACTTCGGTAAAATCCAGCTTGCTTTTTGTACCAGCCGGCAAGGTTGTTTCATAAACCATCATCCCATAGCCCTGGTTCAGGTCTTCCATATACAGCGTGGTATCACTTAGCACAGGCTTTTTCAATTGCTCCATTATCGGGGCTACCATAGTAAGGTTAAAAGGAGCGATTTTTTGTACAGGTATTGCGGCAGGTACATCTGTTAATACTTCGCCTGGTTGAAGATATTTTTTAAGCGTATTGCGCAACTCATCATACTTAGCCGTTTCAGAACCATTTTCGCTGATAGGAGCATCATAATCATAACTTGATGTTTCGGGGGCGTATGGCTGGCAATTAGCCCCTGCCCATAAGCCGAACGATGTGCCGCCATGTATCATGTATATGCTAAAAGAAGCCTTATGATCAAGCATCCAGCCAAGTTCTTTTATAAGATGATCATTTGAGCCGGTATGATGCGGCCCGCCCCAGCTGTCAAACCAGCCCGGATAGTACTCCCCGCACATTAGTGGCCCCGTGGCCTGAACTTCGCGCAGGGCTTTAAAACCAGCTTCGGGATTGTTGCCAAAGTTCACTACCGCAAAAATAGACTTCTGTACATCATTCTTTAGTTGAACGGTGCCATCGCAAGTAAACAGGGGAACGGTAAAGCCTGCTTCTTTTAAACGATCCCGTATTTTTAAAACATATGCTTTATCTGCACCGTAGCTACCATATTCATTTTCAACCTGCACCATTAATATGGGCCCGCCATTAGTTATTTGCAAAGGGCTTAAAACACGACCAACTTCTTTTAAATATTGACGGCAACGTTCCATATAATAAGGGTCCTGGGTGCGTAATTGAATGTCTTTCTTTTTTAACAACCACCAGGGCAAACCACCAAATTCCCATTCGGCACATGAATATGGGCCTGGTCGCAACAATACATATAAGCCTTCTTCCTGCGCTATTTTACAAAACTCAGCTGCATCGGCCTGCCCTTCCCAAGTAAATTTACCAGGGGTTGTTTCATGAAAATTCCAAAACAGGTAAGCGCAAACTGTATTTAAACCAACTGCTTTCGCCATTTTTAACCGGTGCCTCCAATACGCTTTGGGTATGCGGGCAAAATGCATTTCCCCGCAACGAATAACATAGGGTTTCCCGTTTAAAATAAATGATTCTGTGCCAATTTTAAATGGTTCGTTTATTTCCTGCTGACTAAAAGCAGGTTTGGAACTTAGCACGCATATTAAAAGAAGCAGTTTAATAATACTTTTTTTCATTAAAAATCAATTTTGAGCTGTGTTACTAAATAATTATCAAAAACCGGTTAATCCTTTTTTAACTGCAACGTTATCACAAATGGCTGGGTAAACTTTGCATCCCCTAAATGCAGGTAATATTCATTTCCGTACGTTTTCTCGATACGGAATTTCTGATGATTATCGGTTAAAAGAGAGTTATCTGCAATTGTGGTTTTTTCGGGAAGTTTTAACTTTAAAGCTTTGGAGGTTGGTATATTGAAAACGATCATATAAAGCTTGTCATCACCGGGCTTTTGTGTAAAATAGCCCCAATCCTGTTTATCGAGGCCCGCATTATCACATCCATATATTGCCTTTCCGTTAGCTTGCATCCATGTGCCAACCTCTTTAGCCAAATTTTGCTCATAGGTACGTATGGTACCATCGGGCTGGGGGCCAAAATTGAGCACGAAATTACCGCCCATAGAGGTACAGGTTGCAAGCATCTCCTGTATTTCATATGGAGTTTTGGTGTGGCCCTCCCATATTTTATGGTATCCCCATTGATTTTCGGGAACGGTCATGCAAGCCTCCCAATCAAAATCCAACTTTTTTACGTTGGATGGTAAACGGCGCTCAAAACTGCCGTCAAAATCACCAAAATGCCGCCCCTTATAATCATGATCTACATGCCCCTGCGCGTCTGTACGAATGCGATTATTTAGGATGATACCCGGTTTTAATGCCCTGCAATATTGCTCCAGCTCATAACCCATTTTATAGTTTTTTTTGTAGGATGCTTCCCACTGCCCGTCAAACCAAAAACCTTTAATATCGGGGTAAGTGCTTATCAACTCTTTGAGCTAATTTTTAACGAATGCAAAATACCGTTCAAAAGCTTTTTGGTCGTCTTCAGATTGTATAACAGAACGATAATCGGGATGATGCCAGTCAAGAATAGAATAATAAAAATAAACATCGATACCCTCCTTTTGGTAGGCCTTTACAAAAGGCATCAACAGATCTTTTTTATAAGGCGTTGATGCGACAGAAAAATTTGTAAAATTACTGGGCCACAAGCAAAATCCTTCGTGGTGCTTGGTAGTAATGATAACATACTTTACCCCCATGCTTTTAGCCATATGCGCCCATTCTGTTGGGTTATATTTTTGAGGATTAAACTGGTGAATAATTTCTGCATACTCTGCAGATGAAATGCCGGCATCCACTTTTAACCATTCGGCGGAAGTAGGATAATCTTTACCTTTCCATTGGCCGCCGGTAACAGCATACAATCCCCAATGAATAAACTGACCGAAACGATTTTCGCGCCATTTTTGCATTGCTGAATCAGGGCGCTTACTTAATATGGTAGCCCCCATTAATGAATCGGCAGGGGAAATTGTTTGCGCAAACGAAAACGTATTTACCGCTATACAAACAATAAGGGTGATTATAATTTTCTTCATTTTTTTAAGACGAAAGCATTGCAATAGGAGCCATATTTATGAAATATCCCCCTTGTTAATTACAATGGTAGTAAAATAATAATCGAAAAAAATAGTGGAAAATTACGCAACCGGTTGCGTAGGATATATCAAACGTTTGCGTAAGTTTTATGCTGCCAGGGCATGGGCAGGCACATTATATTTCCATTAATTTTTAGTTAGTTTCGGAAATATTAACAGAAAAAACCGATACATTTTTTATGCGAAAACTAACTTACCTGCTTATTTTATTACTACCGTTACAGCTTTTTGCCCAACAGTTTGATCCTGTAAAAGCATTGGTTAAAAGGCGCGCTCCCTGGTTAAGCGATCATGTTATTTTCAAATCTTTAAAAAGCAACAGCCCCGAAATAGTTGAACTGCAAACCATAAAAAACAAACTGGTTATCAGTGCCTCCGGAGCTAACGCAGCAGCCGTTGGAGTAAACTGGTATTTAAAATATTATTGCCATCGTTCCATGTCGCACATGGGCGATAACCTGTCGCCGGTATTCCCAATCCCGGTTGTTAGCAAAAAAGCAACGGTGCAGGCAGAGGCTAAGTATCGTTATGCATTAAATTACTGTACTTATAATTATACGATGAGTTTTTATAGCTGGCCAGACTGGGAACGCGAACTGGACTGGATGGCCCTGAACGGGGTTAACACCATGCTTACCGTTGAAGGTATGGAAGCAGTGTGGCAAAACACCCTGCGGAAGATAGGATACACCGAAAATGAAATTAACAATTTTATAGTAGGCCCGGCTTACACCGCGTGGTGGCTTATGGGTAATATTGAAGGCTGGGGAGGCGCAATGCCTCAAAGCCAGATTGACAACCGGAAACTGATTCAACAAAAAATGATAAAACGAATGAAGGAGCTGGGCATAGAACCTGTATTGCAGGGTTTTTATGGGATGGTTCCAAGTTCGTTAAAAAATAAGAGCAAAGCGCATATCATTGACCAGGGTACCTGGGGGGCTTTTAAAAGGCCCGATATACTTGACCCTACTGATCCTGAATTTAGCCGGATAGCGGGCATCTATTACAGCGAAATGCAAGCATTATATGGTAAAAACATTCACTTTTTTGCAGGCGACCCTTTTCATGAGGGAGGTAAAACTGATGGTGTTGATTTGAAAAAAGCGGGAACTGCCATACAGGCATCAATGCAAAATTACTATCCGGGCTCCACCTGGGTATTGCAGGGCTGGCAGGACAATCCAAAACAGGGCATGCTTGATGGTCTTGATAAATCAAAAATATTGGTACAGGAGCTTTTTGGTGAATTTACAAACAACTGGGAAAAACGTAAAGCCTATGATAACACCCCCTTTATATGGTGTAGCGTTAACAATTTTGGCGAACGCCCTGGTGTTTATGGAAAATTACAACGCTTTGCCGATGAAATAGACAGGGCCCGGAAAAGCACCTACAGTAATTACCTTAAAGGTGTAGGCATCATGCCCGAAGGTATTAACAACAACCCTCCCGATTATGATCTGATGCTTGAACTGGGTTGGCGCAAAAACCACGTAGATACCCGGGATTGGATTGATAAATATGCCCAATATCGTTATGGTAAAAGTAACGTGCATACCAGTAATGGCTGGCAGGGCTTTTTACAAACAATTTATCAAAGCCTTCCCGGCTACCAGGAAGGTGCGGGCGAATCTATCTTTTGTGCAAGGCCTGCGCTTAAAATTAAATCAACATCAAGCTGGGGTACGCTTACCCGTAATTATGATACTGTAAAGTTTGAAAACGCCGTAAAGGAATTTGCTAAAGCCTCCCCCGCGCTCATTAATTCGGCTACTTATAAAATAGACCTCATCAACATGGTTAGGCAGGTGCTGGCCAATAAAGGAACCATTGTTTTTAATGAGCTGGTAATGGCAAACAACAATAAGGATCTGCAGGCTTTCAACAAGGCAAGCGGAAAGTTTTTGAACATGATAAAGTTAACAGATGATCTTTTGAACACCGATCATTACTTCAGGCTCAATACTTATATTAAACAATCCATAGATAACGGAAATACTGCAGAAGAAAAGGCAAATAATTTAAAAAACCTTTTAATGCAGATTACCTATTGGGGAGAAAACGTACGTACGGAAGATAACCTGCATGAGTATGCCTATAAAGAATGGGCCGGCTTGATGGATAGTTATTACTTGCCCCGCTGGGAAATTTATTTTGATTACCTGCGCGGCAACCTTCAGGGCAAAAACACGCGCGAACCAGATTACTTTGCCTGGGAGCGGAACTGGGTGGAGCAAAACCAAAAGCTAAATCCCGAAAAACCACAAAGACCTTTACAGGAAGTTGTTGCCGAAATTTTATCAATGTAAAGTATCCTTACCCTTTTTTAATCCATATTAAATTCAAACTAAAGGTTCGCTATGCGTCAAATCAAAAAAGCAGTTTTAAGTACTTTATTAATTTTCCTGGCATTTTCTTCTTTATACGCTCAAAAAAAAATAGGCACAGAAACACCTGAACAAAAAGCGAAACGCATGGCCTGGTGGACTAATGACCGCTTTGGTATGTTTATCCATTGGGGGCTTTATTCGCAGGCGGCAAGGCATGAATGGGTAAAAAGATGGGAACGAATGACCAACGAACAATACCAGCCCTATTTTGATGAGTTTAACCCCGATTTGTTTAACCCAAAGGAATGGGCAAAGAAAGCTAAGGCAGCCGGAATGAAATATGCAGTGCTTACTACCAAACATCACGAAGGGTTTTGCTTATTTGATTCAAAATATACCGACTATAAGGCCACAAATACCGCCGCTAAAAGAGACCTTGTAAGAGAATTTGTAGACGCCTTTAGGGCCGAAGGCATAAAAATTGGTTTCTATTATTCGCTGCTGGATTGGCATCATCCGGATTTTACGGTTGATGTTTTACACCCGCTACAACCCGCAAGCGAAAAGGATGAGGATTACGACAAGTTAAACAAAGGCCGTGATATGGCACGCTATCGTACCTACATGCACAATCAGATTAAAGAACTGCTTAGCAATTACGGCAAAATTGACATGCTGTGGCTTGATTTTTCGTACCCTGACAATGGAAAACATGGCAAAGGCAGCAAAGACTGGGGATCTGTTGAATTAGTTAAAGAGATAAGAAAACTACAGCCCAATATTATAATTGATAATCGCCTTGATATAAACGAATACCAGGACGGATGGGATTACCTGACACCCGAACAGGTAAACTTAACAGAATGGACCAAGAAAAACGACTACAAAAACTATTGGGAAACCTGCCAAACATTTTCTGGCTCCTGGGGATATTTCCGCGACGAAAACAGTTGGAAAAGCACCAAACAGTTAATTACAATGCTTATAGAGGCTGTAAGCAAACGCGGTAACCTACTGTTGAATGTTGGCCCTACTGCCCGAGGTTTATTTGATAAACGAGCCAACGAAAGATTAGACGGCATAGCAGCCTGGATGAAATATAATAGCCGGTCGGTTTATGGATGTACCGAAGCGCCGGAAGCATTTAAGGCCCCGGATCATACCATGCTTACCTATAATGCAAATACCAAACGACTGTATGTTCATTTGTTAGATTATCCGGGCAAAACAATCACCTTACCCGATTATAAGGATAAGGTAAAATACATCCAGTTTTTGCACGATGCATCAGAGATACAACCGGATAGTAAATCAAAAGACTCGGGAAACGACCTGGTATTAAATCTTCCTGAAGCTAAACCTGATACCGAGATCCCGGTAATTGAGTTGATATTGAAATAAATTAACCACCAGCCATTACAACAATAAATTCCAATAAGTATATCATCATGATTCAAAAAATCATATTTGGCCTTTGCTTCCTGTGCTGTAGCCGCGTAGCGTTCGCGCAAAACGAACATGCAATGTCAACCACATACCAGGTACCTAAAGATTCCCTGGTACGGCAAAAACTTGTTCAATGGCAGGACCAAAAGTTTGGTTTGTTTATGCACTGGGGTACCTACAGCCAATGGGGAGTTGCAGAAAGCTGGACTATTTGCCCCGATGATTGGGTTACCCGTACCGGCCCGTATAGCGATGATTATTTTACCTATAAAAAAGCTTACGAAAACTTACAAACCACCTTTAACCCGGTTAACTTTAACCCAGAAAAATGGGCCAGGGCAGCCAAAGCTGCGGGCATGAATTACGTGGTATTTACCACCAAACACCATGATGGCTTTAGCATGTTTGATACCAAACAAACGGATTATAAGATTACAGACCCAAAAACACCTTTCTCAAAAAATCCACGAAGCAATGTCACCAAAGAAATATTTAACGCCTTTCGTAAAGATAATTTTATGATCGGGGCTTATTTCTCCAAACCGGATTGGCACAATCAAAACTATTGGTGGTCTTACTTCCCCCCAAAAGACCACAATGTTAATTATGACCCGGCACACTACCCCGAACGCTGGCAAAAATTTAAAGATTTTACCTATAATCAAATTGAAGAATTGATGACCGGTTATGGCAAGGTAGATATTTTATGGCTCGACGGCGGCTGGGTAAGGCCATCTCCTGAAAAGGGCAATGATCCGCAACACTATAACCAGGATCTTGATATGGCCAAAATAGCAAAAATGAGCCGCAGTTATCAACCCGGCCTCATTATGGTAGACCGTACAGTTACCGGCGAATTTGAAAACTATACCACGCCAGAACAAGAAGTACCGGATAAGCCCCTATCCTACCCATGGGAAACCTGCATGACCATTGGTAAGTACTGGAGCTATGTGCCTAATGATGAATTTAAGCCCAGCATTCAACTGGTGCAAACACTGATTAAAATAGTTTCACGGGGAGGTAATCTCCTGCTCAATATCGCCCCTGGGCCCGATGGCGACTGGAATCCCGAGGCCTATCAAAGATTACAGGATATTGCCGACTGGATGAAAATTAACAGCAAAGGCATCTATGGTACTGAGCCGGTTGCCCCTTACTCTGCCGGGAATATTTATTTCACTAAGGCAAAAAACCAAAAAACATTGTATGCCTTTTGGTTATCTGAAAAAGCGAGTGTTAATCTCCCCGCCAGCGTAAGTTTCCCTGTAAATAACATTAAACAGCTAAAAAAAGTAAGCCTGCTGGGCAGCACTCAAAAATTAAAATGGCAATATCAAAACGGTTTGTTAAGCATTCAAATACCCGATGCTTTACAAAAAAGCACTACCTTAAAGTATAGCGGAACATTTGAATTAGATTATTAACTTAATATCAACTAACATGAGATACCATATTGGAATCAAATACTGCCCGGTGAAAAACGGGAGTCAATGGCTTTTCCTCAATGCGATCTTCAAATAGCTTAAAAAGTATCTCTGCTGCTTTTACACCCTGTTTCCGGGGAAACTGTTCAATGGATGCAAGAGGCGAATTATCCATAAAGCTCCAGATGGGTGAATTGGCAAAACTAATAAAGCTAATGTCGCGATTAACAACCAGGTTGTTGTTTTTAACCACCGCTATTGCATCACGTGCCACATAATCATTAAAGGTAATGATAGCTGTTGGTCGTTCTTTTAAAGATAATAGTCTTTGCATGGCATAGTGATTTTGAGCCGATGACAGATCTGACGAAACAACAAGTTCGGCATTTATATCTACCTGGTGCTCACTAAGCCCTTTTTTATAGGCATCCAGTCGCTCTTTACTTGCACCCAGTTGCGAGGGGCCATTAATTAACCCGATACGACGATGCCCCTTTTCTATCAAACAATCAATGGCCTGTAACATTCCCGATTGGAGATTACAAGACGAGTAATGTATATCTTCCATACCCGGAATACGGTCAAAAAAAACAACAGGAATATTATATTTTTTCAATTGGTTAAACACTTCAAAATCCGTGGTGTTTTTACTGATGGATATGATAATACCATCTAACCGATGATTTTTCATGGTTTCCAGGATGCGCTTTTCCTTATCAGGACTTTCTAATGACTGCCCTATAAAAACGTTATAATTTTTTTTGCTGGCATAATCTTCTATCCCGCTAAGGGCCGCAGAAAAAAACGCGTCAGAAAAATCGGGAAGAATAACACCGATAGTAAATGTTTTTCGCTGCTTAAAAAATATGGCGGTTTGATTTGGCTCATAATTTAATTCGCTTGCTACCTTATTAACCCGCATGGTAGTTACCAGGCCAATGCTGGGATGACCATGAAGGGCGCGGGATACTGTTGAAGCGCTCACTTTTAAGCGTTTAGCTATCTCTTTAATTGTGGGGATCTTTTCCATTTTGTAATCAAGATTAAAACAATGAGGATTAACTATTTTGTCCAAAACACGTAAGCATTAAGCAAGAGTAAAGGATTATCATCGCCACTACCGGATTTCAAAACATCAATCCAAAGCACGAAGCGCATATTCCATTTACAGCGTAATGATTGATCATTGATAAGCGCCTTTATTTATTTGCTTATTTACAGTACGTACGTTACCATCAAAATCAGTATTACCGTTAACAATATCAGATATTACCTGCCCGCTGTTTTTTGCTGCAGAAGATGATTGCAAATGAAGATTGGGGCCGGATGTATTTATAAATAAAGGATCTGTGCCATATGTTGAACTGGCATCGGCGCTGCTGGCTGCTTTCCATGAATTATAATCGGTATAAGAGCTGCCGTTCCATGTCCACTGTGCGGCGCCTGTTGTGTAGTATAGATTGTAATCTATGACGTTACCAGATCCCTTGGCCGTGTATTTATGAATAAACATATCTGATGCTCCTCCATAAATAATGTTGTTTTTTATAACATTGTTGTTGCAATCCTCCCTGATACTGATCTCTCCTTCTATTTCGCCAAAAGCGCCCAGGGCCTGGTTATTGTTGTACAATGTATTATTCACAATGGCCGAGTTACTTGTACCGCCACCTGTGTAGTTTAAATACCCGCCCATATAGATACCAGAACACCAGCAATTATATACCAGGTTATTCCTTATGGTAACATGATCAGTAGGGAATCCATTGGTTTCGCTTACCGCGCCAATCCCCCTGTCTGTAACGGATACTTTGTTTTTTTCCACTACCACATTTCTGCCGCCATCTACATAAATACCTATAGCGCCATGCCCGCCAAGCGGCCCCCTTTTGCTTTCAATATTATAGAGGGTATTACCACTGATAACACCATTGCGGGCGTAATTAAGCACAGGATCTGCATTGGCCGAATAGCCACCGGCCGCGTCAATACCAATATTTTGGGCATTGTAAATGGTATTATTGGTGATGGTAAACCCATCAACATAGCCATTAACGGTTAAGTTTTCGCCATAGCCGGTTTTACAATCATGTATGGTATTCCCGGTAACAGTAATATTAGTTACCGGATCGGTAGTATTCCCAATAATCAGAATAGCATTCCCGCCTCCGTTAAGCGGAAGCTGGGTATAGTCAATACCGTATACGGTGTTATTTTTTATGGTAATATAATCAGAGCCGCCCTCAACCATAATGGCTTTGGGATCGCCGGTTGCGGTTTTAAGGTTACGTATTTCAAAACCATCCACCACTATAAACTTTGCCTTATCAATGGTTATCAGGGCCTCGCGGCCATTCACGTTAAAAGCACTGCCATCAATAATGGGTTTCTCGCCATGGTACGCCTTTAACGTAATGTACTTATCCATCACTCCCGACTTCGGGAATACCACTTTTTCACTATATACGCCGCCCCTTACCATTACGGTATCGCCAGGCACCGTACGGCTTAGCGCGGTATTAATGGTTTGAAAGGGCGCATCAATTGTTCCCTTGTTCGATTCTAAACCATTTACAGACACATAGTAGATATGAACGCCACCAGAAGGTGCTACAACCTCGTTGACGCTTTTTTTGCTGCAACCAAATACCTGTGCAACAAAACCAAGCATTAAAAAAACATTCAAATTAAGTTTCATAACCTTTCGTTTTTAATTAAATACACCTTACTGCTGTGCGCCCTTACTTATTTTATTATTCACTATACGTGTATTCCCGTCAATATCTGTTGTACCATTTATACCCGCTGAAATGATCTGTCCGGAATTTTTTGCAGGCGAAGATGATTGTAAATGAAGATCAGGAAGTGATGTACTCAGTAAACGGGGATCGATACCATTTGATGAATTTGCATCATTAGCGCTGGCCGCTTTCCAGGCATTTAAATCGGTATACGGCGTGCCGCTGGTGCTATTCCAGATCCACTGTGGGGTGCCTGTGGTGTAGTATAAATTGTTATCGATAATATTGTTGCTTCCTGTTGAGGTGTACTTATGAATAAATACATCAACCGGCCTGGCATATACAATATTGTTCTTTATCACGTTGCTATCGCAATGCTCGGTAAGCCTTATCTCCCCTTCTATCTCCCCAAATGCGCCCACAACCCGATCATTCTGATACAACGTGTTATTCACCACATAACAGCTTTTAGTTCCGCCTGATGTATAGTTTAAATAGTCGCCCATGTATATGCCTGTACGATAGCAGTTATACACAAAGTTGTTTCTTACAATAGTGGTTTTGGTTGCATACACATTGCTTTCGCTCACCAGCCCTATCCCCCGGTCGCTGTTATATACTTTGTTTCTTTCGATGATGGTGTTGGCACCGCCGCAAACGTAAATAGAGATAGCCCCATATCTGTCCGGACCCCAAATTTCGAGGGTTTTGGTCATGGTATTATCGTGAAACTCGTTATCGCTGATTACCCCGTTACGGGCATAATTGGTAGCAACTGCCCCACCTTTGTTCAGATTATCGCCACCGGCAACAATTATCCCTATGTTTTCTGTATCGTATACTTTATTGTGGCTAAAAATGAAGCCGTCGATGTTGCCGGCCAGCGTTACATTTTCGCTTGTACCAGTTTGGGTATCATGTACGGTGCATCCGGTAATAGCCAGGTTGGTAATTGCTGTAGTTCCGTTGCCTATTACCAGTATAGCGTGGCCGCTTCGCCAGTCGGACAGTGAGGCGTTGCTTTTTATGTTATAGATATTGCAATTTTTAATAGTGATATGGTGCGAGTCGCCGTTGATGGCTATACCCTCAGGATCAGTGTTAAAAGTTGCACTTGTAAGATTACAAATATCAAAACCATCCAACGATATAAACCTTACGTTGCTTAGTGTAACCAACGACATCCAACCCGAAACTATTATTTTGCTTCCATCTATTACAGGCCTTTCGCCGGGGTATGCTTTTAGTGTAATCAGCTTATCCATAATTCCCGACTTGGGGAACACCACTTTTTCATAATAGCTACCACCCCTAACCATAACGGTATCACCGGGCACGGCATGGCTCAACGCCGTATTGATGGTTTGGAAAGGGGAATTAATTGCGCCTGTATTAGCCTCGGATCCATTAACTGCCACATAATAAATATGAGTAGTAGCTACGGGTATCACATTATTACCGGCAGTTTTTTTGCTACAGGCAAGGGTTTGCACAGCAAACGCACACACTAACAAAATATTGATATAAAATTTCATTACGATTTTTTTATTAAGAAATACTTGCTGCTTTTAGGTTACTATGTTTATTGACACCTAAGGGCGCAAAGTATAGCCCCGCAGCAGAAACATATCTGCTGCGAGGTACCATACAAATCATAAACTATCATTCACATTGGCTCCCGAACAATAAAAGGTATTTGTTGGGATAGATGATCAGGATCTGACAGCAATAATTACCAGAGGCAATTTCAGTATGCGGATTGCCTTTATTCTGAAACTATTTTTCTTACCCTGTTATTGATTTTATCCAATACATACACTGTTCCGTTTTTATCAACAGCAACACCGGTTGGAGCGCTAAAAAGTGCGGCCCCGCCAATGGCATCAGCGTAACCAGCCGTACCGCTTCCGGCAAAAGTGCTTACATCAAAAGTGTTGGCCGTTATATACCGAATACTTTGATCCGGATTGTAACTACCTCCATCCCACGTGCCGTTACCTGCCACATAAATATTGTTGCTATTATCCACAGCAATACCCCAGGGGTAAGCAAACTTTGCTGCCGTAGCAGCTCCGTTTAAATATCCTACAACACCAACCTGCCCGGCGATGGTGCTTTCCTGCCAGGTGCTTGCTGTGAATTTTTTAATAACCTGGTCGCCGTTAATGGATACGTATAAATTGCCGGTTTTATCAAATTTTATACCTGCAGGGTAATTAAGACCAGATACAACCTGCTTGGCAGTAAATTGAGCTGTTACCTGGTAAATGTTTCCCGGGCTGGAGCAACTGGAGTAATAAACATAACCGGTAGTTTTATCTACGGCTACGCTCCATGGCGCCTGGTTTCCCCAGGCCCAGGTGGTAGCGGTGCCATCGGGAGATATTTTGCGGATGTCATAATTACCGGGATCAACAGAATATACGTTGCCCTGAGCATCAACAGCCACATCATAAGGTAACGAAAAATTTGCCGCGCTCCCTTTTCCATCCGCATAGCCCGAAACCTGTGGATTGCCAGCAAGGGTAGTTACATTCCCGGCTGTATCAATTTTTCTGATGCTATGATTTCCCGGGTCGGCAACGTAAATGTTCAGGTTGTCATCAACGGTTATGCCACAGCTCCGGTACCAGGTTTGACCGCTAAAATTAAACATGGCATCTGTTCCCTGGCCATTGGCAAAGCCGGCCTTGCCAGATCCTGCCAATGTGGTAACAGTCCTGGTATATTGGTAAGTAAAGTTACCTGCGCTTGTTGCAGTGCCTTTTCCGATGGTTACAACGATAGGCCCCGAACCCGCTTTTTTGGGTACCACTACAATCATTTGTTTGGTATTGGCCCCAATAATTTTAAGCTTTAATCCATTCAGGGTAACCGCGATTTGCGAAGTGTCTGTTGAAAAATTAGTACCTGTAATCAATACTTCTGTACCCCCGCTACCCTGCGCAGGCATTAATGTATTAATGCTGATAGGCGAATCGGCATTATGCGTAGGGAGTTTATCTTTTTTACAACTTACAAAAGCTATTATTATAAAAAGCACACCAGCAAGTAAGTATTGATTTACACTTTTTGCCATTATATTTATGAATGTTTTCATTTGAATAATTACTTGTTAATTATTTATTTATTACAAGTTCTATATTGCTTTTTCGGCAAATAAAAACTTCCATTACCACCCCGGATTTTGTACCAATGCCCTGTCGCGGTCTAACTGGTACTGGGAAATTGGGAACAGGTACATTTTATTGTTCCACACTCTTTTTTGAAAAAGCGTTTTATTATATAAACCTGTAAAAGAAAATCCCTGGCCCTGATCGTCCGTATTTACATTAAGGCCATAAATGGTTTGATTTTCATCAGCACCTAATGATAATCTTCTTATCAGGGTATAGTACCTGTCGCTTTCAAAACACAGTTCTACCTGTCTCTCCCTTAAAATGTATTTTCGCATTAAATCTTTATTGCCAACAGCTTCCGGGTAAACAGTCTCTATACCAGGCAAACCTGCTCTGCTCCTTACCTGATCAAGATAAAGAACGATGTTTTGATTGGACGGATCATATTCATTCAAAGCCTCTACATAATCCAGCAATATTTCTGCATACCTGATCAGTATAAAAGGCCGGTAATTGGCAGCATCCTGCCTTATATTATCGGCGGGGCTTACATTTTTCAGCACATCATATCCTGTAATATTGTTACTTGCGCCACTTGCTTTGGCGCCGGCCTTGCCATTGTAATAAAACTCAACCCTGCCTGTGCCATCAACATTAGCTGCTGATGAATAATAGTTTTTATCATCAACAGTTGGGGCAGGTAATACCGGCCGGCCGTTGTATTGGATATAGGCATAAAACCGCGGTTCGCGTTTGGCATACATATTCCATTGACCCTTATTGTGTTCCCAGTACTTATCGCCTTTGCTTTGGGCAAAATTAGTTGCGGTATATCCAGACAGCGGATCATCAATCGTTCTGCCATTATTCATATAAAATGCATCCACAATATTTTGGGTGGCATTGTACATACTATACCCACCCGGCCCTGGCGATACGCATTTGGTATATCCCCAAAAATTCCAGGAATTTCTTGAAAATATGATCTCGCTGTTCCAGTTGGTTAAGAAAAGATCCCTTACAGACAGGTAAGGATCAAACTGAGTTCCACCGTTATCAAGATTGGTAAATAGCTTATATGAACCCAAATCAATCAAAGCTTTTGCCGCATCTGCAGCTGCCTTCCATTTAGTGGCATCGTATGCTGTTGGCGCCAGCTGCTTGCCATCCTGATTTTTAAAAGAGGCAAATGCAGGATTACCGTTCCATAAAGGGCTTGCCGCCAATAAAGCAAGTTGTGTTTTTACAGCAAGGCAGGCACCTTTTGTAGGGCGGCCATAATTACTGGTTGATGGCCATTGGGCTGGCAAACTTGTCGCCGCCTGATCCATCAACTGGTTAACATAGTCTTTACATTCATCAAAAGATGATCGGGGGTATTTGTTAAAGTCGTCATTTAAACTTAACGCTTCGGTTAATTTCACAACCGGGCCATATTGTTTTATCAACTGCCAGTAAAACCATCCGCGTAAAAACCGCGCCTCTGCTTTATATTGATTTTTTAACGTTACACTTAACTGTGTGGCCGGAACTTTATCAATATTAGCTTCAAAAATAAATGACGACCGGATTCCGTTGTAGTAGTTGCCCCAATTGTCAAAATAAGCATTTACGGGACTCCAGTTGCCCACAACCATTTGCCTTACATTGGTACCGGGGATAGATACAGAAGATTCGTCACTTGCCCCCATTGCACTAAAGTCGCCCCCATCGGTTTCAACAATATAACCATATATACTATACAGGTACGATTCGGCATTAGCCCTGGTACTCCAAATTAAATCAGATGTTAACAGGTTATCCGGTTTCTTATTAAGGTAATTACAAGACGATAAAATGGCACTCAGGAACCATACCCCAACAGCCATAATTAGTATGTTTTTTTTCATTTGGAACACTTTAAAAAATACTTTTAAATTGATTTAAATCCATTATTTCTAAAACGCGGCTCTTACTCCTAAAGCAAATATCCTAACCGGCGGATAACCTGCGCCATTGGATCCGAGTTCGGGATCCCAAAGTTTGAATTTGGAGAATGTTAGCACGTTTTGACCTGTTAGATAAAAGTAAAGTGAATTGACACCTGCCTTTGTAAAGACCTCTGGATTAAACGTATAACCCAATGTTGCCTGTTTTAAACGAACAAAGCTTGCATCTTTTGACCACCAGGTACTGGGCTGATAATTATTGCTGTTTTGGTTGGAAATACCTAACCGCGGATAGTCAACGTTCTGACTGGGGTTTTCAACGGTCCACCTGCTTTCAAGGTTGGCAAGCATACCAGACGGATAGGTACCCATACCTGTAAACGGTACAATGCCTGCGCCACCTGCACCAGCACCGCTAATTGATGAACCATTTGCCATAATAATTACATTGCCGGTTCCCTGAAAGAAGAGAGAAAGGTCGAATTTTTTATAACCAACCGTAAATCCTGCGCCGTACAATATGGTGGGTATATCAGATTTACCTGTAAATACCTTATCATAGCTATTTATTACACCGTCGCCATTTACATCTCTGTATTTGATATCGCCGGGCCTTAATACTGCGCCAAACTGCGAAGGGCTTTTGTCAACATCGTCCTGAGATGTAAATAAGCCTTGAGCAACATACATCAAATTATCGCCATATTTATGGCCGGTAGACTGCTGATAGGCATACAATTGCTTAGGCTCATCCTGCTGTACAATTCTGTTATTATTATAAGTGAGGTTACCATAAAGACGCAGGGATACTTTACCTATATTCTCATTATACTCAATATTACCTTCAATACCATGGTTATTCATTTCGCCCAAATTGGCGAATACAAATCCGCTTACACCCAATATTCCCGATAACGAACCGCGTTGAACTAAAATGCTGGTTCTTCTCTCTTTATAAGCATCAATGGTGATGTTCAATTTATTGAATAGCCCAATTTCTAACCCAATATTATCTTTGGTTGCTTTTTCCCAGGTAAGGTTCTCTACCCCAATTACGGTTTCTCTAGTCCCACCATATACCGTTCCATTAAGGCCTAAACCTACAGATCCGCCACCGCCATACTGGTTGATATAAGGAAACCTGGTGATACCGTAATGAGACCCAATTTGATCATTGCCCACAAGACCATGAGATCCCCTTATTTTAAGCAGGTTAAATGTTTTTGAAAGTCCCTTGAAAAATGGTTCTCTTGAAACTACCCAGCCCCCGGATACAGACGGGAAAAAGCCGAATTTTCTACCTGGTTCAAAATTTTCTGAACCTGTGTAACCTGCATCAAACTCCAGTAAATACCTATCGGCGTATGCATAAGTAGCCCTGGCGGCTAAACCCTGGTTATTATAGGGAATAGAGTTAATAACGCTCCCGGCCGAACTCTCCACCCTCGATCTCATGTTATATAAAATCAGGCCGCTTACATGATGTTTGCCAAAAGACTGATCGTAATTAACGTTTGTTTCCAGGTACATGGTTTTCTCGGCAGAGGATGACTGGGAATAGCCTAAAAACTGGCTCCCGTATCTTGACTGGCCAAGCACCAGGTTACCCTGCGAGTCCCGGGAGGTAGCTAAAAAAAGATCATTGGTACCCGATCGGCGGTTGTCATTTTCGCTGTACGAGTCGAATGAAAACCGTGCCATAGTGCTTAGGCCGCTGGTAATAGCATCCAATTTTTGGTTAATGGAAAAAACAGACTGAACAGTAGGACGAAACTCACTGCTATAACCAGAATTTTGAATATCATTTACCGGATTGGAGCCGCCATTATTATATGGACCAGCCCAAATGCCACCGGGATATTGAATTGGAAATGCATTGGGTGGTGTTAAATACGATTCGTACCAGATATTTCCTGCAGATATGCCGGGGTAACGGCTGCTCACGAGCATCGCATCCAGGTTCATCGACAATAGAGTGGTTTTGCTTAAATCAATATCAAGGTTAGATCGGAAATCATATCTCTTAAAGTTAAGATTAGGGTTATAACCATTTTGCTTGGTAACTTTATAACTTCCATCCTGATCGTAAAAAGAAGCGGAAACATAGTACCTTACCGTTGAAGCGCCACCACTAACATTCAGATTGGTGTTGTAGCCAGGAGCCCAATCTTTATAAACAGATTTTATCCAGTTAACGTTAGGATACAGGTATGGATCTAAACCACTCGCTGTTTTTTGTATAGTTTCTTCCGAATACGCAGCCGGGCTGCCATCATTCGTAGTTGCTTCGTTATGTAGCGTCATCCATGATACCGCATCCAGCATTTTAGGCGTTCTGGTAAGGCCAGACATCGCAGCTTCGGTTTTGAAAGATATCTTAGGCTTACCTGCAACACCTCTTTTAGTGGTGATGATTAAAACCCCATTGGCACCCTTTGCACCATATACAGCCGTTGATGAAGCATCTTTTAATAAAGAAATACTTTGAATATCTTCCGGATCAATGTTATTATAAGCACCTCCGTAAGTACTGTTTACATCATCCCGCTGCACCCCATCTATAATTACAAGCGGGTTTGAATTACCTGTAAAAGTACCAATGCCGCGAATAGTAAATGAGGCATTATCATAACCAGGCTCCCCGCTTCTCTGCATGGATATAACCCCAGCCACTTTACCCGCCAATGCATTAGACAGGGAACGGTTCGGAGTCATTATATCGCCTACATTTACCGTAGTAACAGCTCCTGTTATCGTTAGCTTTTTTTGTTTACCGTAACCTACTACAACTACTTCATTTATACCCTTGGTATCATCAAGCAACTGAACAGTTATGGACGATAGTGCCCCGGTAACAATAATTTCTTTGGCGACGAAACCGGCAAATGACACAACAAGAACGTTATTAACATCTGCCTCGATAGTAAATCTACCCTCGCTATCAGTTACAACCCCTTTATTGGTGCCTTTAATACGCACACTTGCACCGGGCAAAGTAAGCCCTTTTGAATCAGTAACAACACCCGAAACCTTTATGATAACCGGTGTTAACTGTGGTGATACGTCAAGAGGTTTAGATTTAATTATAATTGTTTTCTCGTTTATACTATAGCTAAACGGCTGGTCTTTAAACGTTAGTTTTAATACTTCCTCTAATTCGGTATTCAGAACACTAATACTTACCGGGTTAGCCTGCTTAATTACCTTTGAATTATAGAAGAAATCATATCCGCATTGTTCCCTTATTTCTTTAAGAACTTTTTCCAGAGGAGCATTTTTTTCTGATAATGTAATTTTTTGTGCGTAACCTGAAGCACTTGCCTGAAGTATGGTTGCTACCAACAAAATGATGGATAGTTTCATAATCAACAAAGCTTTATTTTTTATACAGGGGACCCTGTATAAACTTATTTCATAACATTTCATACATTTGAACTTGTTTGGGTTTAAGGTGTAATTGGACTACGAATTTAGTTTCATGGTAAGCCCTAACTTTTTAGTCGGGAGTGTTCGAGCACTTCCGGCTTATTTTTAGGTTACCTTATGCAAGTAATTATCACGGCATAATGATAACTCTCCTTCCTTCAATTTTAGTTTTAACGTTTCCTGTTTGCTCTATGATCTTCAACGCCTGGGCCAGGTCTTTTGACCGCGACACCATCCCCCCAAATCTTAAATTATCTACATTACCCAAATATTCTACATCAACATTATACCAGCGGGCAAACTTGCTCATGATGCTTTTCATGTCTTCGTCAACAAAAAGAAAATAGCCATTTTTCCAGGCAACTGCTTCTTCGGTGTTAACTGGTTGTACAGAAAATGTATTATTTAAATAATTAATATTGGATTGCTCGCCTGGTTTCAACAATTTAGATTGGTTGGACCCAATAGATAATACCTTAACAGAACCTTCTAATAAAGTAGTTTTAACCGAAGCCTCATCAATGTAGGAACTGATGTTAAAATGTGTGCCTAAAACCTCAACCACCTGCTTGTTACTTACAACCCTGAATGGTTTATTTGCATTTTTAGCAACTTCAAAATAGGCCTCACCGGTTAATTCAACCTTGCGTACGCTGCCGTTAAAATTTATTGGGTAACGAAGTAAAGAACCCGCATTTAACCAAACTTTTGAACCATCAGGTAAATCAACCTGGTACTGGCCACCTTTTGGGGTTTCAATAGTATTGTATGCCAGCTGAGTTGGAGTGGCCGAATTAGATGGAACATTTTCAATAGTATAAACCAATTGACCATTGGCAGCTTTGGTGATTTTTACACCTGATTGTTTAGCCAATTCGCCGGTAGCGACATCATCCAGGGTGATTTTTGAACCATTAGCTAAGGTTAATAAAGCTTTATTACCTCCCGGAGCAATAGTGTGTTTATTTAAAGACCGGGTTTTATTTTTGGTTAGTAAATAGGAGTTATTATGCTTTAAGTAAAAAAACACCGAAGAGGAGGCAACCAAAAACAAAGCTATAGATGCTGCTACGAACCACCTTCTCAGAAAAATAATTCTTTTAGATGCAGATTCGCGCGTTTTTATCTCCGACAATACCTTGCTATAAAGCTCAACCTTAGCTACGTTTTCATCGCCCATTAAAAGCTCATCCCATTTCAACTCGTTTTTTTGGAGTGTGCTATAATAGTTTAACAAAAGCTTTTCCTCTTCTGCCGTAGCCTGGTTTGAAAGGTATTTATTTATTAAGTTTAGCAGTAGTTCTTTTTCCATTGGGTAGTTATTATATGTAAGTACCCCAAAGCAGGGTGTACCCCCAAAGAAATTTTAAATATTTCTAAATCATTAACAAATCATGAAATTTTCTAAAATCAAATAAGAAATAAAAGAGGGGAAATAAAATTCAGCGCAGGCAGAAAACCATCAAAACCATCGCCCGCATAACATAATAGCAGCTAAGCAAACAAAATCGCCCAGGGTTTTACGCAAACGATTCAATGCTACAGTTAATTGATTTTCAACTGTTTTTGGGGCGATGCCAAGCCGTTCGGCAATTTCTTTGGTTGATAAGTGCTCTTTGCGACTCATAACAAATATCTGACGACATTTCTCAGGCAATTCAGCAATGCCCTGCTCCAGCAAACGGTTAATATCTTTCTGAGATAAAATATCCTCGCCGCTGTTATTGCTAAAAAGTTCTTCCAGCCGGTTAAAGAGATCGGCCCTTACTTTACCAGACCGAATAACATTAAACACCTGGTAACGCACAGAGGTATATAAATAGGCATTTAAAGAAGTGAGCTGAAGATTAGCTCGTTTCATCCATAGGTTTACCAATACTTCCTGGGTAACATCTTCAGATACCTGCCTATCCCTAAGAATATTGTATGCTGAAAGATAGAGCTTGGACCAATATTTATTATAGATACGTTCAAACGCCGCAAGGTCATTCTCTTGGATCAATGCTATAAGTCTCTCATCTGACAATAACTGAACTTCCGGGCTATTCATTCCGCATTATAAAATTTCTAATTGGCAACTTCAAAGAAAGTGTTTTTTGTTGTTTTAAAATATTAAAATTCTTAACTATTATGATTTCCGCTTAGTTTTAGCAAGGAAACCTGCATTTTCTTTAAACCCTTACTCATCAATCTTTACAGTCTTTATCGCGTGGCCGATTTGCCCGGCGTTTTGAATAAAGACATCAAATTTGTTGTTTTGAGTAAATCTAATAGTAAATAAAATCAAAAAAACACTAAAATAAAAGTGAATGCCGAATAAAATTCCGGAAAGTGAAAGTTTTTTAAATTGTTTATAAACTGTTTAATCTATCCTGCGAAATATGAAGAATCTCAGCTGCATCTTTATTCTTTAACTCCCCGATATCAAAACCATCCAGTATTTTTTCAAGCTGACGTAGTTTATCTTGCTGATTTCTTTTTGTAAAGTCCTCCTTCAGCACATTAATTTTTTCATAATCCTGGATACCTTCAGTCAATCGTTCAAAGCGGATAGAAGACCGCAAACCCGGATAAACCAAATAAGCATCTCCAGATGACCATTGTCCAAATCGGGTATCATGTAAAGCATCTTTTGTCCAGCAGTTGTAAGCCCACCTCAAATACCCATCATATCCTTTGTAAGCTGCATACCAAGCCAGCCAAACAGACTCTGCAGGTGCAGAAAAGGTGAACGTATTGGGATGCCCCTCGGTGCAACAGGTATAATAGGTAGTATTAAATCCGGCTTTTTTACGTGAAAGCATGGTTGCGCTATCTATCACTTGGTTTGAGGCCACGCTATAGTCCACCAAATCGTTCTCAATTTCATGATGATAGTTACCTGCCAATGAAATTTTAAAATCTTTATTAGCGCTTTTAATTAAGGCTATCGCTTTTTGCATATCTGCCATAGGCCTTTCGTCCATAGCAATGGTAGTTTTAGCAAACCATCCTTTATCCTTAAGATGTTTGGCAAAATCAGCCAGCATGGGGCGCCAATGTGCATCGTATTCTGGTGTACCGGGTTTGGCTATGATTAGGGTATCCTTTTTCAGAGCCTCATCATAATAATAAAACTTCAAATTCCAGGGGATCATGCTATAACAATTGATAAACTTATTGATTCCCAATGACATCATAAAAGTTACCCATTTGTCAAAAATTGTATAATCATAACTCCATGAACCATTCTTATTTTTAGTCCATTTCACCATTGATCCGTAAATATCATACGTTTGGCTATTCCACGGATCGTGGATAAGTGTAGTGGTAATGGATTTCTGACCGGCATTTGCCAGCATTTTCATATAAGGGCGCATTACATCAAAATGTTGTTTGGACCAGGCTTTTACGCCATATACCCGGGAAACCGAGTATGGATTTTGCCACAGATCCAAATGAAATTTCCAGTATTCGGGTGCAGGCAGCGTATGATTAAGCACTTCTATGGTATAATACAAAAGAGCTGAATACTTATTTTTCCCTTCATTAACTTTCACATAACCTTTATAAGTACCTTCAACCGCATTAGGAGGAACCTTAATGCTTAACCAAACTGGCCGGGTAGTATTTTTAGTTACCGGGAGAGATTTTACCGGATCAATAACATCCTCTACAAGAGATGAATCATGACCGGCCTGGATACCGCAGCCTCCTCCTTCACTGTTCAGGCCATCGGCCATTACATAACGTACAAAGTTTGCACTGATATTTTCTACCGGAATTTTATGCCCTTTACCATCTTCCAGCTTACTCCATTCAAAACTTACTTGTTCCAGGTTACGGGTAGTCCATACCAGGAATTGTGTATGCACTTTTTCTCCTTTCCAGGCTTTGGTTTGCCATTGGGTTTGTAATGGAGATATGGCAGGTGCATTGCGTTTATCATAACGAATATCCGCTGAAGCAAAACTTACATAAACACCCGGTTTTAGCGAGTTCCAGCTTTCTTGCTGAACCGGTTTCGGATCAGCAAGCTCCCGGTAATCCCCATCAGTTTTAATCTGCGCCGAAGCAACAGCACTAAATAACAACAGTATTACTGTAAATTTCATCTTCATATTTTGTTGCTTTATGATGGAACGGCTGATATTTATTTTCAAATTTCATTTCCCCAAAAAATTCAGGCAGATGAAAGTCAGGCTCGGTAGATTTAATATTATTCCAGGCCAAAAAGTGAGGGTCAGGCAGGTCATCACCACATTTATAAAAATTAACCCGGCACTGCTGATCATTTAACGATGTAACTAAATGATGATAAAACACTTCGAAAGGTATCATCAGGGTAAGTTCCCAGCCTATATTGCCCTGCCCATCATTATCCACCAGCTTTAACAGGCTCTGATGCCTTATCGTCATTATAACTGTTTCTGGTAATAACTTGCGGTTTGTTCTTTTTGCTCCAAAACCTACCATACAGGTACCTGCACAGTTAAATTCAAAATTGTAATATTCCCGTTCATCGCCAAAAGCAACAAAAAACTCCACACAACTATCTTTATAAACAGGCTCATTAGGTTGTTTATAGATTGCCCTTACCGATTTTTCGCTTACATAGTATTTTAAAAAAATGCAATCGTCGCCATAAGCTATTGCAAAGCGAACATCAGGCTTATATTCATAACCGGCCCATGGCGCCATTCCAATAATATTCGTTTCATGACTATCCAACAAAAAAGACAGATGAGCTATAGGGCTTACCCTACTTACCGCCCCTAAAAATGGTACTGTGAGTGCCTTCATTTAATTTCGGATGCTAATTGCCTGTATGTTTTTGCTACGCTTTGAATTATTTGATCTAAAACACCATACGCTTCTTCCAGCTTTTTAAGTAACTGAAATTGTACCCTGGTACGCTGTAAATTATGTTCGGGAAAACGGATCTTGTAGTAACCATCACCTTCCAGGTAATCCGTCAGGAAACGTACACCTTGCATATAAGGTATTAATAAAACCCCCATTGAAAGTGATTCAACTTCGGTATCCGACAAAAAGCTACCAGCACTTTTAAGATACCCCTCAGCGTAGGCTTTAAACAATGGGATACTTAAATCTATTTTTGAAAGATCGTCCTCATCTTCCGATGCTGTATTGATAATAGTGCGGATAGCATCGCCAAAATCATACGCTACATAGCCAGGCATAACGGTATCCAAATCAATTACACACTGTTCACGATCATGCATATCAAGCAATATGTTGTTGAATTTAGTATCGTTGTGCGTAATACGCAGCGGTAGTTTTCCTTCTTTTCCTAAATTCAAAATAGCAACCATCGAACCAGCCCTTTCAATTACAAACGTTAATTCGGACAAGACATCTTTAACCCGATCTTTCGTATCAGCCAATACCGCTTTATTTAAGCGGTCGAGCCGCATGGCGATGTTATGAAAATCGGGTATAGTTTCGTAAAGTAAATTGGCATCAAGGTCTGATAATAATAATTGGAATTTACCAAATGCCTTACCCCCTTCATAGGCCTGTTGTTCGGTCAATACCAGGTCGTAACTCTTGGTATCTTTCAAAAAATTATACATCCTCCAGTAGTTGCCCCCGGCATCACAAAAAAAACATTGCCCATCCCTGGTCCAAACCATGGTGAGTACTTCTTTTGCGGGATTGGAACCCGGAATTTGGATCAGCTTTTTTTTAAGATGATCGGTTACAAGTTGAACATTCCTCATCAAGGCCGGAACATTTTCAAACACATGGTGATTGATACGCTGAAGCAGATAGCCGGGCAATTCGGGGTCAGTAGTTTTAACGTGAAACGTATCATTAATATGGCCAGAACCAAACGGGACAATAGTCCCGACATTTCCTTCGATGCAAAAATTTGATACTATTTCAGAGATATTATATGTCATTTTTTCTTCTATGCTTATTTTAAATCAATTCCCGGTTCATGTAATGTATACGCACACATTAAACTATCTATAATCTTCGAAAACAAATATAAAAATATTAATGTGTTCGCACACACTTTTATAAATTTTAGAAAAAATAATTTCACAATTCAAATACCCGTCAATTATTTTAAATTGACTTTATTTTTTTGAGGCAATCAAATACCACATTCGGAAGGTTCAAAATAAAAAATCCATAATGAATTACATGTCAAATGCAATTGATTATGGATAAGGGGTGTGTAAACGCGCAGAAAAGCACGAGTTGTGTGTCATGAATTAATAACGCTCTCAATTCCGGTATTGCCGCAGTGAGGGTAGTTCTTATTTTTTCGTCAGTTTGTATCTTAAGTGAGTTGTTAAGTCTGATGGTATTACTTCTACAATTTGAATATCATATTTATCATTGTCAATGCCGTCAAACAGCCGGATACCACTGCCTAAAAAAACGGGGGCAATATGAATGAAAAATTCGTCCACAAGCCCTGCATTCAGGTATTGTTGAATAGTATCTGCACCACCTTGTATCCTAATGTCCTTTCCTTTGGCTGACTGTCTTGCTTTTTCTAATGCGCTTTGTATTCCGTCATTAATGAAGTAAAAAGTTGTTGTCCCTTTTTGAACCCAGGGCTCCCGTTTTTCGTGTGTCAAAACATAAACATCTGTTTTGTATAAATCTTCTTTCCAATGAACTTCGCCTTCTTCAAACATTCGTTTTCCCATAATGTAAGAACCTGTTCTTGCAAACACATCATCAATTAATTTACTGTCTTCACCGTATTCTTCACCACCTTCCATATTGATGTGTTTCCAAAATGCTTTTTGTTTAAACATCCATTGGTGAATTTTTCCTGAAACGCCGCCCATTGGGTTTTCTGGGCTCCTGTTATCGCCTGCGAAAAAGCCATCAAGTGATATTCCGCTGTCAAAGATAATTTTGCTCATTTTTTTATTTATTTTTCGTCAAGTTAATTTTTGTCCGTTGGTTTTGTTGGCACTGCAGCCCTGCACTTATCGCTAAATCAATTATTTTAAATACCGGAGCACAACAATCCCCGACTTAAAAACCATCGACCCAACCAATTTTAATTGTAATTTCTCTTGAAGGTTGATGCCTTCAAACCACCGTCTGCCTTCTCCTATAACTATCGGGTGAACCACAAAATGATATTCGTCAATCAGTCCAAGTTCTGCAAGTTGCAAAGGAATGGTTACCCCACCGGTTAAAATATTTTTGCCCTGTTCCTGTTTCAGCTTAACTACTTCGTCATGAAGACTTGTGCGTACAATTCTTGTTTTGTTTCCTTCAGGGCTGCTCAATGACTTCGAGAAAACAATAATTTTGTTGACAGCATCAAATGCCTGGGCAAATTCAATATCTGCTTTGCTATCCCCGGAAGCATTTTTTGCCACATCGGGCCAATAAGGAACCATCAATTGATAAGTTTTACGCCCGTAGAGAAATGTATCAGCATCCCGCGTGAGCTGAATAAAATACGCCATCGTTTCTTCATCGGGATAGAATTTGGTATGGTCGCAGCAACCATCTAAGGTTGTGTTGATTGCGTAAATCACATTTCTCATTTAATTGGTTTTGATTTTTATAATCTGGTTTCCGTAAAGGCCAAAAATAAAATACTGCGGATATCATGGTGAGGGCAATTCGCGACAAAAAAAGGGCGTTTATGCCAAAAGTGCCATCGTCCCATCTGAAACGATAAAACAGTATCATCAAAAGAGAAAAATTACAATAGGGTCACCAAATTTAATATTTAGTTGAGAAAAATATCAAACAAGGAGTAAGCGAATGATCAAATATCTAAATAAACTGTATCCTCATCATCTATGTAATAGTTTACATTTTCTTTGGTAACTATATCCAATGGAAGATATTTGATAATAGGAACTTCTTTTTTAAATACCAGGTGATCGGTTAACTGGTAGATGCCCCAGTAGCCCTGTCCTTTAGGGTTTTGATTTATCAAAAAGCTAATTGCCCCTTTATTCAGAAAATATAAATTTTGAGGCAGTAAATCATATCCTATTATTTTGATATGCTTTATATGACGCTGCTCCAGGTGCTTTGCAATTTCATGGGCTTTAGATGTGGTTACAAAAACACTGGCTATATCAGGTGTGCTATCAATAATGGCATCCAGCTGCGTTATAAACAAGGCTGCATTTGCCCTGTTTAATTCAATCCGTAAAATATTATACTGGTGCTCCAGGTTGTTTTGCGAAAAATAATTACGAAATCCCTGCTCTTTTTTTAAAAGGTGGGCAGCATTACTTATTTCTTCATCTATATGAGCAATCAAGATTGAACAAGGATCTGACTGGCCGTAATGAATAAGTTTGCCAGCCAAAAAACCACTCTGGTAAGAGTCCTGACCAATATAGCTCAATGGCTCACACTCGGCAATTTGGGTATTAAATAATACAAACGGGATTTCGGCCGCTTTCCATTTTTCAAAAAAGGGCAGCGTTTCCCGATAAAATATAGGCGATAAAATTATACCATCCGGTTTATCATTGGTTAACTGATTGGCATTTGCTATAAAAGATTCTACATTGTAAGGGTCAAATACATATTGCTGAACTACAATGCCATATTGCTTCAAATCTTTCTCTGCCTTTTCAATTCCTGCTTTGGGAGCGTACCAATAAGAATCACTTTTATGATCGGGTATTAATGCAGCAATTTGATATATTTTGTTGGATCCCAACGCCCTCGCCATAAGGTTGGGCTCATAATCCATCTCTTCAATAATCTTCAGTATTTTCTCTTCTACTTTTTTTGATACCCGCCCCCGCTTATGCAGTACCCTATCAACTGTACCTGTTGAAACCTTTGCTTTTTCGGCAATATCTTTAATGCGTACAATTTTGTTCTTCATATTAAACCTTCATGTAAAAAAGATAGCAAATGTAATTTAATATAGTTTTATCACATTACTATTGCTATAATTTAGCTGCGGCTTAGCGTTTTCAGTAATATTTAACCGGAAGTAGAATACCATTTACAATACAGACCAGGCTCTTGATTATTGGGAAAAACAATCAAGAGCCTGGTCTGTATAAACGAAAGCGGAGCCGCTATTTTTTGAGATAAGGAACCAAAGCAATTGCCAGTTTTTGATAACCGGCCTCATTAGGGTGCAAGCCATCGCCGAAAAGAGATTCATCAATATTTCCGGCACTATTAAGCAATAACTTTCCCGGGTTAATAAAACGAACCCGCATCTGACTTGCCAATTTAGAAATGGCTTTATTAAGTACTTCTATCCGTTTTTCCTGTGCTCTTCTCGGTAGCAAACCCGACAAAAGAATTTCAGTTTTGGGCTGGCGCACTTTTACTGCCTCTACCAGTAATTTTAATCCTTCTATTATTTCCTGGTCGCTATTACCAGACAGGTTATTGGTGCCTATCATAACCATCACCTTATCGGCATTAAAGCCATCTATTTCTTCATGGTATACGCGCCACAATACATTCTCCACCTGATCCCAACCAAAACCGAAGTTTTTTACCCCTAATGGCTCCAGGTATTTATCCCATGAGTTGGCCCCCCTTGCTAAAGGAGCCTTTGGTATGCCACCCCAATAATTAAGAATAGAGTTACCAAGGAATACAATTTTTGGTGAATCTGTTTTAATAAGCGTTAGTATTTCATTATGCCTGTTTCGCCAATCATAATAACCATCTCTGCTTTGCACAACCGGCACCGTGGTTGAATATTTCCCCGTTGGTTCATTAATAATCGCCCGTATAGTTTTCTCATAAGCGATGGCATATTTTTGCATCCCAACATCATTGGGATGCAAACCATCAACCGTTGAATTAATATCAAATCCAATTTCCTTATTGGTTAATAAATAAACGCTTTTCGTTCCTGCAGCAATCAGCTTTGAATAAGTAAGCCCCAGCACTTTATTAACACGATTATAACCGGTAGTCCTGCCGGTATCTAACATACCATCAACATTGCCCTCACTATGCTCTACAAGCAGTATGGGCACCAGCGGATGCTTCTCTTTTAAACTTTGTACTGATGCCAGTAAACGTTTTTCTATCTCCTGGTCAGAAAAGCTTACTAAATTGGGCATACAATCAAGCACATATATTTTTGCGTCAATCTCTGCCATCAGGTCAATAACTGATTTTTCAAGCAGTCCCGTACCTGAAAAGCCAAGGTTCACCAGCGGGCGGTCAAGCGCGCGTTGCAAAATCGCGGTCCATGCTAAACCGGGTCTTGATGCGCAGCCACCCTGTGCAATGGATGTTCCGTACACAAGCACAGGTTTTTCTTTAGATAAAGGCATGAAATTAAATGCATTGCCACCGGGAACATCTATTTCAAGCCAGGATACTGAATTATATAGTGGTAAAAACAGCCTGTATTCATAGCTTCTCCCAGGAAAAGCGGCACTCACTTGTATGTTTGAAAAACGATAAGTAATGGTATCCTTAAATGAAAAACTACCGGGAGCTAGGCACCATTTTCCATTAGGATCAAGCGCGTAAAGATCAAGGCCACTTACTCCCGTGGCAGGCATGTGCGACATTGCAAAATCACCCTTTACTTTATAACGGATAACCAGGTTGGGCGCATCTGTTTTAAATTTGATATATAAGCCGGCACTGCTGTGCGAAATATTCCACACATTAGTATTTAATTCCTTTTGGGCACGTGCCGGAAACCTATCATAGGTGACTGCAGTTTCCGTTGGCCATGCCTGCCCCTCTATAACCGGGAAGCCTGCTGTGGCAGGGTCAAGCCATTTATACGTTGCCGTTGTTTGCGAAAAGGATGCTGTACAGAAAAAGCAAAAGAATAATAAAATCAGTATTGATATCCGTTTCATTAGTAATTTATTTAAAGGCAATATTGCTATAATACGGGAACCTGTCAGCATATGTTTGCGCGCACACGTTTATTAAAATTAGCCGCTACTTCACAATGTATATTGGCCGTTAAAATTAAATCATTAATGAGCAGGCTTAGCGTTCAGCACCATCACTTCAAACGGCTCAAGTGTAACCGTATAAGCATCCCCTGTAAATAAAGGGGCCGTCAATTCCTTACCGCTAAGTTTAGCATTATAAAAAAGATAAGTGGATTTGCTATTTAAAGGCAAATCAAAAACTTTACGCGTATCAACCCGGAAGGTTTTTGTTTTATTTGACGGGTTTCTTAAAGTAAGAATAGCTTTTTTGGGCGACCATGAAGCAAACCCATAAACATCCCCTTTTGATGGGCTGCCACCCACCCAATGCGTATCGGGCATGATGTCTGCATTTTCACGCGACCATTTTATGGCAGCGGCCAGGCAATTCCAATTGGCCGTGTTTAATTTATGCGGATTGATATACAACTCCTGCAAACTTGTTCCCGATCCAAAAAACGACCATATCTCATCGGCAATGTCTTTATCATTCATATCAAATTTGGCAGGTGCGCCATTGTCTGCAATACAAACGCCATGGTACATCAACGAGCTTAAAGGATAAAGGTAGGCACGTTGAACAATATTTTTATATACTTCGCCATCACGGTAATTAAGCCATTGCTGCCTGTTATTTCCTTGTCCTTCTGTATTTGTATCCCAGCCATTTCTCCAGATCACATCGCCATATTGGAGCCAGAAAGGTGATGGCCAGGTGCCTATAGTCATGCTAAAATAAAGATCTGGCTTTACCCCACGCAGGGTTGATACCAGGTTTAACAGCGATTCCATATCTGTCTGATACTCGGGCGTAGCGCCCGTTGATTGATCCCCTGCCCCTACACCATCAAATTTAAACATCGAGATACCGTATTTGGTAACAAAGTTTGCGGCGGCATCTTTAAACCTGTTGGAATAAACCGCGCCTGAAAGCGAAAACCCGTGCGAATTTGTTTCAAATGGAGGGTTTTGTTTTCGCCCATATTGCAGCCTTTGCTCCTTGGCCTGCTCATATCCACCCCATGGCGACATCCATACACCTAACGATGCATTGTATTTATTGGCCAGCGTTTTAATATTATCAAAGCCGGCAGGGAAATTCGTTTTACTTATCTGCCACAATGTTTGATTATCATCCCAACCATCATCAAACAAAAACGAGTTTAAGGTAATGTGGCGTTTTATAGTGAGGCTGTCTGCAAAGGTTTGAATACGGTCAAGACAGCCTGCTTCAGTCAGTTTACGATCGGCCCATGATAAATCATACCATGAATTATAATGCAGCATTTGCCGGTACGGTACTGCCCTTTCCCGTTCCAGGTAATAAAGAAATCCTCTGCGTAACTGGCCCTCCGGGGCAATGCCCCAAACGGTAGATGCCTTTAAATCCATGGCTGGTTCCTGCCGTTCAATATAATTATTTACCCAACCATCCTTAGCTTCATATTTACTTATAGGGCTTTCGAGCGCGAAAAAGAAATCTCCCGATACTATTGGCGATCCATCAACAACACCCGATGGTATCATCTCCGCTCCCCCAGGAAACTTTATAAGTTTTAATTTGCGGATCCTCAAAGAATCAGTAACACTATTAAAGGCAAAAACCTGCCTGATATAATTGGAGTTATCTTTTAAAATAGCTTCCCACTTTACCCGAATACCATATTTTACATTCAGGAACTCAGCTGTAATTTCCTTCCCATTTTCCTTTTCCGAAAGTTTAACCGCTGCTTTGTTTCCCTTTATTTGAACAATTTTCAGCGGCGCACTCAATTCAAAATCAGCAGAATTAATTACCGCGCCCTCCTTTAGCTCCAGTTCGAACATGGGAGCTCCTTTTAAAGAAACCTGTTTATGCTGTGCAACAAATTCGTTTATCGTAATTGTTTTTTTACCGGTAAGCCATTTTACAGACAGGCAATTGTTTTTTAAAATTACAGATCCCTTGTCCGCATATGCAACCGCCTGGCCAGGCTTTACTTCTGCAAGAAAAATATTTTGAGCCCTGGAAACACTTGCCAGGCTGAGACAAATTAAAAACAACAGTTTTTTTAGCATGTTTAGTAAATTATAAGGAAAAAATAGTGGACAATCATTTTGCGTGTGCGCACACAAATATATGAGATAATTTATCACTGAAAAACAGACCTACAGCTATTTACCTCTTAAACAAACAAAACGGACGAAGATTACCTGTTTACGTGATAAAACAATCGTTTGCGTCATTTTTCGGCGAAGAGCACAGCATTAGGATGCCATTGACCACTTATTTCGAAATTTCAGGAAAAGTAATGATATCACACTTTCACAATCCTATATCTAAATTACAAGGAATACAAAAAGCCCGACACATATCCGTATCGGGCTTCTTGTTTTTATATTCTACTCCGGCGCTGAGTGCAAATCCCGGTGTAGTACGCTACCACGAATTTATTACACTCTTACCGCTGATTTTCAGGTATTGCAATCCATTCGGCATATTTTGTTTTACCCAGGGAAACAGCAGCTTCCGGTACTAAAGTATCAGCTGTAAGTGGAGCTCCTGAATACAAAGCATCGATATCGGCTGTTACTTCGTAGTTTTTATGAGTTGCCTGCAAATATTGCTTCACCCATGCTGTCATATCGAATTTTTCAGGTCCACCTATTTCCAGGGTTTTATTAGCAGGTTTTTCTAAAGCTGTTTCGGCCATAAAAGATGCAACATCTTTGCTGGCGATAGGTTGAATGTTGGCAGCCGGTACTATTACCTTTCCATCGGCCATGCTCATTTGAACAATGCCTCCGGCAAATTCAAAAAACTGTGTAGCATGAACGATGGTGTAAGGAATACCCGATGCCTTAATCATTTCCTCCTGCACTTGTTTCGCACGGAAATAACCGCTGGCTAATAATTTTTGAGTACCTACTACTGATAAGGCAACATGATGCTGCACCCCTGCTGCCTTTTCTGCCGGTAATAGATTTTCGTTAGCAGTTTTGAAAAAGTTCATCACAGCATTATCTTCAAAGGAAGGTGAGTTGGATACATCCACCACTACATGCGCGCCTTGCAGCACTTCAGCCAAACCTTCGCCGGTAAGTGTATTAACACCGTTGTTGGGTGAAGCGGCAATTACTTCGTGCCCGGTTTGCTGTAATTGATTTACCACCTGGCTACCAATGAGGCCGGTACCGCCGATAACTACTATTTTCATGATCTGTAATATTTTAAGGTTAATTGTATAATACAAAGATGAATATAGCCGGCCCGGGAAAACTTAAGCTGGTTTAAGAAATATACATGTCCTGGTAGGTCTTTAATATTTCCAACGAAACACCCATGTAGCTGGCAAAAACAGGATCAGGAATTCTTTGAATTAATTCAGGATAGGTATTCCTGAAATGGAAATAGAAATCCTTTTTAGTCACGGTAGCAAATGTCTTTTGTTTAAATAAGGCCGCCCCATAAGCCCGCTCATGAATTTTATTGAAATATAATGCCAGTAAGGGAAATTGTAACAGTAGTGTTTCGTAGTTTTTCCTGCTCATGCAGGTAATTTCCGAATCTTCCATCGCTGCAATTGAATAAACAGCAGGTTTACTATCTGGGAAACTCTTATAGTCTGTTATCCACCAGTTTTCCAATGCAAAATGTACAACCTGCCTTTCATCGTTATTTTCATAAAACAAGTACAGGCAACCTTTATTAACAAAGTAAATAGTATCGCAAATTTCCTTTTCGCTCAAAAGCAATTCCTCCTTTTTTATCAGTTTTGTTTGCAGGAACGGTGCTATTTTTTCCTGCTCTACGGTAAAACCGGGAACGAGTTTTTGAATGTGATTATATAGTTGGTCGGTCATGAATTGGTTTTCGCTTTTATTCTATTTTTTCGTAACTCGCTCAGATATTCAGGTGTAAAGCCTAAAAATGAAGCCAGTACCTTCTGCGGTATCCGTTGAAGAAATTCGGTATACTTTGATTGAAACAGTTCATAAAATTCATCCTTGGGCATTCTTGAAATCATCTGGATACGAAGCAATGACGCTGCATATGCCCGCTCGTATACTAAACGAAAATAGCTTTCGATGACCGGAAATTTTGCCAGGATCAATTCATAATTTGAGGCAGTAATGGCCAACACCTCCGTTGCTTCCAGTGCCTGGATTGTATAGGCCGATTTCCGCCCGGACCGAAAAGCATTCAGGTCGGTCATCCACCAGTTTTCTAATGCCAGCTGCATAGTTTGTTCCACACCATTATGATCTGTAAAGAACAAACGAAGACACCCTTTTACCACAAAAAAATACATCAAACAACGCTTGTCTTCTTCCTGTAAAATGCCCTTTTTCTTAAATGTCTTTGTTTCAAAAAAGGGCAATATAGAGTCACCCTCTATTTGGTGGCTTGAAGTAACTTTTTGAATATGTTGTATGAGCGGGTGCATTTCTTTATGGAAAGAATACCAAAGTATAAAAAAAGGCCGAAGAATCCCAAGGATTGGGTGAAAGCTAACGATTTTAAGCAGGATGATTAAACCTCCCGGAATATTCAAAGCCTTTTAACTGCGTTCAGCAATCAAATACCGAACTGTTGTTCCTGCTTTACAGGCATTTGCATTACCCTCATTTTTTGATCAATTTACCCGGCCGGCAGTATGGACAGGGTAACAAAAATGGAGGGAAATTTCTTAACTGGCGCATAGCGCTTTAATTATTTCAGAAGGAATGACAAATAATTGAACCTAATAATTTTTATGATTCAGACCTACAGTAAAACCACTTGCCCGGTTTTTACGGATTCGTCGCAGGCGAAGGCAATTTTTAAGCTGTTCACCGCGTCTTCTGTGGCCGCGGTAAGATCAAGGTCTTCGCGGATCGCTTTCAGAAAAAAGAGTTGTTCCCGGTTGCAAAGTTCCTGGTGACCGGGTTCATCCTTAAGGTCGAGGTATTCGTCTGGCCTGGAAAACTCATCCCGTTGATCCAAATCCGCATAATGAACTTTGATACTCTCCGTTTTAGTATGCGAATCTATCGAATCAGATTTTCCGCTGGCTGATGCCTCCCTGGCAACAATGGATACTGCACCCTTTGGCCCAAAAACGTCTTTAATAAAAAAGGCCGTTTCGCTCACCATTGGCCCCCACCCTGCTTCGTACCAGCCCACAGAGCCATCCTCAAAGCGGATTTGAAGTTGCCCATAGTTATAATTCCATTCAGGTATATCATCTGTAAGCCTGGCGCCTATGGCATAAACCTGCGTAGGTTTAGACCGGGTCATCTGGCACATCACATCTATGTAATGCACCGCACAATCCACTATCGGACTTAAGCTCTTCATCAGGTTACGGTGTACAGTCCACTTAGGGCCATGGCTTTGCTGGTTCAAATTCATCCGCATTACCAGCGGTTTCCCCATTTGGCGGGAAAGTTCTATAAACTTAACCCATGACGGGTGATAACGCAGGATATACCCTACAACCAGTTTCCTGCCTGCTTTTTTTGCAGCCTCAGCCATGCGTTCTGCTCCTTGTACGGTATCTGCCAAAGGCTTTTCTATAAATACATGACAGCCGCTCTCCAATGCCTTCACAGCAAATATCTCATGTGTATCTGGATAAGTAGAAATGCAAACCGCATCAGGCGTGGTCGCTTCAAGCGCTTCAAAAAAATCGCTGAACAGGGGGTATCTTCCGCCCAGTTTCTCATTCAAAACTACCTTGCTGTTACCTACGGATACGAGACCAACAATCTCAAATCCATCAAGGTTATGATAGGCCTGGGCATGAGAAGCGCCCATATTACCGCAGCCAACTACAAGTACACGTAAGTTTTCATTAATTAATGCCATAAAACTAATATATGAAATTGAAACACAAATGTGAGCGCCGTTTCTATTCGCAAAATAACAAATTCCTTGCTGGCAGAGTATACTGCCATAGTAAATACTCCGTTTTGTGTAATTTTCTGTGTTGGTTCCTAATATTTTGTGGTTCGGGTTATTTAATAGTTAAATCTAATATTATCAAAACCAGTTCGCATCCCAAAAATCAAAAAGCACAAAAAATAGCTGAATTACAATAAAAATACTTTAACCTCAATGCTCCGGCATTTATCGCATTAGTTCTTTTAATCCGTAATTGAAATCATTCAGAACCGATTTTGCCCGCTTCGGATCAAAATCGATATTAACATTCTATCTATTAGGTATCTTTACTTTGATGGAAGAAAATTTACCCGTTAAACGTTTAAATCGCCTTACCTGGTTACTGTCGGTAATCATAGGTATTGTCTTCTATCTTGTTATTTCTCATCATGATACCGATATCCATATATATCCGTATACCTTGTTAACCATGTCGGGGATACTAATGGTGGGTTATGCCAATGTTGGCATTATGCTCATTTTGGTAACCCGGTGTTCGTTCAGATCAAAGAAATTTTCGTTATACCGACGGCTGTTAACCTATCCTGCAAGTGTTATAATTTATCTGCTGTTATGGCCGCTGTTTGCTTACCTGGCAAATGATAAATGGTCGTTCCGGGATGTTGGCCTATTCTTTGCCTTCGTGGGATCGGGCATTGTAATCAATACCATGATGATTATTTTGCACAATTCCGTGTTGTTATATGAAGATAAATTACACAGCGAACTGGAGCTTTCCAGGTTAAAAGCGGCAAATGCAGAAGCGATGAATCTGGTTTTAAAGCAGCAGATTCAACCGCATTTCCTGTTCAACGCCCTAAATACGCTTAAGGCACTTTATCATAAAGACACGCAAGCTGCCGATACTTATATTGTGCATATGGCCAATTTTTTAAGGGCATCAATCTTTCATCATACCTCCAATATATCAAAACTGGAGGATGAGGTACTGCTATTATACGATTACCTTGAAATGCAACGCATCAGGTTTGGCACAGCGCTGGACTGCACGATAACATTGCCGGAGGAAACGTTAAAAAATTATTGCCTGCCCTCGTTTTCCCTGCAGCCATTATTGGAGAACGCTATTAAGCATAATAATTTTACCCAGGAAGATCCGCTAAAGGTAACTATCAGCCAAAAGGATGACTGGCTCGTGATCACCAATAATATACATAAGAAAAAAATAAAGGTAGCATCAACCAATTATGGGCTTGCCAACCTTGCAGAAAGGTATCGCCTCTGGTCTGGAGATGAAATTATGATCAGGGAGGAAGAAAACTCCTTTTCTGTAAGTATTAAATTGTTAAAAAAATGAATATAGTAATCATTGAGGATGAAGTAGTGGTTGCCGAAGATCTCGAATTAAATATCAGGAAATTGATAGATCAGCCCGTTGATATTGTACAGCTCAAATCTGTAAAGGAGGGGATTGCCTGGTTCAAAAAAAACGATGCCCCTGATCTCGTCTTCAGTGATATCCAGCTGGGTGACGGACTTAGTTTCGAGATCTTTATTGCCGAACCTGTTGCTGTCCCGGTCATTTTTTGTACTGCTTATGACGAATATGCCTTAGATGCCTTCAAAGCCAATGGGATTGACTATATCCTGAAGCCATTTACACAGCAAACCCTGAATAGCGCACTTCAAAAGTATAAACAATTAAAAAAGATATTCTCTACAGATCAAAATCCGCAGTTTGATGCGCTGATGCAAATGCTGACCGGTAAGGACACACAAAGGGCGGCATCGGTCCTGGTATATCACCAGGATAAGATCATCCCTGTAAAAATGGAAGATATCGCCCTGTTTTACCTCGAAAACGAGGTTACTCACCTGCTTACGTTCTCTGGAAAGTGCTATTTCCCCAATAAAAACCTCGACGAATTGGAGAAGCTGTCGGGCAGTTACTTTTTCAGAACCAACAGGCAATCCCTTATCTGCAGGAAAGCCATCACAGACGTATCCAGTTTCTTTTCCAGGAAACTTTCCTTAAACCTCAATGTTCCCTTCGGCGAAAAAATAATTGTAAGTAAGGGGAAAGCTTCGCAATTTTTAAGCTGGCTCACAAAGGGGTAATAGGTCAATTCTGAGGGAGTTTAAACAGGGAAATCGCTTTAAAAAAAAGATGTCATGGAACTTGTTTCGGCATCCCACACAGCTTACAGCATGAAGTCGACCTGTTCCGTGGGATCCTGAAACAAGTTCAGGATGACTATCTACAAAGAACTTGATTTTTCCGCTTCCGGCCCAACTTTGCCCGCTTCGGTTACTTTTTGCTATAATGCCGCCCCTTTACTGCGCACCTTTGATCTCAATGAATGGGCCAGCCCGCAGGCGGCACTCAAAAAAATTCATGCAAAAAAGAAAACTTATGAAAAAGCTACTATCAATGTTAGTCGTTTTGGTTGCGGTATCAACCAAGGGTTTCAGCCAAACAACGGCCGGGAATCAAAGTTTCGGTCAAAAACTAATGCAGAAATTAGAATTCGGCATTACTGCAGGTGGTAATTACAGTAATTTTACCAGCGCTAATTTCCCAACAGATCCACTCCCTGGTTTCCACGCCGGCCTTACTGTGGCCTACAAGTTCACGGATAACTTTATGGTGCAGGAAGAATTTCTTTACTCCCTGCAAGGTGCCAAAGCTAAAGGCGGAACGCTTGGCACGCAGGATATAAAACTTTCCTATGCCTCTGTCCCTATCCTTTTTAAATACCGTACTAATTCGGGCTTTTTTGTTGAGGCCGGCCCGCAGGCAGGCTTTAAAGTAAAGGAAGATCTTGGAGGTGTAACTGATGCCAAATTTGCTAAAAAAATTGATTTTGGGATGGCCGGAGGCCTTGGCTACCGATCAAAAATTGGTTTGGGAATTGGTGCAAGATACGTTTATGGATTGCAAAAAGTTCAGGAAACACCTTCTCCTATCCTGGGCGACTTTAAGAACAACAGCATCCAGGCCAGTATTTTCTACGTTTTTTAAAACATCTATTTAACCGTTTATCATTTCACCAACAAGCTCCATAGGTCTTCTGAAGAAATAAAAAGGTAGGGGCAATATGCGATTCCTTCCTCGGGGAAGGGAAGGTAGGGGTTAAATCAGGCGTTCAAGTAGCGTTGCAGATAGTATGTCGGCGAAACCCCAGTTGGGAGGGACTTAAAAATCGTTAAGAAATCTTCCGAACACCTATGGAGGAAGCTTAAACAAAAAAACACAGATCGCTTACTTATAAACAGTAAGCTATCTGTGTTTGAATTAAATACCTGCATCATGGCTTAAAACCTATTTTGCTACAAGTACTACCAGAAAAATCTTTTACAATTTTGCTAAACCTATCCGCATTTTGAAGAACCACAATCTTTACAGGTTAAACATCCTTCCTGGTATTGCAGGTTGGTGGAATTGCAATTCTGGCACTGTTGCTTTTTTGCCTCAGTACCGTCCGGTACAAACTTTTTAAGTGCACGCGCTACCCCATTTTTCCATGTATTGATAGATTCATCAAGCTGAAGGCTATTGATCAGTTCAACTACCTTTTCAATAGGCATACCGTGCCTCAAAGTGCTTGAAATTAACTTGGCGTAGTTCCAGTATTCCGGATTGAACTTGTATGATAAACCTTCTATCGTTGTTTTATGCCCGCGTTTATTCTTATACTGAAAGTCATAACGCGATCCCCCGTCTGCTTCACGGCTCTTGATAATAAGGCCATCATTAACCCATCTCGGAATCAGGATCCCATCCTCATCATCGGCAAAGCCGGTAAAAATCTCATAAGGTTTGCCTTCAATTAACCCAATGAAAGCTATCCACTTGTCTTTACTGTTTTGAAAACGAACAATTTCGGCCTCCAGCACATGTGGCCTGGTTGTTGGAAATACCAGCGGCACTCCCTGCTCCGCTGCAGGTTTAGATTCGGTATTTGCAATCAGCACTCCCGAACGTGATCCATCACGGTATACGGTTACGCCCTTGCAGCCGGCTTTCCAGGCTGCCATGTACAACTGCCCAACTACCTCTTCTGTTACCTCCGCGGGCATATTGATAGTTACACTAATAGAGTGGTCAATCCATTTTTGGATCGCTCCCTGCATCTGCACCTTTTTAAGATAATCTACATCATTTGAGGTTGATTTATAATAAGGTGATTGTACAACCAGGTCATCCAGTTCTTTTTGTGAATAATTTTTTGTTAAATCATGACCATTCACTTCCATCCATTGCTTAAAGCGATGATGAAAAACCACGTACTCTTCCCATGAATCGCCAATCTCATCAACAAAATCAACACGTGCGTCCTTATCATTTGGGTTAACTTTTCTTCTCCTTTTATAAACCGGCATAAATACAGGTTCTATTCCTGAACTTGTTTGCGACATCAAACTTGTTGTTCCGGTGGGGGCTATGGTAAGTAAAGCAATATTTCGCCTGCCATGCTCCAGCATTTCATAATAAAGCTGTGCATCGGCTTCCTTCAAGCGCAGCATAAACGGATTATTTTTTTCACGGTCGGCATCAAATATCGCAAAAGCACCTCTTTCTTTCGCGGCTGTTACAGATGCCCGGTAAGCCTCAATGGCAATCGTTTTGTGAATCTCTACCGCAAATGCCGATCCCTCATCGCTACCATAGCGTAAGCCCATCGCGGCAAGCATATCGCCCTCGGCAGTAATGCCAATACCTGTCCTTCGGCCTTCGTTAGCCTTTGTCTGAATGTTTATCCATAAATTCTTTTCGGTCCGTTTCAATTCTTCCTCTTCGGGATCCTCGGCTATCTTTTGCAGGATAGCATCAATTTTTTCAAGCTCCAGGTCGATAATATCATCCATCATGCGCTGGGCCGAATGGATGTGTTTCTTGAATAGCTCCCAATTAAAACTTGCTTTGGCGGTGAAAGGGTCTACAACATAGCTGAACAGGTTAATGGCCAGCAAGCGGCAGGAATCATACGGACAAAGCGGTATCTCACCGCAAGGGTTGGTAGAAACGGTTTTATAACCCAGATCAGCATAACAGTCCGGCAGTGATTCACGGATAATGGTATCCCAAAACAAAATGCCAGGCTCGGCAGAGCGCCAGGCATTGTGTACAATTTTCTTCCAAAGTACGGTTGGGTCGATATCTTTCTTATAAAGCGGGGTTTTACTATCAACAGGATATTGCTGCTGATAAGATTGCCCGGCTTCCACCGCTTTCATAAACTCATCATCAATACGTACAGAAACATTGGCGCCGGTAACTTTACCCTGCTCCAGCTTTGCATCTATAAAATCTTCCGAGTCCGGATGTTTTATGGCCACAGAAAGCATAAGCGCTCCCCTTCTTCCGTCCTGCGCAACTTCACGTGTAGAATTAGAAAAACGCTCCATAAAAGGAACTATACCGGTAGAGGTAAGTGCAGAGTTTTTAACCGGCGAACCTTTTGGACGGATATGGGATAAATCATGCCCAACGCCACCGCGTCTCTTCATGAGCTGTACCTGTTCCTGGTCTATTTTCATTATCCCTCCATACGAATCAGAATCACCTTTATTGCCAATTACAAAACAATTGGAAAGGGATGCAATTTGATAAGGGTTTCCAATCCCTGTCATCGGGCTTCCCTGCGGAATGATGTATTTAAAGTTCCTGATCAGCTCAAAAATCTCATCTTCTGATAAAGGATTTGGATAACGTTGTTCAATCCGGGCAATTTCAGCTGCAATCCTATGGTGCATATCATCCGGGGTACCCTCATAAATATTTCCATAAGAATC
Source organism: Mucilaginibacter sp. P2_A4 (assembly GCF_056405015.1). Lineage (NCBI taxonomy): Bacteria > Pseudomonadati > Bacteroidota > Sphingobacteriia > Sphingobacteriales > Sphingobacteriaceae > Mucilaginibacter > Mucilaginibacter sp. P2_A4. Next base: position 1,522 of record NZ_JBFUCX010000001.1, on the reverse strand, counting down.
TTTCAGGGCGTATTTATTCACCCAAACCCTTGCCGCCAAATCATCTCCTTTGAAATAATCAAGAGATTTTTGGTAGGCTTCATCAGAGGAATAAGTAGTTATGGTATTTGATTGATCTGCGATTTTCATAGTTAGAACTTTAGATGAGAACGAGCTTTAATTTGGGAGCAAAGTTACAATTTTGAAAACTTAGATTTTTTTATTTAAATACAAATTTCACATTTTATTACATAAAACTCTAATTTTCAGTATTATACATTTTTTACACATGCAAATTGTTTACCAATATTTAAAATTTACTTATTAATTACATAAACCGAAATTTCACAGTACTATGAGTAAATTCTGTATAAACGGGGTTTACAACATATTTAGGGGACTATTGCAACCAGACAGTTAAACCGGTTATACAACCCGGTTTAACTGTCTTCTGTTTTCTTCTTTCAGGATTTTTGCTGTTAAAGAATTATGGCCCCATGCGATCTTCAGACAAACCTTACAGGATCGGGATTAACGCAACTCCAAGGCCTTCCTGGATTACATAAGGCGCAAAGGAGTAACAATGGTGTATTTCACTTATGGGCCAAGCCCGGGGAGAAATGCAAAATGCAAGTAGTGCTATAAATTAATTCCGCCCTGTTCCATTTGCTGACTTTCCCAGATGTTCGGGTCAGGAGAATGCAAGTGTTCGGCGGTGTTCGGGCTGGGTTTGGTGAAAAGTTAAGTTATTGGTTTATAGTAGGGTCTGTTTTTAGGTAGAAAAGTAGCGAACAGTTAATATATTGAATGTCAGCATATTGATTTTTAGAAAGTACAGGTTAATGTGATGCTTTGTTAAAAGCGAACACCTGTCCTGGATGGGGTGGATTATTGTAAACGCAAAAACCCCTCATCATATAGATGAAGGGTTTCACGATTCAGCCTTTTGGGGCTTTTAAGATTGGGCACCGACCTACTCTCCCACGTTTTACCGCAGTACCATCGGCTCTGGCGGGCTTGACTTCTCTGTTCGGAATGGGAAGAGGTAGACACCGCCGATATAGGCACCTGAATATTTTTAATGTTGGTTAGGAGTAAGGATTTGGGGACTAAGGAGCAAGGACTTTTTCATCCTTATTCTTTGTTCCATTCATCCTTGTTCTTAACAAACAATGACATATTATTGAAAGAAGTTCTTGATCAAAGAAAACAACAGTATTAGTTTTTGTTCGTGGCTGATAGTTCATGGTTCATCGTACATATCGCTATGAACTATGATCCACTGGCCATCAGCCACCATTATTACCTGCTATGAGAAAGCTTCGGGCAATTAGTATCACTCGGCTATGATGTCACCACCTTTATACCTATGACCTATCAACGTAGTAGTCTCCTACGACCCTCAATGGAAGTCTCATCTTGTGGCTAGTTTCGCACTTAGATGCTTTCAGCGCTTATCTATTCCCAACGTAGCTACTCTGCAATACAGCTGGCGCCATAACAGATTCACCAGAGGTTAGTCCAACCCGGTCCTCTCGTACTA